>JBJEPI010000001.1:0-29024 GCA_051881175.1 Eubacterium sp.
AATGGGGGTTTCTATTTATATATGAAAAAAGGCTTATTTAACCTGAATTCCACTTACTGTAAGGGGACTTTATAGGTTATATAAATATTAAAAAAGAGCTAATTAGAAGCATAAATCTAACCGGCTCTTTACTTTAAGCGTTGATTATCGGTTAAGCCTAAAATGTAATCAACACTAACGTTGTATTTTTTTGATAACGCAATCAAAACCTCGCTTGGAACATCTCTGTCGCCTGATTCATAGCGGTGATACTGCGGTTGCTTCATATTTAAATATCCGGCAATTTCCTTTTGCGTTAAATCGTTGTCCTCTCGCAAATCTCTAATTCGTTTATAATATGGCATATTATATCATTCCCTATAACTGTTTGGTTATTGACATTTTAACATCGTAGGTATATAATTGAATCAAATATAACCGTATGGTTATAAAGAAAAGGGGGAATAACAATAAAAAAAGTAATTAGTTTTGTTTTATGCGTGTTTCTTTTGATTTCGATGCTTTGCGCATGCGCCAAATCGGAGCAGGCAGAGTCCTCGACTTCTGTACCAACTGTTGAGGCCGGGGAAACAACAACAGGAGAAAACAATAACGATAAGGAAAGCAAAAGCACCACTTCAAAGAAAAGCATTACAACAACAAGAAAAAACGCTACAACTTCAAAATCAACAACCAAAAAGCCAAACTCAACCAACAAAGCAAATAACTCTGCAAAGCCGGTTGAAAGTGAAAACAATGACGATGAATTTGTTTACGAAGACATTGAAAATGATGAATTTGTACAGGTTGAAGCAGAGGATAATGAAACCGAAAATGATGAATACCAGTCTTCAAATGAGAATATAGAATTTGAAGATGCTGAAAAAGCACAAGGAGAGGAATAATAATGAAAACAACAAAAAGGTTCATTTCAATAATGTTATCGGTAGTAATTATAATTACTTCTGTAATCGGAATTAATATTACCGCACATGCAACATCAATATCACAATCACAAGCTGTTTCTTGGGCTACTTCTCAAAAAGGCAAAGCTCTGGATTATGACGGACAATACGGTGCCCAATGCGTTGATTTGATATATTATTACTACAATTATCTTGGAGTACCTGTTCAAGGCGGAAATGCATCAGCTTATATAAGTAATGCTCTTCCAAGTGGTTGGACAAGGGTATACAGTGGTTTCAAACCCGGTGATATTGCCGTTTGGAAAACTAATCACAGCTGTAACACCTGTACTACAGACTCATACGGACATGTAGGAATAATAACATCTGCCGACTCAGTTGGATTTAATGCTGTTAATCAAAACTTTAATTCCCAAATGTATTGCACTGAAAATTGGTTCAATATTTCCAGCTTAGCATGTGTAATAAGACCTAATTTTTCATCAAATTCTGTAAATATAACATTCTCAAACCAAAAAGCCTATGACATAACTACAAATTCCGCAAAGGTTGCTTTCACCACCAACAACACTTCGAATGCAAGTATTTCTAATTTTGGTGTTTTAATCAAGAAAAGCTCTTCGTCAAGCTGGGAAAAGGACTACAGAGAAAGCTATTCTACAACATACGCAAATCCGACAACAGAATATGTTATCGGAAGCGGTAAGGAAGTAAACTACACACTTCAATCAGGCACAAGCTATTCATGGCAACCGTATGTTATTTCAAATGGCAAGTATTATTATGGCAGTGTAAAAACATTTAGTACTGCAGCACCGGCTCATACACACAGCTACTCAAATGTTATTAACAAGGCTACACTTACTGCCGACGGTGAAATCGTATATAAATGCAGTTGCGGAAGTATTGCAGCAAGAAGTACCATTTACAAAATTGACTCGGTCAAGCTTTCTTCAACGCTTTATACATATAACGGAAAGGCAAAGAAGCCAAGCGTAAAGGTTTATGACAGAACGGGCAACCAAATCAGCTCATCAAATTACACTGTTCAATACCAAACCGGCAGAACTGCAGTTGGTAAATACGCGGTAAAGGTTACCTTTAAAAACAATTACAGCGGAACAAAGACGGTTTATTTCAAAATCAGACCACAGGGCACAAAGCTGGTTTCTGTTACACCGGGTTCAAAGCGATTCACTGTTAAATGGAACAAGCAGGCAACTCAAACTACCGGATATCAAATCCAATATGCAACAAATTCAAGCTTCACAAGTAATGTTGTGACGGTTTCAAACTCAAAGAACACAACAACCTCAACAACAATCAAAAACCTTAAAGCAAAGAAAAAGTATTATGTTAGAATCAGAACCTATAAAACAGTCAATTCAGCAAAATACTACTCCGAATGGAGCGATTACAAATATGTAACAACAAAGGCCTAACGATTTATAAAGGACGAACCCTTCAGTTCGTCTTTTTTCTTTTAAATCCAAGAATCTGTAACTATTTTCCGTCTTGTAATTTAATATATAAAGTGATATATTTAAAATGGTGTTTACTAATTATTATGCATTGAGGAAGAATCTATGTTTGGTAAGAAAAAAGCAAAGGGACTGAATATTATCATTGTCGGTTGCGGCAGAGTCGGTACAACTCTTGTTGAAAGATTAAGTGCCGAAGGCCACGATATCACCATTATTGATAAAAAAGCCGATGCCCTAACAGAGCTTACAAACTTATATGATGTTATGGGTGTTGTGGGCAACGGAGCCAGCTTTACCGTTCAAAAGGAAGCCGGAATTACAGAGGCTAACCTTATGGTTGCGGTTACCGAGTCCGACGAGCTTAATCTTCTTTGCTGTGCCGTTGCAAGCAAGGTTGCCGACTGCGCAACAATTGCAAGGGTTCGCAACCCCGATTACGGCCTTGAAATTGAGCATCTTCGTGACAAGCTTGGCCTTGAAATGATTATTAACCCCGAGCTTGTGGCATCAAGAGAAATGGCACGTATTTTATCCCTGCCAAATGCGTTGGAGGTTAACTCCTTTGCCCACACCAGAGCGGAGCTTATTAAGTTTAGAATACCCCAGGGTAATATGCTGGACGGCATGACTGTGGCAAATCTCGGTGCAAAGATTGATAATGCACTTATCTGTGCCGTAGAGAGAAAAAAGCAAATAACAATACCGTCAGGCGATTTTGAATTTAAAGCGGGAGATATAGTTTCCTTTGTAACGCCCAGAAAAAAGGCACGTGACTTTTTTAAGACAATCGGCTATAAAACAGATCAGGTTAAAAATGTAATGATTGTGGGCGGCGGCGATTCCGCATACTACCTTGCAAAGCAATTGCTTCACAACGGAATCGAGGTTAAAATAATCGAAAAAAACCGCCTGCGATGTGAAAAATTGGTAAACCTTTTGCCCAAAGCAGTCATTATTAACGGCAACGGCTCCAACGAGGAGCTTTTGCGTGAGGAGGGACTGTCAAGCACCGAAGCCTTTGTGCCTTTAACAGGCTCCGATGAAGAAAATATTTTGCTTACTCTTTATGCCAATCAGGTTTCTCCAAACACCAAGGTTATTACAAAAATCAACCGTATTACCTTTAACGATGTTATTGACGGCCTTGATTTAGGCAGTGTAATTTATCCAAGATATATTACCTCCGAGGAAATTATTGCCTTTGTACGTGCAAAAAGTGCGTCCCGAGGCAGTAATATTGAATCTCTTTATCACATGTTTGATCAAAGAGTGGAGGCTATTGAGTTTAGAGTTGATGAGGAATCAAAGGTAACAAATGTTCCGCTTATGAAGCTGAATTTGAAAAAGGATTTGCTTGTTTCGTGCATTTACCGTAGGGGTAAAATTATCATTCCAACCGGTCAGGATTGTATTATGCCCGGTGATAGCGTTATGATAGTAACCACTCACACCGGCTTTGCAGATATCAGCGACATTTTAAATTAATTACCAGGTTAGTTAGGTTGACTTATGAACGGTTCGATTATACGCAGAATATTAGGATATGTTTTAGTGCTTGAGGCAGGGCTTATGCTGCTGCCTTGTGCTGTTGCGCTTTATTACGGTGAAAACCAAGGCTTTGCCTATCTTCAGGTTTCGGTTGCTATTGGTTTTATAGGGGTAGCCCTTGCATTAAAAAAGCCTAAAAACAATGTGTTCTATTTGAAAGAGGGTTGTGTTGCAACAGCTTTAAGCTGGATTGTTCTCAGCCTTTGCGGCTGCCTGCCGTTTATTGTTACCGGTGAAATTCCCAGCTTTACAGACGCACTTTTTGAAACAATTTCCGGTTTTACAACCACCGGAGCCAGCATCTTAAGTGATGTTGAGGCTCTGTCCCGTTGCTCGCTGTTTTGGCGAAGCTTTACCCACTGGATAGGCGGTATGGGAGTTTTGGTGTTTATTTTGGCAGTTGTTCCTTTAAGCGGCGGTTCAAATATTAATATACTAAAAGCGGAAAGCCCCGGACCGTCGGTTGGAAAAATTGTTCCCCAAATGAGAAAAACCGCAAGAATTTTATATTACATCTATATTGGTATGACTGCCTTGGAAATAGCATTTCTTGTAGCAGGAAAAATGCCGTTTTTTGACGCTGTTACAACATCCTTCGGTACTGCAGGCACCGGCGGATTCGGCATAAAAAACAGCAGTATCGGCGGATATTCCGACTATATCCAATGGGTTGTTACAATATTTATGATAATGTTCGGCGTTAACTTTAACGCATATTATTTATTACTGTTCAGGCAATTCAGAAAAGCCTTTTCTATGGAGGAGGTAAGGTGGTTCCTGGTTACCATAGCAGTGTCTGTGGGTATAGTATTTGTAAACATATATCATCTGTATAACTCGGTTGAACAGGCACTTTCAAAGGCGGCCTTTCAGGTTGCGTCTATTATTACCACAACCGGCTTTTCCACCGCAGATTTTGATAAGTGGCCGATTAATGCAAAAATGGTGTTGGTGCTTCTTATGTTTGTGGGAGCCTGCGCCGGCAGTACAGGCGGCGGCATCAAGGTTTCCAGATTTATCGTTGCATTCAAAACGGTTATTAAGGAGTTTAAATCGTATATTCACCCTAAAAGTGTTAACAAAATCAAGCTTGACGGCAAGCCTGTTGAGCACGAGGTAATTAGAAGCACAAATGTGTACTTAATTACATTTATTGTTGTTTTTGTGGGTTCAATGTTTTTAATTTCCTTTGAGGATAAGGATTTGGCAACAAGCTTTACTGCAGTTGCGGCAACAATAAATAATATCGGTCCGGGACTTGAGCTGGTTGGTCCAACTCAAAATTTCGGCTTTTTCAGCGGACTTTCAAAATATGTATTAATGTTTGATATGCTTGCAGGCAGATTGGAGCTTTTCCCACTGCTTATTATGGTTAACCCGTCAATGTGGATTGAGGTCGTTAAGCAGGGCAATACAAAGCGAAGAAAAAGACATAACGGACATTAACTTTAATCAGCACTCAAAGCGAGTGCTGATTTTTTTCTTGACAAACTGAAAAATGGTTGATATAATATCAAGGCTTGAAGTATATCAAGTAATATCCTTGCGCGAGGAGATATCGCGCCAATTGTCCAGAAGGAGGTGCTGAAGAATGGCATTAAGAAACTATGAAATCGTTATGGTTTATTCACTTTCAAAGGGTGACGAGGCAGTAGAGGCTTTAAAGACAAAGTTCACTGATCTCATTTCTAAGAATGGCACTCTCGGCGAAGTTGAGGAATGGGGCAAGAGAAAGCTTGCTTACCCAATCAACTACGAGACAGAGGGCTACTATGTTCTTATCAATTTCTCTTGCGAAGAGGATTTCCCTGCAGAGCTTGACCGTGTAATCAACATTACAGACGGCGTTCTCCGTTCACTCATCATTGCAAAGGGTGAGTAAGGGGGTAGCTATGATTAATAATGTTGTATTAATGGGCAGACTTACCTTTGAGCCTGAGCTTAAAACAACACCGTCAGGTGTATCGGTTATCCGTTTCCAAATTGCTTGCGACAGAAATTATCAAGCACAGGGACAGGAGAGAACAGCCGATTTTATTGATTGTGTTGCTTGGCGTCAAAGAGCAGAGTTTATCTCTCGCTATTTTCACAAGGGCTCAATGATTGCTATTGAGGGTTCAATCCAAACAAGCAATTTCACCGATAAGAACGGTCAAAACAGAAAACAAGTAGAGGTTGTTGCAAATCAGGTTTCATTCTGTGGCGGCAAGAACGAGGGCAATGGCGGTCAAAGCCAAGCATTCGCTCAGCCTGCACCAAGCTATGCAAGCGCTGATAACAGCGATTTTGAAGAAATCGTTGATGATGACGACGATCTCCCATTCTAAGAATTTACTATACTCACAAAGGAGGAAAAACCATGGCTTACGTTAAAGGTCAAAGAAAGAGCCGCAGAAAGGTTTGTCAATTCTGCGTTGAAAAGGCTGATGAAATCGACTACAAGGATGTTGCAAAGCTCAGAAAGTTTATATCTGAGAGATCAAAGATTCTTCCACGTCGTGTAACAGGTACATGTGCAAAGCACCAAAGAGAGCTTACAACAGCAATCAAGAGAGCGCGTCATCTTGCACTTCTCCCATACACATCAGACTAATAATTGTTTCTTAAATTAAAAAGGCTACGTTACCGTAGCTTTTTTTATTTGAAAAGTGGCATACTATAAGTGTTATGTGATTGTATAAATGTTAGGAGATTATAAATGAGCTTTATTAAGAAAAATGCCTTGGGAGTATTATTTTGTGCCGTGATTGCAGGGGTGTCAACCTTTTTGGCGGCTCAAAGCATCGGCGGATTTAGCTTGGAAATAATCGGCGCTCCGGTTTTCGCAATTTTATTTGGTATGATTATCACTTTGATTTTTCCTAAGCTTGCAGTGGCAGATAATATGAAGGGCGGAATTACCTTTACATCAAAAAAGATTTTGCAATATGCCGTTATTATTTTAGGCTTCAGCCTTAATCTCGGCACCATTGCCAGCGTTGGCGTTAAAAGCCTTCCGGTTATTATCAGCACGATTTTAACCTCCTTGCTGGTTGCTATGCTTTTAATGAAGATAATGAAAATTGACAAGCGTGTTGCCTGTCTTGTAGGCGTTGGCTCGTCAATTTGCGGCGGCTCGGCCATTGCGGCAACCGCTCCCGTTATAGATGCCGATGACGAAGAGGTTGCACAGTCAATTTCGGTTATATTTTTATTTAATGTTTTGGCGGCACTTATTTTTCCAACTCTCGGTTACAGTGTGTTAAAGCTTGGCAGTGAGGGCTTTGCAATGTTTGCAGGTACCGCGGTAAATGATACATCATCTGTTACCGCCGCGGCGTCAACTGCCGACGGACTGTATGGCACGGGCGGCTCTATCCTTGCTTCAGCCGTTACCGTTAAGCTTACACGTACCTTAGCTATTATCCCTATAACTCTTGTTTTGGCGTTTATAAGAACAAAACGCGCAAAAAAGGCAGGAGGCGAGGGAGCCAAAGTATCTCTCAAAAGTATTTTCCCGTTTTTCATAATATACTTTTTAATTGCTTCGGTTATTACAACCGTTGTTGGATTAATGCCGGCAGGTGCCTTTGCCGATTTTTACAATACAACCTTTGTAGGTGCCGCAAAATGGCTGGCAAAGTTTTTCATTGCAATGGCTATGTGTGCAATAGGTCTTAACACAAATATTGTTAACCTTGTTAAAAAAGGCGGAAAACCCATTCTCTTAGGCTTTTGCTGTTGGGTTTCCATTACTGCGGTGTCACTTTTGGTTCAGCTGTTAACCGGCGTGTACTCAACAAATCTATAAAGAATAAGCAGATAAAAAATAAGGCTCGGTAGTAAACCGAGCCTTTTAGTTATGCTGTATTATTGCTCAACAGGGTAAACAGAAACCTTTTTTCTATCCTTGCCCATTTTCTCAAATCTAACTGTACCGTCGATAAGAGCATAAAGTGTATCATCAGAACCGATACCTACGTTGTTACCCGGGTGGATGTGAGTTCCTCTTTGACGATAAAGGATGTTGCCTGCAAGAACAAATTGACCGTCAGCTCTCTTAGCGCCGAGACGCTTTGACTCTGAATCACGGCCGTTCTTTGTAGAACCCATACCTTTCTTATGAGCGAAAAGCTGTAAATCTAACTTAAGCATTGTTACACCTCACTTTAATGTTATTGGGATAATCCTTTTCAAGCTCTGTTAAATGTAACATTAAGCCTTTAAGAATATCCTGTGCGTATTCAGGTGATTGGTTTATTTCAAGCCTCATATATCCGTCGGTTGCCGCTGTGTCAGCATCAATTCCCATAACCTCGGTTACGGTGTTAGCTGTCATAAAGCATGCGCTTGACACAAATGCACAAATAATGTCCTGACCGGCAGGAGCACTCATTGAATGACCTTTACATTCAAATCCTGTTAATAAACCGTCACACTGAGTGAAATTAATCTTAATCATTTTGAATTATGCGTTAATTTTGGTAATCTCAACCTTTGTGTATGGTTGACGGTGGCCCATCTTACGCTTTTCATTCTTCTTTGGCTTGTAGGTGAAAACTGTAATTTTCTTACCCTTGCCGTTCTTTATAGCCTTAGCGGAAACGGTTGCCTTTTCAGCGTCCTTACCTGCCTTAAAGCCCTTGTCAGTGCTTACTGCGAGAACATTATCAAAAGTGATTTTCTCATCAGCCTCAACATCAAGCTTCTCAATGTAAAGAACATCGCCCTCAGAAACCTTATACTGCTTTCCGCCTGTTACGATAACTGCGTACATAGTCTTTCTCCTTCATAAGTCTCGCTACGATAGGCGCATGCATCAGGGTGCATAACTTCGTTGCCCATAATATGCGGCTTAATGATTATACCACAAAAATAAATAATGTCAAGAGATAAATAATAATTCATTTGTTAGTCTTAGGGTTGTTTGTCCTGCCTAAAATATAATCTGTTGAAACTCCATAATAGTCAGCCAGTGCAAGTAAATATTCCAGAGGAATGTTTTGAAAGCCTCTTTCGTATCTTGAATAAACAGTTTGCTGTATTCCCAAAAACTCAGCAATGTCAGCTTGCTTCATATCTCTATCTTCTCTTAAATCCCTTAACCTTTGAAAATACAAAACCCATCATCCTTAATACTTATTAGTACTATTGACATTATCATATATTTGCGTTATAATTCGATTGTAGAACCTATAAGTACTATGAAAGGAGACGAAATATTATGTATTGTACTGAATGCGGAAATTTATTGAACGACGGAATCAGCTACTGCCCTAAATGCGGTGCCTGCGTTACAAATACACAAAATAGTTATGGATACGCCTATCTTCCCAACAACCAATTAATGGCCACAGCCACTATTGATAAACAATTGAGTAAAATCAGAGTTGTAACATTGCTGGGAATATTTTGCCCGATAATTGTAAGCATAGCATTACTAATAGGCGTTATTGTTATTTTCGTTCAAGGTCCTTGTAACGGTGATATGGACAATATGCATTTTTTAAGCGATCATGAGCTTAAGGAATTTATTATCAGTTATGGATTAATGTATGCTTTTTCATTGATACTAAACATAGTGACTTTTGCCGTTATGTTAGTCAATTTTAAAAAATTTTCACGAATTCAAGAGACTTATTGCAGGACTCGAAATGTTGCGCTTTTAACCGAAAGCTTAAACAAACTTAGTTATTCCTCAATAACAGTAATAACAATCATTGATGCGATTTTATTTTTTATATTTGCAATTCCTCAAATAATAGTATGCGTCTTAATCAGTGTGAGCTTTAATGAAATTAAAAGAAACATAAGACTAATGAGTATGTAATAAAACTTTTCGAGATATTGAGGCAGAAAATAAGAATTGCTTTTTTGTGCAGACCTTAACAAAAGGTCTGCATTTTTGTTGCTTGTGTTGACTATATTGCGATAGTGGTGTAAAATTACGGTGGAATTTTAGAAGAAAAAGAGAAGCTTTATGAAAAACGCCGTTAAATTACGGGCTGATAATAACAGCCTGACAGAAAAGGCTTTTTTGATTATGGCAGTGGTGTCTCACATTGCCGTATTCGTTGTTAATTTAATAGTTGGGGGCTTGCAAATTGATGAGACAATGACCTCCCTAAACGCCTATGCCCTTGCCGAACACGGCACGGATATTTTAGGCAATAAGCTTCCGGTGTATTTTTGCACCTGGATTAGGGGCGGCCAATCACCTGTGGCAACATATCTTTCGGCAATTTCAGTTAAAATATTCGGCGAGAGCTTGTTTGCCGTAAGATTGCCTATGCTGCTTACAAGTCTGGTTGGAATATTTGCATTTAATTATTTTGCCAAGCGTGTTTTTGGAAACAGTAAATATGCAACGGTTTTAATTGGGCTATGGTCGGTATCTCCATGGGTAATATTTACCTCCGGCTATGTGCTGGATTGCAATTATCTTACCTACAATTTGCTTTTTGCATTTTGCTTTTTACCCGACGCTATTGAAAAAGGCTCCGCCAAGCATTATGTGCTTTCAATGTTGTTTTTTGCGCTGGGATTTTACTCATATATTGCCAGTGTGCTTATAATTCCAATCACTTTGGCGGTAATGTATCTGTGCCTGATAATTAAGAAGAAAATATCTTTAACCAATGTTTTTATCAGCGTTTTAAGCTTAATTCTGTTTTCCGCTGCTTTCATACTATTTGGCTTGGTTTCCGTGGGAGTATTGGACGATTTTACCCTGTTTGGCTTTACCTTAGGCGGAATGGACGATTACAGTCGCGCAAGTGATTTGACCTTTGCACCTTTGGATATGCTGTGGAATTTGGTCGGCTCCCTGCTGGCACTAAGTGCCGTTGATTATATGTATACCTGTTATGGTCAAAATTTATTTCAATTCGGCAATCTTTTTGCAGGAGTATTTTGTATAATCGGTGTGATTTTCCTTGCGAAGCAGTGCTTTAAAAGGTCACCAAAGCTAACCTTTCTTCAAAAGCTGTTTTCATTGGGATTTTTTGTTGGTATTGTATTTTTCTGCTCAACAGTTAAAAATCCAAACCTTGACCTTTTTTACAGGTACGGAGTTTTAACTCTTAACTTGATTTTTATTGAGGGCATTGGAATTACAGCGGTGGCGAAGCTTATGAAAAAGCTTGATTTTCGTAAGGTTGTTACCGGATATGTTCTAACCTCGCTCCTGGTTACCTCGGTAGCCTTTGGAGGGCTGTATATACCCGGTCTGCAAAAGCCCACATTCTGTTCTTACGCAGACTCTTATATTGAGTGCTTAGACTATATCGACAGCAGGCACGGCGAGAAAATAGTAACCCTTACAAACTATTTTCAGGGCAGAGTATCCGTGTTTGCACGTTATCATTACGGCAATGACAAATTTGTAAACTTTAGAGATGAGTGTAAGGATATTACGGCTCACAAGCCCATTGTTAAAAGTAATGAGAGATTGAGCACAACGAAAGATTACGACAAAAGCACCCGGCTTGACGGTGATTTTTACATAGCTGAAAAAAATGAGCTTGAAAACATCAATACTGAGGGATACTATATTGTAGACAAGGGCGAATTTGTTGTTCTTGAAAGAAATTCTTCCTAATACTCCAGCTTTATAAATAAAAAAAGTTCTTTACTTTTCAAAAGTATTGTGATATAATCCACTTGCTGTGTGCGAATGACTCGGTTTTGGGTGTAAGCTATTTTGTAGCGTTCACCTACCCTCTACTGTGTTTTTCGCAATGCAAATATATTAATGAGGTGAAAGAAAATGACACAGGCAGAAAAGCAAGCAATTATTGCAGAATACGCTACACACGAAGGCGACACAGGTTCAGCTCAGGTACAGGTTGCTGTTCTCACAAAGAGAATTAACGAGCTTACAGAGCACCTTAAGGTTCACAAGAAGGACCACCACTCACGTCGCGGTCTTCTTAAGATGGTAGGTCACAGAAGAAATCTTCTTGCTTATATCTATAAGAAGGATGTTAACGAGTATCGTGAGCTTATCGCTAAACTTGGTATCCGTAACACAATCGAGCGTAACTCAGCAGAGGACTAATTTAAATACGGCAGGTGATATTTACTATCGCCTGCCTTGTTTACATTTTGTAGGTTTCAATAGGAGGAACAAAAAATAGTAGTAAATTGAGAATATAATCACTTGCATTGTATTTTGAATTTATTACTATGTTGTCCTCCTATTAAAATAAATTAAAAATTTTAAGAAAGAGGTTTAAAGTTATGTTTTTCAAGAATTTTAAAGTGTGGGAAACAGAGCTTGCAGGCAGAAAGCTTACCCTTGAAACAGGTAAGATGGCAGGCCTTGCAAACGCTTCAATTATGGCTCGTTACGGCGAAACAGAGGTTCTCTGTAACGTAACAGCTTCAGCCAAGCCCCGTGAGGGAGTGGATTTCTTCCCACTCAGCGTTGATTACGAGGAAAAAATGTATTCAGTGGGCCGTATTCCCGGTTCATTCCAAAGAAGAGAGGGCAGAGCATCTGAAAAGGCAATCCTTACATCAAGATGCATCGACCGTCCTATCCGTCCTTTATTCCCTAAGGATTTAAGAAACGATTGCTCGGTTGTTGCAACAGTAATGTCTGTTGACCCGGATTGCTCACCTGAAATCACCGCTATGATTGGTGTTTCAGCCGCAATTGCAATTTCCGATATTCCGTGGGACGGACCTATTTCAGGTGTAAATGTGGGCCTTGTTGACGGCGAAATCGTTATTAACCCAACACTTGAGCAAAGAGCAGTGTCCGACCTTGTTCTCACAGTTGCTTCAACCGCTGACCTTGTTGCCATGATTGAGGCAGGCGGTAACGAAATTGACGATGACACAATGTTCAACGCAATTATGGCAGGCCATGAGGAAAACAAGAAAATTGTTAAGTTCATTCAGGGCATTGTTGACGAAATAGGCAAGCCAAAGTTTGCTTACGAATCTTCTGATCCTGATCCTGAAATTATGGCAGAGATTGAGGAGTTCTGTGTAGAGGATGTTAAAAAGGCTCTTGACACAGACGATAAGAATGTTCGTGATGAGGCGCTTCTTCCTATCTATGCCGCAGTTCACGAAAAGTTTGACGAAAGATTTGAGGGCAACGAGGCTAAGCTTGACGAGATTATGTATCTTGTTCAAAAGCACGTTGTTCGTGATTGGCTTAAGAACGAGCATAAGAGAGTTGACGGCAGAGGTATTGACGAGATTCGTCCTCTTAATGCAGAGGTTGACCTTCTTGCAAGAGCACACGGCTCAGGCCTTTTCACAAGAGGTCAAACACAGGTTCTTTCAGTAACAACTCTCGGCCCGATAAATGATGCTCAGCAGCTTGACGGCCTTGATGAGCAAACCGAAAAGAGATATATTCACCACTATAATTTCCCATCATATTCCGTAGGCGAAACAAAGCCGTCAAGAGGCCCCGGCAGAAGAGAGATTGGCCACGGTGCCCTTGCTGAAAAGGCACTTGTACCTGTTCTTCCGTCTGTTGACGAGTTCCCTTATGCAATTCGTGTTGTATCAGAGGTTCTTTCTTCAAACGGCTCAACTTCACAGGGCTCAATCTGCGGCTCAACCCTTTCGCTTATGGCAGCAGGCGTTCCTATTAAGGCTCCCGTTGCAGGTATCAGCTGCGGTCTTATCACCGGTGATCAGGGCGTTTACGGCGACTTTATGACAATGGTTGATATCCAAGGCCTTGAGGATTTCTATGGCGATATGGACTTTAAGGTAGCCGGCACAAAGAAGGGCATTACCGCAATTCAAATGGACCTTAAGGTTCACGGCCTTACCCCTGAAATCATCAAAGAGGCATTTGAAAAAACTCATAAGGCAAGAAACTATATTCTTGATGAAATTATGCTTCCTTGCATCAGCGAGCCAAGAAAAGAGCTTTCACCTTATGCGCCAAAGATGTATACCCTTACAATCAATCCTGAAAAGATTGGCGATGTAATCGGTAAGGGAGGCAAGGTTATTCAAGAGCTTCAGGCTGAATATGATGTTAAAATTAACATTGAAGAGGACGGCAGAGTTTATATTTCCGGTGTTGACGCCGAAAAGTGCGAAGCCGCAGTTGAAATGGTTAAGCTTATTGCCTCCGATCCTGAGGTTGGCTCATACTATATGGGCGTTGTAACAAGAATTATGAGCTTTGGCGCATTTGTTGAGATTGCTCCCGGCAAGGAAGGTCTTGTTCATGTATCACGCCTTGATGTTAAGAGAACCGAGAATGTTGAAGATGTTGTTGCTGTGGGCGACCAAATCGCTGTAAAGTGCATTGAAATCGACGACCAGGGCAGAATCAACCTTTCAAGAAGAGATTACCTTATTGAGGTTGAGGGCATGGAAGCTGAAAACGTTGTTGACGACGCTCCGCGTAAGCCTCGCCGTGATAATAACAGAGGCCCACGCCGTTCTCACAGAGATTAATTGATAATTATTAAAGAGTCTATGAAAGCATAGACTCTTTTTTATTGACTATGCCATGGCTTTTTGATACAATTAACGAGTAATAGAGTTGGAGGTAAAACTATGAAAATTGATGTTGAAAAAAAGGAGCAGGAAAGCTCAAAATCCGGCAAACAGGCTTCAAAAACCGTAATATGGGCAATTGTTGTTAAGGCAATTGCAGTTCTTTGCCTTGTTATTTCCTGCTGTGTGGGATTTTATTTAACAACCAATTTCAGCGACGGCGCAACAAAAGCCTTGTATTTTGCCGTTTCGTTGGCAGTGGGGGTTATAATTATGGCAGTTTTAATGCTGTATGCCAACCAAGCAATTGATGTAGCAAAAATTAAGGAATATTTCCTTGATGATGAAACGGAAGAATAGCTTTAAGGTGCTGAAAAAACAGTGTAAACCAAAACACCGGGATTCACAAATTTGTGAATCCCGGATTTTTATGTTGTCGTTAATTGCTTGGAATGTAAACATACCAATTTCGGCCAAGCTTGAATAGACGAAGCACTAAGATTTCTTCTTCTTCGTCGCGATCAAATTTTACTATTGCTTCGGCGTATTTTTTAATCTCTTGGTCAAAAAATTCTCTGTCAAAATCAAAATCTTCACCGTCAATTTCATCCTCCCACTCTTCAACAAATTTTTTAAGTCTAGATGAATCACGGTCGTATTCTTTAATGTGTATTATTTCATAATCATCAAGCGTATATCCGTCATCAATAATTTCCCAATCACAATATGCTATATAGGCTTCGTAAGCATCGGCGGCATTTTCTATTTTTCCGTAATAATACATTTGATATTTTTCCTCAAGCTCGGCATAGTAATCCTCAATACCGTCGTATTTTTCGTATAAATATTCGCTGTCGTCAAAATATTCTTCTGTAAATTCATATTTGGTTCGTTTTTCGCCAAATGGCATTTGTAAAGCCTCTAATGTTTTGCAATCACCGTCAACCCAGGCATCTAAATATTTTGTGGCTGTTTTTTCAGCGGAACCGGAGGTTGCCGCTATCACCGCAATTATCACAATTATCGCAATTACGGCAAATACAGCTCCGCCAATGATAAACAAAAGCTTTTTGTTAGGCGGTTTTTTTACGGCTGCTGTGCCGCCTGCCATATTATCCGAGTAATATACCGGCTGTGTTGGTTGAGGTGCTGGCTGAGTCGCAGGCTCTGCCGCGTTTGCCTCAGGGGCTTGAGTATTACTGTTGCAGTATGGACATACGCTTGCCCCGTTATCTATTTCTTTTCCGCATTTAGTACAAAACATTTTAATTCTCCTTTAAATAGAATCTTGTTTTTTCTTTTTACAATTTAATATAAGAATTAAATTTCCGGCAATTAAAACACAGGTTATGGGTGTAAGCACACAAAGTGATATTATTTTTGCTTTTTTTGCCGAATCTCTTTTTCTTTCAAATATAGAGCCTCTGTTTTTCCAATGTTCGGATTTTTCCTCAAAGTAAAAGGAACTGGCGGTTACAATATTTTTTTGATTATTCTCAATCTCGTCTAACTCGTCAATCCATTTAAGTTCATCCTTGGTATATATTTCTCGCTTTTGTAAACGGTTTGACTCTAAACGCTCTAAATCTTCTTCAAACCTTTCAACATAGTCAGAATCCGGTTGTCTTCCAAGTGAGTTCCATATTTTTACATCGCCGGCACACAAACCCGCATTTGATACTTTATCGCTGACATAAAAGTGTTTATTTTCGTATGTCTTTTCCTGACTGTAAAAATGAACAGGTAAAAAAATGTTCAGTATTACAGATATGACCAAAAGAATTAATGCTATTATTTGTACGGCCATTAACTTTTTGTTTTTCATTTAATCTCCTCTTTCTGCAAGACGCTCGGTCTATTTATAGACTAATTGTATCATATATAGCCCTATTGCGTCAAGAATTTTTATTAAAATCTTCTTATACTAATATTGTATAAGGAGAGATTTTAGTGGACATTTATACAGCGGTTAAAAACAGAATTTTTATGCTTTGCGAGGAAAGAAAAATATCAATTTATAAATTATCAGTGGAATCAGCCGTTCCTGCTTCCACTATTAAAAATATTTTATACGGCAAAAGCATTAATCCAGGCATTGTAACCCTAAAAAAAATCTGTGACGGTTTGGGAATTTCAATTACCGATTTTTTTGACACCGCTGAATTTAGGAATTTAGAGCAGGAAATAAAATAATCCTATAATATGCATGCAAACAACAACGGCTTGGCTTTATGGCTGTTGTTGTTTTTTGTTTGTGCACCTGTTAAAATATTCCTTTTTTAATTTCCCAATGCCATTCTAACAAAAAATAACTCTTAAATCTTATGCTGCCGGCATAGTTGACACAGAATTTTTCAAGTGATATTATTTATTTGTTTGGAGGGGTAGCAATGAAGAAGGACACAAGTCAGCTGATAGAGGAGCTAAGCAAATTTTCAAGCTTTAAGGAGTTTTTTGACAATAATCAGCAGATAATCGAGGAAATTTGTTTAAGCGACTATCTAAAGGAGCTTATTGAAAGCAAAAGCTTAAATAAGGCTGAAATTATTGAGGGGGCGGAAATGAGCGAGGTTTATGCCTATCAAATTATTTCAGGTATAAAAAAACACCCTCAACGGGAAAAGGTGCTTTGCTTGGCATTTGGAATGAAGTTGTCCTTTAAAGAAACACAAGACCTGTTGAAAAAGACAGGCTATGCTCAGCTCTATGCAAAAAATCCCTTTGACTCTGTTATCATTTACGGCCTGTGCAAGGGACTTAGTATTATTGAGGTTAATAATCTGTTATTTGAATACGGTCAGGAGACTTTAGGATGATTAATGTATGCCCTGTTTGTTCTGCTCAATTGGAGTCGGGAGCGGTGTTTTGCCCCTGCTGTATGACGCAGATTTATTCAAAAAAACAAATACCAAAGCCAAAACGAAAAATAACAAACAGGAAAAAGACAATTGTTATTTGCGTTATAGCATTGCTGGTGGTATCAATTATTGCCGGCGGTGTTTTCGGAGTGTTTTATCATAAAAAACATTTGCCCCTTTGCACCATTGAGCAGTTTAAGGAGGCCGCACCCATTGTCAGCGAAAAAATGGGAATTGATGATTTGTGGGACACTGAAGGCTTTATTGACGCACATACCTTTAAAAATGACAATGTAATTCAATACACAACAACCCTTAATATGGACGATGAAATTCTGTCTTTGTTTTTCTATAACGAAGGCGAGGAGGTTTATGCCTATATCAGCGATGTTGACGACAAAGATTTTGATAATGCTCAAAGTATTTTAAAATGTGTTACCCAAAGTGTGAGCAATTATTATTTTACAGACATTGACAATGTTTTTAATAATGAAAGGCTTTATCCCAAAAGCACGCTGGACAGGCCCTTTGACACCGAGTATACGGACTGGCTTATGCGAACTGAGAAATATAATGAAGATATCAAAAACGGTGCAATAATAACCACAAGGTACATACCTATGCAAAGCGATGACATAACTGTTATCTATGCTGTTGTTGAACGCAAATACGATGGCAAAACTCTCTATGATATGCTTGTTGAAATTGAAAGGCAGTAATAATGAACAGCAATCAGTATTTTGAAAAGATAAAAGCTTATTACGATATAGTCAGAGTTTTATCAAACAAAAACGACTCTGTGGTATTATTGCTTAAGCATAAAACATTAAACCGATATTTGGTGTATAAAAAATTTAATGCCTATGGTGCAATATACGATTATCTAAAGGGACTGTCCTTTGAAAATCTGCCTATTGTATATGACGCAATAAGGCTTGAGGATGCACAAATTGTTCTGGAGGAGTATATAAACGGCGTAACCCTCAGCGATAATCTTGAAAACGGACTGTATTCCTATAAAGAAGCGAAAAAGGTTATTTATGATTTATGCGATGCATTAAGCCTTTTGCATTCCTATGGCTTTGTGCACCGTGATATTAAGCCGGAAAATGTTATGATTGCCCCGGACGGAAGAATTAAGCTTATTGATTTTAACGACGCGCGGCAGTGCTCATTATATTCTCAAAAGGATACAATTCAAATGGGAACAATCGGCTATGCCTCCCCGGAGCAATTGGGCTTGTCGCAAAGTGATATAAGAACCGATATTTACGCTTTGGGAGTATTATTAAATGTTATGCTCACGGGCAATCATCCTACAAAGCAATTAGCCAAGGGGAAAGCCGGAAAAATAGTGTTAAAATGCACACAAATTGATCCCGAATCCCGTTTCCAAACAGTTGAAAAGCTAAAAGCCGCATTATAAAAGCCACTATGATTTCATAGTGGTTTAGACTGTCGATAAAGTGGGCTGAACCACGCCGACAGAAAAAATAAGAAATGGCTCGTAGGGGCGGATATTATCCGCCCGAAAAAATTGCAACGACCTAACAATGTGAAAAGTGGCTTAGATGTCGAATCTAAGCCACTTTTGGCGTTTTTCGTCTTTTGCTCAGTCGAGGTATCAACATACATCTTCCTTCGCAAAATACGAAATTCATCTCCATTTCTCGAAGTCTACCAGCGTGTAGAAATCTGTAATTTAACTTTTTCTACACGCTGAGCCACTATGATTTCATAGTGGCTTTTTATGAGGGTTAAATTTTAAATCATATCCTTAAGCAAGCGAGATAAATCCGAATAAGTTTTTTATGAACGGATTTTCCGCTATGCTGTGTTAAAATACTCGTTAATCCGAAAGGATTAACTGCGTTTTGTGCCTTGCCTATCAAAAAATCCGTTTCATAAAAAATCTGCGACCTAAAAAGGAATTGATTTTGAGCAGATTTTTGTTTTGAGGACGAAGTTAGGCTAGCGCCTTACAAAGACGAAAAGCGAAAATATGCCGAAATCAAGCCTTTTTAGGCTTGTTCGGATTTATCTCGCTTGCTTAAGCAAGCATATACCGATTATTAAGTATAAAATGCCGTAAATTACTACCTGATGTCCAAGGTAAAACCAAAGGCTGTTTCTGCCTACAAATCCGAAAAACCTTGAATGCTTTTTGTAGGTCCATTGGGGAAAGGCGCCGTCTTTTGCGTATTTGCCGAAAAATGCACCGAATTGAAACATAAAAATCCAAGGGAAAATTGCAAAATAATCTGCACTGTAAAAGCTTTGATTATAAATGCCAATGGGCATTAAATAATTTGTTTGGTACAATTGTTCCGGCATTGCAATTAATCCGAAAAGCAGGCTTCCGGAGCTGATATTATATGTTATTGCAAACAGAACCGCGCATATAAGCATGCCCCCAATTGGGTTGATTTTTTCAATTATGGGCATAAGCAGTCCCGTAATAATCATACAGCATCCAAGGCAATGCAAAATTCCAAAATAAATTTGTGCTCCGTCCATTCCTATCAGCGGCATAATAACCGCCGTAACGAGAGTGACTGTCATTCCGGCGCCCAAAACTATTGCACCCCGCTTGACAGGGTTTCGCGAAAGCCTTGTGCATATACCCGAAATTATAATGAAGATACCCCAAAAAACAGGCTGAACAACGCACAACTTGTTAAACATTTCGTATCCCCAAGCCGAAGCCGTAACATCACCTATTGCCAAAAAAGTGTGATGAATTATCATTGCAACAATGGCAAACCCTCTTAACTCGTCAAGCAGCTCTATTCTTTTTGACTCGGCCTTCAAGCAATCACCACCCTTTTGTACAATTATATTAAATTTAAAAATTATTGTAAATACCGTTTTTATATGTTATTATAAATTTGTGATTATTTTGTTAACCGAGGTAACAATATGAAGGAATATAATGTAATGCAATACGGCGCTGTGGGCGACGGCGTTACTAACGATGCCTTTGCAATTCAGCACGCCATTGACGATTGCGCCAAAAACGGCGGCGGTCAGGTTGTGCTTCAAAGCGGAAGAGTGTTTTACAGCGACTCTATTCGCCTGAGAGCCAATGTTGATTTGCATATTCAAAAGGGTGCCCGTTTAAAGGCAACAGGCAATATCGACGGCTATATTCGCCCCAACAAGCTGATTAACGACCCAAAAACCGCATTGATTGGTAATCCTGTAACGGGTAAGCCCAGCTTTGTATTTATTTATGCTTATGAGGCTGATAATTGCTCCATTTCCGGCGGCGGCGTTATTGACGCTAACGGCCATGCCTTTGTTCAGCGTAAGGACCGATATTATGTTACAGGGGATTTTTATCCCCGCCCAACGGTAATGTATGTTGAAAAAAGCAATCATATTACCTTTAAGGATTTCACTGTTGTTGACGCTCCGTTTTGGACACTGCATCCTGCCGGCTGTGACGATGTTTTAATCGACAGAATAAGGATACTCAACGACCTTGATGTTGCAAATTCCGACGGTATCGACCCCGACCATTGCAGTAACGTGCGAATTTTAGGATGCCATGTTACCTGTGCGGACGATTGTATTTGCCTTAAAGCCTCAAAGGGCAATGCCGAATACGGTCCCTGCGAAAATATTGTTATTGACGGATGTACTCTTGTTTCCACCTCGGCGGCTATTAAAATCGGCACAGAGGGCGTTGGTGATTTTAGAAATGTTATTGTTTCAAACTGCGTTATCAGCAAGTCAAACAGGGGACTTTCAATTCAAATTCGTGACGGCGGATGTGTGGAAAATGTAAGCTATTCAAACATTATCATTGAAACCCGTCGTTTTTGTCCTGATTGGTGGGGTACGGCCGAACCCATTGTTATTACCACCTTTAATCGTGATGAAAACACGAAAAGCGGAACAATAAAGAATATTAGATTTTTTAACATAACCGCTAACGGCGAAAACGGTGTGTTAATCCACGGTAATGCGGAAAATATTATCGAAGATGTCACCTTTGAAAATTGCCAAATCAAGTTAAGCAAAACCTCAAAATGGGCCTGCGGAATGTATGACCTTCGCCCATGCCTTGATTGGGGAGTTGAAAAATACGATAACTCGGCATTCTTTATCAGATATGCCAAAAATGTTTTAATTGAAAAAACGAAAACCTCTTGGGGCAACCTGTGCGACAGCTATAAGCATGCAATTGATGCAGAAAATGTTGAAAATCTTGAGCTTATAAGATTCAGCGGCAAGGCCGTCAGTCCCGAGGTTGAAGATGTCAAATTAAACAATGTTAAATTAGTAAAGTGAGGAACAATAATGGTAGAGCTTAAAGGATATAAAATTAATTCAATCAGCTTTGAAAACAAGGTGCAAAACGGCACTCAATTAAAGCTTCAAAATCAGTTTAAATACAATGTTAATTATATCGGATCACAAAACAAATGCCTTGGTGTTTTGGAATTCAAGGTTGTAGATGCAGATATGAATCCCTTTGAAATAAAGATTGAAATGGTTGCGGAATTTACCTACGGCGATGATGACGAAAAGGCAGATATCCATGTTATTTCATTTGACCAAATGTTTCCGTTTTTGCGTCAGGCTATTCATAATATCACTTCTATCAGCGGAATGCCCGGGCTGTTAATACCCATTGTTAAGCTTAAAAAAGAAGCGGTTTCGGTAAGGGAGCCTCAGGAGGATGAGGGAAGCCCTCTGAATTAGTCGGTATGAAAAGCTTGTGTGATGAATGTTGGTACAATACCTATGACGAGGAAGACGACGAATACTATTGCGACCTTCAGCTTGATGAAGACGAATATGCAAAAATGTCGCTGGATATAAGCAGCGGCAAATCCTGCAAATACTTTCGTCCCGATATTGGTGAATACGGAATTGTAAGAAAACAAAATTAATTTTTTAAATCCGTGGCTAAGGCCGCGGATTTTTTGTATACTACCGGAATAACATATAGAATTGTCACATACAAGTCCTTGTGGTTAATTGTGAATAGATTGTAAATCTCGAACAATCGAAACCCAACATATTGAAAATTTCGCGAAAATATGGTATAATATGCACAATATATGGAAATGTGATATTAATATATCATGCGCCATATAAATAAAGATGAAAGGAGAAGAGAGTATGCCGGATACAACAATGTATATTATTTGGGCGGTTGCAATATTTCTTTTTGGAGCACTTGAGGGAGTAACCACTCAGCTTGTATCCATTTGGTTTATGCTTGGTTCAATCGGTGCCTTAATCGCCGCACTGTGCCATGCTGCATTTTGGGTGCAAATAATTGTATTTGTTGCAATTACCGTAATAACATTGATAGCAACTCGTCCTATTGTTAAGAAAAAGCTTAACACAAAAATAGTAAAAACGAATGCCGATCGATGTATAGGGCAGGACGCAGTTGTAATTGAGGAGATAAACAATCTTTTACCTGCCGGTCAAGTTAAGGTTGACGGTAAGGTTTGGACTGCTCGCTCCTCGATACAGGAAAATATTATACCCAAGGACGCCGTGGTTACGGTGGAAAAAATAGACGGCGTAAAATTAATAGTTTCAAATAAATAACAAATCATATTAAAAAGGAGATTTTTTATGGAATTTATTGTAGTAATTGTTTTAATTATTGTTGCACTTGTTTGCCTGATTTTTGCAAACATTCGTGTTGTTCCCCAATCAAAGGCTTATGTTATTGAAAGACTTGGTGCATATTATGCAACATGGGACACCGGTCTTCATGTTAAAATTCCCTTTATTGACAGGGTGGCAAAAATAGTTTCCTTAAAGGAGCAGGTTGTTGACTTTAAGCCACAGCCGGTTATTACCAAGGATAATGTAACAATGCAAATTGACACGGTAGTGTTTTTCCAAATCACAGACCCGAAGCTTTACACCTACGGTGTTGAAAGCCCTATTTCAGCCATTGAAAATCTTTCAGCAACAACCCTTCGTAACATTATAGGTGAGCTTGAGCTTGATTCAACCCTTACCTCCCGTGACACAATCAATGCTAAAATCAGAGTAATTCTTGACGAAGCAACCGATCCTTGGGGAATTAAGGTTAACAGAGTTGAGCTTAAAAACATTATTCCTCCACGGGAAATTCAAGACGCAATGGAAAAGCAAATGAAGGCAGAGCGTGAAAGAAGAGAGGCAATTCTTCGTGCCGAGGGTGAAAAGCAATCACGCATTCTTGTAGCCGAGGGACACAAGGAATCAAAAATCCTTGAGGCAGAGGCAGAAAAGCAATCGGCAATTCTTCACGCCGAGGCTGTCAGAGAGGCTAAAATCCGTGAGGCAGAGGGTGAAGCTTTAGCAATCGAAACCGTGCAAAAGGCTTCAGCTGACGCAATTAAGCTTTTGAACGAAGCAAATGCCAACGAAGCTGTGCTGAAGCTAAAGGCACTTGAGGCATTTACCGCCGCTGCCGACGGTCAGGCAACTAAAATCATTATCCCTTCGGAAATTCAAGGTCTGGCAGGACTTGCCGAGGGAATACTCGAAGCAACAAAATAACGGCAAAGGTCATTGGAGCAATGCTTCGATGGCCTTTTTTAGTTGTGCTTTGTTGTAAACGGCAACGGATTATGGTATAATAGCAGTAATTATGAATTTGAGGTAATGATATGAAATTATTGGTTCTTGACGGCAACAGTATTATCAACCGTGCCTTTTACGGCATAAAGCTTTTATCTACTAAAAACGGAGATTATACAAATGCTGTTTTCGGTTTTTTAAATATGATGCTGAGATTTGAGGATATGTGCAAGCCCGACGCGGTTGCCGTTGCCTTTGATGTAAGCACGCCAACCTTTAGGCATAAAATGTACGACGCTTATAAAGCCGGCAGACATTCAATGCCCGACGAGCTGAGACAGCAGCTTCCGGTTGTTAAAAATATTTTGCATTTGCTTGGAATTAAAACCATTGAGTGCGACGGTTGGGAGGCCGATGATATTCTCGGTACTCTTGCCTGCCAATGCCGTAAAAACGGTGATGAGTGCTTTATTGCCACCGGCGACAGGGATTCTCTCCAGCTTGCCCATGACGGAGTTAAGGTGCTTTTGGCACGTACAAAATCAACCGATGTTATGGACGAAAATGCAATAATGCAGGAATACGGTGTAACCCCACAGCAGCTTATTCAGGTAAAGGCCTTGCAGGGGGACAGCTCCGATAATATTCCGGGCGTTCAGGGTGTAGGCCCAAAAACGGCCCTTGATTTGATTGCCAAATACGGCAGTGTTGACTATATTTACGAAAATCTTGATACTCTTGAAATTAAAAAGGGTGTTCACGACAAGCTTGAAAGGGATAAGGACAATGCCTATTTGTCCCTTGCCCTTGGTGAAATAAAAACCGACGCCCCTATTGATACCGATATTAATTCATACATCTTAAACGACGGGGATAAGCAGGGTGCCGCCGCTGAATTTGTCAGACTTGAACTGTTTTCACTAATTGATAAATTTAATTTAAACGCAAATGATGCATTGATGGAATCTGCGCAAGAAAAGCCAAGAGAGATAACAAGATTAACATGTATTGACGCGGATTATCTTTTAGATAAAATCGGTGATAATGACGCATATTTTTATCCCCTTGTAATTGATAATTCAATTACCGATTTGTTATTTGCCTTTGACGACGAAATTATTGTTATGCCGTCGGAAACACCGGAGTACAAATATTTTGTTCGCAATTTCTTTGAAAATGAAAGGGTTAAAAAATATACCTATAATTCAAAGCAGCTTCATCGTTTGGCCGCTCAGCTTGGTGTTGAATGTAAAAATGTATGCGGCGATCTTATGCTTTCTGCATATTTGTTAAAGCCGTCGGACAATAGGTATGATATTGAACATCTTTGTCTTGACTATGGGGTTAAAATGCCGGAATATAAAAATTCCCTTGGCTCCACAGACGAAAATATTGTGTTTGCTTCGGTTATTAAGCCTCTTTTTGAAAAAACAAATGTGCTTTTGCAGGAGGCTAATCAAACAAAGCTTTTAGAGGAAATTGAATTGCCCCTGTCAAGAGTGCTGGCAAAAATGGAAATAGAGGGCTTTGCCGTTCACAAGCAGGGTATTGAGGAATTCGGCAAACGCCTTGGGGTTCGTATTGACGAGCTTACCCGGTTGATTTACGACTGCGTTGGCTATGAATTTAACATTAATTCACCAAAGCAATTGGGTGTTGCTTTATTTGAGGATTTACAGCTTCCATGCAAAAAGAAAACAAAAACCGGTTATTCAACCAATGCTGAGGTTCTTGAAGGATTAAAGGGCGAGCATATTGTTGTCGAATATATTTTGGAATACCGCTCCCTTGCAAAGCTGAAATCCACCTATTGCGACGGGCTTGTTAAGGTTATAGCAGATGACGGCAGAATTCACACCTCCTTTAATCAGGTTGAAACACGCACGGGAAGAATCAGTTCTCTTGAGCCTAATTTGCAAAATATCCCAATTCGTACCGAGCTTGGCAGAGAAATGCGTCGTTTCTTTGTTGCAGGCGACAATAATATGCTTGTTGACGCGGATTACAGTCAAATTGAGCTTAGAGTTCTTGCTGATTTATCCGGCGATGAAAATATGATAAACTCCTTTAATTCGGGAGTTGATATTCACACAACAACTGCATCTCAGGTTTTCGGCTTGCCTGTTGAGATGATAACCAAGGAGCTTCGTTCCAGAGCAAAGGCGGTTAACTTCGGCATTGTTTACGGTATCGGCGCTTTCAGTCTTGCAAAGGATATTGGAGTAACACGAAGGGAAGCACAGGAATATATTGATAATTACCTAACCACCTTCAGCGGAGTTAACAGGTATATGAATCACATGATCGAATTGGCACGGGACAGGGGATACAGCGAGACTCTGTTTAACCGAAGAAGATATCTTCCGGAGCTTTCATCCTCAAATCACATGCTTCGTTCCTTTGGCGAGCGTGTTGCCCGTAATATGCCTATTCAGGGAACGGCGGCCGACATAATCAAAATAGCAATGGTTAAGGTTGACGCTCGGTTAACGGCTGAAAATATGAAATCAAGGCTTATTCTTCAGGTTCACGATGAGCTGATTGTTGAAGCGCCTGAAAACGAGGCGGAAAAGGCGTTGAAAATTGTTACAGAGGAAATGGAGAATGCCTGCAAAATGAAGGTTCTTTTAAGAGCCGACGGCAGTATTGGAAAAACTTGGTATGACGCACACTGATAAAGAAAGTTCTATTGAAATTAAATTGGCAAATCTTGAGAATGTTCAGGATATTGTCAAAATTGAAAACGCCTGTTTCTCCACACCGTGGACTGAAAACAGCATTGCCGAAAGTCTTGGCAATCCGGCATCTCATTTTTTAATTGCCTACGAAAACGGTGAGGTTGCCGGTTATATGGGCGTTCAAATTTTCAGCGGCGAGGGCTATGTAACCAATGTTGCAACCCTGCCCAAATACAGGCGGCAGGGCATTGCTAGGGCACTGATTACCGAGGCTTTAAAAAACAAAATGGAGTTTTTAACCCTTGAGGTTAGGGAAAGTAATGCCGCGGCAATTAATTTGTACAGTTCACTGGGATTTAAGGAGGTTGGCAAACGGCCTAAATTTTACCGTGAGCCAACCGAGGACGCTGTTTTAATGACAAAATTTTTAGTATAATTGATGGTAGGAAATAGCATGAAGATATTGGGTATAGAAAGCAGCTGTGACGAAACCGCCGCCGCTGTTGTTGAAAACGGACGCACTGTTTTGTCAAATGTTATAGCAACCTCGCTGGAGGAGCATAAGCTGTATGGCGGTGTCGTGCCGGAAATTGCGTCACGCCGCCATGCCGAAAGCATTTCGGGAGTTGTTGAGAAAGCACTGGCTGATGCAAACTGCACAATTGATGATATTGATGCAATTGCCGTTACATACGCACCCGGTCTTATAGGCTCGCTTTTGGTGGGTGTTAATTTTGCCAAGGGGCTTGCCCTTGCAAGCAACACGCCTCTTGTGCCTGTTCACCACTTAAGAGGCCATATTGCGTCAAACTACATTTCAAATAATATAGAGCCGCCATTTTTGTGCCTTGTGGTAAGCGGCGGCCATTCTCATATTGTTGCGGTTAAATCATATACGGATTTTGAGGTTATCGGCAAAACCCGTGATGATGCCGCAGGCGAAGCCCTTGACAAGGCAGGCAGAACAATGGGGCTTGCATATCCCGGAGGAGTAAGCATTGACAAGCTGTCTTCCAAGGGAAATGATAATGCATTCAGCTTTCCAAGGCCAAAGGTTTCAGGCTCGCCCTACGATTATTCCTTCAGCGGCTTAAAAACCGCAGTGATTAATATTGTGCATAATGCTTCCCAAAAGGGCGAAGAAATTGCAGTTGAGGATTTGGCCGCCTCCTTTCAAAAAGCAGTTGTTGACTGCCTTTTATCAAATTTTGAGAGTGCGGCAGAAAATTTTGGATATAATAAGCTTGTAATAGCCGGAGGCGTTTCTGCCAATTCAAGGCTTAGGGAAGATGCCCTGAAAATGTGCAAAATGCACGGTTGGAGCCTTTATCTTCCGGAAATGAAATACTGCGGCGACAATGCGGCAATGATTGGCTCCCAAGGATATTATGAGCTTTTGTCCGGGGTTAAGGCCGATGAAGGACTGAATGCATACGCTACTATGCCTCTTGATGACTTGCATATTTGACAAAAAATTATCACACATCAACGTTATAATGTTACAAATTAATGAATTTTAGCTAAGTTTATTGAATTTTCGACGAAATTTAGTATAATTATACTAACGAAATAGGAGCATTTACGGCTACTGTTTTATTAATTAGTTATCTTTTATTTAAAGGAGAATAGATTTATGCAAACAAATCTTACTAAGAATCCTACACTCCTTGCTTGGCTTGATGAAAAGATTGACTTTTTAAAGCCGGAAAAGGTTGTTTGGATTGACGGCTCGAAGGAACAAATCGACGCCCTTAAGGCTGAGGCTGTTGAGACCGGTGAAATGATTAAGCTTAACGAGGAGCTTCTTCCTGACTGCTATCTTCACAGAACAGCTGAAAACGATGTTGCCCGTGTTGAGGCTCGTACACTTATTTGCACAACCAAGGAAGAGGATGCAGGCCCTACCAACCACTGGATGGATCCTACAGAGTGCCACAAGATGCTTGATGAAATTTCAAAGGGCGCTTACGAAGGCAGAACAATGTATATCATTCCTTATTCAATGGGTCCTGTTGGTTCACCGCTTTCAAAAATCGGTATCGAAATCACAGATTCTATCTATGTTGTTCTCAATATGAATATTATGACAAGAGTGGGCAAGGCCGTTCTTGATGTTCTTGGCGACAGCGACGATTGGGTACGCGGCATGCACTGCAAGTGCGATGTTGATCCTGAAAAGAGATGGATTGTTCAATTCCCTGAGGAAAACTCAATTGTATCTGTTAACTCAGCATACGGCGGAAATGTTCTTCTCGGTAAGAAGTGCTTTGCTCTTCGTATTGCTTCATATCTTGGTAAAAACGAGGGCTGGCAGGCAGAGCATATGCTTATTCTCGGTCTTCAAAAGCCAAACGGCGAAATCAAATATATCTGTGCCGCATTCCCATCAGCATGCGGTAAAACAAACCTTGCAATGCTTATTCCTCCTGAGGGATATCAAAAAAAGGGCTACAAGGTATGGTGTGTCGGCGACGATATTTCCTGGATTAGAAAGGGCGAGGACGGCAGACTTTATGCTATCAACCCTGAAAACGGTTTCTTCGGTGT
>JBJEPI010000002.1:0-28471 GCA_051881175.1 Eubacterium sp.
TCGCTTTTTCTATATCTTTTTCTTTTTTGGTGTCACATCTATTGTAACGCTACATCAACAATTCTCTTTTTATATATTTTTCTGTTGACTTTAATACTTAAAAGTGCTAAAATCAAATTACCAAATAATTAGGTTTTTGAGAAACCAAAAGGAAAGGACGAAAAACAATGAAAAAATTTGTTAAAAGAATTGCAGCACTTGCTCTTGCAGTTTTATTAATCGCAAGTGCATTTGCAGGATGCAGCACTGCAAAAAATGACAAGCCTGCTCAAGTAGGTCTTCTTTACTGTTCTGCAGAGGCTAATTCAAAGTATCAGGTTGAAAAGGTTGCAGAGGAGCTTGGAAAGCTGGGCTACACAACAAAGGAATATTCCTTTGCCGATTCAAACGACCTTGCAGCAGTTCTTAACACAGCAGTTGCTGAATCAACCGCTATTTACATTCCAACTGATAACACCTGTGCTAACAACGCAGAGCTTATCAACAACATTTGTGAGCCGGCAGGTATTCCTATCATCGCAGGTGAAGAGGGTATTTGTGAGGGTTGCGGCGTAGCTACACTTTCAATTTCCTATTACGACCTTGGTGTTGAAACTGCAAAGATGGCTTACGAAATTCTTGTAAACGGTGCAGACATTTCAACAATGGACATTTCTTATGTTGATTCTTCGACACTTGTTAAGAAGTCTGTAAGCGAAAGAGCTAAGAAGCTCGGTATTACAATTCCGGAAGGCTTTGTAGAAATCGGCTCTGAGGCTGATGCAGGCAATAGCATTAAGGGTGAGCTTCCAAAGTATGACGGTGACGAGGTATTCACTATCGGTATCTGCCAGCTTGTTCAACATCCTGCTCTTGACGCCGCTACCCTTGGCTTCAAGGACGCACTTACAGAGATACTTGGTGCTGAGCATGTAAAGTTTGACGAGCAAAACGCCGCAGGCGACACTGCTACATGCGCAACAATCGTAAACCAATTTGTATCAAATAAGGTTGATCTTATTCTTGCAAACGCAACTCCTGCTCTTCAGGCAGCTTCTTCTGCTACACAGACTATTCCGATTCTCGGTACATCTGTAACAGAGTACGGTGTAGCTCTTGATATTGCTGACTTTGACGGCAAGACTGGTATCAACGTTTCAGGTACATCGGATCTCGCTCCTCTTGACCAACAGGCAGCTCTCTTCGAGGAACTCAATATCCCTAAGAAATAATTCAAAACTCGTAAAATAATCAGTAATGGCAACGAGATAATAATCTTGTTGCCTTTGCTTTTGAAGGAGAATTTATGGCATCTTTACTTGCATCAATGCCGGGTGCTGTGGCCTATGGTATAATTTGGGGCATAATGGCAATCGGTGTTTATATCACATTTAGAATACTTGACGTTGCCGACCTTACTGTTGACGGTTCAATGGCAACGGGCGGTATTGTTCTTGCTGTTCTTGTAAAAAACGGGACAAACATTTATCTTGCAGTGGCAATTGCCTTTGTGGTAGGTTGCCTGTCCGGATTAATGACAGGTATTTTCCACACCCTATTTGGAATTCCTGCAATTCTCGCAGGTATATTGACACAATTGAGTTTATATTCTATAAATCTTCGTATTTCCGACAAAAACTCAAATGTACCTGTTAGTGCAAGAAATATAGAAAACATTCTGCTTACATCCGGTGATAATACCAAATCCATAATAGTGTGTGTTATATTTGCCGTTGCAACAATAGCGATTTTGTATTGGTTCTTTGGAACGGAAATAGGCTCGTCAATCAGGGCAACAGGTAACAACCAGGCTATGGCACGTGCTAACGGTATTAACACAAAGTTCAATATCATTTTCGGACTTGTTCTTTCAAACGGTTTAGTTGCTCTTTCAGGTGCACTTTATGCACAATATCAAGGCTTTGCAGACATTAATATGGGCAGGGGTGCAATTGTTATCGGCCTTGCCGCTGTAATTGTCGGTGAGGTTATTTTCGGAAAGCTTTTCCACAACTTTGCATTAAAGCTTGTTGCTGTTGTTTTCGGCGGTATTGTTTACTACATCGTTCAAAACATTGTTGTTTGGCTTGGCTTGGATGCAAACGACCTTAAATTGCTTTCTGCTCTTGTTGTTGCACTCTTCCTTGGTATTCCTTATTGGAAATCAAAGATTGCCGCAAAAACAGTTAAGGTTAAGGAGGTTAAGGAATAATGCTTGAAATTAAGAATGTTCACAAAACCTTCAATCCGGGTACAATTAACGAAAAGAAAGCCTTAAAGGGCATTGACCTTGTGCTTAACGAGGGTGATTTTGTAACAGTTATCGGCGGTAACGGCGCAGGTAAATCAACAATGCTCAATATGATAGCAGGAGTGTATCCCGTTGATTGCGGCAATATTATCATTGACGGCGACGATGTTACCAAGCTTCCCGAGCATAAAAGGGCAAAATATATCGGCAGAGTTTTCCAGGACCCTATGACAGGAACCGCTTCAAACATGCAAATTATTGAAAACCTTGCACTTGCCTCCCGCCGTGGCAAATCAAGAGGCTTGAGTGCAGGAATAAAGAAAAAGGAAAAGGAAGAGTATAAAGCACTTTTGGCAAGTCTCGACCTTGGGTTGGAGGACAGATTAACATCAAAGGTTGGTCTTCTTTCAGGCGGACAAAGACAGGCTATTACTCTTCTAATGGCAACTCTCAAAAAGCCGAAGCTTTTGCTTCTTGACGAGCACACTGCCGCTCTTGATCCTAAAACAGCCAAAAAGGTTTTGGATTTAACCGAGAAAATTGTTGGCGAACACAACCTGACAACAATTATGATAACTCATAATATGAAGGACGCTATTGCAATAGGCAACCGCCTTATAATGATGAATGACGGTAAAATAATTTTCGATGTTCAGGGCGAGGAGAAAAAGGCACTTACCACTGCCGACCTGCTTGCTAAATTCAAGGTTACCTCCGGTGAGGAGCTTGACAACGACAGAATGCTTTTGGCAGATTAAAAAAATCGGCACCCAATCTTGCGATTGGGTGCCTTTTTATCTGTTTAGAAAGCTAAAACAATTGAGTCGGCAGCTTAAGCTTTTCCTTTTTCGGAAAGCCTTTGTCAAAATTCTCTGCTTCTGTTTCGTCAACAAAATAGCATTTTGGAGGAGTATATTCTCCGGTTATGCCGTCAAGATATCCCGCTTTAAGCTCCTTGCATAAAAAGAAGGACGAATCCTCACCCTCGGGTAAATCGTGATAACGAATTCCAAAGCATGACGCATAGGTAAATCCGCTTTTTCCGTAAAAGTCGATATTACCCTCAAAGCAGACAGCTCCAACGCCCATATCCCCTGCTTTTTCCAAGGAATAATCAAGCAGCTTTTTGCCATAGCCCTGACGCTTATATTCATTAGCTATGCAAATGGGGCCCATTGCCATAATAGGGATTTCCTCGCCGCTGTCGGCCTTTATTTTTGCTTTTACAAAAACATTTTGACCGATAATTTTATTATCCTTTTCCATAACAAAAGCAAGCTGTGGAACAAAGTCCTCACAATCTCTCATGCAATGCAAAACATAATGCTCAAGACAACCGGGACGATATACATTCCAAAAGGAATCGCGAACCAATTTTTCAACCTCAGCATAATCCTGAGGGGTTTCCAAACGGATATTAAAGTTATTTTTACTCATTATTTTTCCTCCTGATGATTAATAACAAAAATACTGGGAGGCGTGTGATTACAGCCTCCGTTAGGCTACAATCTCCAAGGTGTTGTTTTTCTTCAAACAGCAATCTCCTAAAAAAATATTTGATAATCAAACATTGACTATCCGTAATCATAATATCATATTACATAAACATTTGCAAATAATATAGTCGGTGATATTATGAATTCCATTTGGACAGCCGACACTAATCTAAAGCATTTTGATTGTCTTAACAAAAACATTAACACCGACACTGTAATTATCGGCGGCGGTATGGCCGGAGTATTAACCGCCCTTTCCCTTAAGGAAAAGGGTGTGGACTGTGTTATTATTGAGGCAAGGGAGATATTCAGCGGTCAAACAAAAAATACTACTGCAAAAATCACAAGTCAGCACGGATTGATTTACAGTAAAATTGAAAAGTATTATGGCTTATCCGGTGCAAAGCAGTATGCAAGGGCAAACCAAAACGCAATAATAGAATACAGCAAAATCATTAAAAAATTCAACATTGATTGTGATTTTAAGGTATGCGACGCTTATTTGTATTCCACAGGCGTAACCGAGCCTTTAACCAGCGAAAAGCTCAGCGCTGAAAAAGCGGGCATTAATTGCTTTTTAACCAACGCCCTCAAGCTGCCTTTTAAGGTGACAGGAGCATTAGCATTTAAAGGGCAGGCACAGTTTAATCCGTTAAAATTTGTTAACGGATTTTTAGACCGGCTGACAGTATACGAAAACACCCCTGCCGTAAGAATAGAGGATAACGCCGTAATAACTCCCCAGGCAAAGGTTTACGCAAAAAACATTGTTGTAGCCTGCCACTATCCGTTCATTAACTATCCGTCGTTCTATTTTTTAAGACTCAGCAGCGAGCGCAGCTATGCCTTGGCTTTGGCTAACACCGGTTATAATTTAAAGGATATGTATATTGGAATTGACGATGATAATATTTCACTTAGAGGATATAATGACCTTGTGCTGATAGGCGGAGGCTCCCACAGAACCGGCACGGAACCCTGCACAAATCATTTTGAAATTCTTCATAGCAAGGCTAAAAAGCTGTTTCCAAACTGCAAAGAGGTGGCTCATTGGTCAGCACAGGATTGCATTACCTTGGACGGATTACCCTATATAGGAAAATTCAGCAAAAGCAGTGACAACATTTATGTTGCAACCGGATTTAACAAATGGGGTATGACAGGTTCAATGGTAAGCGCCAAAATCATAAGCGATCAAATTTGCAATATTTATAACGAAAATCAGGATATATTCTATCCCCGTCGCTTTAATTTTTCAGCCGATATAGGCAATATACTAACCAACACCGGTGAAACCATAAAAGGATTTTCGTCACACCTTAAGCCGGTTAGAAGCAAGCTTGATGACTTGAACATCGGCCAGGCAAAAGAAATTGTTTATAACGGTCACAAGGCGGGAGCGTATATGGACAGTGACGGTAAAAAATACATTGTATCCCTAACCTGCCCCCACCTGAAATGCAAGCTGAAATGGAATTGTGCAACTAAAAGCTGGGACTGTCCCTGCCATGGCTCCAGATACAGCTGCAAGGGTGATTTAATTGACAATCCCGCTCAGGCAAAATCAATTTTAATTGCCATTGAATAAACAAAGCGGCTATGCATACAAACATAGCCGCTCATATTTTTTATGAGGTTTTTATAATTACATAGCCATCAGTAAGGTTAGCCTTAATCAAGCTCCCCTGAACTGTACAGCTTCTTCCCATTAGGTCAATTAATGTAATATCGTTTTCATCGCACTCTACTATCATAACATTGTTCATAATAGCATTAGCCTCACTGATTTCATTTTTATATACAGTTGACAGACACATAATATTATCCCCCTCTATTCCAATTCACTTAATGCTTTAAAAAGACAGGCATTGCCCTTTTCATAGCTTTCAATGGCACAAACAATTTTTTCATAGGCTGACGGGTTAATATTTTTTATTTCCTTGGAAATATTTATCAGCTCGTCGGTATGAGATGAGTTATGCTTTGCCATATATTCTAATAAAGCAATACTTTCTTCAATACTGTTTGCATTATGACTATGATGACGAGAATGTTCAGTATGCATTTTATACGCCCCGCATTAAAGGTTAATTACTGTTTAATTGTAACACTATTAAGCGTAATATTCAATTACTTTTTATTGCCTACTATTGTATTTTTCATGAAAGTGTGTTAATATGATTATGTCAGCCGGAACTGACGAAAACTGAGATAACCTGTTCCCATTCCGAACACAGAAGTAAAGCTCTTGCATTATTGTTTATATGCAAGAGCGATTTTTATTTTTAGGAGGGAAAAATGATGGATTTAACATTAAAAACCGAAAAGGGTTGCTTCAACCATAGGGTTGCGGCTGTTATCATTGATAACAATCGTCTCTTAGCACAAAAGAACACGGATACCAACGAGTATTATCTTGTTGGCGGAAGAGTTGCCTTTGGCGAATCAACCGATGAAGCATTGATTAGAGAAATTAAAGAGGAGCTTGAAATTTCGATTACCGACTATAAACCTTTGTGGGTTAATGAATGCTTTTTTATTGACAACGGTCAAAAATTTCACGAAATAGGAATGTATTATCTTGTGGATATCAGCAACACTGAATTTAACCACTACGAATCCACCTTTAAAGCCAAGGAAGAAAACAGAATAAACACCTATGAGTGGCTTGATATTGAAAAATTAGACAGCGTTGTGCTATATCCGCAATTTATTAAGGAAGAAATTAAAAATCCAAACAAAGCTTTAAAGTTAATCATCACAAAGGAGGCGGTATTATGATGCAAAACATCTATGATAATGATACTTTCTTTTCTAACTATAAGAGTTTAAGAGAAACTGATAACAATTATAATGTTTTACTTGAACAGCCGGCAATGATGAATTTAATTCCAAATATAAAAAATAAGACTGTTCTGGATTTGGGGTGTGGCTTTGGAGATAATTGCAAGCATTTTATAAGCATCGGTGCAAAAAGCGTTGTTGGAATTGATATTTCGCACAATATGTTAGAGGTTGCAAAGACTAAAAATTACGATAAAAATATTGAATATATAAATTCGCCATTAGAAAATTTATCACTGTTAGAGGGTAAGTTTGATTTTGTTTACAGTTCCCTTTGTTTTAATTACATTAAAGATTTTGATAAATTAGTCAAAGACATTGCAAATAAATTAAATCAAAACGGAACATTATTATTTTCACAAGAGCATCCGATTGTGACTGCCTCTGCAGGTGTTGCAGGTTATTACAGAATTGATGATAACGGAAATAAAGTATACTGCTTTTGCAACTATCAGGAGGAAAAAGAAAGAAGAATGGAAAAGTGGTATGTTGATGGTGTGATTAAATATCACAGAACATTTTCAACAATAATAAACACTCTTGTTGATAATGGCTTTACAATAGAAAAAGCAATTGAACCCATACCCAGCGAATACGCATTGTCAAAGAGAGAAGGTTTGATAAAAGAATTTATAAAGCCAACTTTTTTAATAATTAAGGCAAAATATATTTTGGAGGCTTAATAGATGTTCAAAATTTATAACGATAATACAGAACCTGTTATATCAGCAGTTCAGCATATAGAGAGTTGCCGCAAACGGTCATTACATAAATCTGATTTTCCAAAAACCGCAGTTTTATTTTTTATGCACGGCGGTGTTGAATATTTATTAAAAAACTATGATTGTAAATTATTAACTGACAAATTTCCAAGGTTTTTAAATTCCTGCCCTGTTTATAAAGTAAAAGACTATGACTTTTGTTTTTTAAGCGGAGGACACGCAGCACCTCAAGCGGTTGATACTCTTGAAACATTAAAGGCTTTAGGGATAGAAAAAGTCATAACTGTTGGAATGTATGGCGCTTTTAGTAATCTTGTAGACTGCGGAGATATTGTTATTCCCTCAAAAGCATTCGTTGAGGAAGGCACCTCTCTCCACTACTATGACTCCATAGAATACTCAATGCCTGACAAAAAGCTACATAAGCAAGCCATGGGATTTTTTAAAGCTAATAATTACTCAATCGTATCAACCGATTCAGTATACAGGCAAACATTTAAAAAGGAGCAGGAATGGAGAGATAAGGGTGCGGTTGGAGTTGATATGGAAACCTCAGCATTGTTCAGCGTAGGCAAATACTTAGGCATTGATGTAGTATCAATTCTAATTGCTTCTGACAAACACCCAAAATCTCCTAACGAACAAAAGTGGCATTGGAATATGCCAAAAGAAAATAGAATAAGTTTTTTTAAGAAATGCATTGATTTTGTTAAAAGCATCTGCACCGACTCAAATAATATGGAGCTTTGGGACGCTTATGATAGGGATATGAACAAAATAGATGATATGGTTTTGGTAAGAGGAGAGCCTATACCAAACGGGATATATCATTTAGTTTGTGACATAGCGGTAAAGCATACTGACGGCACATATCTGCTTATGAAAAGAGATTTAAAAAAGCACCTCGGCGGCATGTGGGAATTAACAGCAGGCGGCTCTGCCTTACAGGGAGAAACCCCTTTAGAGTGTGCGGCACGGGAATTAGCGGAAGAAACAGGCATTATATTCGATAATCTCAAGGAGCTTGGCACTGTAATTAATGATGAACATAATACAATTTATTTTGAGTATATGTGCATTACCGATTGCAACAAAAAATCAATCGTTTTGCAAAAGGGCGAAACGATTGATTACAAATGGGTTGATTTGAATATTTTGAAATCATTAGAAAGGGATAAGCTGGCTACAACGCGTATTCAAGGCTTTTTAGAGGAACTACACCCTTAAACATAGAATTAAAGCTACTTGGGTAAAATAAAGTATTTTTATGCTATTTTCTATAATAACTAATTTTCATCTACGCTCTTAGAGTTAGCATAGATTTTATGCATTGTTTCGTCATCATAATGAGTGTCAAGAAATTCTTCAAAGCCGTTTTTAGGTTCTATCCCGCTGATGCGCTGATTCATACGCATTGCCGCTGAGGCTGACAAGGTAGCATCAAATACAAAAAAAGCAATAAAAGCCCAAATTATCACCTTATCAAACGGAATACTTATTCTCTCAAAGCATTTACTCATAAAAGGTATTACCAGCTTTACCCAAAACAAACCAAGCACGCCCCAAAAAATTGAATATAAAAGGCACACCCTGCCGTTAATATTGAGGGGTAAATGACTGTAATCCCAAGCAACCGAGCCGAAACAGATTTCCTGCCCTAATGAGCAGATATATTCAACCACCGTTCCGCTGAGAAAGGCAGCAAAAAATGTTTTCCATGCTGATGAATTTTGAAAATGCACAAGTAAAAGCGTAAGAAGAACGGCGCCCATTCCGTAGGCTACGCTAAGATGCCCCAAAACAAGGGATTTTCTGCTTTCGATATATCCGTTTTTAATTAGGCACCAAAGGGTTTCAACGCCATAACCGGAATAACAGCCGAAAATAAAAATCCAAATGTATTGATAAAAATTAAACTTTATCATATATTTTCCTCCCTTGTGAAATCTTTATTATTTACCCATGTATATTTAACAACATTTTGTATTTTTTCTTTTTACTAATTGTAATACTTTTTATTTGAAATTTCATTAGACAACTTGCTTGAATTGTAAAAATCACATCAAATAAATATCAATTAATCAACAGACGCCCCAAATATGCAAAAGGCAGAATGCATAATGCATTCTGCCTTTTGCATATAATATTCTCAATGTATGCCGTTTACAACAAGATTAAATTAATCAAAAACCGCAATAGAATTGCAAATTACACTGTTATACATCAGTTAGAAATGTAAATTGCAGTATTTTCAATTTATAATTTTATTTATTCTCAAATTCCTGCCAAAAAAGATTTTTCAGATATGACACATCTTGAGCTAACTGTAAAAACGACATTGAAAAACCGACAAGGGCGAAAGATGAAACTGTTGATATTATGTAAACAACAATTCCCACAAATATGTTATCGAAATAGTCACCAATAAAATATGCAATAATAATACTTGCTATCAGTAAAACTATAAGAAAAATAATTGTAAGTGTTTTCATACCCGAAGCCCAGCCGTTAGTACTGTTAACATGCCTTTTCCCATTTGTATTACCGGGCTTCATTGAGTTTCCATACGAAGCTGAATTGTTTCCATTGCTTTGAATGTTATTATTCCTATTATAAAATTCTTCATTAGCACATTCATGACATTGGATTTTGTTATTAATACTCCAAACATCGAAATTTGATATTTCTCTGCCGCAGGTTTCACATATTTTCATAACAGCACCTCTTGTATTCTTATTTGTATTTGATTTTTAAATACATATTTATACTATCATATGTGTTACAATAAGTCAAGAGGTGCTTATATGAACAATTTCAAACCAAAAAAATTGGAAAAAGATGTTATTTCTATAAGAATTACAACAGATTTACTTAATAAAATTGACAGTATCGCTTGTAAAAATGATATAAGCAGAAACGAATTGATTGTTCAGTGTATAGAATACGCAATCAGCAATATGGATAAATAAAAAGTCCCTATTCTCAACTGTTATGCACCCCAAAAGTTAGACACTTTTGGAGGTGCATATCAAACTAAGAGAACAGGGATTTTTATGTTTTTCGTTATTAATAACAGAAGAAAAACTATCGTTCGGTGATTTTAATACTAAAAAAGACGTCGTTGATATTTAAACCAATAACGTCTTTTTTCTTTATTCGGGGGACTGTTTGACCTAAGCCTTAATAGTTTTTCACCTGTGCGCCCCACTCCCCTTTTTGCTCTGTAGCCTTTGGTGGCAAGGTTGTTTGCGGTAATGTTGTTGCTATTTTTTTAGTCGTATCTGTATTTGTGCTATCAACGGAAGACTTGCTTTGTGCCTGTGTAGTATCATCAAAATCCTTAGACTGAATTGTAGCTTTGCCATTTGAATTATGGCTTAATTCATTGCTTTCGTATTCCGGATCATCTTCTTCATAGGCCGAGCCCTTATCGGTATCTTCTTCATTTTCAGGTACAAGCGCAGTAAGCTCGGCAGTAGTGTTTATTTCACTGCTTTCAACGCCATCATCCTTACTGTCACCGCCTTTACAGCCTGTTAAAAACATGCAGGTCACAACGATTAAGATTGAGAATGCAATAAGGATTTTTTTAATACTCATTTTCGTATCCATATTCATCTTCCTCCTCTTCCCAACCAAAGCCGCTTGTTGTGTAAACGGAGGATGAAATTGTAAAAGCTATAATATCAACTTCAGGTGACATGTATTCTTTTTTCATATTTCATCCTCCTTTCATTAAACATTAATTATTCATTAACATCATTCTCTTTAATAAGAGAAATATAATTGATTAAAGCAGTTGAATAGTCGGCAATTGATTTGCTGATATCGGCGTTTTCTCCTGTGTCGGCAGAAGCTATTGAGTTATAGCTGTTTGAATACACGTTTGAATAATAGAAATTGCCGTCACCGTCTTTTACAAAGAATACAACGTAAGTGTTTTTATCAAAATCCAGTGCCAGAATATTGTTGGTATAATAAACCTCCACGGCATTGTCATCGCCTAAATAAACGTTGCCCTTGGATTTTGAATACATTACGGATTCTTCGTTATTTAATAAATCTTCAACGCTGATGTCACCTTCATTTAATGTTGAAGCCTTATCTGTTAAAACAACTGCGCCGTAATCCGAAAAATCGGTAACAGTGTTGTCCTCTACAGTGAACGAGTATTTAAATCCCCACGGTTCAATATTTCTTATAGCAGTTGCAGAAGTGAACTGATAAACACCGTCTGTTGCCTGATTGTAGGTAAGTCCATCAACATCAACGGCGTCATAATACTCCGTTGGCTCGGTTATACCCAATGTTGAAACAGCATCATACATAGCTTGAATACTGTAGAGCAGGGTGTTTTGTGCATTACGCAAATCTGCCTCGGTTTCCGGCGGATATGTTGTGAAAAGGCCGTTTTCAGCCTCCGCCATGTAGGTTGTTATATTGTTATACAGGCACCTGTTTTTAACTGTGCTTGTATATTTTATGCCCTTATAGGTATAGTCAAACACAACCCAAACAGGAGTCTTCATATTAAACAAATAAAAATTGCCGTAAACAGTACCTATTCTGTTGAAGCTTTGGCCTGCATTTGTTAATGTGTTGTAAATAAGCTTTGTATCATTAACAGACTTGCCTACTTTGATTGTATTTTTATTACTCTTTATCGCCGAAGCAGAGGGTGCACTTTCGCCGAGTGTTCCTTTTAAAATATAGACATTATAGTCGCTGATATCAGCATCATTTTTTAAATCTATATACTTTCCGTCAAACTTCAGTGTGGAATAGGTTTTAAAGAACCAAGGCTCCTCAAATTTAAAATAATTATAGTAGTTGAAGCCAAAGGAAGGTCCTGCGTATAGCTCGGTAACATCATAAATTCTATCGTTTTCGAAATCGAAAACATATTCTGCTCCTCTTTCTGTAGGAGATGTGTACCAAGTTTTTACTGACTTTTCGTCACCGGATGGCTTTTCAGCCTTTCTGCCCACGGCAACCTCTTGATAATACTTTCCGTACTTGTTGTCCGTTGACGCCTCATAATAGCTATAATCATTTGGATTACCCGTTGGAGTATAGTGGAACACAACAGGCGCTGTTATCTTTTGGAAACGTGCATAGTAGGTATTAAGCTTGCCCTCCTCAATGGTTACTGCTATCGAGCTTGAGGTGCTTCTCAAAACCTCTTGATATGTTCCGTCCTCCTGTTTTTCTCTGTAATACCAGCCAACAAACATATATTGGTTATTGTAATCCGGCTTTGCCTTAAACATTATTTTGTCACCGGTATTACCGGCCGCGTCAACACACTCAACTCTGTCCTCGCCATTAACGCTTTGGATATACTCCTTAATGTCGCTATCCCTTAAATCATCTTCAATGAGAGTTTCCTCAACCGTTCCGCCGACGGCAGAATTTTCAAAAACCCCGGTGTCGTCGTTATATGTCTGTGCCTGTGCTCTGTGTACAAATTTCCAAAGAGCGGTAAGGGTTATACCATGAGATGCGTCTAACAATAGGTCGTCAATAGTGTTATCCGAATCTGAAAAGGATACCATACCGCCGTCTCCCTCGTTAGGGTTATACTGTATAGTATGAACACCGTCCAAAACAACCTGCTTGCCGTCACCGCCTATAACGCTCCAACCGCAGAATTTATGGGGGCTCGTTCCGTCTTCATTGGTGTCCCAATTTTCGTTTGGCAGAGCCGCGTGGGAAATATATTTTCCGGGAATGGTTTTTTCGCTTCCGTCCTCTTGAACAATTGTTTCGTAATTGGAGTAATAGGCCGATGTATCAACATAGGTTGCTTCTCCTTCAATTTCTTTATCAAACACCTTTTGAAAATGATCGGCAAAGCCCACCAGGTTTCCGCCCACGGTATTATCGGGAGAAAAATAATATTCCTGCCCGCCGTTTGAGTCATACAGAACAAAGGGTGCCTTTGTATAAATTAAGCTGATAGATACCGGCGAGGTAACAAGGAATTTGTAATAATACTGCCATTCCCTGCTCTCACCCGAGGAATCACTTATGGTTTTTTCAATGAAATAGCTTTTTGACAGTTCGTCTATTTCCTCTTCGGTTAATTGGCTTATATCGCCCTTGTAGGGCTCAACAAATTTAGTAACCGATGTGCCGTCATCATTATTAATGGTCACATAAGCTCCTGCAAATGTACAGTCCTTAAGATTATCTTCATTATAAACAGCGGTATAAACAGTGCAATACTGTCCGTCAAGAACAACTGAATTCAGTGAATCGCCGCTTGTAATATCGCTTTTAATGGTTACCTTTGACAAATCTGCATTTTCAGCATCAACACCGCCGATACCGCCCGCTGTACTGGAAGCAGACATAGGCTGATATAGGTCGAAATTAATACCGTCTATAAGGTTACCGTAGGTTATATCGTCCACTGTTTCTCTGCCTGAAGAATATGAACAAAAGGCAAATAAAGTATTTGTCTGTCCCTTAGGAACGGTATAGGTACAGTCGTATCCGAGAGAAGAGTTAGCCCCCTTCATAATATCATCAAAATTATCTGTTACATTTGTTCCGTATTTAGACCAGCCGTTTACCGTGTTTTCCGTGCTTGTATTACAGTATGGAGAGGAAATAACCCAAACGCTCCACTCCTGATTTATTTCTTCGGTTTCATAAAGAGAAATATTTTTATCCTCGTCGGCAGATTCATCAACGAATTTACCCGAAGCCGCAAACGGCCTTGAAAAAACAGTATATTTTTTTGAGCATCCAACTTCAGGATATTCAACGCCGTATTGAGTTTTCAACCAATTAGTAATTCTTATAAACTGATCTTGACCTTTTTTTGATGGCTTTGACGGATCAACCGATTGCTCGGGGCCGATAATAAGCACCATTCTGTCGGTTCTGTCTCTGCCCCTGTGGTCAAGTCCCCAAGTATATGTAGAGCCTGAAACAGTGTTTATTCTTTGGTATATAGAGCTTTCCTCATCGGCATTAAGCTCTGCGGCAATCTCCCCCTCTGCCACATTTAGATATTCCGGATTGCTTGGATACTTTTTCTTTGTTACATTAAAATGCGCACTTGTGCTTTTAAAAAATTCAAATTTTCCCTCATAGGCAGTGGTATCCCAGTAGGGTACAACAGTTTTATTGGGCTGTGTGTAATTACTCTTAAATGTATAGTCTTCTGTATTTTCTTCAAATCCACCGTTTTGAATATGCTTCACCGAATATCTTGTATCGGTGGTGGACGCATTAATCTCAATCATTCCAAGTGTTGAAAAAATTAATGCAAAAGTTAACGCTAAAGATATAATCCTTTTTGTCCTTTTCATAGCTTTTTCACCTTTAATATATTACCGTTACCCTAAGAGTCACTTAATTTAATTTATTATAAATTATGAAGGACAACAAAAGGACAACAAAAAACAAGGCAGTAAATTACTGCCCTGCTTTATCGTTTAATTCCATATTAACATATTTTCCTGTGGTAAATTCCGCCCAGGAGTAATTTACCATATACTCCCCGTGAAAGGAATTGACAGCTGTTGTGTCCCACTGTTCAAAATCGTATGCATCGCACTTTATTTTTGAAGGATCTATGGCAAGATGATTCCATGTTTTTATCAAAACATCTTCTATGCCAGCCGTTTTTAATGTTTTTTTAAGAGATGCGGTTATAGCCGTGGTTTTGTTTTTTGTTTTTCTGTCATAGGGCACGCCCTCCCACAATATTTCGGAAATCTGCTCTGTTGTAACCGATGAGCCGTGCCTGTCAACAAGATATGCAAACAGTTCCTTTGCCTTTTCCCTTTCAAAGGACAGTGGCTTTCCGTCAACAAAAACCTCAAAATGCCCAAAGGTTTTTGCGCAAATACTGTGTTCTGCTTTGGATAATGCATCTTCTCTCCAATCGGTTACCATTTCATCCAAAACATGTTCAATAGCCTTTGCTGTAATTGGCTTTTGAAGATAGCCCTTTGCACATATTTCAAAGGCGTTAATTGCATATTTACTGTACGCCGTGCAGAAAAAGAGAATTAAATTTGGGTATATGGTTTTTAATTCCTTTGCAAGCTCCAGCCCGTTCATGCCGCCCATTTCTATATCAAGAAAAGCGTAGGAAAGCTGCTGTGAATTCTCTTTTAACTGCTTTGCAAAGTTAAGTGCCTCGCTGGGTTTTTGAAAACTGTAAATTTGTGCCAATGAAAAAACTGTTTTCAGTTCATCCGTAAGCGTGTCAAGGGCAAGCTTTTCATCATCAATTGCTAAAATATTCATGTATGTTATCCTGTTTTATTATAATTTGTGCTGTTGTACCGATATCTGTTTTACTGTCAATAATAAGGCTTCCGCAATTTGTTTGCTCAAGTCGTTTTTTAACATTGGTAATTCCAATATGTCCTTTACTGTTCTTGTAAAAAAGATCTGTATCAAATCCAATTCCGTCATCAATTACCGAAATAATTACTCTGTCGCCGTCTTTACGGGTTTTAAGGGTAATCGTTCCCCCTTCCTCGGTTTTGCAAATGCCGTGTTTTACTGCATTTTCAACAATTGGCTGAACAGTAAGCGGCGGCAGAGAAAAGTTTTTTTCTTCAATATCATATACAATATTGAGTTTATCTGCAAATCTCATTTTTTCAAGCTTTAGGTAAGCTTCAATATGGGAAAGCTCATCTTTAAAAGGAATAAAATCAGGGCTGTTAACCGAATTCATATTTCCGCGAAGATATTCGGCAAAGCTTTGCAGAGCCTCTCTTGCCTGCTCCGGATTTTGCTTGCAAAGCTCGCTGATTGCACCGATGGAATTGTATAGAAAATGCGGCCGAATTTGGCTGAGCATTACATCAACCTGCATTTTGGTAATCGCTCTTTCCTGTTCTAAATATTTATCCATTTGGTCAAGTATAATGAAAACAAATATTACGGCAACCGAAACAATTGCAGAATACAAATCAAGAAACAATCCGTAGATAAAGGTTTGAAGAACCATTGCAACCAACGGAAAAGCGATATAGCAAATAAACGCATATCTCTCCTTTTTAGTAAATGATTTTATATTCCTTAAATATATAATCATATTCACAAGCATTGAAACAATGCACACAAAATGGGACACCCAAAAATATTCTCCCCTTTGGTACATAAAGCTTTCATCATAGTAATAGTACATCTTTGTGAAGATGTTTAGGCAAAGCAGAAATATCTGCAATAAATATATAAAAAAGATTAAGATTTTGGCTTTTCGCTTGCTTTTTCCCGTAACAATTTCCGTGCGATAAAGGAGATAATGGCCAAACAAAAACAGCATTGTAAATGAAAAAAAGAACTCGCAAAAGTTTGCGATTTTTACTATTGAAAACAGTACAGCATCACTGTTTCCCTTAAGAAGCAAGCCTGTCATATTGGAAATCAGCGCCGCCGCCAAGCTCGCGATCATTAAAAAAAGAAACTTAATTGTTTTATTATCCGCTCTTAATCCCAGTAATATAAAAATATCGGCCAAAATGCATAGTGCAAGCCCGCCGGATTCAATAGATAGGTTGATTAAAAATGTTCCGTCAACAAACACTCTTACTGTCTCCTCACCAAAGCAATTGTTATAATATAATAGTAGCAAACAGGGTATAATTTTTCAAGTTATATTTATACTTTACATTAAATGTTATTAAAGCAGCTTTAAGCATAATCATCGATTATTCAAAATTATCAAATTAATATTTCCTGTGCATATATAGTAAAGCCCCCATTCCAATAAAATGGAATAGGGGGATGGAGCTGATAGTCGGATTCGAACCGACGACCTCGAGTTGTATTTAAGGATATAATTTATTCAATAATTTATGTTTAAGCAATAAATTCTCTAATTTGCAAATATCCTCTTTACGCATATTACTGTCAATGGTAACCATTTCTATTTTTGGTAATGCAATATAGAGAAATTTCAAATCATCAGGTGGCAAAATAGTTTTATTGTTTCTAAAATCATACTCAATCCCTATTGGTCTAATTGCTACTCTTACCCTTGTTTCACTTTCTATCTCCCAATTTCTATTGCTTCCATTTTCATCAAAACCGGATTTATGTTTTACCAGTCCAGCATTACTTTCAAAACCATCCTCCGCTTTAAAATAATCGAAATTGTCAGTATAGTATACATCGGATATTGTAATATCACGAACACACCAATGAAATTTATCATATTCCTTAACTGATAAATCGGATCTTCCATTAGAGTCAGTCATTATGTTTTTTAAAGGTTGATTTAATTTTTCATCAAAAAACACCGTGTCTATTTTTAACTCACTTCGATTAAAGCATAGTCGTACATTACCATAATTTTGATAAAAGTATTTCTCATTATCGATTTTATATGTAAAGCAAGCTAAAAACAATTTGCTATGCCACAATGAAGTAATTCTTTTATTTTCTTCGCTGTCATTTACTTTATCTATTCGACTTAATCTTAAAGAATTATTCTCAAGTATTTTTTCAAGAGCATCAATATTTGTATAATGATACAGATATTGATGCGATTTTGCTTTTTCAACACATTCATTATAACAATCCAAATCACTTACCACATACTTTCAATAAATATATTAAATCCATACGCTCTTATTATACAATAGACTTGCATATCTTTCAATCAAATCATCAATCCGATAAATTTATAATATATCTCAACTGTTTGATATTTTTCACCGTTGATGATTTCTTTTTCGTGGACTACGATTTTTTCTATTAGTTCGTTGAGGATTCGGGCATTTAGGTCTTGGATGTCAACATATTTTTCTACCATATCCACGAATTGATATGCATTGACCATTGATTCGTCTGCTGTTTCAAGCTCTGTCTTGAGCTGTTTTGCCCTTTCAGATAATTCTAAATATTCGGCTTCGTATTTACTGTTCATTGAGATATAACGCTCTTCGGATATTTTTTCAAGTGCTCTGTCTTCATATAGTTTACTCATAATTTTATCAAGCTGTTCTAATCTTTTTTCTATCTTTTTAAGCTCGTTTTTGAATTTCTTTAAGTCCTGATTTGAACGGCTGACTAATTGATTTTGCAGCTTTGCAAGATAATCCGTTTTTGAATCCTTAACGCGCTCTGCCTGTCGGCGAATATCCTCGAGCACAATGTTGTAAAGTGTTTTGTAGCCGATTGAGTGGGAGGTGCAACGCTCCTTGCCATAGTTCTTATACACCCAGCATGAGAAGCTCGTGAAGGCTTGTCTTTTTGAGTTATACGAAACATTGAGTGCCGAACCGCAGTCTGCACATTTTACCAATCCGGCAAACATTTGAACCTCTCCACGCTTTGTTTCTCGCCTGCGGTTTTTCATAATCTCGTGAACTAAATCCCATGTTGCTTTGTCAATTAACGGCTCGTGTGTGTTTTCAACTACAATCCATTCGCTTTCATCAACAGCGACTTTTGTTTTCTTAACCCTGCCCTTAACCTTTGTTCTGCCAAAGGTTGTTTGACCGAGATAAACAGGATTGTTGAGTATTGCCCTAATTGATGTCGCGTGCCAATCAAAGTCCTGCCTCCAATAATCGCTTTTGTAATAATCGGGATTGTTTTTGTTGAAATACGCCTGTGGGTTAAGCACCTTTCTTTCACGCAATATTTTTGTCATTCGCACATAGCCTATGCCGTTGCAAAACATTTTGAATATGTCCTTTACAACCGTTGCGGCTTCCTCATCAACAATTAGGTGGTGTCTGTCATTAGGGTCTTTGATATAACCGAACGGCGCCCTGCTGCCGATAAACTTTCCCTCTTTTGCCAACGCTCTGTGAGCCTGCTTTGTTTTGCGTGAACATTCCTTTGCATAATGACTGTTTATGACATTTGTGATAGGCATCAGTATTCCGTCTGTACCGTTGAGTGTATCAATGTTTTCTCCGATTGAAATGAATCTGATGTTCCAGTCCTCAAAGTCATTTTCAATATACATACCCATTTGGGCATACTCTCTGCCGAAGCGAGATAGGTCTTTAACGATTACCACATTTGCTTTATGCTTTTCAAGGTCTTTCAGCATTCGTTTGAAATCAGGTCGCTCAAAGTTTGTACCGCTGAATCCGTCATCAGCATAGGTGTCATAGATAGGAATATTATTCTCTCTGCAATACTGTGTCAGCAATGCTCTTTGTGTTTGTATGCTGCCGCTTTCACCGAGATAGGCATCATCGGACGACAGACGGCAGTACAGTGCTGCTCTGTATTCATTTTCCTTTTCTATCATAAATACACTTCCTTTCAGCACACAACAATACTACAAAGCTTTTTCTTTATCTATATACAAAGGCAACGAATCTTCATCTGACTTTTTGTGAATATTTGACGAATTGAACTCATCGTTAATCATATGCTCAATCTTATCTTCAATTAAATCGCTGTCCTTGAAATGACTTACTACGCAATAGTGGACACCGTTTGCATAGTAACCGTTAATCTTCATAAGCCTGCTGTTGACAGGAACATTTCCATTTGCAAGTATTTTATTAAAATCGTTCATACTTTTTCTCCTCTACATTACAAAATCAAAGCTTTGGTCTTGATTTTGTTCAGCATTATAAATATCATTGCGAGCGTGATATAGCTGTGCCTTTGTAATTCTGATTCCGTGTGCACGCATTTTTTGAAGAATTTTATCAAGCTCCTCATCTTCAAAATAATAATTACCGTTATCATAATCAATCGGATGAGATGGAAATGACGCAATCATTTCCAATATGCTTTCTGCAAGACCTGTTGTGCAGTTACCTGCTTTAGGCGTTTGATAGTTACAGTAATCCTCAACAATCAAAGAATAATTACCGCCTAAATCAAAATACATTTCAAGATTTTCTTTTAAGAATCTTTCGTCAAACAATTTATTGTCCCTGCATTTATGCCCATCCTTATCGGTGTATGTCATATACTTATTCGCCTCGTTGTATTTAACGCTTATTCCTTTTCTCCACAAGTAATTTATATAATCATCCATAGTGGTTGAGCTATAAAGTGCATCCTCTAATGTATATTTAAGTTTTTTCTTCCACTCAGGCATATTGCTACGCTTTGATTTCACCTCAGTTGTAGTCAAGCCGTATTGCAGACACAATTCATTTGAGTATTCTTTTATGGCAATTCCTTTTTGATAAGTCATATTCAGCATCTTGCTTGCGTCAAGATTTACTGCGTTGATAATGAAATGATTATGTAAATAATTCTTATCAAGATGCGTAGCAACTAACACCTGATTATTAGGGAAGCAATGCTCTGCAATTTTTATTCCGATTTCGTGAGCCTGTTCGGGAGTTAAATCATCATCAGGAGAAAAGGATTGTATCATATGATAATACGAACGAGTGCCGGAGCCTGTGTATAGCTTTTGAACAAACTCCATTTCACTTTGAGCACTCTCGGGCATACAGTCTTTACCTGAAATCAATTTCACATCTGTCTTTTTAGAGTTAGTGATATACTTAATTCCAATGCTTACAGGTATGCTTGCATGTCCGAATTTAACGATTGCCATATATCTGCCACCTCCTGACGCATTTCGGTTAGGTCAATTACGGTAGCATAGCCGCTATTAACTGCACGGGTTAACTGATTAAGGTTGTTGCCGATAGCACGAAGCTGTTCTGCAAATTCAGTTATTCCCGGCAAAACATATATTTCTTTACCGATTGTGCAATCACGGGCGAAGGCACTGACAGAATTGTATTTGATTGCTGCCTTATCTTCTATTTCTCGCTTTTCTTTATCGGTAACTCTAAATGCGATAATGTGCTCTCGTTTTGCCATAGTATCATCTCCAATCTATATAAAAGGGGTTGCGGGTCTCCCGCTGGCGAAGTTTTCGCTGTCCTAAGGGGCAAGCGTAAAACAAAGCCGAAACTTGCATATTACGAACAGCACAGCTGTTCGTTGTGGAAATTTAAATAAAAATGCCTTTTACTATTGTTATTGTATAGTTTTTTGACCTAGGGGTAGCTTAATAATTGTGCTATGGAATTTAGGGTTTTAATTGTTAGAATACCATCTGTTGCACCCTCCGAGTGCATTAAATGCACATAGTACTTTGCAATTTTCATTATACTTATCATCAAACATTTGTTCAATATTGTTTAGAATAATCATGCTTAATGGTACGGTTTTTAGGACACAAAAAGCACACCTACAATACAGGTGTGCTTAAATTTATAACCTCATTTCGTCTTCTTTACGTTGCTTGTTGCTGTAAATTGCAATTGGAATTGCACAGCCGACACCACCACCGAGGGCTATGCCACCGAGTAGGAATGCCCACCATAACGGATACTTTGATTGTTCCTCTTCTTCGGTTGTTGGCTCCACCGGTTTTTCAACTATTGTGGTTGAAACCTTTTGCTCTTCGGTATAAGTTTTGCCGAACTCGTCCTCGTAGGTAATTGTTACTGTACCTTCTGCTTCTCCAAGCTCCTTGCCGACTCTCAAGTTAGCTGATGCAGAGCCTTGCTCGCCTGCTTCAATCTCTCCCACAAAGGTTGTGCCACCGCTTTCAAGACCTTTAATATCAAAATCGATTTTGCAATTTCGAATATTGCTCTTGCCTGTGTTAAGAATTGCAATATCCATTGTGGTTGTATCGTCGGGATAAACCTTAACCGGTAGCTGAACGCCGCTGTAATCAAGTCCAACGGTTTGCTTAACATTTATGCGGATAACATCGCTGTTTGAATATGAACCGTAATATTTATCCTCATACTCGCTTGATACTGTGATAGCGTGTTCACCGATTTGTGCAGTTGCCGACGCAGTCAGTTCAACCTCCCAAGTATATTCCCCGCCTGCATAGATAACATCAACGAATTTATTTCCTGTGCCTACAGGCTTAATATCTCCGCTGTCCTCGGTAATGGACAGCTTGATGTTTTTGATATATTTTGTCTTGCTGTAGTTCTTAAATGTGATAGTAACCTTTGATTTTTTATTAGGCATCAGGCTACCGCCGTCAACCTTGAAATCGGTTACCATTAGCCTTGGATTAGATATGTCTTGTGTTGTTTCCTTTTCCTCTGCATAGGCAGTTAGAGTAAATCCAAAGCACATAACCAAAGCAAGAATAATTGTAATAATCTTTTTCATAATATGCCTTTCTGTTTGCGGGCGACCGAAGGTCGCCCTTACGATTTTTCTGTTATTAAAGCTCTCGGATATTTTCAACAATGCTGTTTTTCATTTCTTTTCTAACCTTTGACCATAGGTTTAGCGAACAAGCAACGAACACGACTATTACAAATATTATTGAAACAAGTGGGTTAAATGTAAATTCCATTGTTGTTCCATGGCTCTTGTGAACAAGATATACCCACAAATAGCCTATGCAAAAGCCTCCAAGACCAAATCCGGTACCCCATAGAAGCATAGATAACAACTGATAAATATACGACTTTACAAGCTCCTTTTCATCAGCACCAACAGCACGAAGTGTGCCTATCTTTTGCTTACTGTTTCTAATGCTTGCAGTAATAGTGTTGTTTATAATTGAAAGCGAAATAGCAAACAGCAAAACGATAATTGAAAGCATTGCAAATAATAGCTTATTTATGGTATCTCTCTGCTCCTGCTGATAGCCATAATTAGACGTCACATCTGCTTGGTCAACATTATCGGCGATTGTGTTTAAGGTTTCCATAACCGATTTGTCAACATCAGGTGTACATTTCGTATTAAGGTTAAATTGTAATTCCTTATATCTTAAATGCGGAAGATAGTTATTCATAGCTGAATGGCTCGTTAATATACCAAAGCCTCCCCACAAACTAAACTGTCCGTCAAGGCTATCAATAATAGCACCTATCTTCACCTTTTTACGCTGAACGGTAACATTATTCGGTATAATTGTATGGTCATCATTTGTACCCTCTTCGTCAGTCGGCTTGTCTGCTGTGATAACTGCTATTTCTATTTCGTCACCGGCGTGGAAATCGCATTCATCACTAAAAATAGTTCTGCCGTTAACATCGTTTTCGTCATAGCTTTTCATAAGTCCACCATAGTTGCTTTCATCAAAATACAAATAAACATTTTTTGGTGCAACTAAAATTATCTCTTCGCCTGAATTTATTTTTTCAATGTTAATTTTGCCATCATAAACCTTACTGTTTAAAGATTCTAAATAGTCACTGTCAAGGGACGAAAACTGACAGCTAAAGGAATTGTTTGTTCCTAATATCTTTTCAATTTCCTTATCATCGGGATTGCTACGAAGTGTATGGAAATAGGCTTCTTCATAGTTTTCAGAAGAAATTTCGGTTTCGTTCTTATCCCAATCCCTATCATATCGGTCTGATATTTCCTTACGATAATCAGATGTATTAAAAGGAACAATAAGATTGACATTACCATTTTTTACACCGACACCGTCTGTTAAGTATTGATTTGATAATGCAGTTTGTCTATCAAGCTCGGAAAATCCGTTATTTTTATTTTTGAAATTCACTCCAAGAGAATACCAACTATCGGACATAAGGTGCATTTCATAATCACTTTCAATACTGAAATAATTATTGCTTTGATATGAATACCAAGAAAATGCAAAGCCTGAGCCGATAATTGCAATAGCTAAAATCAAGCTGACAGTGATTTGCTTTCCCTTGCTAAAGGTTAGGCTACGCTGAGATAGGAGTTTTGAAACTGAAAACTCTTTTTTCGACTTGATTTTCTTTGTTTTCATTTTGCGATTAGTATCAATATTTCTAATAGCTTGAATAGGTGTAATCTTCGATGCACTGACAAGTGGGATAAGTGCCGAAAGCATAACACTAATGATACTAAAGGCGATTGCTCCGACAAAGCACCACAAATGCGGCTTAAACACATATCCGTCACCCATTATTCCTACAATGCCCTTAACAACAAAGAACGAAATCAAACAACTGATAGGTGTTGTAATAAGGCTGATAATAAAAGCCTCTCTGCCAAAAATCTTGACAATTTGCCTTTTCGTTGTGCCAACTGCTCGAAGCATACCTATTTGCTTTTTGCGTTCTTTAAGATTAGAATTAAAAGCATTAACAATTGACAGGCAGGAGGCAAGTATCAAAACAGCAATAATGATAATTGCAAAAATAACTGTTCCCTGCATATCGTATGCATCATTATCATTTGTGTATTTTACATCGTTATCAGATGTGATGGCATAGGCTTTGTCAATGTTTTTATATCCTACTTCGTCTAAATACTTTTCCCATTTTTCAAAATTTGCTCGACTCGTTCCACCGCTTTTGAAATTCGCATAGCAAACAAGATTCTCTTTGCCACCCAGCTCAACTAATGTGTCCTTGCAAACAAAAGCTGACGGAATTTTATCCTCGTCAATACCGCTTGTAAATGTGATAGTATTAATCTTATTTTTCAAAATACCGACAAGCTTGTATTCCCTTTGGGTTGTTTTGTCAAGAGTGGTAGTGCCATTTTGCACATTGAAATTCAGTGTAATTGTGTCGCCGACCTTTGCACTAACGCCCATTTTAGAAAGTATAAGGCTTTCAATAGCAATTTCATTTTCCCTTGTCGGCATTGTGCCTTCAATAAGCAAAGGGTTAGCAAGCTCCATGGCCTTTTCATCAAGCCAACCGACGCTCGCCATATCGTAATAATTTTCGTCAGTTGAAGAAATTGAACCGATAATATGACCGTATCCGTACTCACCGATAATATTTTGTTCTATTGCTCCCTGCACATCTTTTTCAGTTGTGCAGGACCAAATTATTTCCTGTTTACCAAGTCTTTCGTTTTTCAGTTCCTTTGTAGAATCAAAGATAGCAGATGTCAAAAACAAAACACTTGATGAAAACACCATTGCAAGAATGATACCGATAATCATAATGGTATATTGCTTACGGCGTTGCTTTAGATTACCGAGTGCAAGGGTGTTAATAGTTAATTTCTTTTTCATAGCTACACCTCTTGCTTGGTATCTCTGACAATTTTTCCGTCTTCAATAGTTAAAATTCTGTCTGCCTGCTCGGCTACGCCTAAATCGTGAGTAACGAGAATAAGCGTTACGCCAAGCTCGCTTGCGGCATACTTTAAGAGAGAAAGCACCTCTCGTCCGCTCTTGCCGTCAAGGTTACCTGTTGGCTCATCCGCAAACAGAATTGACGGTTTATTAGCAAGCGCTCTTGCGATAGCAATTCTCTGTTGCTGACCACCCGAAAGTGCTGACGGAAGATGCTCCAATCTATCCTCAATGCCAAGCATTTTGATAATCTTATCAATATACTCCTCGTCAACCTTTTTCTTATCAAGCATAATCGGGAGAAGAATATTCTCATAGCCTGTCAGCTCGTTTACAAGGTTATAAGCTTGGAACACAAAGCCAAAGCGTCTGCGTCTTAAAATTGATAACTGATTATCGTTATAATCCCTTAGCTTCTTATCTCCATATGTTACATATCCGCTTGTTGGATTTTCAAGTGAGCTTAATACATGGAGAAGGGTTGATTTGCCTGAGCCTGACGGACCTGTAATAGCGCAGAACTCGCCCTGCTCAAATGCTACTGTAACATCATCAACAGCCTTGACGATGTTATCACCACTGATGTATTCCTTTGTTAAATTTGTGCATTCAATAATATTCATAGTGAGCACTCCTTTTCTTTTTGTCAGCTTAATAGTATCAAACCAACCTTACAATAGTCTTACTTAAATCTTAAGGTTTCGTAAGAAAAAATAAATAGCCCTGATAAACAGGACTATTTAATCAGCCAATCATAATCTTGTCTGCAATCAAGGACATAATCAACCAAAACATCATTATCCTTGATTTGGTACAATACCAAATACCAATTTTCTACATACATTTTATGATACTTATTTGGTGTGATACATTCTTCATTAAAAAAAGGAAATCTATTTGGCATTTCTTCAAGTGAATTGAATGCATCAATCAACCTTGATTTAGTATTCCTTGCAGCATTTTTGTTTACACTTGCAATAAAAGCAATATGTTCCTTTAGCATATCTGCCGCTCTTTGCGAAACAATAATATTATACTTTTGCATATCACACCTCGTCGATGATTCTGTCAAGTTCATCACCTAATTGTGATACAGATATACCCTTAATGCCAGCTATTCTATCCTCCTCAACGGCTAAAAGCTGTTCTCTGAGTTCAAGCATTTTTTCTCTTCTTGAAAACGCTTCAATATCCATAACAACTAAGTCGCCCTCGCCGTTTTTGGTTAGATATACAGGCTCGCCTGTTTTCTTACATAATATTGAAATTTCATTATAGTTTTGTCTTATAGTAGCACTTGGTCTAATATTCATACAAACATCTCCTTATAGTAATATTCTATCCATATTATATTATAATTATACTACTATGTCAACTGTTTATATCGTAATATATCCGTCAATATGCGGGAGGCAGATGATTATGTTCAAGCCTTCCTTTGTATTTTCTGCAGTGATTGTTCCGTGGTGCTTTTCAATAATCGCTTTTGTGATAGCAAGACCGATACCGGCACTGTTTGGATTTGCGTTATCTGTTCTGTGAAAACGGCTGAACAACTTTGGCAAATCCTCTTTTGACACTCCTCCACCATTATCCTTAATAGAAATATTTGTCGATTTTTCGCTATCGTCAATCGTTATTTCAATTTTGCCGTTGTCGTCTGTATGCTCGCTTGCATTCTTAACGATATTTGCGATAGCCTCATACATCCAGGCTCTGTCCATACGAAGCCTGCTATCGCCAACTACTGTATAAGCTTTGCTTGGGAACATAGGCTTAAATTCTGCAACAATTTCATTAGATAATTCAGCCATACTCTCAAATTGAAAATCCATTGTGTAGGAGTCGCTCTTAATTTTCTCTAAACGAAGTAGCTTGTAAATTAAGTTTTCCATTTTCTCAATTAGGATTAACTCTTTTTGGGTATGCTCACTCGGATTATTAGCATGTTCCATTTCAACATAGAGCTTCATACCTGCAAGCGGAGTTTTTAGCTGATGAGAAATATCACTGATAAATTCAGTATTTTGCTTTGACTTTTTAGCTGTATTATTCTGCTCTAAATGGTATAACTCCTCTAAATCATTAACAGCATTTTGCAGGCGTGAAAAGTGATTATCACTTGTGCTGAATTCTGTTGGGGTGTCGTTATCTATGAATTCTTCAATGCTTTTAGTCAGCCTGTCAACATTCTTATGTATTTTTCTGTTGTTGACAAATACGATGATTAGAGCAACAACCAAGACTGCGATTATGATATATGGTATCACTGTCTGTCCTCCCATCTGTAACCAACGCCACGAACTGTCTTAATATGCTCGGCACCTATCTTCTCACGAAGTCGGCTGATGTGAACGCTCAGGGTGTTATCGTCAATAAAATCTCCGTTATCATCCCAAATATTCTGCAAAAGTACAGAACGTGTTACGATAATACCGTTGTTGCGAATAAGAGTTGAAAGAATTTGAAATTCGGTCTTTGTAACAAAAATGATTTCACCGTTCTTTCTAACCGTCATATTGCTTGTATCAATAGCAATGTCGGAGCTTTGAATAATGTTATTAGTTACATTCCTACGAAGCAAAGCACGAACTCTTGACATCAATTCAAGAAGCTTAAAAGGCTTAGTCACATAATCGTCTGCACCTGCATCAAGACCACGAACAATTTGAATTTCATCATCACAGGCGGTTAAAAATAGAATAGGAATATTGTTCCCACTCTCACGAATTTCAGTACAGAAATCAAAACCGTTACCGTCAGGCAGCATAACATCAAGTATAACAAGATTAAAGCCATCGGTTATTTTACCCCTTGCATCCAAAACAGTAGATACAGCAGTAACACCGTAGCCTTCTTTTTCAAGCATCTCGCACAAACCGTCACGCAAGAACAAATCATCTTCAACTAATAAAATCTTCGAACTCATATTATCACCATAGTAATAATAGCATAAATATAATGTGCTATCAATATATCAGATAAAACCTTACGAAATCTTAAGAATAAAAGGTGTTAGGAAATTCCTAACACCTTTTTGGAGCTGGTGGCGTGACTCGAACACGTGACCTGCGCATTACGAATGCGCTGCTCTACCAACTGAGCTACACCAGCAATTATTCAATTTTGTTTACGATACAGCACAGCGGATGATATATCCTTAAATACATCCAAAGACCTG
>JBJEPI010000003.1:0-27946 GCA_051881175.1 Eubacterium sp.
AGCTTTTCTATTCTCCCCCGGTAGAACCGGGGGTTTTTCGTCTTTTGCCAAACAACAAAATCCCTACAATGCAAAACGCGTTGTAGGGATTTTTAATTGGTAGTTACTTATTATTAAAGACCTGCTTTTTCAGCAATGTATTTTCTCGCCTTAACTGCATATTCAAAGGGGTTAGCCTTTGCAGGGTCCTGCTCTGCTTCAACCACTACCCAACCCTCATAGTTGTTCTCTGCGAGAATGTCAAAGATTGGTTTGAAATCAACATCGCCGTCACCGGGAACAGTGAACACACCTGCACGAACTGCGTCAAGGAATGACATGTGCTGAGGTACAACCTGATTGTTGTAAACATCAAGACGAACATCCTTTAAATGAACGTGCTTAATTCTGTTTACATACTTTTTAAGCACGGGAACAGGGTCAATACCTGCAAAGGTAAGGTGACCTGAATCAAACAGAAGATAAACAAGCTCGGGGTCTGTAAGCTCCATAAGCTTATCAATTTCTTCAACAGTTTGAACTCCGGTTCCCATGTGATGGTGAACCGTAAAATACATGCCCTTGGATTTTGCATAAGCGCCCATCTCGTTAAAGCCCTTGGCAACAACAGCCCACTCTTCATCGGTATAATACGGCTTTTCATCAAGAATCGACTTTGTTAAATCGCCCTGGATTGAATTGCCCTGCTCCGAAGCGCCGATAACCTTTGCACCCAGCTTATAAAGCTTGTCACAATGAGCCTTGAAAGCCTCGATGGTTTCCTCGTAAGGCTTTGAGGTGAGATATGATGAGAACCAAGCGTTACAAATTTGAAGTCCTCTAATATCAAGATATGGCTTTAAAACATCGGGATCCGAAGGGTATTTGTTACCGATTTCCGAGCCCTTAAATCCGGCAAGCGCCATTTCCGATATGCATTGCTCAAAGGTGTTTTCTGCACCAAGGTCAGGCATATCATCATTTGTCCAGCCGATTGGAGCAATAGCAAGTTTTACTTTTTTTGGATCAAGCATATTTTTTCTCCTAAACAGTTAAATTACAGATTTTTTATACAAATTAATAATCAAAGGTTTTAGCAATATTTTCCTGCATATCCTTATAAGCCGCCGCAACGGTTTCGCTCTTTGATACCTCGGCAACTCCAACTCTCCACCAAGACTCAAATCCCGGTGTCATTGTTTTAGGCAACACCTTAATATCAAATACAACTGCCTTTGTTTGCTTTTTAGCGTCTTCAAGAGCCGCACGAAGCTCAGCTGATGTACGACAGGTATAGCCTTTCGCACCGTATCCTTCGGCAATTTTAGCAAAGTCAACGGTCATTTCGTCGCCGTCGAGCATACCTGTTTCGGGATTTCTTGCACGGAATACAGTACCAAAGGTGTCGGTACCTTGGTTGTTTTGAAGATTTTCAATACAGCCCCAGCCAAGATTATCAAAAAGGCAAACGTTAATTTTTAAGCCTTCCTGCAAGGCGGTATAAAGCTCACTATGGCCCATAAGGAAGGAACCGTCGCCGCAGAAGGTATAAACCTCTGCCTCAGGCTTTGCAAGCTTTGCACCCAAAGCGCCGTTAACCTCATAGCCCATATTGGAATAGCCATATTCCATGTGATATGTACCGCGAGCCTTTGGACGGAACAGGCGTTGCATATCACCCGGAAGAGAACCGGCTGAGCCGAGAGCAATATCCTCCTCGCCCATAAATTCATTTATAATACCCAGAGCAAGAGTTTGATTTAATCCGCCCTCAAGCTCCTTTGTGTAGTAATCATCAACAATGGAATCCCATTCTGCTTTTGCGGCTTTAATCTCTGCTTCATAAGATGTTTTATAATCTGCAAGCTCCGCAGAAATGGATGTGATTGCCTCTCTTGCGTCGGCAACAATCGCCTCAGCGTCCATTTTATATGCGTCAAAAGGACAAATGTTAATGCCAAGCACCTTTCTGTCCTCGTTAAACAGCCATTTTGAAGATGTTGTAAAATCAGTAAACCTTGTGCCAACACCGATTACAAGGTCGGCGTCCTTGGCTATTACATTGGCGGCCTTACCGCCGGTAACGCCGATTCCGCCCAGATTAAGAGGATGCTTCCAGTCAATAAGTCCCTTGCCGGCCTGAGTTTCTGTTATTGGAATATTGCATTGCTCTGCAAGGGCAAGAAGCTCCTTTTCGGCAGCAGAATAACGAACACCGCCGCCACAGATAATAATAGGCTTTTTAGCTGACTTTATAAGCTCCACTGCCCTACCAAGCTGAGAGGAGCTGATAGGACGGCGATCTATATGCCAAACTCTCTTTTGAAGGAAATACTCGGGATAATCGTAAGCCTCGCCCTCTACATCCTGAGGCATTGCAAGGCAAACAGCACCTGTATCGGCAGGATCCGTAAGCACGCGCATAGCGTTAAGGCAAGCGGTCATAAGCTGCTCGGGACGGAGAATTCTGTCAAAATAGTGGCACACTCCCTTGAAAGCGTCGGTAACAGTTCTGCCGTAATTATCAAAGAATTCAGCCTGCTGAAGAACAGGGTCCGGCTGACGGCAGGCAAATGTGTCGCCGGGGAGAACTAAAAGAGGTATTCTGTTAGCTGTGGCACAACCGCAGGCAGTTACCATATTTGTTGCGCCGGGGCCGATTGATGAAACACAGGGAATGATAGCCTTTCTGTCCATCTGCTTTGCATAGGCAACAGCGGCAAGAGCCATATTTTGCTCATTTTTTCCCTGATAAAACTTAAGGTTATGTCCCCCCTGCTCAAGAGCCTGACCTACGCCTACTACACAGCCGTGGCCGAATATTCCAAACATGCCGGAAACAAACTTTGTTTCAACACCGTCCACCTCTATATATTGATTGTCAAGGAACTTAACAAGTGCCTGTGACATTGTGAGTCTTTCTCTATTCATTAGCAAACACTCCTAAATTAACATTCGATTTCCGATAGCTTAACAGGTCTGTGCTCTGCAACCGAAAGCTTTGCGGCAAGACCGAGACGAAGTGCTTCAAGGCCGTCGTTAACAGTGGTTTTTGTAGGAACATCATTCTGTACGGCGTTGATAAACTCTGTCATTTCGTCTGTAAATGACTGCATATATCTCTCCAAGAAGAAATAGAGAGGCTTATCGGTTACATTTCCGTTTTCGTTAATGTATGAAACATTAGTAGGTGTATCGTTTGCGGCGGAAGCCTGACCTGCAGAGCCAAACACCTCAAGTCTTTGGTCGTAGCCGTAGCAAGCCTTACGGCAGTTATCTATAACGCCGATTGCGCCGCTCTTAAACTTAAGTGCAACAAGGGCAGTATCAACATCTCCTGCCTCACCGATTGCAGGGTCTACCATAACGGTTGCGTTAGCGTAAACCTCTTCAACCTCGCCGCCGATAAAGCGAGCCATATCGAAATCATGAACGGTCATATCAAGGAATATGCCGCCTGATACCTTAACATAGTCGATTGAAGGGGGTTCGGGATCGCGAGATGTGATTTTGATAGTTTGAAGATTACCCAACTTGCCATCATTTGCCATTTTTTTAATGGCGGCAAAGTTATGGTCATAACGTCTGTTAAATCCGATTTGGAGCTTTACTCCTGCCTTTTCAACAGCTGCAATAACCTTTTTAATTTTTGCAACAGTTAAATCAACCGGCTTTTCGCAGAAAATATTTTTACCTGCCTCAGCCGCCTCACAAGCAATGTCGGCATGAGTATCAGTTGAAGAACAAATGAGTACTGCGTCAATTTCAGGGTTATTCAAAATATCGTGATAATCCTGATATGCGTTTGGAATACCAAGCTCAGCCGCTACTTTTTGGGCGCCCTCAACATAAATGTCTGAGATTGCTACAATTTCAGCCTGAGGAATGTGGTATGTAATTGATTTTGCGTGAACCTGACCGATTCTACCGGCACCGATAATGCCTACTTTAAGCTTTTCCATAAATTCTACCTCACAAAATTCTGCGTGCATACAGCAAATGCACACTATCGTTGTTATTTTATCATAAGTATTTTTATATTGCAATAAAACTTATGAAAAATATACAAAAATCTATTAAAGAATATAAGTTGATTTTCCACTTTCAAAATTTAATTAAAAATCGGCAACGGATGACTAATCAACCGTTACCGATTTTTGATTTTATTATTCTTCGCAAATGAATGTGAGCTCCGTTTCAAATTCGTATTCGTCAGTATTTTTAGTATCTCCTGCGTTTGTAACTAACTTTACACTTTTTGCACTTGCATTTATATCATAGTATCCAACAACTGATATTTTTTGGCCTGCTGTCATATTCTGACCAGTTCCACGATTACAATCATCATCATCTTCTAAATCCCAACATGAATCAATATCAATAATTTCATTGTCAATATGCCAATCACTAAAAATATAAATGTTTGAATACCGTATTTCACCGGAAATGTTTTCCACCAAAATTTCTATTCTTATTCCTCTTTCGCCGTCATCGTTTGCTTCGTGGGCATAGCCGTTATACGACACGAAAGTGTACTTGAAATGGCCGGCTGTTACAGAATCGCCAACTCTCAGTTCAGCTGTTTTTGGTACGTTTGACTGTGCATCACTATCCAAATCAAAACCGCCACTGTCTTTTTCGTCATCTTGCTTTTCGCTATCTTCATCATCTTCGTCATCTTCATCATCAATTGCGTAAATTCCCACCATATTTGGGTTCGTTTTAACAATTGCATAACAAGAGCCAAAGCCCGCCCCTGCACTTAGCAAGGCAACGATTAATGCGATAATTACTGTTTTTTTCATAGTTTCATTCTCCTTTAAAATAAAAATGCGTACAGCTTAAGCCGTACGCAAAAAAACACATAGCTCAAACTGTCGCCAAACAAATTCAACAAACAACAAAGTGTATGCAGAAAAGAGTATGTGTTTTTATCAAAAGATAAAAAAACCACATACACATAGTTGTTTAAAAATATTGAATTTGTTTGGCAAAAACATTATAGCATATATGCTTTTATATTGCAACAAAAATGCGGGAGGTTGATCCCTCCCGCACAAAAATCGGTTATTAGTTTATTAAATATCGTGTCGGTTTTTAACCTTTAACCGTTCCATGGCACGGGCAAGGTCTGCCTTTGATTGATGATACTCATAAATCGACTGCTTTTGGCGGAGCTTTTCCTCTGCCCTGATCTTTGCTTCCTCGGCACGTCGCCTGTCGATTTCCTGTGGAAGCTCCACGGAAATGCAAACAACATCTGCGCAGTTATCAAAGTATTCGATAAAGCCGCTGCCGATAAAGGCTTCAATGGTTTCATTATCCGCCGTTGTGATTTTCATTTCGCCGAATTCAATTGGGGCAACAACATTTTCATGGTTTGCCAAAAAGCCCTTTAATCCGTCATCGGCAATGGGCAGAACAAGCTGTTGGCACTCGCCGTCAAAAAACACCTTATTTGAGGCTACAATTTTAAGCTTAAATGTATTCATAGCAACACCTCGTTAAAGGGTTTTTGCCTTTTCAATAGCGTCATCAATGGTACCTACATTAAAGAATGCCATTTCGGGAAGGTCGTCAACCTCGCCGTCAACAATCATCTTAAAGCCGCGGATTGACTCCTTAAGGGGAACATATTCACCCTTTAATCCCGTAAATGTTTCAGCTACATGGAAGGGCTGTGAAAGGAATTTTTCAAGCTTTCTTGCACGGTAAACCGAAAGCTTATCCTCATCGGAAAGCTCCTCCATACCGAGAATTGCAATAATATCCTGAAGCTCCTTGTATTTTTGAAGATACTCCTGAACCTTTCTGGCAACCTCGTAATGCTCCTCGCCGACCACATCAGCCTCAAGAATACGAGAGTTTGATTCAAGGGGATCAACTGCAGGATAAATACCCTTTTCAACAATTTTACGCGACAAAACCGTTGTTGCATCAAGGTGGGCAAAGGTTGTAGCCGGAGCAGGGTCTGTCAGGTCATCAGCAGGCACATAAACGGCTTGAACAGATGTGATAGAACCGTTTTTTGTTGAGGTAATACGCTCCTGAAGCTCGCCCACATCGGTAGCGAGGGTGGGCTGATAGCCTACTGCTGACGGCATTCTGCCCAAAAGTGCGGATACCTCGGAGCCTGCCTGAATAAATCTAAATATGTTGTCAATAAACAAAAGCACATCCTGATGCTCTTTATCACGAAAATACTCAGCCATTGTAAGTCCTGTTTCCGCAACACGCATACGGGCTCCGGGAGGCTCGTTCATTTGACCGAATACAAGGGCCGTTTTGTTAAGAACGCCCGAGTCCTTCATTTCGTTCCAAAGGTCATTACCCTCACGGGAACGCTCACCAACACCGGTAAAGATTGAATATCCGCCGTGCTGGGTTGCAACATTGGTAATAAGCTCTTGAATAAGAACGGTTTTACCGACACCTGCACCGCCGAAAAGACCTATTTTGCCCCCTTTTTGATATGGTGTTAACAAATCAATTACCTTAATACCTGTTTCAAGTATCTCAATTTGTGATGATTGTTCCTCAAAGGTGGGCGGCTTACGGTGAATTGACCAATGCTCCTCATTTTCCAAACTTTCTAAATCGTCAATTGTTTCGCCGACAACGTTAAAAAGCCTGCCCAGGGTTTTTTCGCCGATTGGAACCTTTATTGAATCTCCTGTTGCCTCAACCTGCATATCCTTATACAAGCCCTCTGAAGCCGCAAGCATAATGCAACGCACCATACCTGAGCCGATATGCTGGGCAACCTCCATAACAGCTCGCCTGCCGTCATTTTGGACCTCCAAGGCTTCCTTTATTTTCGGCAGCCTGCCCTCAAATTCAACATCAACAACAGGTCCCATAACCTGTACGATTTTTCCATAACTCATATTTGTATACTCCAATACTAACGGATGCTTTTAGTGCTTCTTTTTTGCATTTGAACCGCCAACCACCTCGGTAATTTCCTGGGTGATAGCCGCCTGACGGGCACGGTTATACTGAATACCGAGTTCTCTAATCATATCCTTTGCACTGTCTGTAGCCGTTTGCATAGCTATCATACGTGCATTGTGCTCGCTGCAATATGATTCAACCAAAGCACCGTAAACAAAGCCGGTAATATAATCCGGCACAATCTTATTAAAAACAGTTGTTGCATCAGGCAGAAAGCAGGCATTTTCATAATGCTCTACCAAATCATTCTCCTGTTTTTCTATTTTGTCTTCTCTAAGGGGGAGAATTCTTTGGCTGACTGCCTCAACGGTCAACGAATTGACCATTTTTGTGTATACAACATAAACCTCATCTATTTTTCCGTCAAGAAACAGTTGTGTAATCTTTCCCGAAATGGCTCTTGCCCTGTTCATTGAAGGATTTTGAGCAGTATAGTTAAAGGTAATATCAATGGGAATATCCCTTGTTTCAAAATAATGTCTGCCCAATTGGCCTACTACGAAAAGCATATCGCGTTCTTCATTAGCCGCTAACTTTTCGGCAAGCTTGATTACATTGTGATTATAGGCACCGGCAAGTCCCTTGTCGGCAGTAATTACAAGATAACCAACTGTTCTGTGCTTGCCGGTTTTTCCCTTGCGATTATCAAAAAAAGCATTGCCTGCCTCAGGTGAGGCATCAAGGATTTTAGCAAGCGAATCTTGGATTAAATAGAAATAAGGCTCTGTACTTTTTAAATCTCTGCGCGCCTTTTGAAGCTTTGATGAGGACACCATATACATAGCGTTTGTAATTTTCATGGTGTCCTTAATAGACTTCATACGGCTTTGGATTTCTCTTGCATTAGCCATTATCTACTGTCCTTATGCATTATATTTTCATTATAGCAATCTATTGCCTTAAGAATTTTTTCTCTAAGGTCATCATCAAGCTGCTTCAATGTCTCAATTTCACTCATAATATCGCTTTGATTTTGGGCAAAATACTCCAAAAGCTCAGCCTGATATTTCTTAAGGTTGGAAATGGGAACTCCCACAAACCTTTTGCCTATTGCACCCACAAGGGTTACAACCTGCTGAGAAAGGGACATAGGGTTGCCGAGAGGCTGCTTTAAAAGCTCCATTAAGCCCTTGCCGTACTGAAGATTTGCCTTGGTTTCATCATCAAGATCCGATGAAAATTGGGTAAATACCTCCATTTCACGGAATTGAGCAAGGTCTACACGAAGGGAGCCGGCGGCCTTTTTCATTGCCTTGGTTTGAGCCGCACCGCCCACACGGGACACGGAAAGACCCACATTAACAGCAGGCCTTTGACCGCTGAAGAACAGGTCTGACTCAAGATATATTTGACCGTCGGTAATAGAAATTACATTGGTTGGAATATATGCCGAAACATCCCCCGCCTGAGTTTCAATAATGGGCAATGCGGTAATTGAACCGCCTCCCAACTCATCTGTGAGACGGCTTGAACGCTCAAGCAGTCTTGAATGAAGATAGAATACATCGCCGGGATAGGCCTCTCGTCCCGGGGGCCTTTCAAGAAGAAGTGAAATAGCACGATATGCAACAGCGTGCTTACTTAAATCATCATATACAATAAGGCAGTCCTTTCCCTTATACATGAAGTACTCGGCAATTGCAGTAGCGGAATACGGCGAAATATACTGTAAAGACGCCGGATCGGCGGCCGTAGCACAAACCACAACGGTATAATCCATTGCACCGTGCTTTTTTAAATCGCCTACAAGCTTTGCAACTGTTGACGCCTTTTGACCGATTGCATTATAAATGCAAATACAGTTTTTACCCTTTTGATTTAGAATTGTATCAAGAGCAATTGAGGTTTTACCTGTTTGTCTGTCGCCGATAATCAGCTCACGCTGACCGCGACCGATTGGAAACATTGAGTCAATTGCCAAAATACCGGTTTCAAGGGGTTGGGATACGGATTTTCTGTCAACAATGGACGGAGCCGGCTGTTCAACAAGGCGGTAATCGTCGGCAACAATATCACCCTCGCCGTCGATGGGTTCACCGAGAGCGTTAACTATTCTGCCGATAAATCCGTCGCCAACGGGCACGCCTGCTTTTTTGTGGGTACGCTTTACACGGGAACCCTGACATATCTCATCGTCCGAACCAAAAAGAATACAACCTACGCTATTCCTTTTAATGTCCTGAATCATACCCTTAACGCCGCATTCAAACACAACAATTTCGCCGTACATTACACTGTCAAGTCCGTGAATTGTTGCAATACCGTCGCCAACGCTTACAACAGTTCCTACCTCCTCACCGGAGGTAGCAAATTCAAATTCCTTGATATCCTCACGTAAAATTGAAATTATGCCGCTTGTGTCAACATTGCTTGATTTTCTGGCATTTTGAGTAACAGCCGCCTTAATGCTTGAAAGCTTTGATTTAAGACTGCGGTCATATTGCTTATTGCCAACCTGAATAATAAAACCGCCTATAATTGAAGCGTCCTTTACTATTTCAATATTGGCAGAGCTTGCACCTGTTTGCTTGCACACAAAGGCCTTTAAGCCCTCAAGCTGTTGGTCGTTAGGCTCTGTAACACAGGTAACAACTGCATTGGCAATATTATTTTTGTTATCAAGTGCAACAAGATATTCTCTTGCAACGGAGTCGAATTCATTTACCGTGCTATTTTTAGCAAGGGCGGCAATTACTCCGGCCGTTGACGCCGGAAACAGCTCGCCGATTGCAGTCTCCTTTTCACTTAAAGGTATTGACGGATTGTCAAGAATCTCGCAAACCTTCGGGGTTGCACCGATAACCGATTTTGTTTGTTTTATGTCATCTGCACTTGCATTTGACTTTAGAAGTGCAGAAATATATTCATCAATATTATGAAGCATTATTCTACACTACCCTCATTTAAAAATTCATCAAAGATATCGCTGTTGGTTTTTGCATCAATGCTTGCGCCAACCACCTTTTCCGCTGCCTGCATGGCAAGAGTTGCCAGTTCTTCTTTTGCAGCCTTTCTGGCATTTTCGGTTTCGGCCTCAATTTGCTTTTGAGTCTCCTGCCTTAACTGCTTTGCATCAGCCTCTGCTCTATCAATGATTTTGCCGTATTCAACCTTTGCGTCATCCTTAGCCTCGGCAATAATTTGCTGTGCCTCTGCTTCAACATCGGCAATTCTGCTTTCATAGTCCGCAAGCCTTGCTTCTGCCTGTGCATTGGTTTCCTCGGCATCCTTAAATTGTTTATCAATTATCTCCTTACGCTTATCAAGAGCCCTCTTAATCGGCTTAAACAAAAACTGTCGCATAAGCACATAAAAAAGAACAAGATTGATAAGAGTCCAGAGTATATTCCAGTCAAACTTTAACATTTGCCGTTTTCCTTTCAAACGATAGTTTTTTACGGCGTATTATTTTACCAAAACCATAATTAGAATTGCGCCGATAAGACCGTAAATAGCGGTAGCCTCGGCAAGAGCCGCACCAAGAAGAAGTGATGTTTGAATTTTACCCGAAGCCTCCGGCTGACGAGCAATAGACTCTGTTGCCTTACCTGTTGCGATACCGATACCGATACCTGCTCCAATACCTACCATTACTGCAATACCTGCGCCAATAGCAATTAATCCCATAATTATTATCTCCTTAAATTCAATTAGTGTTTAGTTTAATTTTCTTTGGCAAGCACTAAGCCGCCTTTTTTGCTTTTTTCTCAGCCTTTCTGGCAAGCTTTTCTTCCTTTTTTGCCTGCTTTTCAAGCTTCTTTTGTTCCTTGGTTTTGGGTTCCTCTTCTTCCTCAACCACTGCCTCATGCAAATAAAGAGCGGTTAGGAAAACGAAGATATAGGTTTGCAATAAGCCGTCGAATATATCAAAATACAGGCTTAGCACCATAGGTACAACCACAGGAACATAAATTTTTACAATCTCCATAATGGTAAATGCCGCAAGCACATTACCAAAAAGTCGCATACAAAGTGAAAGCGGCTTGGTGAACACCTCAAGTATGTTAATCGGTGTAACAATTGCAATCGGTTTTGAAAATGCTTTTAACCTGCCGAGTAAGCCCTTACTCTTAAACGAGCTGTACTCAATGAGAACAATGCTTGTAACTGCCATAGCGGCGGTTACCTGCATACTCTTAGTGGGCGGCTTAAAGCCAAACAAACCGATAGTATTTGATGCACCGATAAAAAGTGCAATGCTCATAAGCCAAGGAATAAGATGAAAAACCTTTTCACTCATTAATCCTTTAAAAAAACTTTCTGCCTTTTCATAGCACATCTCCAGCAGCGCCTGACGCTTTGATATTTTACCCTGAACCTTAAAGCCCCGAGTTAAAATAATCGCAAGCAAGGTCATTACTGCCATTATAATCCATGATACAACAGTTGATTCGTCAAAGCCCAATCTCAAAGGTCCTATATCAATGTGAAAAATTTCTTCAATCTCAAGTTCCTCGGTTAAAGACTCTGCCAAATCAATCTTCATTGCGATAGGAGCAAATGTCATTCACATACCTCCAATCCTATCTTTTTTGGCTGTGGAGACAACGATAACGCAGGTTTATCATACTGCTCGCACACCAAATAATATTATAGCATAGGAATTATTTTTTTCAATATTATTATGTTACATTTTGAGCAAAGTGTGATAAATTTTGACAGTAAATCAAAGAAAAAATCAGCGTTATTCACAAATGAATTTTTACCATCAAAATTGAATTAAAAGCAAGGAATATATCGAAAAAATATACACAAAATAACTGTTTACATATTGTGTAAAATAGTTTATAATATTAGGGCATAAAACACAATTAGGAGATTTACTTATGGCAAAGCAACAAAAAATGGTTGATGCTATCACATCAATGGACGAGGATTTTGCTAAATGGTACACAGATGTGTGCAAAAAGGCAGAGCTTGTTGAATACACCAGCGTTAAGGGATGTATGGTTATTCGACCTTATGGTTATGCTATATGGGAGAATATACAAAGAATACTTGACTCAATGTTTAAGGAAACCGGTCACGAAAATGTATGTATGCCGATGTTTATTCCGGAATCGCTTTTGCAAAAGGAAAAGGACCATGTTGAGGGCTTCGCTCCGGAATGTGCCTGGGTTACATACGGCGGTTCAGAAAAGCTTGAGGAGCGTTTATGCGTTCGCCCCACATCCGAAACCCTTTTCTGCGAGCATTTTAAAAACATTGTTCATTCTCACAGAGATTTACCAAAGCTTTATAACCAGTGGGTATCAGTTGTAAGATGGGAAAAGACAACAAGACCTTTCCTTCGTTCCAGAGAGTTTCTTTGGCAGGAGGGACACACCCTTCATGCAACTGCCGAAGAAGCTATTGAAGAAACAGAAAGAATGCTTAATATTTATACAAAGTTCTGCCAGGAATACCTTGCAATTCCTGTTGTTCAAGGTCAAAAGACAGAAAGCGACAAATTTGCAGGTGCCGAAAGAACATATTGTATTGAGGCTCTTATGCATGACGGAAAGGCGCTTCAGGCAGGTACAAGCCACTATTTCGGCGACGGCTTTGCAAGGGCGTTTGAAATTCAGTTTTCTGATTCAAACAATCAGCTTCAATATCCTCACCAAACCTCTTGGGGCATGACCACAAGGCTTATAGGTGCTATCATTATGACTCACGGCGACGACAACGGTCTTGTTCTTCCGCCGGCAGTTGCACCTATTCAGGCAATAGTAATACCTGTTGCCCAGCAAAAAGAGGGTGTGCTTGAAAAGGCAAACGAGTTAACCCAAAGATTAAAAAAGGTTTGCCGTGCAAGAATTGATGACTCCAAGCAATCTCCCGGCTGGAAATTTGCCGAATATGAAATGAAGGGCGTTCCCGTTCGTGTGGAGATCGGTCCTAAGGATATTGAGAATAACCAATGCGTGGTTGTAACCCGTCACAACAGAGAAAAAACCATTGTACCCCTTGACGAGGTTGAAAGCGTTGTTCTTCAAAAGCTTGAAGAGGTTCATAAGGGCATTTACGAAAGTGCCCTGGAAAACAGAGAAAAAAGAACATATATCGCTAAAACCGTTGACGATATTACAAGTCAGCTTAATGAACACGGCGACGGATTTGTTAAGGCTATGTGGTGCGGCGACGAGGCTTGTGAGGACAGGGTTAAGGAGCTTACCGGCGTAGGCTCACGTTGTATACCCTTTGACCAGGAAAAGCTTAGCGACACATGTGTATGCTGTGGCAAGCCGGCAACAAAAATGCTCTATTGGGGCAAAGCATATTAATACATAACGGAGGAATAGAAATGTCAGTATTAGTAACAGGCGGATTAGGCTATATCGGTTCACACACCTGCGTTGAACTTATGAATGCAGGAATAGATGTTGTTGTGGTTGATAATCTTTACAACTGCAAAAGGTCATCTTACGACAGAATTAAAGCACTGGTTGGCAGGGATTTTCCTTTTTATCAGGTAGATATCAGGGATTTTGACGGACTTGACAAGGTATTTAAGGCTGAAAAAATTGACAGCGTTATTCATTTTGCAGGCTTAAAGGCTGTTGGAGAAAGTTGTGTTAAACCCCTTGAGTATTTTGATAACAACATAACCGGCACACTTGTTCTTCTTGACGCTATGAGAAAGAACAATTGCAAAAAGATTGTATTCTCATCATCTGCAACAGTTTACGGTATGAACAATGTTTCTCCTTTAACAGAGGACATGGAGGTTGGCGGAGTTACCAACCCATACGGAAGAACAAAGTTTATTATTGAGTGCATGCTTAAGGATTTATACGCCAGTGACAACAGCTGGAGTATATGTCTGCTTAGATACTTTAACCCTATCGGCGCTCACAAAAGCGGCACTATGGGCGAGGATCCAAACGGTATTCCAAACAACCTTATGCCATATATAACTCAGGTTGCTATCGGCAAGCTTGAAAGATTAAATGTTTTCGGCGACGATTATGACACCCCCGACGGCACCGGAGTCAGAGACTATATTCACGTTGTTGACCTTGCCCTGGGCCATGTTAAGGCGGTTAACAAGGTAAAGGATGACGAGGGATTATTCATTTATAATCTCGGCACAGGCATCGGTTACAGTGTTCTTGATGTTGTTCACGCCTTTGAAAAGGCAAGCGGCAAGCCTATTCCTTATGTTATTCAGGATCGCAGAGCCGGTGATATTGCAACCTGTTACAGTGATCCAAGCAAGGCATTTAGAGAGCTTGGCTGGAAAGCAGAACGGGGAATTGAAGAAATGTGTGAGGACAGCTGGCGTTGGCAAAGCCAAAACCCCAACGGCTATCCTGACTAATTGGAATAAAGCATAACAAAAGCCTCCAACGGCTAATCACTACCGTTGGAGGCTTTAATATTTTGTCTCTTTAAAAATTAATAATTTTCTTCCTTAATTTCAAAGAAGCTTTGAGGATGAGCGCAAACAGGGCAAACCTCAGGTGCCTTTGTGCCAACAACAATGTGGCCGCAGTTACGGCATTCCCAAACCTTTACTTCACTCTTTTCAAATACCTGAGCAGTTTCAACATTTTTAAGAAGCGCACGATATCTTTCCTCATGAGCTTTTTCAATTGCGGCAACAGCACGGAATTTTTCAGCAAGCTCTGTAAAGCCTTCTTTCTCTGCTGTTTCGGCAAATTCAGCATACATATCGGTCCACTCGTAATTTTCGCCGGCGGCGGCAGCTGCAAGATTATCACTTGTATTGCCAATGCCTTCAAGCTCCTTGAACCACATCTTTGCATGCTCTTTTTCATTATCGGCAGTCTTTAAGAAAAGTGCGGCTATTTGCTCATAACCCTCTTTTTTGGCTTTTGATGCAAAATAGGTGTACTTATTTCTTGCCTCAGACTCGCCGGAAAAGGCAGCCTTTAAATTCTTTTCGGTTTGTGTACCTGCATATTTGTTTGACATAGCAAAACCCTCCTTATTATTTCATCACAATTATATCACATTTAATGATTTTTTCAAGAGAAAATATGTATATTAGATGTTAATTACACCTGTTATTACGGCATATAATTAGTTGGTGATACTATGAAAAGGAGTGTTATTGCGGTATTTTTATCCGGTACAATAATTATGCTGACAGCAATGTCCGGTCAGGTTAAGCAGGGGGCAATTCAAGGAATAAATCTTTGCATAGAAATAATTATTCCCGCTCTGTTGCCGATACTTATTTTAACAAATATGATTATGAAAAGCAGTGGTGCATCTTTTTTTGAGAGTTTATTTGGTTGGTTTGTTAAAGGCGTTTTAAGATTACCTAAATGCGCAAGCTGTGCCGTGCTTTTCGGCTTGGTAGGTGGATATCCTGCAGGCACGGTTTTAACAGCAAGCCTATTCGAACAGGGATTAATAAATGAGAATGAAGCAAAACGAATAATGAGCTTTAACTTTTGCGGCGGCTTGGCTTTTATCGTAACTGCCGTGGGCGAAATATGCCTTGGAAGTAAGCATTTAGGTTTAATTATGTATCTTTCAAACATTTTGTCAGCGCTGATAATTGCAGTTATCGCAGGTTTATTCGGCAGAAAGCAAAGCACTATAACCGAGGTAAAGCAAAGCTATTTAAGCTTAAGCGATGCAATGGTAGATGCAGTGGACTCCACTATCGACAGCATTTTAATAATGTGTGCATACATAATACTGTTTTCTGCCTGCACAAGTATGATTACTTTACCAAGTTTCATTTCTCCACTGTTGGAAATTACAAACGGAATATGCATTAACGCAAGCAGATTCACTATCCCCCAATGCTCGGCATATTTGTCATTCGGCGGTCTATGCATTCATTTTCAACTGCTGAGTTTTTTTAAAAAAATGAAAATCAACTATATTTACTTTCTTGTCTGTCGAATTATATCCGCATTGCTTTCTTACGGCATTACACTTTTGTATTTTCAAATTTTCCCTAAATCTGCGCAGGTATTCAGCAATATGTCATCGGGGGTTACTGTCAGTGCAACACAGGTTAACGCAGGGCTCAGCACAATTATGATTATAGGCTGTGCCGTATTGATTTTTGACATTGAGGGCAAAAAAATTAAATTGAGTTAATACACTGTATGTGCTATTATGTTCGTATGGGGGAATATAAATGAACATAAAAGCAAGAATTACTGCTGTAATAATATCCGTAGCACTGCTGTTTTGCGGCTGTGAGGCTTCTGCATTGCACCAAAACGAAGCAACAACATCGCAACCAACATCATCTTATTCTGCAACCGTTGATGTAAGCAGTGTCACCGTTGACAGCTCGGCAGAATTTGATTTTGAAGCAATACCCGAATTTAATAACAGTCCGTATGTTGTAATCAATAACAACATTCCCGATTTTACCGAAGAGGATTACACAACATCATCCTATGAAAGCTATGGCGAGCTTGACAATCTTGGAAGATGTACAGTGTGCTATGCCTGTATCGGTCAGGATTTAATGCCCACCGAAGAACGGGGAGAAATAGGAAGCGTTAAGCCAACCGGTTGGCACACAGTTAAATATGACTGTGTTGACGGAAAATATCTGTATAACCGCTGTCATCTTATCGGTTACCAATTAACCGCTGAAAACGCAAATGTTAAAAATCTGATTACAGGCACAAGATATCTTAATGTTGAGGGTATGCTGCCCTTTGAAAATACGGTAAGCAGTTATATTGACTCCACGGGAAATCATGTTTTATACAGAGTAACTCCAAGGTTTAAAGGCAGTGAGCTTGTTGCCCGCGGTGTTCAAATAGAGGGCTACAGTGTGGAGGATAAGGGCGAAGGAATATGCTTTAACGTTTATTGCTATAACAATCAGCCGGAAATTAAAATCGATTATGCCACAGGCGAAAGCCATTTAGCAAGCGAATCAACCACGGTTAAAGACGATGGCATAGCCGGAACATACATAGTGAACACCAAAAGCAAAAAATTCCACAAGCCGGATTGTGCGGCCGTGGATAATATGAATGACGATAACAAAAAGAAATACACAGGCTCACGGTCAAGCTTAATTAACAACGGCTATGAACCGTGCAAGCAGTGTAATCCGTGATATTTATAATTACATGACAAATACCCTCTACCGAACGGTAGAGGGTATCATTGTTTTAAATTATAAGTTATACATTAATCTCAACATCAATTCCCAACAAATCCTTGTTTTCATCAAGAATCGGATTAATTACCTCGTTGAGAAAATCAGCAGTTTGCTGCGGAGCTCTGCCAACGAAATTATACGGCTTTAATATAGCCATAATTTCTTCCTTAGTTGTCATAAACGCAGGATCGGCCGCAATACGGTCAACAAGATCGTTTTTGCCTCCCTCAACCTTTACAACTGCACCGGCAGCCATTGAGTGCTGACGAATTCTCTCGTGAAGCTCCTGACGGTCGCCGCCTTTTTTAACAGCATCCATCATAATATTTTCAGTTGCCATAAACGGTAGCTCGCTCATAAGTCTTGCTTCAATTACCTTTGGATAAACAACAAGTCCGCTTGTGACATTAATATACAAATCAAGAATTCCGTCAATTGCAAGAAATGCCTCTGCAACGGAAACACGCTTATTTGCCGAGTCATCAAGGGTTCTTTCAAACCACTGAGCAGACGCGGTCCAAGCGGGGTTAAGTGCGTCAATCATAACATAACGGGAAAGGGACGCAATACGCTCGGATCTCATGGGGTTACGCTTATAAGCCATAGCGGAGGAACCAATTTGATTTTTCTCAAAGGGCTCCTCAATCTCCTTAAGATTTTGTAAAAGCCTAAGGTCGTTTGAAAACTTACAGCAGCTTTGAGCGATAAGCGCAAGACAATTGCAAACTATTGTATCAAGCTTTCTTGCATAGGTCTGTCCGCTTACAGGAAAGCAGGACTTAAATCCCATTTTCTCGGCAATTTTTCTGTCAAGCTCCTTGCACTTTTCATGATCGCCGTCAAAAAGCTCTAAAAACGAAGCCTGAGTGCCGGTTGTTCCCTTTGAGCCAAGAAGCATAAGTGTGTCAAGCACATGCTCAACCTCTTGATAATCAAGCACCAAATCCATTAGCCAAAGGGTTGCCCTTTTGCCAACTGTAGTGGGCTGTGCCGGTTGAAAATGTGTAAATCCAAGGCATGGCATATCCTTGTATTCATCTGCAAACCTTGCAACAGAGGCAATGGCGTTTACAAGCTTTTTCTTTACAAGAAGAAGCGCCTCTCTCATTGTGATAACATCGGTATTATCGCCAACATAACAGCTTGTTGCACCAAGGTGAATAATGCCCTTTGCATTTGGGCATTGCTCGCCGTAGGCGTGAACATGGCTCATAACATCGTGGCGGAATTTCTTTTCATATTCTCTTGCCACGTCGTAGTTAATATCCTCGGCATGAGCCTTAAGCTCGTCGATTTGCTCCTGTGTTACATTTAATCCAAGCTCCTTTTCAGCCTCGGCAAGTGCAATCCAAAGCTTTCTCCAGGTTTTAAACTTAAAATCGGGAGAATAAATATATTGCATCTCCTTGCTGGCATATCTTGCATTAAACGGTGAATTATAAGTATCGTTAGCCATTAGTCAAGCCCTACTCTCTTCATCATCTCGGCATAAGCCTCTTCAACGCCGCCCATATCTCTTCTAAAGCGGTCCTTGTCAAGCTTTTCGTGAGTTTCAATATCCCAAAAACGGCATGTGTCGGGGCTGATTTCGTCAGCAAGAACAATTGTGCCGTCTGCAGTTTTACCGAATTCAAGCTTAAAGTCAATAAGCTCAACACCGATTGAAGCAAAATAATCCTTTAAAATATTGTTAACCTTGAAAGCGTATTTCTTAATTGTGTCAACATCCTCCTGTGTTGCAAAGCCACAGGAAATTGCGTGATAGCTGTTAATAAGCGGATCGCCAAGCTCGTCATCCTTATATGAGAACTCGATTGAAGGCGCTACAAAATCCATGCCCTCCTCAAGACCGAGTCTTTTGCAGATTGAGCCTGCGGCACGGTTACGGATAATAACCTCAAGGGGAACAATTGTTACCTTCTTTACAGCTGTTTCTCTGTCTGAAAGCTCCTCAATAAAATGAGTAGGCACACCCTGCTTTGCAATAATTTGCATAAGGTAGTTAGACATCTTATTGTTAACAACACCCTTGCCTACAATAGTACCCTTTTTTTCTCCGTTGAAAGCAGTTGCATCGTCCTTATAATCAACAATTACAACATTTTCATCTTCGGTTGCCCAAACTTTTTTTGCCTTACCCTCGTAAAGCTGCTTTGTCTTTGTCATTATTATATCCTCCGCAATTTAATTACTTTTTATATGCTGCTTTTATTCTTTCAATAGCCTCAACAGTTTTTTCTGCACTGCCGAAAGCGGTTAAACGGAAATATCCTTCACCTGCCGGACCGAAGCCTGAGCCCGGTGTGCCCACAACCTGACACTTGTCCAAAAGCTCATCAAAGAACTCCCAGCTTGTATATCCCTCTGGAACTCTAAGCCATACATAAGGCGAGTTTACACCGCCGTAGCACTTAAAGCCTGCGTCCTGTAAGCCCTCAAAAATAACCTTGGCATTATTTTGGTAATATGCAAGGGTTTCTTTAATTTGCTTTTTACCCTCTTCGGTATAAATAGCCTCTGCCGCTCTTTGAGTAATGTATGAAACACCGTTGAACTTGGTAGCCTGACGGCGAGCCCAAAGAGGATTGAGAGATGTACCCTCAAAAACCAAATCCTTTGGCACAACCGTATAGCCGCAACGCATACCTGTAAAGCCGGCTGTTTTTGAAAATGAGCGAAGCTCAATAGCGCATTTCTTTGCGCCGGGAATTTCGTAGATTGACCTTGGAATATCGTCCTCAACCACAAATGATTCGTATGCCGAATCAAACAGGATAAGTGAATTATGCTCCAAAGCATAGTTAACCCACTTTGTAAGCTGTTCCTTTGTGGCAACCATACCGGTTGGATTGTTGGGGAAGCAAAGATAAATTACATCCGGAACCTCACTTGGAATATCGGGTGTAAAGTTATTCTCGGCAGTACAGGGCATAAGAATAATGTTTGACCAATTGCCCTTTTCGTCCTTATCGCCTGCTCTGCCCGACATAACATTTGTGTCAATATAAACAGGATATACAGGGTCGCAAATTGCAACCTTGTTATCGGTTGAAAAAATATCACCGATATTTCCGCAATCCGATTTAGCGCCGTCTGAAAGGAAGATTTCGTCCTTTGAAATATCAATGCCCCTATCGGCATAGTCATTCTTTTGGATAGCGTCAAGAATAAAATCATATCCGTACTCAGGCGGATATCCTCTAAAGGTTTCCTCATGAGCCATTTCGTCAACAGCCTTGTGCATAGCATCAATAACTGCCGGACAAAGAGGCTTTGTTACATCACCGATTGAAAGACGAATTACGTCCTTATCGGGATGAGCCGCCTGATACTCCCTTTGCTTTTTAGCAACGGTTGAAAACAGGTAGCTTGACTCAATTTTCAAAAAATTGCTGTTAATCTTCATATATTTAAACCTCCATAATAATTACAAATCTATCTCGCCGCTGAATACGGTTTCGGCAGGGCCGGTCATAAAAACGCTGTCATCCTCATTTCCGCTCCATTGGATTTGCAAATCTCCTCCAATTAGGTGAACGGTAACATCGTTGTCAACATAACCGTTAAGAATGGCGGCAACAACCGTTGCACAGGTGCCTGTGCCGCAGGCAAGCGTTTCTCCCGTGCCACGTTCAAAAACACGCATTTCAATATTTTTTCTGTCAATTATCTTTGCAAACTCAGCATTAACCTTGTTTGGAAAAACATCCGTATTACATTCAAATTTTGCGCCGTATAAGTTCAAATCAAAGTCAACGGGATGCTCGTCAATAAACATAACTGCGTGGGGATTGCCCATAGAAACGCAGGTCATATTAAATTCTCTGTCGGAACAAACGATTTTTTCGTTAATAACTTTTTCCTTGCTGCTGTTAACGGGCACATCCTTTGACTTTAAAATAGGGGCACCCATATCTACTTTGGCAGAAACGACCTTGTCGTTTTCAACAGTGACATCAATATATTTTACAGCGCCCATCGACTCAACGGAAAACGATGTTTTGTCGGTATAGCCGTTATCGTAAACATACTTTGCAACGCAACGAATAGCGTTTCCGCACATCTCTGCTCTTGAGCCGTCCGGATTGTACATAACCATTTCAAAATCGGCCTTAACGCCTTTTTTTATAAGGATAATACCGTCACCGCCGACGCCGAAATGTCTGTCCGATAATTTTACGGCAAGCTCGCTTTCGTTTGATACGGTTTCTTTAAAGCAATCAATGTAAATATAGTCATTTCCGCACCCGTGCATTTTTGTAAATTTCACAATAAAACTCCCTTTGAAATAAAAATGGTTTAAAGCTTAAATCGGTTATGAAAATCGGTCAATAATATCCTTTGCAACATCAACAAGCTTTTTGCCGGAACGCATGCTTTCACGCTGAAGCTGTTTATGAGCCTGCATTTCCGTTATGCCGTTGGTGTTCATTAAAATGCTTTTGGCGTTTGATATATAATCGCTGTCACTCTTATGCCTGCAGGTAAAAGAGCTTTCGCTGGACATAAGCACTGCAATGGTATTTGTAAATTCAGCTCTGTCAAGGGGTAGCGGAAGACTGATATAGTTGCCCATATAGCTTTCACGTCCGCTTTTCGAAAGGGCGACAATATCAAAGCCCGAGGGCAGATTTTCATACAAAACAGCCGCGCTCATATCACTGAGAATGGAAGCGCATACGATAACTCCCCCACGCATATCATCGGCAATGTTCAGTACGCTGGCACCGGTTGCACATATATGTGAAACATAAATGCCCTCTGCCTCAAGCACGTTTTTTATTTGCATTGCCGTATTTTTAATTGGATATGCAATAATCACGCTTTTCATAAATACTGTTACTCCCCAAGGACAGCTTTTATTAAATCTCCAAAATTATAATCAGTTCGCATTATAATTGTTAATTATTATAACATTTATATGTGTTGCTCGCAATAGAAAATAACGCACAAATTTTAAATATTTTTTCCCTAAATTCTGTTATTTTCGTTAAATTTGTATACCTTGTAACAAAATGCACATATTTTTAAAATTTTTTTATAATTCTTGTAACAAAATAGCCAAAAAGCACTTGAATTAAATAGTTATAAGTGATATTATATGCTTGTAGAGTAGCATAATGTACCCAATGGGTACTGTTGCAGATAAATAAAGGAGAATTATTATGGCTGAAGTTAAAAAAGAATATCAGTTTCCTATATATTTATTCCACAGCGGAACAAATTATAAGGCATACGAATTCTTTGGCGTTCATAAAATAAGAAAGGATACCTATGCCTTTAGAGTTTGGGCACCAAATGCCGAGGCTGTCAGCGTTGTAGGCGATTTTAACAACTGGGACACTGATGCTCACAAATGCTTTCCCATATCCCCCGGTATTTGGGAGGCAATTATTGAAGGGGTAAAGGTATACGATTGCTACAAATACGCAATAAAAACCAAAGCCGGTAAAACACTGATGAAGGCCGACCCTTATGCAGTGCATCAGGAAACAAGGCCCTCAACCGGTTCAAAGGTGTATGAGCTCAGTGATTACAAATGGAAGGATAAAGCATGGCAGGAGAGCAACAGCTCAGGCTCAATCCTCGACAAGCCGGTTAATATTTACGAAATCCATTTCGGCTCCTGGAAGCAGCACGAGGACGGTAACTTTTTAACATACAGAGAAATGGCCGATGAGCTTGTTCCTTATGTTAAAGAGATGGGTTATACTCATATTGAAATGCTTCCTATAATGGAATATCCCTATGACGGTTCATGGGGATATCAGGTAACAGGATATTTTGCACCCACCTCACGCTACGGAATACCTGAGGATTTGATGTATTTTGTTGACACATGCCACAAAAACAACATCGGTGTTATTCTTGACTGGGTACCGGCACATTTTCCAAAGGACGGTCACGGTCTTTATGAATTTGACGGCACTCGTTGCTACGAATACGAGGATTTGTCAAAGGGCGAGCACAAGGAGTGGGGCACAAGAGTATTTGATTACGGAAAGAACGAGGTCAAATCCTTCCTTATTTCATCAGCCATGTACTGGATAGAAAAATTCCACTTTGACGGAATAAGGGTTGACGCTGTTGCGTCTATGCTATACCTTGATTACGGAAGAGAGGCAGGCCAGTGGAAGCCCAATAAAAACGGCGGCAGAGAAAATTTAGAGGCGGTTGCCTTTTTACAGAGCCTTAACACCGCAATATTTAAAGAGCACCCGTCAGTAATGATGATTGCCGAAGAATCAACTGCTTGGCCTATGATTACCATGCCAACCGATATTGGCGGTCTTGGCTTTAACTTTAAGTGGAATATGGGCTGGATGAACGACATGCTTCGCTATACATCTATGGACCCATTGTTTAGAAAGGGTAACCATAACTGTATAACCTTTAGCTTCTTCTATGCATTTTCCGAAAACTTTATTTTGCCTATCAGCCACGACGAGGTGGTTCACGGCAAAGCAAGTCTTCTTAACAAAATGCCCGGCGACTATGATATGAAATTCGAGGGAATGAGATTATTCCTTGCGTATATGATGGCTCACCCGGGTAAAAAGCTTTTGTTTATGGGCTCGGAATTCGGCCAATTTATTGAGTGGAACTACAAGCAAGGCCTTGATTGGGTTTTGCTCCAGTATGACAAGCACAAAATGCTTAGCAACTATACTAAAGAGCTTAACAAATTTTACAAAGAACACAGCGAGCTTTGGGAGGTTGATTACAGCTGGGACGGCTTCCAATGGATTTCCAGCGAGGATAACTGCAACAGCGTTATAGCCTTTAGACGTATTAACAAGGCCGGTGATGATATTATCGCAGTGTTTAACTGGACACCGAACAGCTTTGACAGCTACAAAATCGGTGTTCCGGACCCAGGCACATACAAGGTTATATTTGATTCGTCCTTGGCAAAATACGGCGGAAGCAAGCCAAGGCTTTCAGGTACATATAAATCGACTAAAAAGCCAATTCACGGTTTCGACCAGCAAATTGATATTAAGCTGCGCGGTCTATCGGCTGTGTACTTAAAAAAAGTCGAAAAAAAGAAGAAATAAAATTAGGAGGAATTTATAATGTCACACAAAACTGATGTTGTAGCAATGCTGCTTGCCGGCGGTCAAGGCAGTAGACTCGGCGTTCTTACAAAAAGCATTGCAAAGCCTGCAGTTCCATACGGAGGAAATTATCGTATTATTGACTTTCCCCTTTCAAACTGCGTAAACAGCGGTATCTATACTGTTGGTGTTCTTACCCAGTATCAGCCCCTTGTTCTCAACGATTACCTTGGCAACGGCCAGCCTTGGGATTTAGACAGACTTAACGGTGGCGTTCATATTCTTTCACCGTATGAAGCCATCGGTGGCGCTGAGTGGTACAAGGGTACAGCTAACGCTATTTATCAAAATATTACATTTATTGAAAAGTACGATCCCGAATATGTTGTAGTCCTTTCAGGCGACCATATTTACAAGATGGATTATGCAAAAATGATTGATTTCCACAAGAAGAACAAGGCCGATTGTACAATCGCTGTTCTGGAAGTGCCTTGGGAGGAGGCATCAAGATTCGGTATTCTCGCAACTGACGAAAACAACAAGATTTACGAATTTGCCGAGAAGCCTGCAGAGCCAAAATCAAACAAGGCTTCAATGGGTGTTTATGTATTCTCTTGGGATAAGCTTAAGAAATATCTTGAAGAGGATGAGGCAGATCCAAACTCCTCAAACGATTTCGGTAAAAACATAATTCCTAATATGCTTGGAGATAATCAGCGCATGTTTGCTTATCCGTTTAAAGGCTATTGGAAGGATGTTGGCACTATTGATTCCCTTTGGGAGGCTAATCTTGATATTATTAATCCAAATGTAGATTTAGACCTTTCTGACAAGAGCTGGAGAATTTACAGCCGTAATCCTATGGCTCCGCCTCACTATGTGGGACCGAATGCAATTGTTGAAAACTCATCTGTCAGCGAGGGATGTGAAATTGACGGCATTGTTGATTACTCTGTTATTTCTCCAAACACAACTATTGAAGAGGGTGCAGAGGTAAAATACAGCGTTGTAATGCCCGGTGCAACCATTAAAGCAGGTGCAAAGGTATACTATTCCATTATCGCAGAGGATGCCGTAATTGAAGAAAATGCCCAAGTCGGCGCTATACCCGAGAATTTGGACAATCCGGAGGATTGGGGCGTTGCCGTTGTTGGCTCAAAAGCAACAATTACCAAAGGTAAAGCAGTTGCACCAAAAGAAATGATTGCAGCAGGAGAGGAGGTATAAGCTCATGAACGGAAAAAATGTACTTGGAATGATTTTTGCTAACATCCATGAGGAGGCACTTGAATCACTTACAGCAATGAGAACAATGGGTTCTGTTCCCTTCTGTTCCCGTTACCGTTTGATTGACTTTCCTCTCTCAAATATGGTTGAAAGCCAAATTACAAAAATCGGCGTTGTAACCAACGCAAACTTTAATTCATTAATGGACCATGTGGGCACCGGTAAGCCTTGGGATTTAAGCAGAAAGAATGACGGACTTTATCTTCTTCCTCCTTACTCAATCAACAGTGCAACAATGTGGGGCAACAGAATTGACGCCATTTACGGCAATATGGGCTTTCTTAATCAATCAAATCAGGAATATGTGCTTATGAGTGATTGCAACAACGTTTTAAGCCTTGATTACGAAAAGCTGTTTGCCGCCCACGAGGATAGCGGCGCGGATATTACAATAGTTGCCGTAAGGGGTAAAAAGCCCACAAACATCGGCTCAATTCTTGTATTAAACGATGTTGATTTAAAGGGCAAGGTTAACGACGCGGTTGTTGATCCCGACTGCGGCGATGAAACGGTATATTATTCAACAAATATTATACTTATTAAGAAATATCTGCTTCAAACCCTTATCAGCACCGCACATTCAAAGAACGAGGTTTCTTTCCAAAAGAACGTGCTTCAAAGCTGTATCAAAACCAATTCTGTTTACGCCTATGACGCAACAGACGCTTTCGTCGGCACAATTGACAGTGTTCAAAGCTATTATGATATTTCGATGAGTCTTTTAAATAAAGAGAACAAAAACAAGCTGTTTGATAACCAAAGACCTATCTATACAAAAGAAAGAGACGATATGCCTACTCTTTACGGTACGGACGCTAAGCTGGTAAATTCACTTGTGGCTGACGGTTGTGAAATCAAGGGCACTGTTGAAAACTGCATTCTCTTTAAGGGCGTTAAAATTGAGGAAGGCGCTGTTGTTAAAAACTCAATTCTCATGCAGGATACTGTTGTTGGCAACAACTCAAAGGTTAACTGTGTAATTGCCGACAAGAATGTCAGCATTAAATCGGGAATTGAACTGTCGGGCGCTTCTAATTTCCCTGTTATCCTTTCAAAGGGTGCAAGAATTTAGGAGGTATAGTATATGAAGGTTTTATATGTAGCGTCTGAGGCGTTACCGTTTATGGCATCAGGCGGTTTGGGTGATGTAGCCGGATCCCTTCCTGTTGCACTTCGCAAGCGTTTAATCGGTTGCAGAGTTGTAATGCCTCTTTATGATTCAATAAAGCAGGAATACAAGGATAAAATGAAATTCATCACCTCCATATCCGTTCCTGTTTCTTGGAGAAGACAATACTGCGGTATTTTTGAGGCAAAGCACAACGGAGTTATTTTCTATTTTCTCGACAATCAATACTATTTTAAGCGTGACGGAATTTACGGCCACTATGATGACGCAGAGCGTTTTGCATTTTTTGCAAGAGCAGTTTTGGAAATAATCCCCCATCTTGACTGGAAGCCGGATATTATCCATTGTAACGATTGGCAGAGTGCTTTAACTCCCCTTTATTACAGCATATACTATGCTAACCAAATCGGCTATGAAAACATTAAGACCGTTTTCACAATTCATAATATTCAATACCAGGGCAAATACGGTAACGAGCTGTTAAATGATGTTTTGGGTATTGCGCCGGAATATAATAATTTGATTTTATATGACGGACTTGTAAACTTTATGAAAGCGGGAATTGAATGTGCCAACAAGGTAACAACAGTATCCCCTACCTACGCTAAGGAAATACTCGATCCTTGGTTCAGCCACGGACTTGATCCGATTCTTAACCAAAGAAGCTGGAAGCTTTGCGGAATTTTAAACGGCATTGATGTTGAAAACTACAATCCCGAAACAGATCCCAACATTGCAGTTAACTACTCAAGCAAAAGCTTTAAGGCTGAAAAGGCCGCCAACAAAAAGGCTTTGCAGGAGCAAATGGGAATGGCTGTTCGTGATGATGTTCCGGTTATCGGCATTGTTTCAAGACTCGCCGGCCACAAGGGCTTTGACCTTATGAAAGCAGTTTTGGAAAAGAGCCTTTGGGAAAGAGATGTTCAATATGTTGTTCTCGGTTCGGGAGAATGGCAGTATGAAAGCTTTTTTAGAGAGCTTCATAACAAATATCCAGATAAGGTTGGCGTTACCATTGGATTTATTCCCGAGCTTGCAAGAAAGATTTATGCCGGTGCAGATTTATTCCTAATGCCAAGCAAGAGTGAGCCTTGCGGACTTTCTCAAATGGTTGCTTTAAGGTACGGAACATTGCCAATTGTTCGTGAAACCGGCGGACTTAAGGATTCTATCACAGATTGCGGCGACGGAGAGGGCAACGGCTTCACCTTTATGACATACGACGCATACGATATGCTCGGTGCTATTTACAGGGGCATTGAGGCTTATAAAGACAAGGATAATTGGCAAATGCTTGTTAAGAGAGCACTTGATTGCGATATGTCATGGGGCAAGAGTGCTAACGAATACATTAAAATGTATAAGGCTCTTGTTAAAGAATAATACATAAAAAAGGGGCTGTAAAAAAACAGCGTAAATAAAAAATCGACTGCATTCTTTCCG
>JBJEPI010000004.1:0-5367 GCA_051881175.1 Eubacterium sp.
GATGGAAGCCTTGCTGACGCAAGGCGACAGCGAAAAGTTCAAAAGTCGCTTTAATGCTGCATTTTTGGCAGATTCGGATTACTCTTTATTGCCTAGGCAAAGGAACTTAACTATGAACATTGAAAAACAACTTGAAGAAGAATTTAACCTTAAGCCATGGCAGGTTGAAAATACCTTACAGCTGATTGATGACGGGAATACCATACCCTTTATTGCAAGATATCGTAAGGAAGCAACCGGCTCGCTGGACGATCAGCTGTTAAGAGAGCTAAATGACAGGTTAAACTATTTAAGAAACCTAAACGAGCAAAAGGAAAAAGTAATTGCATCCATAACCGAGCAGGGCTTAATAACCGAGGAAATACTGACAGCTATTGACTATGCTAAAACAATGACCGAGCTTGAGGATATATACCGCCCCTTTAGACCGAAGCGTAAAACCAGAGCCTCTGTAGCGAAGGCTAAAGGCTTAGGTAAGCTTGCCGAGGCGCTTTTGTTACAGGAGCCGCAAGCTCCCCTACCTGAGATAATGGCAGAGGAGTTTATCAACGATGAGGTAACCACCATTGAAGAGGCCTTACAGGGTGCCAGAGACATTATTGCGGAAATTGTATCTGACGATTCCAAATGCAGAAAGCTTTTAAGATATGCAATTAAAAAGCACGGTGTTTTAACTGTTAAAGCGGCAAAGGAGGACCTTGGCGTTTATGAAATGTATAAGGAGTACTCTGAGCCTGTCGGCAAGGTAGCAAGGCACAGGGTTTTAGCCGTTAACCGAGGAGAAAAAGAAGGCTTTCTAAAGGTTGGAATTGATTTTGACAAAACAATAGCAACCGATCTTTTGTTTAATTCATACTGTGTTAATAACACACCTGCAACTAATCAGGTCAAAGAAGCAATTGAGGATTCATTCAATCGGTTAATTTTTCCGTCCATAGAAAGAGAAATCAGAAACGAACTAACCGACAGTGCCTGTGAAAGTTCAATAAAGGTTTTCAGCGAGAACACCCGCCAGCTTCTAATGCAGCCTCCTGTTAAAGGCAGGGTTACCATAGGTCTTGATCCCGGCTATCGAACAGGCTGTAAGGTTGCTGTTGTGGATGAAACAGGTAAGGTTTTGGACACCGGTGTTATCTACCCTGCTCCGCCACATAATAAGGTAGATGAGGCTAAAGAAATAATTAAAGGCCTTGTAAAAAAGCATAATGTTAAAATGTTTGCAATAGGCAACGGTACAGCCTCTCATGAAACCGAGGAGTTTGCCGCAAATGTAGTTAAGGAATTGGACTGCGGCATTAGTTACATGGTTGTCAGCGAGGCCGGTGCGTCTGTGTATAGTGCCTCCAAACTTGCGGCTGAAGAATTTCCGCAGTTTGATGTAAGCCTGAGAAGCGCCGTATCAATAGCCAGAAGATTACAGGATCCTCTTGCCGAGCTTGTAAAGATTGATCCCAAGGCAATCGGGGTAGGTCAATATCAGCACGATATGCCACAAAAGGAGCTAAACAACGCTCTTGACGGCGTTGTTGAGGATTGTGTAAACTCAGTGGGAGTTGACCTAAACACGGCCTCCGCACCTCTTCTAAACAGAGTTGCCGGTATTTCTTCGGTGCTTGCTAAAAACATTGTTGAATACAGAGAAGAAAACGGAAAGTTTAATTCAAGAACGGAGCTTAAAAATGTTGCTAAACTCGGTCCAAAAGCATACGAACAATGTGCAGGATTTTTAAGAGTAGCCGAAAGTAAAAACATTTTAGACAACACTGCCGTGCATCCTGAAAGCTACGAAGCTGTTAAATCCCTTTTGAAAATTTGCAAGCTCAGCGAAAATGATATTAAAGACGGTAAAATTTCTGCTTTAAAATCATCTGTTGAGACTATCGGCACCTGCGCTTTGGCTAAAGAAATCGGCATTGGCGAGCCTACCTTAATTGACATTATAAATGAGTTGTCCAAGCCGGGCCGTGACCCCAGAGACGAACTGCCTCAGCCCCTTTTAAGAACGGATATTATGAGCATTGAGGACTTAAAGACCGGAATGGAGCTTAAGGGTACGGTTAGAAATGTAATTGATTTCGGTGCATTTGTGGACATCGGCGTTCATCAAGACGGTTTGGTGCATATAAGCCAAATTACAGACAGATATATTAAGCATCCGTCAGAGGTTTTAAAGGTTGGAGATATTGTAACCGTTTGGGTTTTAAGCGTAGACACCAACAAAAACAGAATTTCCCTGACAATGAAATCCCCTAAATAACTAAGCAGCCGTGTAATAGCGGCTGCTTTTATCATTGATCAAACACAGGATTGGTCATATAATAATTTTTGCTGTTCAGTTTATCTGTAACTATCCTTAACCCCTCCCATCCACATCAATCCTGTAAAAAATATCACGACCGATAACTCGAAATCAAATAACATAATAGTTCATAAAATAACACAGCCAAACAAAATAATTGTTTGGCTGTGCATGAATTTTTACTTTAGCATTTTCCGATTTTTTTGTAAATCCTTTGGAAGCAATCAGCATTATTTAGCTCTTCCCAAGAAGCAGAAAACACTTCATCGATGTAGTCATTATTATCGATGTTAGAATATATCCATATCTTTTCTTTAGATGCAATTATACAGTATTCTGCTAATAACTGTCGGGCATAGCTTTTTGCCTGATCTCTAACTATGCTTAATTCTTTTTTGTTTTGGATTGTTAGCTTGGCTTCGATTATTGCAAATGCTTTTTTCTCCTTGTGGTTAGGAAGAATAACAAAGTCGGGTATTAGTGTTGTATTATGGTTACCAATGCTAATTTGCATTTGAGGAATCCAATCATCTGAATTGTAATCTAACTTTTCAATCAATGGAATAATTAGCTTATTTTCAACATCCTTTTCTCGTGTAAAAGCCACATCGTTATTTATTACTGTATATTCTAATTTTGGAACATCTGCCTTTGTAATTTCCACTAAATGATTATATTGGGATGGGCTTAGTTCAACTCCGTTAACACCTTGCATATTTTTTCGCACGATAGGTAAATCTTTGAAAACGCTATCCTGTTCCATATCGGTTTTAGAAAAAGGAGTAAATTCAGTTGAATTAGATATGTAAGCACATCTATAATATTCAAAAAATGGATCATTAAAGCCTAATGAAACGCTTCTCCAAACAGAATTAACGCAGGAATCCGGATAACGCATATACATAACCAATAAATCACCGGCTCTTGTTTCTGCGTTACATTGCCACGGAGTAATCCAATTTTTATCTGTTGAAAAGAATGCGTCATTTCGTTGAGCACCAATAAAGAAAGCACTTTTCGGTTCGGGCAATGTGTTTATTATGTAATCAGTTCCACCGACGAGCTTTGGTGCATAATCATATAAAAATGCAAGAAATTCAAAAGCTGTCATGTTATTGTTTTGTCTGAAAATTAAAAACGATTTACATAATTCTTCATAGTAATTATATCTGCCGATATAATCTTTTTTTATTGGAATATTTGGTATATCAATTTTAAATTCTATACAGATTTTCTCTAAAACATTGAAATTATACTTAAAATAGTAGGGTATTAAGTCAAAATCCGAGTTATATGCAAGTAAGGTTGTATAATAAGAAATTCCTGCCGAAAACTCTTCAAATAGTGTTTTGTCCGAAATATTTTGCTTATATATTTCGTTTTTTATTAAACTTTTCAATTCCTTTAAATTAGCGCAAGTATCTATGCCGTAACCTTCAAGAATAGAGTATAAGTCGTTTTCAATTATGTCGGTTATGTTTTTACTTGGACAATATGATTTATGAAACTCGACAATTTTTTCAATATATTCTTCTGTAAATTCTTCAGTCAAATTTCTTTCAAACATATTTACAATGTTTTTACCACCTGCATTTAGGTATAATTCCCATTGATATTGATTGAACATATTTTTACCTCGCACTATATATTAACAGATGTATATATAACAATTACTCAATACCACAAATAATAGAATTCTGCAGCATTTATCATATACTGTTTAGGTGTTGTGTTAGAATTTTCTTGTCGATTGATGTATTCTATATTGACTTTATCAACTTCTAACTGCATCAAAACATCTTTGCAGTTACAAAAGTCTTTTTCTAAATATTTAATTATTTCCTTAGTGCTTAACGATTCAAGAATTTTAATTTTTTCCTGATAATTCATTTTATCACCGACAATTTACTAATAATATTTATTCTATCATAATTGAATTTTATTGTAAATAAGTACATATATTCTAACTCATTAAAGCAAATCAGTTTATATTGAAATAAGTAAAAAATTAGAAATTTATTCAATATGTCAATAGATTTTAAGTGTAGTTATTACTATACTATAGATGGTGATGTTATGACAGGCGAAAGAATGAATCAAATATATTTACAAGCATGTTTGAATGAAAATCCTAATTTAAAAAATGAAGAAGAAAAAGAATTTTATAATAATCTAATCCAAGAAATGCAAGCAGCAGAAAAGGAAAGCGAAAAGCCTATTGAATGGGTTATACCTTCAGAATAGTAATAATAGTGAATTTTTTATTTAAAAAATTACAGAATTTCATCACAGAAAATTACTACACCTGCACATATGAAATTCTAAAAGGATTAGGCGAAATGTATGTCTCCGATGAACGCTTTAAGAATAATATCGACAAAGCAGGCGGTATCGGAACAGCCGAATTCACCGCAAAAGCAATTAACTGTATATAGTTATTTAACAAAAAAAGCAAGGTGCAACTAACGCACCTTGCTTTTATTCTTTATTTTCAAGGTCAAGTCCCAATTGCCAAAAACACATATCAATTAGTTTCATCGGAGTGTAATACACACCCTCATTTGCAAATTGTTTTCTTAAATTGTTTAAATCATAACCTAATGTTCTTCCCGTTTTTATCTCCTTTTGTTGTTCCCAAATACAAAATTATTATAACTCTTAACGCAATGACGGGCAATAATTAAATTTCTCATTTGCCTATTTTGTCTTTTTCTTTGTTTCTTTCTCGCTTTTGCGATTCTCTTGCGATTATTTTCCTTACGCATATCATTTGCAAATCTTTGACCTTCAGGAGATAGAGAAAACTCTTTAAATCCAAGATAAAAATCACTTGGTTTTTTCTTGCATTCTTCTACGATTATCCATATTATTCCAATTATTACACCAATTGCTGTAAACATATCAATAACCCCTTTGCAAAATTATACTATTTCAACTGCATAGTATCACGAGTTGATAATAATGTAAACATTTTAGAAAAAGCAGTCCAAAAAACAGTACTTAAAATAGCCGATATGCACCAAATGCACCCGGAGAGTGCATTTAACTACGCTCAAACAATTTAAAAG
>JBJEPI010000005.1:0-5331 GCA_051881175.1 Eubacterium sp.
ACTGTTTAGGCAAACATTATATAGTAATTGAGAGGATAGCTCAGGCTATCCTCTTTTTTCTTTGTTAATTGTAAAAACCGATATAAACATGTTAATTTGTCAATATATGTTGATTTTTAAGAAAAATTAAGATATAATAACGATGTATATTGCATACATATAGTGTATAATATGGAGGGAAAAGTATGAATTGTCCAAAATGCGGTGCGTTCAATACAGATGATGCCCGCAATTGTACCACCTGCGGGGAACCTTTAACACAAGGATACGAGGCACCGCTGGAGGGACCGGATCCTAACGAGGCAACATATCAAAATGAACCTGTATATCAGGCTGAGCCTGTTTATCAGCAGCAACCTGTTGACCAATATGCACCTCAATATCAGCCTATTGAGCCTGCTCCGGCTCCAAATCCAAAAAAGAATAACAGTAAAAAAATTGTAGCAATAATTATCGCGGCAGTTGTTCTTGTGGGCGTGATAGTGGGAGGTATCTTTACTTTTAAATACCTTTCGGCAAGAGTAAATGTTGAGGATTACATCGGCAATGAAGAAAAAGCAGTTAGCTTTACAGGCTATGACGGATACGGCGTTCTTGAGTACGATATTGAAGATGTAATTGATTATTACGAAATTTATGACGAGCTTGGCGGAGAGCCATTCGACGATTTCGACGCTAAAGAATATGAGAATATGTCGGACAAGAATCGCAAAAAGGCCGATAAATACATTAGAGCATTTAAGGTTAAGTTTGATAAAGAAAGCGGTTTAAAGAACGGTGATAAGGTTACTCTTACAATTACTGTGGATTACGATAAAATCAACGAGGATTTTGAGTTTGAAAACAAGCTTGTAGGTGATGAGACTTATACTAAGGAATTCACCGTAAGCGGTTTAAAGGCAATTGAGCAAATCGATCCCTTTGAAATGGTATCGTCGGTAACCTGTGACACCACCGGATATTACGGTGTAGATGTTGCTATGACCTTTAGCGAGACCGAAAAAACCTATGGTGACTTTACCGCTAAAATTTATGGTGACTATTCGTATTATGAATTTGAACTTTACGATGCCGCCAGCAATAAGATTGCAAGCTACAGCTATAATATTGATACCGATAATTATTCAGGCTCGGGAGACATAACCGTTACTATTGACGACAGCTACTATCCTGTTTCCGATCTTAATTCTATGGGAATTAACATTACTGCAACATCAAAGTCCTTTACACCTGATACTGTAAGCTATCTTTCAAAGGGAGACAATCTTTCCGAAGGCGACTATAATGCCTTCAAATCAATGGCTGACGATGACGCTAAAGAGTATTACCAAAGTCCTAAATTTAAAAAGGCATATTTTGGTTATGACGCTGCAGACGATGAAAATGTTCTTGTATTTGTATATTCATACAATTATACCGAGTGGGACGGTACAGAAGTAACATACTACGGTTATGTTGAATATGAGGATATTAAAGTAAACTCAAGTAATGTTGTTCTTAATGCTGATGATATTTATGCATATCACGGCACTTGGTACGAATCTGTATCCGAAATTGAAGAGGCATATACCAATTATTATCCTCAATTCAATTCAATTTCAGTAAAATAAATGCTTATTTAAGGAGGAAATAAAAATGGCATTTTGTAAATATTGTGGCAGAGATATTCCGGAAGGCGAAAATTGCACATGCCCACAGGCACTTGCAGACCTTCAGGCTGCCGCTGAAGCACAAGCTCAAGCACAAGCATATCAACAACCGGCACCGACTCAAATGCCGCCTCAGCCGGATTTTGTTGCCGCTCCGCAACCACCAATTGCACCACCTATGCAACCGGTTGCAAGAGCACCTAAGACCACTAAGCCCCGTTCAGCTTATGTAGCTGCTATTTTACATATCCTTTTTGGCTTGGTTGGCTTTGGTTATTACTATCGCGGCGATTATGAAAAGGCAAAGAATTGCTGGGTTATGTTTATTGCAGGCGCAGCAGGTACACTCGTTTGTGGCCTTGGCACAATTGTTCTTTTGGTTTGCATAATCATTAACATCACTGAGGCAGTTAAATTATTTGAGGGTAAGTACCCTGTAGATTCCTTTGGCAGAGAGCTTGTTCAGGAGTTCTAATTTTTAAGTAACACCGTTTTCCCCTTGATATTTTTTATATCAAGGGGATTTTTCTGTCTTACAATCATAATTTTTATAACCGTTAATATTACAAAATGTAATTTATACATTTGTATAAAAGCCTTATTTTGCTTGATTTTTAGGGATTTGTGTATTTTTAACACACTACATTTAGTATTCATTCCTTTGCATTGACTAAAAATTAACACAATATCTTGTATATTTTTTTAAAAATCTATTGACAAGGCACAATCTATTTGATATTATGTAAAAGGTTTCATTAATAAAAGTTACATTTTGTAACAATTTGGGTAAAATTAAGAGGGAGAGAAAAAATGAAAATTATTAAAAGAAATGGCGCAGAGGTAGATTTTGATTTAACCAAAATCATTGTTGCCGTATCCAAGGCAAACCAAGCCAGCGAAAAAAAGGAACTGACTGACAGTCAAATTCACGATATAGCCGAATATGTTGAGTTTAAAATTGCAAAGGCAAGCAGAGCCTTATCAGTTGAGGAGATTCAGGATATTGTCGAGGATCAAATCATGGCCAAGGGCGCCTTTGAGACAGCTAAGCGTTATGTTAGATACCGTTATACCCGTTCTCTTGTTCGTAAGGCAAATACCACTGATAACCAAATCCTCTCTCTTATAGAGTGCAATAACGAGGAGGTTAAGCAGGAGAATTCAAATAAAAATCCAACCGTTAACTCTGTTCAGCGTGATTACATGGCCGGCGAGGTATCAAAGGATATTACAAAAAGAATACTTCTTCCTCAGGATATTGTTGAGGCTCACGAGCAGGGCTTAATCCATTTCCATGACGCTGACTATTTTGCACAGCACATGCATAACTGCGACCTTGTTAACCTTGAGGATATGCTTCAAAACGGCACGGTAATAAGCGAAACCATGATTGAAAAGCCCCACAGCTTTTCAACAGCCTGCAATATAGCAACTCAAATTATTGCACAGGTTGCCTCCAGCCAATACGGCGGTCAGTCAATTTCACTTGCTCACCTTGCACCCTTCGTTCAGGTTAGCCGTGAAAAAATTAGAAAGCAGGTTGCCGAGGAATCAAAGGAATTCGGTTATGATATGAACGAGGAGCAAATCACCGCTCTTGCTGAAAAGCGTTTGCGTGATGAGGTTGCCCGTGGTGTTCAAACCATTCAGTATCAGGTTGTTACACTGCTTACAACTAACGGCCAAGCTCCCTTCGTTACTGTATTTATGTATCTTAACGAGGCTAAAAACGAGCAGGAAAAGAAGGACCTTGCACTTATTATTGAAGAAACACTTCGTCAAAGAATACAGGGCGTTAAAAATGAGGAGGGTGTATGGATTACACCTGCATTCCCCAAGCTTATCTATACTCTTGAGGAGGATAATATTACAGAGGATGCACCTTATTATTATCTCACAGAGCTTGCCGCAAAATGTACTGCAAAGAGAATGGTTCCCGATTATATCAGCGAAAAGGTTATGCTTAAGTTAAAGGGCGATGTTTATACCTGCATGGGTTGCCGCTCATTCCTAACCCCTGACCGCTTTACAGAAAACGGCGTGGGCAATATTGCCAATGCTAAAAATTACGAGCCGGGCAAGCACAAGTATTACGGAAGATTTAATCAAGGTGTTGTTACAATTAACCTTGTTGACATCGCTTGCTCATCAGGCGGCGATATGACAAAGTTTTGGAAAATCTTTGACGAAAGACTTGACCTTTGCCACAGAGCGCTTATTTGCCGCCACAACAGACTTAAGGGTACTGTATCGGATGCTGCGCCTATTCTTTGGCAACATGGCGCCCTTGCAAGACTTAAGAAGGGCGAAACCATTGACAGGCTATTATACGACGGTTATTCAACTATTTCACTTGGCTATGCAGGCTTGTATGAATGCACAAAATATATGACAGGTAAATCCCATACCGATGAGGATGGCGGCAAGGAATTTGCCCTTTCTGTTATGCAGTATATGAACGACGCCTGTGCAAAGTGGAAGGCAGAGGAGAACATAGATTATTCTATCTACGGCACACCTCTTGAATCAACCACATATAAGTTCGCTAAGAATCTTCAAAAGCGTTTCGGCATAATTAAGGGCGTTACTGATAAAAACTATATCACAAACTCATACCATGTTCATGTTACCGAGGAAATCGACGCCTTTACAAAGCTTAAGTTTGAATCTGAGTTCCAGGCTCTGTCACCGGGCGGTGCTATCAGCTATGTAGAAGTACCTAATATGCAGAATAATATTCCTGCCGTTCTTCAGGTAATGAAGTTTATCTATGATAATATTATGTACGCAGAGCTGAATACCAAGAGCGACTATTGCCAGGTTTGCGGCTATGACGGCGAAATTCAAATCGTAGAAAACCAAGACGGAAAGCTTATTTGGCGTTGTCCAAAATGCGGCAACGAAGATCAGGATAAGATGAACGTTGCCCGTCGTACCTGCGGTTATATCGGCACTCAATTTTGGAATCAGGGCAGAACCCAAGAAATAAAGGAAAGAGTTTTACACTTATAAAATATTATAGGCTGTCCCTGTGACAGCCTATTTGTGTATATTTATCGTGATAATTTGATGGAGGAAGGCTTATGAATTATGCTGAAATCAAAACAACGGATATTGCTAACGGCGAGGGTGTAAGAACATCGCTGTTTGTGTCGGGCTGTCGTCATCATTGCAAGGAATGCTTTAACGAGGTTACTTGGGATTTTGGATATGGAGAGCTGTTTACAGAGGCTACCATGGAGGAGATTTTTGACTCTGTTGACCATAGCTGGGTTAACGGTATCACCATTTTAGGCGGCGAACCCTTTGAGCCTGAAAATCAGCGAGTGCTTGTGCCTTTTCTTGTAATGTTCCGCGAAAAATTTCCGGACAAGGATGTTTGGTGCTATACAGGATTTACCATTGAGCAAATTCTCGGCAAAAGCGAGCCTAAAAGCAGGGCCGCTACCGATGTTTCAGACGAAATGCTGTCTTTAATTGATGTTTTGGTTGACGGACCGTATGTGGCGTCATTACACGATATTTCCCTTAAATTCCGCGGCTCATCTAATCAAAGAGTAATTGACATTAAAGAGTCAATAAAGCAAAAGAAAATAGTGTTATATTTGGAATAATGATAAAATAATTAAAGGGGCTGTAAAAAAACAGCGTAAATAAAAAATCGACTGCATTCTTTCCGAAA
>JBJEPI010000006.1:0-5305 GCA_051881175.1 Eubacterium sp.
GGCACGCTGCGGGGGACTCGAACCCTCGACCTACTGGTTCGTAGCAGTGTCGATAACCATTAAACAAGCCCTAAACAGCGGTGTTTAGGGCTTTTCTCGTCCGATTTTTTCGCCTAATTTTCACGTGGCTCACTGTTTCTTCAACCTCGTTATCCTGTGTAGCCGTCAAAATAGGCGTCAATACATACAAGATTTATTATATCGGTTTTTATGGTTCTTTGAACTTATCATAAATGAAAAAATTATTATGTTCTGAAAAAATTTCTATACATTTTAGGTGACATACCGTAAAAATTCTTAAAGGTTTTAATAAACTGGGTAGTATCCTCGTAGCCTGATTGCAGACATATTTCCTCAACCTTCATATCCGTAGTAATGAGAAGTGTAGAAGCCTTTGTCATTTTAATTTCCTTCAACAGCTGTGAAAAATTTACTCCTAACTCTTTTTTTATAAAAACGCTTAAATATGATTGGCTCATATAAAATTTGTCAGCTACATCTGTAAGAGTAACCGTTTTGTAATTGCTGTTGATATACTCGGCAATTTTCATTACCCGGTCATCATTGCTTATTACGGTATTTGTCATTTCAATATTTTTACCGTAATTCTGCATTAAATATGAAAGCAATGTAACAGACAATCCTTCGAGCATTTGCTGATAGTAATCATTTTTAGATTGCTGTTGATAATACATATTTAGAAATATGTTTTTTATAAATTCATCAACACTGCACCGAATTAACATTGCAGTTCGGTACGCCTTTGAGTAAAGGGTTTTTGAAAAATATGCAGAAATAACCGTGTCGGCTGACAGGAGGTTGATAAAAATTTTATCAAAGGAGTTCTTTCTTATTTTAAGATTTATCAATACCGAGTCATCATCGGGAATAGCTTGATATATAACATTAGGAGGAATGATTGCAATGTTTCCATTAGAAAGTGTTAATTCCTGACCCTGAACATAAATCATACTGCTTCCGGATAGCATATATTCAATTTCGTAATAATCGTGTTTTAGCGGAAAGATTTCTATATATCGGTCAGCCTTTGAAACGGAAATATTTTCGTTTTTTTCAAAAGCAAATCTTTCGTTATACACGATATATTTCGGTATCAAATCGGGGTTGCGGGTTTTAATGTAGGAGTCATACAACGACTTAGGAATAAAATCAAACACATTAAAATCGTATATTTCAAGCAATTGTGCATTTTTTGCCCGTTTACCATGTCTTATCAAATAATCAAAAGCCTTTTCTTCATAACGGTTTTTGCTTATAAGTTCCTCTTCAACAGCAGAATAATTCATTTTAAGCACCTCAATTTGATTATACCAATAAAAATATAAAATTCAACCTATAAAATAGATAAAGATAGGTTATTTATATCATTTGTTTTTTGTGCTATAATTGAAATAAGGGAGGGTTTTGTTATGAAAACAAAGGAAATGACGCCTGAAAGGCTTGAAAAAAAGGCTCTAAGAAAGCAAAGAGAAATTGAAAAATGGGAGCGTGAAAAGGCAAGACCGAAGAAAAGCTATTATCTCATATATCTGATTTTCATTGTAAGCCTTGTTTATGTAACCGATGAAATCGCATCTCAAATCGGCACGCTTATGAAAACGGAAATTGCAAACGATTTGATGTCGCGCTTCGGTGAAAAAAGCGTTGGTATGCTTGATATAGTCAGCTTTATTGCCATACCGTTTCAGGCTTTGTCAATATTCTATAAGCCCCTGTCCGACAGGTTCGGCAGAAAACTGTTTCTTGTGGTAAATACTATCGGTATGAGCCTCGGTATGCTGATAATTGCCTTATCTCACGGAATTGCTTTATACATAGTGGGCGCAACGATTATATTATTCTTTGTGCCTCACGATATGCAGGTGGTTTATGTTATGGAGTCTGCTCCTGCAAAGCATAGGGCGAAAATTTATTCAATTATAAAATGCGTTGCTACCGTAGGTATTATGCTTGTTCCGTTAATGAGAAGGGTGCTGATGACTGATTCATCGCAATGGAGAGTTGTTTATCTTGTGCCTGCCGTTGTCGGTCTTGTAACATCGTTTATAGCATTACTGTTATCAAGAGAAACTGACGCATTTATTGAGTCACGCCTTGCTTATCTGCATATGAGTGACGAGGAAATTGCACAGGCAAAGGCAGATAAATCAAGCAAGGATGCACAGGGCGGATTTATCAAGGGATTAAAATTTGCATTCAGTCATAAACAGCTTCGCTGGGTATTTATTGCAACGGCACTTTGTAATTTCGGCGTAATTATAACAATGCACTATCAGGTGGTTATGTCCTACGGCTTTGCCAAGGGCATTATGGCAGGCAGTAATGTTGATTTGGAAACAGCGCTTAATGGTGCAAGCGTTGGCCCTGTAACAACTGCGTTGTTTATGTTCCCTATTGGCAGTGCTCTTGCACAGCTTTTTGTCGGATTTTTCGCGGATGCAATAGGCAGAAAGAAAAGCGCAATATGTATGACTGCACTTACCGTTATTTCATTTATTTTGCTGACAGTTGGCTCAAATTTAAGCTGGTCGCCCTATCTTGTGGGTATCTGCTGCGGAGCGGCTGTTGGCGGATACTGGGGCACCTCCGATTTAACAGGTATTATGATTTCCGAATCGTCACCCACTAATCTCCGTTCGTCAATTCTTTCTGCGCAGTTTTTGATGATTGGCGTTGGATATGTTGTTGCCTACGGTGTCGGATTGCCGCTGATTACCGCTCTCGGTAATACCTATGTTCCGATTATCACTCTTTGCCTTGCAATTCCCGGTATGGTAGCGTCACTTATCGTTATGATGACAAGGGTACACGACACAAAGGGCGTTGACCTTGATAAAGTAACAGGAACGGAGTGGGATTAATGGAAATAATTATTGATAAAAATACTCCTGTAAAAGAATTTAACCATCATTGGAAATTTTGTGTCGGCTCTGCCCACGCAAGCTATGCACTACGGCACGATTATACTAATCAGCTAAAGCAAATTCACGAGGATTTGGGAATTGAGCGAGTTCGCTTTCACGGAATTTTCGATGATTGTATGCACACAATCACAAGGGCAACGGATATTATGCCATTTCCCTTTTCTAATTCTTACAGGGAGCAAAGCTTTCGTCAATGTGCTGTTGCATACGACAATATTATCAGTACAGGTATGAAGCCCTTTGTTGAGCTGAGCTTTATGCCGAAGCATCTTGCAAAATTCAAATTTGCAAAGGGCTCGTTTTTTTACAAGCCTATTGTTTGTATGCCCAAAGCACTTGAAAAATGGCAGAGATATATTAAGGATTTTATCAAATTTTTAATCAACCGCTATGGCAAAGAAGAAATAGAAAGCTGGTACTTTGAGGTTTGGAACGAGCCTGATTTGCCTGTTGTGTTTTTCGACGGCAGTCAAAAGGATTATTTCAAGCTATATACCGCAACCGTAAACGCAATCAAATCGGTTGACAGGGATATTAAGGTAGGCGGTCCCGCAACCTCCGGCAGTAAGTGGATAAAGGAATTTCTTTCCTACTGCAAAAAGACAAACACTCCCGTTGATTTTGTTTCAACCCATCAGTATGCAGGGGACCCCATCGGCGGAATAGAAAACAGCGAAAAGGGTATTAGCCTTAACACAGATGTTTTTGCAGGAATAAAAAAGAAAAACGCATTAAGCCACGATAATATCCTTGACTTTTTCCGTGAATTTATGGGAGTTAACGATGCACCGAAAACCCTTAATAAAAATGCACTTGTTGAAAGCTCAAAAAATGTTAAGGCGCTTGCAGGAGATTTGCCGTTATACTACACCGAATGGAATATGTGTGCCTCATTTTCCGCACCCTGCAATGATACCTCTATGCAGGCTTGCTATGATTTGCACACAATTATTAATTCGCAAAACAGCATTGACGGCTCGTCTATTTGGTGCTTTTCCGATTTATTTGAGGAGTTTCATCAGTTCCCTGAGGAGTTTCACGGCGGCTTTGGTTTAATGACTCAGTCGGGAATTAAAAAGCCTACATATTACGCCCTTCAGTTTCTTAACGAGGCAGGAAATACCTGTTACGATATCCCGCAAAATGATGATGTTGACTTGGCAATTTTTAAAAAGGAAAATGAAATACATATCATTGCTTCAATGCTTGATTTTAACAGCTCAAACAGCAGCAGGGAAATTGAAATTAAAATTGAAGCTGATAAGCCTGACAGCGTTATGCTGAACAGAATTGACACCACTCACGCAAATCCTCTTGCCCTGTGGCAGAATATGGGCAGTCCGCAGGTGCCAACACCTAATCAGCTTGAAGAATTAAAAGAAAAATCCACCCCCGTTAATGAGGCACTTGACTGTCATTACAACAACGGTTATATAACAATCAGGCTGAATATTAAGTCAAACGAAATACAGAGGATTGTAATATCTTAATATATCAAGATATTGTTTATATTACCAACTCTCTTGGATATATGCTAAATTTATTTTAATATTATTTTTTCATAGCATTGTAATCGATACATATATTGAAAAATCATCTGGACATTGAAACTCCTTTGTGGTATGTATTTGTACTGCAAAGGAGTTGTTATTATGTCAACACTACAAGAACTATGGTATGGAAATATCAGACCAAATGAAGATAAGATTCTTACTGATGATGAGAAAAAATTGATAGAACTTATTGCCAAACATCATGAAACGCTATCTTCTTCCTTAAAGAATGATGACCTGAATGTATTTGAAAAATATGTTGATTGCTTCACTGAATACTCCTCACTGATTGAAGGTCAGGCGTTTGAAATTGGCTTCAAATTAGCATTAAAACTAATGAAAGAATAGGAGAGCATTATGTGTAAGATTATTGAATTTTATAGCCACGCAGAGCTTATATCTGTTGAAAAAATATCGGATAAAAGCTATCGTGATTGGAGATGGCGTGAGTGTTTCCTTTACCTAGAAGGTCAGTTGTATATTTTAGAAAGTAAAGATATAAGAAAAGGCGAACGCTTCATATATTTCAATCTTAGGGATGGTTACCTAAGAACAAATTTCGGAACATATATAATCGAAGATAACATCATCACAATGACAACTAAAAACAGCATTTACAAATTCAAGATTTACCATTGATGATTTAGTTTTGACATAATTAAGGCTCACCCATATTGTTTTGGGCGAGCCTCAAATCTAATATAATCTTCAACAGAAAGTTTTATTGAAATACTTGTTATAGCTTAACATCTTTTGCAGAAGTTTGCGGTTCAAAGTATTTATAATTATTATTAGCTTCAAATTCCT
>JBJEPI010000007.1:0-5285 GCA_051881175.1 Eubacterium sp.
GCACCCTGTGATAAATAGACAGTATTTGAAACAGGGTTATCATAAACCGAACACTGTGAATAGGTCTTAGCGTCGGCTGCATAGTCTACACTTTGCTTTGTAAGGCTGATTTCACCGTCACTTATAATAGTATAGTAACCGGCCTTTGGTGCAATGGCAGTAACTCTGTATCCGTTTTCGGTTTTAAAATTTGACATTTCCGTTAAATCAATTTCAAAATCGTAACGAGTTGAAATATCATCTATTAAAACCAAATCCAATTTGTCAAGGGCGGCAGTAAGCTGAAGATTTCCCTTGCAGGATTCATTGGAATTAATTTGAGTAAAGGTTACGGTATGCTCGCCTGCCGTTAAATATAAATCCATATCATAATGGTTTTTGTAAAGCCAGCTTACTGTTGACTCAAGGTAAATTGTGTCCCTTTCGCCGTCATCAATCTTAACTCCAAAAGGAAGAGTCTTGCCAATGCCTCGGTTTTGTCCGTTAGCATCAGGATTTAAAGTTTTCGGATTTACAAAAGGAGCCTGAAGCGAATAAAAAAGGGATATGTTATAGTATGATGACTTAGGTACATTGATATTAAACTCAACGCCGTCTCCTATATTACAGATGTTACCCACATCTGCTCTGCCTGAGGTTGCAAAGGATGTCCAGGAAATTTTATCATAAACCGTTGCACCGCCCAATAAATCAGAATCCTCTGCCTCATAGGACAATGTTGACATACCAACTCCGGACATATTCGACGGAGATGCAGAGTCATCGGCCTTTGTGATTACAGCGAAATACGCCTGCATTTCGTTTGGATTATCAATTTGAACTCTTAATGAATTGTCTGCAATTTGAACGGCAGAATTAAATACAACCTGAGGCGAATAGCAGGCGCCCTGCTGACCGGAAAAGCCTACGCCGTAAATTTTAACATTAACCAAGCCGTTTTCATTAGCTAAATCAGTTGCGTCAATATTATCAAGATAAACAGTTTCTGCCTTGTTTTCGTCCTCGCTTCCGCCGAAAAGAACATAAGCCATGTTTATGCTTTCATCATAGGAGGAGACGCCGTAAAATCTTGTTTGGTTAAAATCAGGACAGGTTAGCGGACACTGATTGCCTGTCATTTGAGCATACCAATGATATACCCACCAGGTAGAGGTTGGGCTGTTTTGGTCTGCGGCCATTTCGTTAAGGGAATTAGCCATTGCCCAATAAGCCATGCAAGCGGACATATCCTTATCCTCAAACATGGATAGCCACTTAATAAGTCCACCGGGAGAACCTATATCATAGTGACGGGCGTATTCGTTAACAATTAGCTCGGGTTGATAGCTTCTGCCCGATTTCTCCGCATATTCATCGGTATAATATTTACCTTGAGCTGTCTTTACGCAATCGTAATGCTCATAAAAGTCAGTCAGTGAAATATCGCCTAACTCATGCCAGGAAATAATTTCGGGCAAACAATTATTATTGTAGCAGTATTCTAAAAAGTGATTGTAGCTGTCTGCATTAAATCCTGCGAAATTCGGACCAACACATCGAGCGTTGGGATCAATTGCATGAACGGCAAAATATATCTTTTTCCACGCTTCCTCAAGGCCTTCAAGATTACCTCCGTACCAAATTTGGTCAGGCTCATTAAACAGAACATAACTGTACTGCTTTGTAAGTTCTTCATTTAAAACATAGTATTTTCCGTCACTGCCCTTAAAAGCACCGCTGTCCCCTGCGTCGGCGGAATTACAAATTGTTGAATACAAAATCTTTTCTACGGTTTTTTGATAGCTGTCAAGGTCTATTTCACCGTTTGTCATTGGTGCATCATACGGCCATTCAAGATAGATATCCTGAAAATAAACCTGCATATCCCGAACACCGGCAGATATCAACGCGCTTTGATTACGAACGGCGTCACCTGTGGGATGCTGCAAGCCACCCACTGCCTTTTGTACCATAGTGTCCGGCTTTAAGCCCTGCAACAGATCAATTGTAGGCACATTGATTTCAGACTCGCCGTACAAAAATCCTGTTGAGCCCTTGTAAAGAGTGTCCTTTTGGGACATATCAAATCTAATTGCTCTCTCGTTATCGGTTGTAACAACCAGCATGCCATTGTCATTAACGACATAATAATCCCCGTTGGATACGGTAATTCCGCTGATGTCTGCCGTGCTATCAACAGTTCCCAGCGTCCTTACAGTAGGCACCTTCATAGTTATGTCAAAGCATCCCGACCAATCTGCACCGATGTTAATTTTAGTAAAATTGTTATCAACATAAACACTGTCAAGTTGAGTTCCTTTGTTGATTGTAAGAGTAGCCGAATCATATAAGCTGATATCATATTTTGTATTGGTATCTAAAATTGTATCGTTTAACACAAGATTAGACGATGACGCCGCCGCGATAGCAGAATAACGACCGCCGGTAATATCAAATCCGGTAATAGTACAGCCGTTATAGGTCATTGAGCCGGCACCGAGCCAAATGCCGACATCTGCTTTTTTACTGCCGTTAATAATTAAATTGGAAAAGCTTGAATTAACGTTTTCATTTTGATATATTAGAGCATTAGCCGAGCCTTCAATGCAGTTAAAGGAATATCCGCCACCGTCAATATCGGCGTTAGCAGTAATGCCACTGCTTTTGACATACAGGCTTTTTCCCAAAGCATATTTTATTCCCGAATTATCTGCAAACGCAGTTGTAAGCTCATTATAACTGTTAATCGATATTCTGTCGGAGGCAGAAGCACTGAAAACAGATAAAACACTTGCAGTCACCAGCACCCATGCGCATATTATAGATAAAGCTTTATTTCTCATAAAATCACCAAAATTATTATAGAACATTCAGTAATTAAATTCAACAATCAAAAATGTCGAAAAAACAGACACCGAAGCGGTGTCTGATTTTTTCGTGGTCAATGCTTGTTAGCAGTTTAGTAATGAATTCTAAAATAATCAAGGTATTTCTTGAACTTGTCCTGTGCAGCCAAGCAGGTATCTATTAAATAGCCTTTTTCGTTTGACCACTCCTTAAGTCCTCGATAGTAGAATAGCTTTAAGTCATCATCAATAATGAAAGGAACTATGTTATATCTCAAGCATTCCTTAAACATCAAAAGCCTGCCAACTCTGCCATTGCCGTCTTGGAATGGATGAATGCGTTCAAAATTAACATGAAAAGCAACTATATCTTCAAAGGATTTTCTTTCAATCTTGTTATAGCTTTCAAGCAGAGCTTTTATTTCACTGTGAACATTTTCAGGCTGTGTGGTGTCCCTACCGCCAACCTCATTAGGCAGTTTCTTATAATCACCAACGACAAACCAATCCTTGCGACTGTCAGCAGTACCGTTCTTAAGAAACAAGTGCAATTCTTTTATCAAGCTTTCGCTAATATCATAATTGGCACAATCAATAATCTTATCAATACATCTAAAGTGGTTAGCAGTTTCAATAACATCATCAACATTAACTACATCATCGCTTATACCGAGTGTATTTGTTTCGTAAATATAGCGTGTTTGGTCATGGGTGAGTTTACTGCCTTCTAAATGATTGGAATTATAAGTCAATTCAATTTGAATTTTATGGTATATTCCGCCCTTGAGCTGACTCTTCTTCTCTTCCTTTAAAATCGCCAACAATGAATTATTAGTTTTTTTATTTAATCTTTGCGGTTTTTCAGCATTTTCGGGAATATTCCAAATTTTGCCGATAAGCACTGCACCTTCAACTCTGCCCGCGTTGCAATAATTACGAACGCTACGCTCTGAAATGCCCCATTTTTCAGCCATTTGCGCACTTGTTAAGTATTTTTTATCCATACTATCACCATAATTATTATAACGCTCCATCGGCAAAATATCAACAATAATTTATAATAAACCGATATTTATTGCCGATAAAATTAGATTTTGCATCACTTCTTTTGATTCGTGTGATAAATAAAAAATTCTAATCAAGTTGTTTTCAAACATTCAAATTTTTCAATATTTTTATCTAAATTCAATATTTCCATTATTGATTGAAATTCTTTTGTTTGCTTAAACTCAGTTGATAATGGATACTTTTCTTCAAATAAATATTTCATCCTGTTTGTTGCACTAAAATTAGCACCCAACTTATTTTTGTCAAAAACTCGGTCCTTAAAAAGCATGGAATTCATTTTTGTAAATCTATCCATACTATCAAATTTCGCTGCAAGTTTAGCACAAATCTCGAGAAATTTAAGAGAAAAATCTTCATTTCCGTTTTGAAAATACAAATATCCTAATGTTCCGTATTCATAGATAACCTGTAACCACTGTTCGCCGTAGTTTCCGTCATCATAAATCATATTCTTTATATCCAATATATTTCCAAGCATTTTTATTTTATAATCAATTGAAAAGTTATCATCGTAAAGATAATAATGTGCTACACTTGTATTAACTAAACCTATACCCTCCTCAATAGCCTCTTGGATTTTTGAATAATACTGCGGATGTCCTTTTTGATATAGATATGATGATATAAATTCTTGACCATCCCTCATATACGGCATATTTTCAAGCATTTTCTCAACATCGGAAAAAGGTACAAGGCTACTGTCAAGCTTTGATAAATCTGCATAATAAATGATAATATGTCTTGTTGCACATATCCTTATTCTGTCAATATTACAATTCTTTTGAATATTATCATATATTGATTTTATTCTTGTGCTATTTTCTTTCAAATCGCAAAAATGAACCAAATATCCTAATTCTCGTAGCAGAACTCTAAAATCATTCGGAGAAATCTGTTTCATTTTTTCCAGCATTTCTTTTCTTGCTTGTGAACTTGACAAATTATCGTATTCTTCCAGCATCGTAGTTATTTCTTCCTCAATTTTTGCTTGGTTGATGCCCAATAACTCATCAACAGTAATATTGAAAAACGAAGCAATAATAGGCAAAGTGGTTATATCAGGATAACCCTCTCCACGTTCCCACTTGCTAATCGCCTGAAAAGTTACACCCAAAAAGTCTGCGAGTGCTTCTTGAGTTAAATCTCTTCCTTTTCTTAATCTTTTTAAATTTTCACCAAAATAAATGTTCATAAATTCACCTCAAATAGAATTCAATAGCTATTGTAGTTTAATAATACATCAATAGCATTATCAAAACAATAATCTAAACGTTGAATAAAATTCAATAATTCGTGGAATAATTAGCAAAAGGCAGGATAACATACTCATAATGACGAAAAAAGGGGCTGTAAAAAAACAGCGTAAATAAAAAATCGACTGCATTCTTTCCG
>JBJEPI010000008.1:0-5084 GCA_051881175.1 Eubacterium sp.
GGTTCCCCGCCTGACAAGGTTCGTAGCATCCCGTCGCACAGGGCCCATACGCTACACAAAAGACGCAAAAGCACTCTTTTCGTAAAAGTATTATACTATAATACAAATATAAAATCAAGTTTTTTATTTAATTATAAAGCGAATTATAAATTATGCACCTTTTAATTAAAATTAACACATAAAAACGGCACCTTCGCAGTGAAGGTGCCGACAGCGTGTAGAAAAAGTTAAATTACAGATTTCTACACGCTGGGAGACTTCGAGAAATGGAGCTGAATTTCGTATTTTGCGAAGGAAGATGTATGTTGATACCTCTACTGAGCAAAAGACGGAAAACGCCAAAAGTGGCTTAGATTCGATGTCTAAGCCACTTTTCACATTGTTAGGTAGTTGTAATTTTTTCGGGCGGATAATATCCGCCCCTACAATACATCTCTTATTATTTTGCTGTCGGCGTGGTTCAGCCCACTTTATCGATAGTCTAACGGCACCTTCGCAGTGAAGGTGCCGACATTCATTAGTATTTCTTTGTAGTTACGGTTTTAGCCTTGCTCCAGCTTGAATAAATCTTTTTGCCGTTTACGGTTTTGTATGTACGAACACGAACATAGTACTTTTTACCGCCTGCAAGTCCTGTAACCTTTTTGGAAAGGGTTGTATTTTTTGAAAATGTAATGGTTGTTGCATTTTGGAAATCTGAATATCTGCTGTACTGAAGCTGATATCCTGTGGTTTTTTGAGTTTGCTTGTTCCACTTAGCAGTAAATGCCTTTTTAGAGGCTGTAAGTGATTTAATGCTGGTTCCCTTTGGTTTGATTGTGTAGGTTTTCTTAACTGTGCCCTCATAGTTACCGATAAACTTAATGGTAATGGTATGAGTGCCAACGCTTACCTTATCCTTAGGATAGCTGATTCTGTAATCAGTGCCTAAAACAAGAGTTTTTCCTGTTCTGTCCTTAATTGTAACAGCAGGCTTGCATGCCTTGCCGCTGTATGTGTAGGAGGTTCTGGAAAGGGAAATTGTTTTAACATAAGGTATTGCTTTAACATCCTTTTCGGAATAACAGGTGGTACACGCCTTACCTGTTTCACCGTCGTATTCAGTGTCGGCAGGATATGAATAGTTTTTATATGTATGAGTATGGGTATTAATTGAGAATGTAACCTCAGGCTCTGTAAATTCGTCATCGTAGTTAATATTAACAACATCAACATAATATGATCTGTTGGCAGTAAGATTATAAACAAAGCCTATTTTAGTTTCGTCTTTCTCATCAAAAATCATGCCCTCTATATCAAGCACCGTGCTTAAATCACAGCTTTCAGCGGCGGTTATTGATCTGTAAACAAGAGGGAAAGCAAAATCATCTTCGCTTCCTGTTGATGTCCAGAAAACGTATGCACCTGCGTCGGCGGATTTTAATCTAACCCAACAGTGAGCAGTTTCATAAAGAACGCTTTCATCAAATGTGGTTTGAAGCTTACACTCCTGACCTATTTCAACCAGCTGAGCCTCGCGAACATTGGTGCTTGCGTAACCGGTAATGCCGGTGCCCACCAGTGAACAGCAAAGCATTGCAAAGGCTAAAATCATACTAATAGTTTTTTTCATTGTAATCACTCCTTTGATTTGTTGGTATTATTATATCAGTATTTTGAGCAATATGCAATAATTATTATTGCTTTTTATTAGAAAATTTTAGCAATATGACAAAAAACGACTGTAAATACAAAATACCCCCTAAGGGGTGTCCTAAATAAAGAGGTATAGCTTAAAAACAGGAGAAAACAGCGAAATGCGTCGTTAAATTTTCGGTGAAGGCGTAAAGCCTGCCCCTCAAATTATGCCTTGCCTTTCATCTGTTTCTCGTGTTTTTAAGTGCGAAGCAGTTTAATCAAACTGATTTAGTTCAGAGTGCATTAATAAAATCCCGTCAATACTTGCGTATTAACGGGATTTTTTAATAGTGCTATGGGCTAAACTCAGAAAAATTAAACCATACCCCTCTTTATTCAGGACACCCCAAAGCGTACGGTTTTGCTTTAGGGGGTGCTGTATTTTAGTTTTATTTGCAGGTTATGCTTTTAACATTTGACCAGGAGCCGTAATACTTTGTGCCGTTTACGGTTTTATAAGCACGCACCTTAACGTAATATTTTTTGCCCTTTGTAAAGCCCTTGCCTGTATAGCTTAAGGTGTTTTGACCGCTGACCGTTGTTTTTGCCACAACGTTTTTAAAGTTTTTGTCCTTTGCCCAATAAATTTGGTATCCGCTGGCATAACCGCCCACCTTTTTCCAGCTTGCTTTGATTTTGTGGGTTGAATAGGTGGTAAGGGAGGACAGGGTAACGGTTTTAGGTTTTGTGCAGGTTAATAAATATTTCCATGAGCTGTAATACTTCTTACCGTTCACTGTTTTGTAAGCTCTTACCCTGAACTTATAGTTTTTGCCTGCTAAAAGATTGCTGACGGTTGCAGATGTTGATGATGTTGTGGCCTTTGTTTTATAGGTATCTCCGCTTAACTGCTGAAGCTGATAGCCGCTTGCACCGGATACCTTGCTCCAGCTTAACTTAAGGCTTGTATTATTTCTTGTGGAAACCTTAAATGTTGATGGGGCGTAAACAGTGGCTTTGTATGTCAATATTAAGCTATAATCATAATAATCATAAGCATTTCCACCGCTACACCATGCATCTGTTCTAATATAGTATGTACCTGCTTTTAAAGTTATTTCTTCTTTATTTGCGGCATATCCAAACGCATCGCTATAATATGCAACTACTCTGTAATTATAATTGTAGTCCTGCATATTATATGGAGATTCAAAGATTTGTATTGCAACACCGTCTTTTCCTCCGGACCTATAATTAGTTCCTTTTAGGTCAAATGTTACTTTACCGCTAACAGGTACATCAAATTGATAATATGAATGTTCATTATAATCACATTCTCCGGATACTTCTGTACCAAATGTTATTGGTTGGATATTCGATGCTAATGATGTAATAGGCATTCCCACTGTTACGCTAATGAGAATAAGAAATGATAATAATGCACTCATAGTTTTCTTCATAATACTATCTCCTTTTAATCTAATGATTGCAATATTATTTTACACCACTTATGGTGTAATGTCAATACACTACATTTAGTGTATTGTAAGATAAATTACAAACAATATAATTGGGAGTGATTTTTTGAAAACATATATTGAAATAATACGCGATTTGAGAGAGGATAACGATAAAACACAAAAGGAAATCGCCGAATATTTAGGCACCACACAGCAGGTTTATTCAAGATATGAAAAGGGCGAAAACGAAATACCCGTAAGGCATATTATTGCCCTTTGCAAATACTACAATGTCAGTGCAGATTATATATTGGGTTTAAAATAAAAGCCGTTGACGATTTTACACGCCAACGGTTTTAAATTATTCTTTAATAAGCACCTTTTCGATTGCGCCGTAGTAGATGTAGTGAAAATCCTTTGCGGGATATTGCTTATTAATAATTGATTTATCAAGCATTTGTTCAGGCTTAAATTCGCCCTTTGCCACCTTTTTGCAAACAAGGACAAGCTTTGCCTGGCTGAAATAAGGCGCATTTTCATTAAACACAGGTGTTAGGCCTGTTTCCTTAACCTTGTCAACATCTCTGCCGCTTTTTGAGCCGCAAAGTGCAAGGGCTGAATGGTATTCCCTGTCATAAAATGAAATTGTAAAATACTCATTTTCTTCAAGATACTTAACTGTATACCTTTGAGGACGAATGTAGATTGTGGCCATATCCATAGCCCAAAGCTCGCCGATTGCACCCCAGGATACGGTCATTGTGTTTAAGCCGTCGGCATTACCTGCGGTCACAAGGCCCCACTGATTTTTCAGCAGGTCAACAACATTTTCCTTAACATCTGTAAAAGCAATCTCTTTAAACATAGTATCACCTCGTTATATTACTGATAATTATTATACCAGCATTGTCAAATATATGCAAACAAAAAGGACGGAATAACCGTCCTTTAGATTATTTTATGATTGATGTGCCTGTCATTTCTTCAGGCTGAGGGAGATTCATAACCTTAAGCATTGTGGGAACAATGTCGCAAAGCTTGCCGCCCTCGCGAAGCTGAACATCGCCGCAATTTACGCAAATAAAGGGTACCTCGTTAGTGGTATGAGCTGTAAACGGTGAGCCGTCCTCTTCCTTCATTTGGTCAGCATTACCGTGGTCTGCGGTAATAAACAGAGTTCCGCCGTTTTCCAAAACAGCCTCGTAAAGTGAGCCAACGCATTTGTCAACTGCCTCAACTGCCGCAACTGCTGCATCAAACACACCTGTATGACCAACCATATCGCAATTGGCGAAATTAACAATTACCACATCGTATTTGCCCGATCTAACTGCCTCGTCAAGCTTTTCGGAAACAAGATAAGCGCTCATTTCCGGCTGTAGGTCATAGGTTGCAACCTTTGGGGAAGGAATAAGAATTCTGTCCTCGCCCTGGTTAACAGCCTCAACACCGCCGTTAAAGAAGAAAGTTACATGAGCGTATTTTTCCGTTTCTGCAATACGAAGCTGAGTCATATTGTTTTTTGCAAGATATTCGCCGAAGGTGTTGTTAAGTGACTGTGGCTTAAATGCAACATCAACATTAGGCATTGTAGCATCGTATTGAGTCATGCAAACATAGTGAACATTAAGTTTTGTTCTTTCAAAGCCTGTAAATTCGTCGTCAACAAAGGTTCTTGTTATCTCTCTTGCTCTGTCGGGACGGAAATTGAAGAAAACAACACTGTCATTATCGGCAATTCTGCCCTCATTTTCAAGGCATACAGTTGGAAGAATGAATTCATCGGTTAGGTTTTTGCCGTCGCCGTCGATTGTCTCGTAGGAAGCCTTAATTGCCTCAACAGGGTCAGCAGCTTGAATACCCTCTCCGAAAACAAGAGCGTTATAAGCCTTTTGGACTCTGTCCCAGTTATTATCTCTATCCATAGCGTAGTATCTGCCCACTACAGTAGCAACCTTGCCAACGCCGATTTCATTCATTTTGTCGATTGCCTCGGCAACAAAATCC
>JBJEPI010000009.1:0-4870 GCA_051881175.1 Eubacterium sp.
AATTCCCGTCACCATGGCACAGAGGACGAACAGCAAAACCGGATGCTTCTTCACAGGCTTCATGGCATATATGCCCAACGCTCCAACACCGTATATGGGCAGCCACGGGCCATACAGGATGCCACGGTTGCGCAACACCCCCTCGGTGATCCAGTAGAAGATCTCCTCATAGACCCAGCCAACCAGACAGCCGGTCAGGAAGATCAAAAACAGGTAACACAGGCGGTCTATATTTACTTTTCTTTGATCATCATATATACAATCCTGCATAGTATTTTTCTTCCTTTTTATTTCTACATCGCCGCAAACAGGTTAACTCTCTAAACAAAGTATTTAATGTATATCCTTCTTGATATATTTAAGATAAGAGGTAATTATTCCGCCTATTCCCAAAACTATACCAATAGCAACTAACATAGAGTTAGTTTTCTCTTTCAAGTGCTCTGACATTTTTAAAGAAATATAACAAAACAGCCGACAGCGTTAATAAAGCCCCTGACAACATTATAACCGCCGCACTGCCCCGTCCGACGCGTATCCCATACACTTTGGCAATGTTATCTGCAAAAATTCCGGATAAGCCATAGGATATAACATATCCCAACTGAGAGATAAAACCGATTACTCCCCACGCTCTTCCTTGAAGCTCATTAGATATGTTAGTTCTTACCAAATAGTCAAGGCTGCTGTTGGCAATGGGAATCATCATAAAGAATATAAAACCTGAAATTCCTATAATAATCAGGTTTTCACGAAGACCGAAGCCCAACATACATATGCCTGCAACACCCAGGGACAGGCAAAGTGCCTTTACTATTCCTTTCTTCATTCCCTTAGCACCGAGCAGAATACTCGTTACCAGCATTCCCGAAGCACAAACTGTTTCAACAATTCCAAGGATTTTACTGCTTTCAAAATCCAAAATCATGGGTTCTGATAAAATCTGTATTGCGCCCATGCAAAAAGTCATCAGAGCCGCCATCGCCACTAAAGTAATCAATCCCTTGTTGCTCGTAACGGCCCTCCAGCCGCCTCTCAAATCCTCTGCAAAGGAAGCTTCTCTTATCTCTTTCTTCTGCGCCATTCCGCGCCTCACCACAGCAGTTGTGATGACCGTTATAACAAAAGTAAAAATATCAATTACAAGCAGGAGTTTAATATCGGACACTACAAGAAGAAGTCCCGCAAGGAAGGGAGAAATTAAGTATCTTGCACTTCCGGCAAGGCTAACCAGTCCGCTCGCTTTAACATATTCTTCCTCCGTCAAAAGATCAGAAACAGTAGCCTTGTAGGAAGGATCCATAAGGGAAGAAAAAAACAGAACTAACGGTGATGCCCAAACAAATTTGCCACATCTGCGCACCGCCGTTTAACATACAAATCAATATATATATAAGTCCGATAGCGGATAAGCCGTCTCCAAGCATCATCATCAGTCTGCGATCTATACGGTCTGCCAGAACACCCGCAGGAATTCCTAACAACAAATTTGGCAAAAACGCAAGCAAAGCTATCACGGCGGTGCTTGCCGCACTGCCTGTCAGGCTGAAAACATAGACCGTCAGGCCAAAGCTTGTAAGGCCTCCCCCGATAGAGGATATAAGCTCACCCGACCATAATAACAGAAATTTTTTAAAGTTTTTAGACATATTTTAACTCTCCGTTATCTACCGGTTACGGTTCTTTCGTCAGCGCATACAATGTCATATCCAACACCTTGCCGTTTTTCACGGCGTTATACTTCATAGTTCCCTCATATGTAAATCCCGCCTTTTCCAATGCACGGCGGGAACCTATGTTGTAGGCGAAAGGCTCGGCGTAGATGCGGAGAATATCGGTTGTATCGAAAATCAGGCTGCAAATCTGTCGAATGGCATCGGTCATAATTCCCTTGCCCCAGTATTCCTCCGCCAGATAGTAGCCAAGCTCGGCTGTTTTGCAATGTATGTTGCTCTGCCGAAAAGCACCGATACTTCCGACAGCACGGTTATCTACCGTTACAGCATAGGCAAAGGTACTGTTATCATCAGCGGAAAGCATAGCGGTAATATAATCTTCCGCATCTTTCTCTGTATAAGGAAAGGGAAGACCGTCCCGTAGATTATTTAAAATTTTTTCGTTGTTGAGCGCCATCGCCAGATCCTTTGCGTCGGTTAGCCGCCATTTTCTCAAAGCACAGTTCATAACTCTCAGCCTTTCTGAAATATTATAGATTAACGGACAGTCAAGAACGCTATTTCTGAATTAATCCTCTGAAAATTCAATATTTATTTCTCCGATACCGCCGTCGATTTGAATGAAGTTTTCGCCGGAGCCGTAAACGGAATCGTCTCTCATACTTTCGCCCTCCAGCCTCGCTTCACCGATGCCTTTATCGAGTTCTATTTTATAGTCATCCTTACTGCCCAAAAGAATCAAATCGGTTTCGCCAACGCCGTAATCAAGGTCACTTTTTCCTTCAATACGGCTTTTAAGCGTCAGCTTACCAACACCCATATCTAAATCCAAGTTGCAAAGCTTTCCGCCGTCTATGTTAAGCTCTCCTGCACCGCCGTCAATATTGGCATTTGAGTTTGCAGTTAGGTTTTTAATATCCGCTTTTCCCGCACCTAAAGAAAGCTCCAACACATCGCACGCCAGGGTTTCTATTTCAACCTTACCCGCACCTGTATCAATCATAGCCTTATCAAACACAAAATCCTTCGGCACATTTAAAATAACTGTTACCCCTTTGGTCGAAACTACAAGAAATCTCTTTGTTTCACTAATACGCAGTTTCCCGTTATCTGTTTTTACGGAAATATATTTGTGATTACTCTCGATTTCGAATTTATCCGCAGTTTGTATTATAAATTCTGCACCGCTTAAATCTACCGAAAGAGAAGAAATTTCACCGTCAATAGAAAAATTTTGCATTTCTCCGACAGTTTCCGTGTCTTTTCTTGAAGTCAGGAAAGAAATACCGGTAAGCCCTGTTATTATTCCGCCGATAATGGTTACAATTAAGAAAATCGCCAATGCAAGGGCAAGATATTTAATTACTTTTTGAAATGTTGTCATTTAATTTCAACCCCTCCGAATATGCAGGTTGCGTTTATGTATAAAGTTACTGCATTTTCAACATATGGGCGGTGTTTTTTCTCGGAAACTCCGCCGAAAATAGAATTTGAGGTTATTTTTACATTAACATTATCGGGAACCAAAATATCAATTCCGCCGAAAATTGCCGATGCGGTAATAGCGCAGTCTTTTTCAATGATTGCATTCCTAATGTCGCACTTAACACCGCCGAAAACAGCCGTAAGCTCTGCACCTTCAAACACTTCGCCGTCAAGGTTCAAATCCTGACCTGAAAAGTTTGCGCATCCGGTTTTTACATTGTTTCCGTTTTGACGGGATACAGCAATCATTTTTGTTGCCTTGTCACCGAGAACCGCCCCCAAAATCAGCTTTAGACCGATAATCACAATAATAGCGGGAATAACTAATTTCCAAAACAAACCGAAATTCAACACATTTTGACAGCAAAGCAGTAAAAATATACCGATTAAAAGGCCGATAATATTACCCGTTTTTTCTCACTCGCTGAAAATTCCGACTAAACAAGGGACTATAATAAACAGCGTCCACCAGCCGTCAAAGAAAACCTCAAAATTCGTAATACCGAAGGCGTTTAAGGCGAAGATTCCGCCAACTAATACAAGTACCACGCCCCATAAAATTTTACTTAATTTTTTCACTTTTTATCAAACTCCTTTTTTAGTTTACATCATTATTTTACAATAAATCATTTCGTTTCAATAGTCTGTTTTTTGATTTAATTGTGTCAGTTTTATAGGTGTGCGCATCTCCTGCTGTTTAATTGTCCTAATTCGTGTCACTACCTATCGTTCGTTAGGTTATAATTTCAAAATGAAGCGGCAATGCCCAAGCGGACACAGCCGCGGTGTTCCGTAAGTAGAAAGCTATCCTGCTCTGCAAACTGAAAGTTGTCAGTCTGGTAATTCAACCAATACTGCTTCGTCAATATCAAAGTAATCATCCATATTACTGCTAAGCCCAGATGCTTTCCAAGCTTGTTCGAAGGTAATATCTTCTATGTTGCTTAAATAAATGTATGTGCTGTCCTTAACGACATTACTCAGTCGTCCACTGATTTCCAACCTGTATTTGTAGATATGTCCATCGCACTGCCATGTACCGTCTGACATTTCACTGTATGTTTTCATATTTCCTTCAATTGTGTCAATCGGCTTTATTGACTGTGTACCACAACCCGTGATTGAGGCCGTAAGTAAAAGACATAGCAACAATATTAGTATTTTCTTCATGGTTATTACCTCCCAAAATTCAAATCTTCTGTTGCTTTCAATCTCTCCGTAAGACTGAAATTTCACGGTCTATTCTACTATTTTTTTATCACCAAAATACTGTATCAAAATTAATACCAAGGCACTTCCTGCAAGTATTCCATCCATAATTCCAGCAGGCAACAAAAACATCATCAATGTAATTGTAATAACACAGTTTATTACAGATAACACTAATCCCCACATCCTATTTTTCAACAATCCTATTGCTCCAATAAGTCTAAACACTCCATATATTGCTCCCATAACCATCATCATATAAAGGTTATCTTGAAAATATGGAAGCTTAAATTCAAAATATTGACCTATGTCATATTTATCAGTTCCTATAAGCAATGCTGGTATCATTGCAAAAATTCCACCAAGCTCCATAAAACCACCATGAATAATCATAAGTATCGCTGCAATCTTGTATTTTTTCATAACTGTATATTCCTCCGTAGAATTCAAAGTTTCTGTTCCCTATAAAAAATAATTTTTCGGGATTTACCAAATCCACA
>JBJEPI010000010.1:0-25029 GCA_051881175.1 Eubacterium sp.
CATTATTTTTACAGTTGTTCTTATTGGTAATCATATTATTGATTTATAGTCATTGAAAATGGAAATATATTCTCGCTATATAACAAATAATAGTAAAGTCCTCCAAAAACTATTCCTGAAATAAGACTTCCCCACTTACCAAACCACTTACTCAAAAGATATTGTGCTCCAATCGGTAATCCTAATCCTATTATCAAATAAAGTGTTACTGCTATCAAAAGAATTACAACATATACCACTCCTAAAATAATCATTTCAAGAACGCTTGTTTTACTCAACATATCTAACAAACCAAATATTTCATTCATCCCCAAAATAAGAACAGGTGGTGCGTAGAGAACCGCGGCAATCGCTGATTGCCATTCTCCTCCGCCTTTTTTGCTGAGAGTACTTTTGTTGATATCGCTTAATGCAGCACCACAACTAAAACTTGCTATAATTGAAATAATGTATGTTATTATCATTACAACCGCATAATAAGCAGTTATTGCAGACAGCACAGATGCCACTCCGTTTACCAATATACATACAAACATTATTATAAATCCCAGCACAAGTAAAGCATCAAATGTAAAAAATAAAATCATTTTTTCTCCTCTTTTAGTGTTTTTAGTAGCCAATCCTGTTTTGGTTTTGCTGTAAAACCTTTTGTTTATCTCAATAAATTATGAGGTGCTTGTATTGTACTGCAATTTGCGGTATTTGTCAATACAACAAAATGCGGTAGCATATAATAAGTTTGGTGATACAATTATGTATAAGCGTATTCGTGATTTGCGTGAAGATAACGATTTAACGCAAAAACAAATCTCCAAACTGTTAAATTGTTCTCAACAGGTATATTCAAATTATGAATTAGGTCAGCGTGATATACCAACCGCCATATTGATTGCTCTTTCTAAATATTACAATGTTTCTGTGGACTATATTTTGGGATTAACGGAAAATCCAAAAACCAATAAATAATTAATTTGTTGACAAATTGAAATTAAGTGATATAATGTTAGTAAGTTAATAGTTTAAACCGTTGAAGTGGAGATAAAAACAGGAAACGAATTTACAGAGAGCCCCTGTTGCTGGGAATGGGGTATTAAACGGCTTGTTAAATGGACCGCTGAGGGTGCGATGAAAAGCGAACGCTTAGTATCTCGCAACGCGATGGCCTGCGTTAGTGGTCGGAGATATGATGGTATCTTGCAGAGAGTATGCGATTTTTTCGCATAAATCAGGGTGGCACCGCGAAAGCTTTTTCGTCCCTGACAGATAGTTTTTCTATCTGTCAGGGCTTTTTTATTCTCTGCGATATTAACGAAGGGAGAAAATTTTATGATTAAACCATCCTATGAAGAGGCAATTGAATATTCAAAAAAATACAAAACAATACCTATTTCCCTTGAAATGCCAATGAACTACACCCCTATCGGCATTATAAAAAAAATAAAAGCTATTTCGTCACACTGCTTTATGCTGGAATCTGCCGACGATAAAAAGCATACCGGCCGATACACCTTTATCGGCTTTGACCCAAAGCTTGAAATATCCTGCAAAAATTATCAGCTGCAGATTGTGGACGAAATGGGCGTTAAAAATATTAACGATAACCCAAGAGAATATATCAAGCAAATTTTAGACGAGCACAAATCTCCGCGGCTTGAATATCTTCCCACCTTTACCGGCGGACTTGTAGGTTACTTCGGCTACGACTATATAAAGTACAGCGAAAGCGGAATTAACCTTGACGCAACAGACGACGGCAATTTCAAAGATGTTGACCTTATGCTTTTTGATAAGGTTATTGCCTTTGACCACATTGAAGAAAAGATCATTATTATTGTTAATTTTCAGGCAGATTGCTTTGAACAAAACTACAAAACAGCCCTCCGTCAGCTGGAAATAATGGAAAAAATCATTAACGAGCAACCGATTATTGAACCGGAGCTTCCAAGGTTAAAAAGCGAATTCAAGCCTTTGTTTGACGGTGAAGCATACGGTTTAATGGTAGAAAAGGCAAAGCACTATATCCGTGAGGGTGATATTTTTCAGGTTGTGCTTTCCAACAGACTTGAGGCTCAAATGGACGGCTCTTTATTTAAACCCTACGAGGTGTTAAGAAAATTAAATCCGTCGCCGTATATGTTTTATTTTTCCTCAGACGATATTGAAATAGCAGGTGCCTCTCCGGAAACGCTTGTTAAGCTTGAGGACGGAACGCTTTACACATATCCTTTGGCAGGTACAAGGCCGAGAGGTAAGACAGCCGAGGAGGATAAAGCACTTGAAGAAGACCTGTTAAAGGACGAAAAAGAGTTAGCCGAGCATAATATGCTGGTTGACCTTGGCAGAAACGACCTTGGCAAAATCAGTGAGTTCGGCACCGTTAAGGTTGAGCAATACCACAACGTGTTACGCTTTAGCCATGTAATGCATATCGGCTCAACAGTCAGCGGCAAAATAAGAGATGACAAAAGCGCCCTTGACGCAGTAGACGCTGTTTTGCCTGCCGGCACTCTTTCAGGTGCACCCAAAATACGCGCCATGCAAATTATAAACGAGCTTGAAAACAACAAACGGGGAATTTACGGCGGTGCAATCGGCTACATTGATTTTACAGGTAATTTAGACACCTGCATTGCTATTCGCATTGCATATAAGAAAAAAGGCAGAGTTTTTATTCGTTCCGGCGCAGGAATTGTTGCCGACTCAAATCCTGCTAAGGAGCATCAGGAATGCATCAACAAGGCAAAGGCTGTTATAAGTGCAATTAATACAGCATCAATGGAGGCGTAAAAATGATACTTTTAATTGATAATTACGATTCCTTTTCATACAATTTATATCAGCTTATCGGTTCAATAAATCCCAACATCAGGGTTATTAGAAACGATGAAATGACCGTTGATGAGATAAAGGCGTTAAAGCCGGAATATATAATTTTATCTCCGGGCCCTAAACGTCCCATTGATGCAGGAGTTTGTATTGACGTTGTAAAAGAGCTGGGAGATATTTCAAAAATTTTGGGTGTTTGCCTTGGTCATCAATCTATTTGCGAAGCATTTGGCGCCACTATAACCTATGCCAAGGCGCTTATGCACGGAAAGCAAAGCGATTGTAAAATTGACAACACGGACGAATTATTTAAGGAATTGCCCGAATGCATTAAGGTTGCCCGCTATCACTCCCTTGCGGCAGATGAAGCTACAATGCCTGATTGCTTAAAGGTGATAGCAACAACCGATGACGGCGAGATTATGGCGGTTAAGCATAAAACCAAGCCGATTTGGGGAGTTCAGTTTCACCCCGAATCAATTATGACACCCTACGGTGAAAAAATGCTGAAAAATTTTTTAGGAGGACACAACGATGATTAACGAATTACTTTCGAAGGTAGTTAACGGCGAAGATTTAACATACGAAGAAGCAAAAAGCGCCATTGACGAAATTATGAGCGGCACTGTTCCCGAGAGCGTTATCGGTGCATTTTTAACCGCTCTTTCCATGAAGGGCGAAACCGAAGACGAAATTGCCGGCGCCGCTGACGGTATGCGTTCAAAGGCAGTCCCATTCGAATTGGGATGTCACGCACTTGATGTAGTAGGCACAGGGGGAGACAAATCAAATTCTTTCAACATTTCAACAACTGCCGGTCTTGTTGCCGCCGCCGCAGGTGTTACAATTGCAAAGCACGGTAACCGTGCCGCATCATCAAAATCAGGCACAGCCGATTGCCTTGAGGCCTTGGGAGTAAAAATTGATTGCTCTCCCGAGCTTATGAAAAAATCATTAAAGGAAAACAATATCGTTTTCTTCTTTGCTCAAAAATATCACAGTGCAATGCGTTTTGTAGGCCCTGTCCGCAAGCAAATAGGAATTAGAACTGTTTTCAATATTTTAGGCCCGCTGACAAATCCCGGCAAGGCAGACAGAATGCTTTTGGGTGTATTCAGCGCCGATTATGTTGAAAAAATCGCAAAGGCCCTTGTTAAGCTTGGCGTTAACGACGCTATGGTGGTTTACGGCATGGACGGTCTTGACGAAATCAGTGCCTGTGGAGAAACAATGGTTGCCGAGGTAAGGGGCACAGATATAAAATACTACACTATTAAGCCCGAGGATTTTGGCTTTAACCGCGTTAATAAGGAGGATTTGGTTGGCGGCTCTCCTAAGGAAAATGCCGAAATTACCACTGAAATTCTTAAGGGTAACGGCACTTATGCACAAAAGCTTGCCGTAGCCTTAAACGCCGGTGCATGTATATATGTGGAAAATGACGGCCTGTCACTTGCAGACGGTATTAAAAAGGCACAGGAAACAATGGCGTCCGGCAAGGGCTACGAAACCTTACAGTGCTTTATTAAAACAACCAACGAGGAAGAATAATGTCTACCATTTTAAACACTATTGCCGAAAACACCGAGCTTCGCTATGCTGAAATAATTAAATCAAAGCCTCTTGCCGAGATTAAGGCAAAGGCGCTGTCCCTGCCAAAGGGCAATTTTGAATTTGAAAATGCACTAAAGGGCAGTAATTTATCCTTTATATGCGAGGTTAAAAAGGCCTCTCCCTCAAAGGGCATAATCGCACAGGATTTTCCCTATCTTGATATCGCATTGGAATACGAAAGAGCAGGCGCCGCGGCAATTTCCTGCCTTACGGAGCCAAAATGGTTTTTAGGCAGTGATGAATATTTAAAGGAAATTGCCAAAGCCGTTAAAATTCCGGTATTGCGAAAGGATTTTACCGTTTGCGAATATCAAATCTACGAAGCAAAGCTTTTGGGCGCAGACGCGGTACTGTTAATCTGTGCATTGCTTGACAGCGACACAATAAAGGAATATATTTCTGTTTGCGACAGTCTCGGTATATCTGCACTGGTTGAGGCTCATAACGAAAACGAAATTAATTCCGCCCTGTGGGCAGGCGCCAGGATTATAGGCGTTAACAACAGAAACCTGAAGGATTTTTCCGTTGATGTTAGCAATTCAAATCGCTACCGCTCAATGATACCCAATGATATTATTTTTGTCAGCGAAAGCGGAATTAAAAACCACAGCGATATTAAGGTTTTACAAAATAACGGCACCAATGCAGTATTAATCGGCGAAACCCTAATGCGTGCAAGTAATAAAAAGCAAATGCTTGAGGAGCTATTAAATGGCTAAAATAAAAATTTGCGGCCTAAAACGGCCGGAGGATATCTCCTACGTTAACAAGCTAAGCCCCGATTATGTTGGGTTTGTTTTATCAAACGGCTATAAACGCAGTATAGATATGGCACAGCTGAGAAAGCTTAGGGATAAGCTGAACAGTAATATAAAGGCTGTGGGTGTATTTGTTAACGAGCCTGTTGATATAGTTAATGCCTGCATTAAAATGGAATTAATTGATATGGTTCAGCTTCACGGAAATGAGGATGTTGAATATATAAAGCAAATAAAAGCACCTGTTATCAAGGCGCTTAAGCCGAGCGAATTTAATTTGGTAAAGGATTACAAAGCTTATGTTGATTATTTTTTATTCGACAGCGGCACGGGCACAGGTAAAAGCTTTGATTGGTCAACAATACCGAAAACCGATACCGAATTCTTTTTAGCAGGGGGAATCGGCAGTAATAATCTTAGAGAGGCTATCGGCACGGTTAAGCCATACGCTGTTGATTTATCATCCTCGGTAGAAACCGACGGATATAAGGATTATTATAAAATCAAAGAAGTAATTGAAATAGTAAGGAGTACACAATGAGTAAGGGAAGATATGGAATTCACGGCGGTCAGTATATACCCGAAACCCTAATGAACGAAATTATTAATCTTGAAAAGGCATACGAGCATTATAAAAACGATCCCGAATTTAACGCCGAGCTGGATAAGCTTTTTAAGGAATATGCCGGAAGACCGTCCTTGCTTTATTATGCCGAAAACATGACAAAGGATCTTGGCGGTGCAAAAATCTATTTTAAGCGTGAGGATTTAAATCACACCGGCGCTCATAAAATAAACAATGTTCTCGGTCAGTGTCTGCTTGCTAAAAAAATGGGCAAAACAAGGGTTATTGCCGAAACAGGTGCAGGTCAGCACGGCGTTGCAACCGCTACAGCGGCGGCGTTAATGGGCCTTGAGTGCGAAATTTATATGGGTAAGGTTGACACGGAGAGACAGGCGCTTAATTGTTACAGAATGGAGCTTTTAGGTGCCAAGGTTCACCCTGTTACCACAGGCACAATGACTCTTAAGGACGCCGTAAACGACGCCTTTAGAGAGTGGGTATCAAGAGTGGACGATACACTCTATGTTCTCGGCTCCGTTATGGGACCTCACCCATATCCCATGATTGTTCGTGACTTTCAATCGGTTATTTCAAAGGAAGCAAGAGAGCAGATTTTAGAGCTTGAGGGCAAGCTGCCAAATGCCGTTTTGGCTTGTGTTGGCGGCGGTTCAAACGCAATGGGCATGTTTTATAACTTTATTAACGACAGAGAGGTTCGCCTTATTGGCTGCGAGGCGGCAGGCAGAGGCGTCGACACCGGAGAAACAGCCGCAACAATGGCCACCGGTACTCTTGGCGTGTTCCACGGTATGAAATCATATTTTTGTCAAAACGAATACGGTCAAATTGCACCGGTTTACTCAATATCAGCAGGACTTGATTACCCGGGAGTCGGTCCGGAGCATGCCTATCTAAAGGATATCGGTCGAGCCGAATATGTACCTATAACCGATGATGAGGCAGTAAACGCCTTTGAATATATTGCCAAAACAGAGGGCATTATTTGTGCTATTGAGTCAGCCCATGCCGTAGCTCACCTTATGAAGCTTGCTCCCACAATGAGCAAGGATGATATCATAATTTGCTGTCTTTCCGGCAGAGGAGATAAGGACGTAGCGGCAATTGCCAGATACAGGGGGATTGATTTACATGAGTAAGAAGATTATTGATGCCTTTTCAAAGGGCAAGGCCTTTATTGGATTTATTACTGCCGGTGATCCAAATCTTGATACCACAAAAAGGATAATCAAAAAAATGGAGCAGGCAGGATGCGACCTGGTTGAAATAGGAATCCCCTTTTCAGATCCTATTGCGGAGGGGCCGGTTATCCAAAATGCAAATATAAGGGCATTAAAAAACAATGTTACCACCGATGATGTTTTTGAAATGGTAACTCAGCTAAAGGACGAGGTGGAAATTCCTTTAGTATTTATGACATATCTAAATGTACTGTTTAAATACGGCTACGAAAAATTTTTAGATAATGCTTCGAGTGCGGGAATATGCGGCGTAATAATTCCCGATATGCCCTATGAAGAAAAGGGTGAACTGCAAAGCGTTGCATCAAAATACGGCATTGAGGTTGTGTCACTTATCGCACCCACCAGCGAGGAGCGAATTAAAGCCATTGCTTCAGGCGCAGAGGGCTTTGTATACACGGTTTCCTCCCTTGGCGTAACAGGCGTTAGAAGCGAAATAAAAACCGATTTAGAGTCAATAACTAAAGCCATTAAAGCAGTCACAGATGTTCCTGTTGCAATCGGCTTTGGAATTAACACACCTGAGCAGGCAAAAAAATATTCATCCATTGCCGACGGTGTAATCGTGGGCTCTGCTATTGTAAAGCTGATTGAGGAATACGGCGAAAACGCACCGGACAGGGTTTATGATTACATTAAATCAATGAAGGATGCTATAAAATGATTTAACACAACGAAAAACGGTACGGCTGAAAATGGCCGTACCGTTTTTATTACAATAATACAATTAACCTTGCTCGTTTGATAAATCTGACAGACTGAATAATACCTTCCATTCACCGTCAATTTTTACAACTGCTAAATTACCTGTATTTTCCTCTCCGTTTTCGAGAGTTACCATGTATGCAACATCAACAATCTCGGTAATTTCATCGGGATCATAGTATTCACTTGAATCAAGTCCCGTAAAATTATATCTTTGGTAAAAATTGATTAATGTTTGGGTATTTTCATCTTTTAAATCCAGGGGTGTGGTTTTTGTTATCTCAATGCTCTTCACCGACATTTTGGTTCCCATTTTCGAGAGCATGGCATTATACATATCCTTGCCGCTGTTAATGGAAACTCCGTAATTTTGCGACTGAAAATTGTAAAAATCCTGTGGGGTGGCAAATTGATCACCCATACCCTTGGAATTTTCAAGTATTAACACCTTTAAATTATCCTCACTGTAAGCGTCGGTAATATAATCCTCATAATCCATTGCACTGTATTTAATCGCTTTTTTTACATTTCCCTTTGTTACAGCGGTTAAAAAGCTTTCGACCACCTGTTCGGGAGAATCCGCCTGATTATTTTGAACTACATAATAAACTCCAACGCCGATAAATGCCGCTAAAATAACACAAATTATCGGTGCAATAATTTTTTTCCCTTTTTTCATAACATAACCTACCGTTAACGCCCGCTATGTTAACCATGGCGGGCATTGATTTTTAATAAAGTCCCTTGAGTACCTTCCATTTGCCGCCCATTTTTACCAAAATGAGAGTGGCGCTGTCGTTGCCGCTTTCGTTTTTGTATTTAACCTTAACCTCGGCTACGGACTTAATCTTTTTAGTGTTAAAGTAGTCCTTTTCATCCAGGTTACTGTCTTCGTCAAACAGATACTCCTCGTAATCGTCAAGGTCAAAATCATCGAGGTCAACTTTCTTAACCTTTACAATTTCAAATTCCTTATATTTGGCATCCTCAAGCTCGGAATTCTGCTCGGCCACAAGGGCTTCATAAACATCCTTGCCGCTTTCAATGTCACCGTCATACTCGGGGAATGCCTCCTCAAGGCTGTCATAGATGTCGCTAACATCATCGTACACTGAATACCACGAATTGTCGTCATCCATTAATTCTTCAAGATTATCCTCACCGTAATAGTCAACAATATATTGCTCATAGTCAAATGCACAGCATTCGTTTGCGGCGGCCGAATCAACGGCAATAAGCGCATTCATATACTTTTTAGCTGTCTTTTTAGGCGAGCTTGAGCCTGCGGCAATAATAATTATAAGAACAAGTAATACTGCAACTGCGCCGCCGATTATTGCTATAAGCTTTTTGTCAATGGGCTTTTTGGCAGGAGCAGGAGCAGGTGCAGGCTCTCCGTATGCAGGAATAGGCTGCTGAATTTGTTCTGCCTGCTGTTGGTTGAATTGATTTTCCATAGTTTTCTCCTTTTATGTAATTGATATTAATAGTCAAAGTCTATACCGATAATTTTCCAATCGTTTCCGTACTTTACAACATAGAAGTAGGCCTTCTCGCTTCCGTCTTCGTCCTTGTATTTAACGGTAACCTTCTTAGCCTTTTTAACCTTTTTGCCGTTGAAATACTTTTTACCGTCAAGGTCGGAATTATCGCAGTAATCTTCGTAGCGTTCAATACTGTCTTCAATAACATCCTTTGAAACATCAATATCCTTTACATCGGTGATTTCAAACTCTTCGATTTCGTTATCCTTTAATTCTTCGTTAGTCTCTTCCACCATGGCGGCATAAACGTCCTTACCGCTCTTAATGGTTCCTGAATAATCATCATATTCGTCTTCAAGCTCATCGTAGATATCATCAACATCATCGTAATATGAATACCACGAATCATCGTCATCCATTAAATTTTCAAGATTATCTTCGCTGTAATAGTCTATGTAGTAATTTTTCCAATCGTAAGCCTCATAGCTTTGAGCCTTTTCGTAATCACAGTTTTGCATGGCTTTCATATAACCGTTAACTGTCTTTTTGGCCGAACCGCCGCCAAGTGCGATTGCGATAATAAGAACAACAACTACTATAACTGCTGCACAGCCACCGAGAATAACACCCATCTTTTTCTTATCATTGGTAACGCCTGAAGCATCGATTTTGTTTTTAATGGCATCAAAATCAGGCTTCTTTGCGCCAAACTGTTGAGTAGGCACGGGACCAGCAGGCGGAACCGGCGGATTTGGATATACCCTTTGCTGACCAACCGGCGGTTGTGGCGGTGTATACATTGGTCCCTGTGGCGGCATCTGCGGCTGCGGCGGCGTCTGTGGCGGCATCTGTGGCTGAACCGAAGGTTGCGGCTGCACAGGTGGTTGAACCGGAGTTTGAGGCTGAACCGGAGGCTGTGGCGGCATTTGCGGTTGAACCGGTGCCTGTGGCTGAACAGGTGGCTGGGGTGGATTTGGTGCATCATTAATGTCGTCATCTAATCCGGCCATTGCTGCCTTCATGATTTCGTCTTCTGTTGGATTACTCATATTAAATCTCCTCACATATTAAAAGTTAAATTTATAAACTGACAGCTTGCACTGTCAAATGTACTGATTATTGCCGAATCAAACAAATGCTTTGTTGACGGCATTATCATTCCCACATTAGCCGCAAAAAAGATTACTGCAATGCAGGCTACAACTGCAATCATTACAAAAACAAGAATTCTTGTTGTAGTGTTCTTCTTTACAGGCTGTTGCTGCTTGTTCAAGTTGTTATATTGTGTTTGAACAGGTCTGTTACCGGGATTTTGCTGAACCACCGTGTTTGGCGGATATTGCCTAACCACAGGCGGTCTGCCTGTTGGTTGCACCCGCTGAACGGGCTGTACATTGGGACGAACCTGTTGGTTGGGCGGTACATGTTTTGCTCTCGCAACCTTATATGGCTGTAAAAACCAATTATTCTCATCAAAAAGTGCGTTTGAATCTGACGAGGTTGTTGCTTTAATTTCACCGAGATCATTATCTGCGGCACCGATAATTTCATCAATTGATGGTGTAATGGATTTTCCGCTCATACATTTACCCCCTTTTCATCAGTATCCTTTGGGGATAAAAGATTTGCTTCATCTTCCAAGTCGCTTTGCTTTGTTGTATCATCTAAATTAGGCTCGGTTTCAACGGTTTTTTGGGTTGTAGCCTCGCTGATTTCTTGAGTTACATTAGTTGATACAGTGGTTTTTTCGCTTTCAGCGTCCTTGGATTTATTATGCGGTGTCGCTGTTACAACTGCAAAAATAATTGCCGCAATAACCAATACTATGCCGGCGGCTATTATAACATAATTGGTTTTCCTTCCCCTGTCAGTTTTGCCGGGACCCATAGGCTGTGTCGCTTGTACTGAGGGCGCATTATGCCTTGGCGAAGCCTGAAATAGCTTTAGCGCCTCCTCAATTTCCTGAGCTTCTGTCATTTGCTTAGGCGGCTCAGGCTCATCGGCAGGCTTTTCAGGCTGATTAACGGCAAAAATGCTTGGCTTTTTATCGCAAACCTTAAGAGCAATAAACGAGCAGTCGTCAGACGCCGGATCAGACTCAATCAAATGCTTTTGCACGGTTTCGGTAAGCTTTAGCTCGCCCATTTTTTCATAAACCATAAGTGCAAGCTTTGCCGCACCGTCAAGAAATACTCCCTGAACATCGTCGTAGGAATAATCACAGGTGCCGTCGCTCATTAAGAAATATATAGCCGTGTTACCCACATCAAATTTGCTGAAATGAATGTACTGCTCGGCATTTGGCAAGGTCATAAAATAGGTTGTGCCGGCAAACTCCCCGTTTTCGGGAGCCGATATAACCTTAATACTGTCATCTGTAACCGCGCCGATGGCACCGTCGCCAAGATGGCAGGAAATTGCCTTGCCGTCCTTTACGGCAACCGCCAACAGGGTTGAAGCCATTGTGCTGATATCATTAAGTCCCATTTGCTCTGCCTTTTTTGACAGAGCATTTTGACACCTAACCATAATAGCACGCTGAATGGTGGCAATATCTTCGGTTTCATAAAGCTCGTCAAACTTATCGCAGAAAAATCTGCAAATTTCACGGGACACACAATCTGCACCAACGGCGGCGTTTGGGTAGTTGTGACTGCCTGCGCCGTCAGCCAATGCAATAGCATCAACACCGTTTAAAGCGAGAGAATATGTTCTGTCCTCACAGGGCTGATTGTTTTTTTTATGTCTCGAACCCTGCAAATAGGTTTGAATTACATTTTTCATATTAATTCCTTAATTATAAGAATTTTGAAATATCCATTTTCTCGCCTCTTGGCAAAGTACGATTGTTGATAATATCATTTTCCGTGGATTGACCACTGATAATACTGCTTGAGCTTGAGCCAAGATACTTAAAGAATTTGTTAAAATCATTTGACTCGCTGACATATATCGGCTCGCTGTTTTTGCAGGATAATCTCTTGAGATTGCTGAAATTACAATCGCTGCCGATTGCAATGTTAAATACAACAAGCTTATTTTGCTGTTCAAGCATATTAACCTGACGCAATGCCATTTCGTAGTTTTCGGCGGCATTGGGTCCCTCAGGCTCACCGTCGGTAAGCACTACAAGCCAAGGTTGGAAATACTTTATACCTCTTTTTTTGTAGGCCGCTTTTCTTGCCTCCAAAAGCTTGAGTGCAGTAATAATTCCGTCTCCCATCGGGGTGAATGAACGGCTGTTCACCTGAATTTCGGTGAATTCCTGCTTTTCAAGGGAAGCAAACTGCTTAACTATTTCAACCTTTCCCCCAAAGGTAACAATTGCAATATCTGCCGATTTTGCAACCTCTGCATTATTTTTCATTGTTGTGATGAATTTGTCATAGGCTCTGTTAAGCTCGCCGATTCTTGTTCCGCCGTTGGCCATTGGCGAAATCATTGAGCCGCTGACATCCAGGCAAAAGCATATTGGAAGACGCTTTTTCGTTGATTTACCGAAATCGCCCTCGGTAATGCCTTCATACATACTCATACACTATTCCTCCTCAAAAGAAATTTTATTTATATCAAGGTTTCCACCTTTATATTTTTCGATAAATTTATCATAGGTTTTTAACATTTTTATCATTGTTTGAATGTTAGGTCTGCTTCCGTTTTTGAAAATATCATAAAGAAACGATTGCATTTGATATGGGGTTTTGCGCCACATTTCATCGTAGCAGCCAACCACAATGCGATTAAAGCTCCCGTTGGTGGTAATGGGATACGGAAAGCTTTTCAGCACAATTTCCTCCTCAATAGAATCAGCGCCGTTGCATTGGTCATAGGGGTGCAGGCCGCAGAAAAGTATTTTGAAAACCAAAACCGCACAGGCAAAGCTTTCATTCTCGTATTTTCTGAGATTTTTGCTGAACTCAACCCTTTGAAGCTCGGCAGGGGTAAAATCGCCAAAGCCTGCCGGACAGGGAAGATTTCCTATTTGGCAGGAGTCAAGGTCAACAATAATAGGTGCTCCCGACGGAGTCAGCATAATATTGTTCATTCTAAGATCGCCGATTAATATTCCAAACAGGTGTAAATATTGAATACGCTTTAGGGTTTCAATTGCCAATCTAACAAGATTTTGCCTTGTCCAGCTTGGAAATTCCTCCTGCACGGATTCGTAGCTGTCGAATGCAAGAGAGAGTGATTTACCCTCAATCATTTTCATAACATATCCGACAGGCTCTCCCTTTGAGGTGTATACAACCTTTTCCGGCCAACATAAGCCGTCATATCTTACCTGCTTTTTTTCCATCATAAGCATTTTTTTAATGCGAAGCTTGGTTAACTGACCGTCGTGATATATTTTAATGCAATAATTTGTTTTGTAGTTACAATGATAAACAGTGCCCTCGCCGCCGTTACCGATAACATCGCCGATTGTAATAATATCACCGGTTTTGGTGAAAACCTTTGAGCCCTCCTCCGGCAAATCCTCAATTTCAAAATAACCGCTTGAGGAAGCGTCGGCGTCAACGGTATTGCTTATGGCAGATTTGATATCCTTGGAGTTTTCACAAACAGTCAGCGCACCTTCATTGTCAACAATTATTGCTTTGCCGATTTGCTCCTTAGAGTCAATAGCCTCGGCCATTTCCGAAATTCTGTAAAACACATAACAAATATTGTTTTTTTCGCAAAGCATATTAACAAGGTGCCTGTTGTCGAAAATTTCAGCTATGCTGTAAAGAAGATTGTTTCTTTTTAGGGTATCCAAATAGCTGTACGCTCTTTTGGCAATAGTCTTTTGCTCCTCGTTTTCGCAATTGATTACAACATCATAGTTATCGTAAAACTCACCGCTGACAGCAGTGCTGACATTGCTCTCAATAATACATTCCATCAACGCTTCGAATTCGCTGTGATTAACATTTACAATGGCTGAAAAATCCAAAATCACAAGGCTGATGTCCTGTAAAAGCTCACTTATTTTATTTTTTAGGATTTGAATATCTTGGGTATTTTCCATACACTGCTCCTAATTATAAAATACCTAATTATTATATCATCCAAAATTACGCTTGACAATACGATACACTTTTTTGACTATTTTTTGTAACACTTTTGCCAACAAAATATTACCCTCGCGATAAATTTTCTTTAGGTATTGCAAATTAAAATCAAAGTGATATAATTGTTTTGAGTATAATTTATTAGTATTGGAGATGTTTAGTATGGAAAAGAAAAACATTGATTGGTCAAGCCTTGGCTTTGGCTATATGCCAACTGACAAACGCTTTGTATCAATGTATAAGGATGGCAAATGGGACGAGGGCACTCTCACAGACGATTCAAACGTTGTTATGAACGAATGTGCCTGTGTTCTTCAATATGCACAAACCTGCTTTGAGGGCTTAAAGGCATATACCACTAAGGACGGCAAAATCGTTTGCTTCCGTCCCGATCTTAATGCTTCGCGTATGGCAGATTCCTGCCGCAGACTTAAAATGCCTGTTTATGATGAGGAAAAATTTGTTGAAGCAGTAAAAGCAGTTGTTAAGGCAAATGCCGCTTGGGTACCGCCCTTCGGCAGCGGCGCAACCCTTTATATTCGTCCTTATATGTTCGGCTACAACTCGGTTATCGGTGTAAAGCCGGCTGAGGATTATATGTTTAGAATGTTTTGCACACCTGTTGGCCCTTATTTCAAGGGCGGTGCAAAGCCGATTACAATTCGTGTATCGGATTTGGACCGTGCGGCACCTCACGGAACAGGTCATATTAAGGCAGGTCTTAACTACGCAATGAGCCTTTACAATATTGTTGACGCCCACGAAAACGGCTTTGATGAGAATATGTACCTTGACCCTGCAAGCCATACTTATGTTGAAGAAACAGGCGGCGCTAACTTCCTTTTCGTTACCAAGGACGGCAAGGTTGTAACCCCAAAATCTGATTCTATTCTTCCGTCAATTACCCGTCGTTCGCTTATGGTTGTTGCCGAAAAGTATCTGGGACTTGAGGTTGAAAACCGTCCCGTAACCTTTGAAGAGGTTAAGGATATGGCAGAATGCGGCCTTTGCGGTACCGCCGCTGTTATTTCTCCGGTTGGCAAAATTGTTGACCACGGCGAGGAAATCTGCTTCCCGTCAGGAATGGAGGAAATGGGTCCAATCACAAAGAAGCTTTATGACACTCTTACAGGAATTCAAATGGGTGAAATCGAGGCTCCCGAGGGCTGGATTGTTGAGATTGACTAATTCATAATATACAAAAAGCACCCATAAGGCAGAGCTTCTGCCTTATGGGTGTTTTACAGTTTAGACGCAGCGGTTATTGGTAAAATCCTATTTCAGCTATATGGGGAGTTGAACGTGATTGACGAATAACAAATATTGCTCCGGTTGATTTTCCCTTTAGCTTTATTATTTTTTTGGAGCCGATAACGGTGCCGGAATAGGCATGGGTATAGCGGCCGTTTTTTCTTTTAAGATACAGATCAAATTTCTCAACCCGCTGACTTTTGGTTATATCCTCGCTGATGATACAGTATTTTAGGCTTTTTTCGCTGTCAAAATTAAAATCAAAATATTGGTCATTAGGTTTAAGCTCTCCAAAGCTCTGTACCAAAACAGGCTTTTCGGTCATGGCTTTTATTTTTTTGCCCAATCCCTTTAACGCCTTTGAATCCTTTTTGGCAATTACACCCGATTTGTTTGGAGGCACATTAAGGAGCAGAGTGCAATTGTTGCCCACAGAGTTAACATAAATATTGAAAAGTCGCTTTGCTGATTTTACTCCTCCCCTACCGGGGTAAAACCAACCTCTTCGAATGGAAACATCAACCTCAGCAGGATACCATGCAAGCTCCTTGCTTTTGCTTAAAACCTTTCGCGAACCCAAATCCTCGTCGGCCGAGTCCACCTTTTTAAGCCTTGCGGCATCATTTGCTCCTTGCTGTGATTTTTCATGAATGGTTTCTGTCTTCATAAGGGCTTTGGGAACAACCGAAAACTCACTGCGGCGGCATTTTCCCGCTTCATTTCCAACCCAGCGTATGTCAGGACCGCAGATAGCAATATTTGCATTTGGCTGAAGGGTACGCACAAGGGAATAATATCTCTCCCAATCATATTCAAAGGCAACGGCATTGGCGCCCTTTGCGCCGTCAAACCAAACCTCAAAAATATTCCCGTAATCGGTTAAAAGCTCACCCAGTTGAGTGCAAAAATAATCGTTATACTCGGGTTTGCCATAGGTTTTTTCGTGCATATCCCAGGGTGATAGGTAAACACCGAATTTAAGCCCCTGTCTTACACATTCGGTCGATACCTGCTTAACAATATCCTTCCCGTACGGCGAATACATCACATTGAAGTTAGTAACTCTTGTGTCCCAAAGGCAAAAACCGTCGTGGTGCTTACAGGTTAAAATAATACCCTCTGCACCGGAGGCTTTAATAACTTTAACCCACTGCTCGGCGTCAATGCTCGTAATGTTAAAATCTTCAACCCTTTCGGCGGCATTTCCCCATTCTCTGCCCGTTGCAGTATTCATTCCAAAATGTATAAAGCAGTAGAAGGGTGATTTGCTGTGATTTAGCTGACGCTGGGAGGGTACAACCGAAATATATCTTGCAACCTCGCTGTCATTTAACGGTTTCCCATTGTTATTTGTTGTCCAATTGTTTTCTAATTTTAGTTTCATAACTTAATCCTACACAGAGTATTATTGCTTGCGTTTAAAATGCTTTGTTGCGATGGATTTTATACCATAGGTATATTAATGACCTACTGTGTCAATGGTTCTTGTTGCGTAATGTCTTTTTCCCTGTTCAACACGTTTTCCGTTTTTACCGTTGTTGTTATGGCGGAAATAGTCGTCCGTATCATGTATGTTCCAAAGTAGCTTTGATTGAATATACCAAAGCTGCTCCATAAAGTTTTTCTTAAAGGTAAACGGACGGTTGTTCTCAATCTCATCATAAAGGGGCGACACCATTGAGCCCTTTGCACCGCCGACCTCTGTGGCCGCAAGAACTACAATATCCTTGTTTTTAGGAAGAACTGTTGAGCCGTCAAGGGTAACAACCCAAAAATACAATCCCTTTGCCCACTGAACCTCACCCTGCTCATTTAAGCAATGGGTAAACTCATAGCCAAGGTGTCCGTTTTTAATATAGGCGGTTTCGCCGAAATCATATAAATCCCATCTTGCAAAGGCCTCGTAAGCATTATTAACGGTTTTATCAACTTTTTCTCCGTTAACAATAAAGCTTGCATTCTCGTCACCGAATGATGTGCAAAGAAGCTTTAACTGATTGCCGTCGGCAATATTTATCTCTTGACCGTCACACTCAAGTGCACCGTCGCCAAGCTTGAACTCAACGCCGCAGGCAGTAATACTGTCTCTTTGAAGCTGAGCAGGAATATAATCAATTTTAGCATTGTAATCAAGCTTAATGGGCTTTTGCTTACTCAGCTTACCTGTTTTTTCAGGTGATTTCAAAGTAATGCCGAAGGTTTTAACCTCGTATGGAGCAAAATCGCAAACAAGCTTTCCGTTTTTAACGGTAGCCTCGCCCCTGTATTCCTCGCTGGCCCAAAGCTCACGTGCACTTTCTATGCCGTCACCCAAGGTGAATTCAAAGCCTTTAATTTCCTTATTTGCGCCCTCGTTGAAACGAACAATTATTTCGTTATCGTTTTTATGGTGTGCCTTTTTTATAGCACGAACAATAACATCGTTTGTGCTGACAGAGCCAAAGGAATAGCTTGATTTAAGCGCACCGCTGTGCTTTTCAACCACACAGGCCGCCATTGGCTGGGTAAATAATCTTGCCTGAAGCTGAGTTTCAGCGCCAACCTCGCCCTTATGTGAGAAAACAGCAAATCCGTATCTGTTAAGTCCCAAATCCATCATTGACTGCATGGAGTCAATGCGATAATTTCTTTTTGGAGTATGTATTGCCGTTAAACGAAGAGTGTTATCGCTGAATTTATCCCAGCCGTGCTTGGAATCGCTGATAACGGAAACGCCGAATTCTCCGCTTTCGTCGGTAATGTCAGCCCATTTTTGAGCCGGCACCTCAAACAGCTTTTCACTCATATTGTCTCTTTTAATGGCACCAAGACCGAGGTCAAAGGTTGCCTGTTTGTTTTTAGCAGTGAATGAAAAACGGTTTTTACACATTGTGCGCATTGACTGCCACTCAATTTCATTATATACCTCTACAACCTTGCTGTTGTGAGTAAGGCAGATATAGGTTGTAAATTCGCTTTTCTTGTCTTTTTGCTTAATTTGGAGCGACACACGGGCCGGTCCGTTTTCAATAGCCTTAACGGATACAAGCCCTGCTATTCTGTCAGGCTCTTTGTTTGCCTCCTTAAAATTCATTTCCCAGGCAGGCCAATCCTTTGAGCCATTGTATTTGAATAAACCCAGTATAATCGGCTTTTCAAGCAATTCTCGCTCATTGTCCTCTTTATCAACTATTGATGTAATGTTACCGGCACGGTTAATGGTTACAACATACTTTTGATTTTCCAGCTGAGTGTCGGCAATACGAAGCTTGCTTTGAACCTTGCACTCATCCATTGACGGGCGGGCGTCAAAAACCCTTACTCCAAGGGAGTCAACATCGGCAATAAACAAAATAGTTTTAATTCCGTTACTATCTGATAAAATTTGAGATGGCACCTCTTTGCCCCTGTCATCGAAAATGCGAACATAGGGCTTGTCAATATCCCGAAGCTTAATAGTTACTGCACCGCATCTGTCTGCCTCAATGCTGTTTGAAACCAAAACAGGTATGCCCAGGCAAAAATCAGTTTTAACCATTTGACCGAAGGCACTTAACGAAGCTTCTATTTCGCCTGAAAACTGGTTCATGCTCATTGCATAATCGTTCCAGCTTCGACGATATACGCGCTGACAGGAGGTGCCCGGAGTATCATCATGGAACTGATGGGCGATTGCACGCTTCCAAGACCTTTCCAAAATATCCTCGTTATACTTTTCGGTGCCGAAATACTCAGCCATTACTCCCACGCGCTCAGCCATATCCCCAAGCTCCTGACAGCGGGAATTCCAACGCTTGCCGATTGCACGTGAGGTGTAACCACCGACGCCGTGGTTTTGCATTATCAGCTCTGTTTCCCACTTGGGAAGATTATCCTTAATCTCCTCGGGAAGCTCGTTTTCAATATCCCTGTAAATTTGGTCGGCAGATGCGGCAATAACCTCAATATCAGAGGAGTCGTTTTTCTTGATTTCTTCATCAACAAATTTTACGGTTGCCTCTTGAGGCGCACCGCCGCGGTCACCTATTCCGTGGAATAAATAAGTCCAGTTGAGACCGTATTTTTCGTTTTCATCAAGCTTGTCTGTTACAAATTTCCAATCGCGAAGCTTTGTTAAGGTGAAATAATAATCGTGTGGGTTTGTTGAGGCATAAATATAGCTTCCGTCAACGCCGTACCACTTTCCTATATCAAATGGAATTCCGTAGGCACTGCCCCATGCAAGCTTTTGGGTTGTAAAGCCGTTAAGATTTGCATGGTGGGCAATTGACGGCAAGGCCCAGCCAAAGCCAAAGCAATCGGGAAGATAAATATCCTTTGAACGCTTGCCGAATTTTTCATCAAAATACGAATTACCGAGCAATATATTTCTAAACAACGCCTCCGGAGACGGGCAGTTTACATCGCCGTTTTCATACGCAGAACCTGTAACGTTCCACCTGCCCTGAGCAATATAATCCTTTAGCTGTTCAAAAAGCTCGGGATAATATTCCTCCATAAGCTCATAACGATAGCTTCCCTCAAAGGAAAAAATATAACTTGGGTATTTTTTAAATAAATCAAAATTCTCAACGAGGGTATTATATATGTATTTGCTTACCGTAGTCTCAAAATCCCAAGACCAAACGGTGTCCAAATGTGAGGTTGCAACAGTGTAAACTCTTTTTTTACTCATAGGAATAATTACCTTTCTTTTACATTTTCAAGATAATTTTAACATTTATGCATATATTATGCAATAATAAAATATCCTTTTTAAGGTTGTATATTTTGAAATAATTTGGTAGAATACCAATATATAATTTTAGGAGAGATTAGTGGAAAAATCACACTAAACCGATTATATCCGGAAAGGTTATGGGATTATGACAACAAAAAAGAAATCGTTACCGATAGTAATAATTTCGGTAATTTTTTACGCTGTGGCCGTAATGCTTATGATTTACGGCAGTTACAATGATTTGGAGCTTGATAAAAGGCTCTTCAACCCTCAAAACGGTTTTGCAATGGTGTTTGAAGGCTTCGGTCAAGCCGTTGCCTGGGCTATGTGGGGCCCTATTTTCACCGTTTTGTTTTTAACGGCGCACGGATTGAACGAATGCCTTGAAATAATAGGCAAAATTCTTCCGTTTATCAAGCCCGTAAACACCGAAAATGCAAAATTCCAAAAGCTTGATAAGGCTGTCAAAATTGTTTGGCAGGTAGTTTTTTTCGTGCTTGCAGTAATCGGTTGGAAAAAGCTAATCGAAAATGTTGCTAAAAAGTTTTTTGATATAGAACAGGTTGTTTATTTTATCATTTGTGCAGTTGTTACGGCTTTGGCAATTTATCTTTTTTCCAAAATTGACAAAAGAATTTTAGTAAAGCTTGAAGCCTTGGCGCTTGCAGGCATTTTGTTTGGAATTTTGTATAAAATTGTTGAAAACTGCAAGGAAATCACTCAAAGAGTAAGATTTAGAGAACTGGTTGCCGCAAGCAACGGTATATATGACGACAAGGGATTAAGCCACGGTAAACCCAGTAAGCTGACATCATCGCTTTCAAGGGATATGCTTGCAGGCAGTCACTTTAACGCATTTACAAAATGGTATGAACCGGGCAAGGGTTCGATGAATATTTACTCCAATGTTGACAGCTTTCCCTCAGGTCACACCCTTAATGCCTGTGCCGCATTTATGTCAGTACTGTTTTGTTCCGCTTTTGAAAGACTTAAAAAATTTGCACCGATAGCGCTTATTGTTTCATTTATCTATGTGTTCATAATGGGATATACAAGGCTTATATTAGGCGCTCACTATCTTACAGACGTTGTAGCCGGTGCAATAATCGGTTATACCTTCTTTTTGTTTACCGCGGCAATTTATAAGCTTTTTTTCAAAAAGGGCATTTTGCCAACAAGAAGTACTAACTGATAGGAGCAAAAAATGGCAGTAAAAATAATAACCCTCGACTTAGACGGAACATTGCTGTTGCCCGACCATTTAACAGTTAGTCCGGCAAACCGCGAGGCCCTTAAAAAGGCACATGATTCCGGCGTTAAAATTGCTATATCAACCGGCAGAACCATTGCAATTATGGGAGATATTTGTCAGCAGGTGCCTGAGGTTGACTATGTTATGTATTCAAACGGTGCCGGCGTTATGGACAGAAAAAGCGGAAAAAACATTTACACATCCTTTATGCCCTGGGAGCTTTGCGAAAGGCTGATTGATTACCTTGATCCCAAGCCTGTATTTATGGAAATTTATGTTGACGGAAAAAGCTATGTTCAGGAGGATAAGGCAGAATTCTTTATAGGCGATGCTTTACCAAAGGATTTTTTGGACAACCTGACCGATAAAATGACAGTGTGCAAAAATGTTAAGGATGCTGTTAAGGGCAGGGATATTGAAAAGCTTACAGCCTATTGTAAATATCCTGAAATATATGATGAAATATGGCAATTCCTTACCGCTATGAAAAACGAGATTTCCGTTTCCAGCTCTATTAAAAGTAACATTGACATCACCGGTGCCGGAGTTCACAAGGGCTCTGCCCTTGAGGGAATGTGCAAAGCATTGGGCATTACCGCCGATGAAGCAATGGCCTTTGGCGATGCGGGAAACGATTGCCCCATGCTTGAATTTGCGAAATATTCCTTTGCCATGGAAAACGGAAACGACCAATGCAAGGCGTCGGCCAAATATATAACAAAAAGCAACGCCGAGGACGGCGTTGCCTATGCAATAAACAAATATGTATTATAAAAAATGCACCCTCTCTCAAGAGGGTGCATTTTGTTATCTATTTTGCAAGCATTGGGGTTGAAAGATATCTGTCGCCTGAATCGGGAAGCAAAGCAACAATTGTTTTGCCCTTGTTTTCAGAGCGTTTTGCAATCTGAATTGCACCCCAAAGTGCCGCACCGGATGAAATGCCAACCAATGCACCTTCATATTGAGGGAAGCTTGCGCCGATTTCAAATGCCGCTTCATTAGGAACCTTTATAACTTCGTCATAAATCTCTGTATTGAGGGTATCGGGAACAAAGCCTGCACCTATACCTTGAATTTTGTGTGCACCTGCCTTGCCCTCTGATAATACAGGAGAGGTTTCAGGCTCAAGGGCAACAATTTTAACATTTGGATTTTGCTCTTTAAGATATTTACCAACGCCTGATACAGTGCCGCCGGTACCTACACCGGCAACAAAAATATCAACCTTGCCCTCTGTATCCTTCCAAATTTCCGGACCGGTGGTTTGATAGTGAACAAGGGGATTAACGGGATTTACAAACTGACCTGCAATAATTGAGTTTGGAATTTCGGCATGAAGCTCATTAGCCTTTTCAATTGCGCCCTTCATTCCCTTTGCTGCGTCGGTAAGCACCAACTCAGCACCGTAAGCCTTCATCAAATTTCTTCTTTCAACGCTCATTGATTCAGGCATTGTGATAATCACTTTAAATCCTTTAGTTGCCGCATAGGACGCAATGCCTATTCCCGTATTGCCGGAGGTGGGCTCGATAATGGTTGCGCCCTCCTTCAAGGTTCCGTCTGCAACGGCGGCGTCAATAATGCCTTTGGCAATTCTGTCCTTAACCGAGCCGGCAGGGTTGAAATACTCAAGCTTTGCGTAAATTTTTGCATCAAGCTCGTATGCCTTTTCAAAATTTTGAATTCTAACAAGGGGTGTGTTGCCGATAATATCGGCTACTGATTGATATAAAGCCATAACATTTACCTCACTTTTATTTAATTAGGCGGAGGTGGCTGTCCTTCGTCTGTGTTGACATCATAATAGCACATATTACCTACCTTGTCAATAGGTTTTGTAGATTTTATTGAAAAATTTTCATTTTTCGTTTGTGCACAAAAAATTTAATGCGGTTAAAAAGAATCAACTGCTGTTATTTTTGCTATCATTGCAGGCTTTGGCCGCAAGAATTGTTGCCATGCTGTCACCAAGCTGAACAAAAAACGCCGAAAGCAATGCTATTTCCTCGTCGCTTTTACCTTGAGAGATTGCACAGGCAAGTCCGCTGACGGTCACATTTAACGCACAAGGATCCATTAAATCACCACCATTTTATAAATTTTAAACGAGATTTTACTATGAAAAAACGAGAAAAAACGATTATTCGAGAGCAAATCAAAATTATTTTAATTTAACTGTTGACTTTATTATTTCCCTGTGATATTATATTCCAGCATTAAGAAAAATTGATTTTCTAAAAATTTATCGGAGGAAATGATTATGTCAACATTTATGCCAAAGGCTGACGAAATCGAGCGCAACTGGTATATTATTGATGCAGCTGACAAGCCATTAGGCAGAGTAGCTGCTGAGGCCGCTGTTCTTCTTAGAGGAAAGCAAAAGCCAATCTTTACACCAAATGTAGATTGCGGCGATTTTGTTATTATCATCAACACAGACAAGGCTGTTCTTACCGGCGATAAGCTTAACAAAAAGCTTTATCAGCACCACACAGGTTATATCGGTAATCTTAAGGAAGTTAAGTACAGCACACTTATGAAGGAAAAGAGCGACTTTGCCATGGAGCTTGCTGTAAAGGGTATGATTCCTGACACAACACTTGGCAGAAAGCAGCTTACAAGATGCAAAATTTACAAGAACGCTGAACACAAGCACGAGGCTCAAAAGCCGGTTGCTTGGGAAATGTAAGGGAGGTTTTTGAATTATGTACGAATCAAATCCTTATTTCTACGGAACAGGCAGAAGAAAAGAATCTGTAGCTCGTGTACGCGTTTATGCAGGTACAGGTAAAATCACAATCAACGGCAGAGATATCGACGATTACTTTGGCCTTGAAACACTTAAGCTCATCGTTCGTCAACCTCTCACCCTTACAGAGACAACAGAAAAGTTTGACATTGTTTGCCGCGTAAACGGTGGCGGCGTATCAGGTCAAGCCGGCGCTATCCGTCACGGTCTTTCAAGAGCTCTTCTCCAGTATGACGAGAACCTTCGTCCTGCACTTAAGAAGGCAGGCTTCCTCACTCGTGATCCTCGTATGAAGGAAAGAAAGAAGTACGGTCTCAAGGCAGCTCGTAGAGCACCACAGTTCTCAAAGAGATAGTTTTTCATATTTCAAAGTGCTTCCTATTTGGGAAGCACTTTTTTTGTGCGACAGGGCGGACTAAATTAAAAAGTGCAATCGGAAAAAATCTCCGATTGCACTTTTTGCAACTTAATTATTTAGTAGTTACATACTTAGCCTTTGACCAAGATGAATAGTACTTTGTGCCGTTAACAACCTTGTAGGTGCGAACTCTTACATAATACTTTTTCTTTGCACTGAGGCTTGAGATAGTTTTTGATGTGGTGCTGTTCTTTGAAATTGTAACAGTTTTAGCGTTTGAGAATTTGCTTGATGTGCTGTACTGAATTTGGTAGCCGGTGGTTTGAGTTGCCTGCTTTTTCCACTTTACAGTGAATTTCTTTGAGCCTGCTGTCAGTGAAGAAATGCTTGTTGACTTTGGCTTAATGTAGAAATACAGAGTCTTAGTTCCGCTGTATTTGCCCTTAAAG
>JBJEPI010000011.1:0-79347 GCA_051881175.1 Eubacterium sp.
AAACTACCGATAAATCGGTAGTTTCTTTTTTTATTCAAATACAAATCGGTCGTCTTTATAATCCACAATGCATTTGGTATTTGGTTTAATTGTGTTATCAAGTATAAGCTCTGAAAGCTTATCCTCAATTTTAGACTGTATTGCCCTTCTAAGGGGTCTTGCGCCGTAAACCTTGTCAAAGCCTGCGTCGGCGATTGCCTCAACTGCTTTGTCGGTAAACTCAAGTTCAATATCCAAATCCCGAACTCGCTTGGAAAGAGTAGCAAGAAGTCGCTTTGCAATTTCGGTAATATCCTTCTTTTCCAGCTGATTAAAGACGATTATTTCGTCAATACGGTTAAGAAATTCCGGCTTAAAGGTTTTCTTTAAATCAACCATTACAAGGTCTTCAATGCTCTTATTTGCATCAAGGGACTCACCAAAGCCCAGAGACTGCTTTTGCTCGGTAATCTTTGACGCACCCACATTTGATGTCATTATTATTATTGAATTTTTAAACGAAACCTTGCGTCCCTGTGAGTCTGTTAACACGCCGTCCTCTAAAATTTGAAGAAGCATATTAAACACATCGGGATGTGCCTTTTCAATTTCATCAAACAAAACCACGCTGTATGGCTTACGGCGGATTTTTTCCGTCAGCTGTCCGCCCTCATCAAATCCCACATAGCCTGGAGGTGAGCCGATAAGCTTTGATACCGTATGCTTTTCCATATATTCCGACATATCAAGCTTTATAATTGCATTTTCATCGCCGAACATAGCCTCGGCAAGGGATTTGCAAAGCTCGGTTTTACCTACGCCCGTTGGACCGAGAAAGATAAATGAACCAATTGGACGGTTGGGATTTTTAATGCCTACCCTACCTCGGCGAATTGCTCTTGAAACAGCGCTTACGGCTCTGTCCTGGCCTACAATTCTCTCATGAAGCACCTGCTCCATATTCAACAGTCTTTCGCTCTCCTCCTTGGTAAGCTGATTAACAGGTATACCTGTCCAGCTTGAAACCACAGAGGCAATCTCCTTTTCGGTTACGGACTTAACATCGTGGAAGGTTGCGTTTTTCCACTTTTCCTTTTCCTCGTCAAGAAGTGATTGAAGGGATTTTTGCTTGTCTCTGATACCTGCGGCGCCCTCAAAATTCTGCTCGGCAATAGCCGATTGCTTTTCCTGCTCCAAACGCTTAATATCGTCTTCCATATCCTTTAGGTTTTGGGGTATGGTTTGAGCGTTTAGGCGAACAACCGACGCGGCTTCATCAATTAAGTCAATAGCTTTATCGGGTAAATACCTGTCGGCAATATATCTTGAGGACATTTTAACAGCGTTTTCAATTGCATCGTCAGTGATTTTAACCTTGTGATGCGCCTCATATCTGTCTCGAAGACCTTTAAGGATTTCAATTGCCTCCTCCTCGGTAGGTTCTCCAACAGTAACCGGCTGAAAACGTCGTTCAAGTGCGGCATCCTTTTCAATATTTTTTCTGTATTCATCAATTGTTGTAGCGCCGATAACCTGAATTTCGCCCCTTGCAAGAGAGGGTTTCAAGATGTTTGCGGCGTCAACTGCGCCCTCTGCGGCACCGGCTCCCATAATTGTGTGAACCTCATCAATGAACAATATTACATCCTTTGCCGAACGTACCTCGTCCATTGCTTTTTTAATACGCTCCTCAAAATCGCCCCTATACTTTGTTCCGGCAACCATTGAGGTTAAATCGAGAGCAACTATTTTTTTACCCTTTAGGAGTTCAGGCACCTCATCCTTAACGATTTTAAGTGCCAAGCCCTCTGCAATTGCGGTTTTACCCACACCAGGCTCACCGATAAGGCAGGGGTTGTTTTTGTTTCTTCGGGAAAGAATTTGAATTACTCTTTGAATTTCTTTGTCTCTGCCTATAACAGGATCTATTTTGCCCTTTTTTGCCTGTTCGGTTAAGTCCTTACCGAATTCATCAAGGGTTGGGGTTTTGCTTTTTCCCTTTTTGCCGTTTCTTGAAGATTGCTGACTGTCGTTTTCACCGCTGCTGATTGATTGAATTAAATCCTCAAGTAGTGATTGCTCGTCTACTCCAAGATCATTAATGAATTTTACGGCATAGGAATCTGTTTCCTTGATAAGGGATATAAGCAAATGCTCAGTACCTACAAAGGAATGCATCATTCCCCTTGCTATTTGGAAGGATAATTCAATAATTCGCTTTGATCTTGGTGTAAAATCATCAGGTGACAAACGGGTGGGAACCCCGGTGCCTATTTCACTTTTTATAAGACCTTCAACATCTTCCAAGGTGATGCCTTTTTCATTTAAGGCGTTAGCGGCTAAACCGCTGCCCTCTTTAAGTAATCCAATTAAAATATGCTCACTGCCGATATAGTTATGGCCATAGCCCTCGGCAGCCTTTATTGCGAGGTTAAGCACCTCGTTAGCCTTTTGTGTAAAAGAATTAAATCTGTACATAACAATACCTCCAAACCAAAGCTACCCTTGAGTGCTCAAAGCAATGGGAGGCCTTGGTGTAAACTATTCTAATTTTTCTCTGACAATTTGTGCCCTCAGCTTTGCACAGCCACGCTCGTTCAAATCTGTCTGTGCAGAATCAATCAAGCTGGCATTTTGAAGACCGTAGAGCATATCGCCGATGGTTTCATAATCTATATCAAAATATCCAAGGGACACACCAAGTCTAACCAATGATAAATCATTGATAAACTCTGATTGGTCGAGAATCCTTGCTGATTTAAGTATGCCCAAGGTACGGTAAACTTTATCCTCAAACTTATCGTTTTCCTTAAGCTCCTCGCGTGCGGCACGCTCCTGCTTTACGATTTGGTCGCAGATAGCGTTAACATTATCAATAGAGCTTTTTTCACTTATGCCCAAAGAGATTTGATTTGAAAGCAAATAAATATCTCCCTCGCCGTTTGGATATAGCTCTCGCAAAGACAGACCAAGCTTTCCTACCATTGAAATCAGCTTATAGATAGCATCTTTCTCTACCAAAGCAGGTAAATGCAATGCAAAGCTTGCCTTTAATCCTGTGCCTAAATTAATAGGCGACGCAGTTAAGAAGCCCAGTTTGTCGTTATAGGCAAGCTTAAGTCCTTTAATAAAAATGTCATCAAGCATATTTGCCTTTTCAAAGGCAACATCTAAGCTTTGACCTGCAGAAAAGGAATTAATTTTAATATGGTCCTCTTCACAAAGCATTATTGACACATTTTCGTCCTTTGACAGCATAAATGACGCCAAGTCGGAATTTTTTGCCATCTGCGGACTGATAAGCTGTTTTTCCACGTATGATACTGCCTTTGCCTTTGACGCATCTGCCAGGTTAATAAGGTCAAACTCGTTGGCCAAGTTTGAGCTTTTTATGGTTGCATAAATTTTCTTTGAAACTGCCTTACGCATATCCTTATTCATTCTGTTTGGGAATGGGGAATCTGCCAAATTACGGGCCAGTCTGACCTTTGAATAAAGTACAACGTCTGAATTATTGCCGTTACCTTGATACCATTTGCTCATTTATTAACCCTCCTTGGTTAAATCGTTTATTTTGTCGCGAATAACGGCAGCGTCTTCAAATCTTTGTTCCTTTACTGCCTGCTTCAGTTCCTGCTTCAGTTCATCAAGCTTACTGATTTTTTTAGGTGCTTCATCTGCCTTTTCAGGCTCCTCCTTTTCCTCAACATAGGTAACATGCTTGCCCACATGCTTTGTTCTGCCGTGAAGCTTTTCTATGCTGGGGTTAAGCTTTGACTCAAACTTGTCATAGCAGTGAGCACAACCAACCTTACCTGAATTAACAATGTCATTAAATGATGAACCGCAGTAGCCGCAACGTTCAACCCCTGTCAGTGAGTTAAGGGCTGCAACACCGGCGCCCAGCAGATTACCGAAAAAGCTGTCGGTGGTAAATGGCTCAAAATCAAATTCGTCCATTACGCCAAGCTCCTCGGCACATTCCTTGCATAAATGCATTTCTTCTTTTTTACCGTTAATTACTTTTCTGATATGAGTAGTTGCCTCTCTTTGATTGCAATGTGTACATTTCATAGTTATTTCCTCCTATATATTTTATTTGATTTGTTAATCAATATATGCCAACAGCATTTTTTTAAGCTGATTTGCCCTGATAGTATTTGTTACGGATTGAGGAATACCTCTAAAATTACTGTCAAGCACAGCCGCCGTCATTGTTTTTGCGGCCTTTTCGTCTATTAGCTTTTGATAACTGCAATTATATATGTGTGCTCTTGCAGTGCGCTCGTCAATTTCCGAGCCGATACTGTTAATAAGTGCCATAATTGCATTGCCCTGACTGTCGGCACGGGTGATAAGAATGTATCCCCCACCGCCGCGGCGGCTTTCAATTCTGTAGCCTGCCTCCGGTGTAAAGCGTGAGGTGATAACATAGTTTATTTGGCTGGGAACACAGCCTATTCGATTTGCTAAATCATTTCGCTGAATTTGGACACTCGAGGTTTTGTCATCAAACATATCAAGTATCATATCCGCGATTACATCTGACATTTTCATTTATTAATCATCTCTTTTCTTAATGAACAAATGAAAGTTAATGTGTTTTGACTTTGACTTTCTTTGTCCTTTGATTATGTTATATCACAAAGGTCAGGAAAAGTCAATAGTTTTTTTGACTTTTCTTGACTTTTTTAAAAGCAGACTTCGAGAAATGGAGTTGAATTTCGTTTTTTGCGATAATTGCTGTACGATGGTACCGCTTTATCGCAAAAGACGAAAAACGGCAAAAGTGGCTTAGATTCGATGTCCAAGCCACTTTTCATGTTGTTAAGTCGTTGTAATTTTTTTCAGGCGGATGATACCGGTCTCGCCTGACGGCTCGGTCGGTGCTTCTGCATAAAAGCAGAGGTGTCCACCGGACACCCGCACCCCTACGAGCCATTTCTTATTATTATGCTGTCGGCGTGTTTCAGCCCGCTTTATCGACAGTCTGAAACGGCAGAAAAATCTGCCGTTTCCTTAGCGCTGTATTAGCAGCCGCAACCACAATCGTTGTTGCCGCAGTTACCAAAGCCGCCACAGAGGATGAGGATGATGATAAGGATAATAACCCAAGAACCACAACCGTTATTACAATTATTGCAACCCATTGTTTAACCTCCCTTCCCTTTTCTAACTCATACTATGAATGGGAAGGAAAATGTGTTACACCGTTTTTATAATAACATTCCTCCGTTTACTCCAAGCACCTGTCCGGTTATATATCTATTCTCTGCCAAAAAAGCAACCGCGTCGGCAACCTCTTGTGCTGTTCCGAGTCTGCCAAGAGGAACCTCGTTAATCAGGTCGTTTTTATCAAACCCGCAGTTCATTCTTGTGTCAATAATTCCGGGAGCAACGCAGTTAACCGTAATACCCGAGGGAGCAAGCTCCTGTGCCAGTGCTTTGGTAAGACCGATTACCCCTGCCTTTGTCATTGAGTAAAGTGCTTCGCAGGAGGCGCCGCACTGCCCCCAAACAGAGGAAACATTTACAATGGCGCCGGAGCCTGACTTAATCATTTTTTCCGCCGCATATTTTGAACAGTAAAATACCGCACGTTCGTTAACAGCGGTAACATAGCCATAATCCTCGTCGGTAACATCGTTAATCTGTTTTATAAGCGATACACCGGCGTTATTCACCAGCAAATCAATATGATAATCTATTTTACTAAAGAGGGATTTAATGTCTTCCAATTTTGATAAATCGCATTTAACGGCATTTATACCGTCGTAATCCGGTTTAGTATTGTTATAGGTAATAAAGACTAAGTAGCCGTCATTTACAAGCCGTTGAGCGATTGCTTTGCCAATTCCGGTTGCTCCGCCGGTAACCAACGCAGTTTTCATATAGCACCTCCGCAAAATATAGTTAAATATTAACATACATTATTGAATTTTTCAATTGATTAGTATATAATTAACAGCAAATAATTGCTAAACCCAACAGAAAGGCTGTTCAATATGGAAAAGGATTTTTATACCGTTTCGATTTATGTGGATAAAGACGAAAATATGATTGGTATCCCCTGCGGCGAAAGTGAAAAATACGGCATTGCAGACATAGATACTGTTATGCTTTTAAAGCCTCCCTATACTGACAAGGCACTTGAAGGCTATGTTAACAAGGTACTTGACGCTTGCTATACAAAGAAGCACAACGATAAGGAGCCTCGCTCAACCATAGAGCGTTACACCGGTAAAAACAGTTTTACAGAGGCAACTGCCGATTTCACAATGATTTCAATTGTAAAAACCAATGTTTGTTATTCATTAATGCCGGCCTTTAACGATGTTGAAAAGGGACCCATTGTTATTGATGAAGATGAACGAATTGTTCCGATTAAATATAACGAGGGTGATTTGGCAGAGCATATAAGGGATTTCATTAACGTTTATGTTAAGCACGACCCATTCTATAAAGAGAAAGCAGAGCTTGAAGCCGAAAAGGCTGAAAAAAATAATTAATCGGGGATTTATATGCATTTATTAAAGGTTGATAAAAACAATTATATCGGTCAAGCCGATCCGTTTATTCTTAAGTCGGGTAACAAATACTATATATACACAACAGGTCATGACGGAATTTATGCCTATCATTCAAGCAATCTGTTTGACGGATGGGAATATTACGGCAGGGTTATGACAATGGAGGGGCATGATGCCTTTTGGGCGCCGAGTGTCATTGAGCTTGACGGCAAATTTTATATGTATAATTCCATTGAAATATATAATGATGATCCTGATCAGGGCGGTCACAGAGGTGCTATGCATGTTTCTGTTGCAGATAATCCCCTTGGTCCTTTTACAAATACAAAGCAAATACTGCATCCTTTCTCAATTGACAGCCATGTTGTCAAAACCGACTCCGGCTTGTTTATCCTTTACTCATCAAACAGATTTGAGGGTGAAAGAATAGGCACTTGTATTTATGTTGACAGGCTTATTGATCCTTACACCGTTGAGGGCAATCCTGTTTTATTGATTGAGCCTACCCTTGATGAAGACATTTACAGACGGGACAGATATAAAAAAGGTCAGCACTGGCATACCATTGAGGGAGCCTATTACTTCAAAGAAGGTGAATGGCAGTATATAATGTATTCGGGCAACTGCTATGAACAGCCCACATACTATGTTGGATACGCAAGGGCAAAAACCGAAGAGACCGATTTAAGGAAAATCAAGTTTGAGAAATATCCTGACGATAATACATACAGTCCTGTCCTTGCCGCTAACGAATTCGAGGAGGGCACCGGTCATCATTCCATGATTAAAGAGGACGGCCAGTGGTACGCAATTTATCATGCCAGAGACTATGACGACGGATTGAATGCAAACGCATTTGACGCAAGAAATGCAAGAATTTGCAAGTTAAATGTTAATGACGGAATTATCACGGCAGAAAGATATGAAAACAGAATATAGATAAAAGCGAGTAAGAAAAATCTTACTCGCTTTACTATTTACGATACATTAATAATTAATCATATATCTTTTTATTTCCCATTCTGAAACAGAGGTTCTGTAGGAATTCCATTCAGCCTTTTTACCCTCGATATAGTTATTAAATACATGCTCGCCGAGAGTTTCCTTAATAAACGGATCGGCCTCAGCCGCCTTGATAGCTTCTTCCAATGAGCCCGGCAGGCAATCAATACCGATTTCGTCAAGCTCCTCCTGGGAAAGTGCGTAAACATTTTCATCATAAGGTGCGGCAGGCTTCATCTTTTTCTTGATACCGTCAAGACCTGCAGCAAGGCAAAGAGCCATTTCAAGATAAGGGTTGCATGCAGGATCAGGAGAACGAAGCTCAACTCTTGTTCCCTTACCTCTTGAAGCAGGAATACGAACAAGCACGGACCTGTTTGATGTTGACCAAACAAGATAAGACGGTGCTTCAAATCCCGGAACTAATCTTTTATAAGAGTTTACTGTTGGATTTGAAACAACGGCAATGCCCTTAACATGTGCCATAATACCTGCAATGAATGAATATGCGGTTTCGCTGAGTCCAAGCTCGCCGTTAGGGTCATCAAAAACATTTTTGCCTGTTTTTAAATCGTAAAGCGACATATTGGTGTGCATACCTGAACCGCAAATGCCTTCGATTGGTTTTGGCATAAAGGTTGCGTGCAAGCCGTGCTTTGTAGCATAGGTTTTAACAACATGCTTAAAGGTCATAACTCTGTCAGCAGATGTCATAACATCGCCGAATTGGAAATCAATTTCGTGCTGTCCCTTTGCAACCTCGTGGTGTGAAGCCTCAATAGTGTAGCCCATTTCTTCAAGGGCAAGGCAAATGTCCCTACGGCAGTTTGAGCCTGTGTCAATGGGGTTAAGGTCAAAATAACCTGCCTTATCGTTTGTTTCAAGTGTTGGGTTGCCATCTTCATCCACATTGAAAAGGAAGAACTCACATTCAGGGCCCACATTAAAGCCGTAACCCATTTCTGCGGCCTGGTCAATAACCTTTTGAAGAACGTTTCTTGGGTCGCCCTCAAAGGGAGTCTTATTGTCAACCTTATATACCGAACAAATAAGACGTGCTGTTTGAGCATTCAAATGCTTTCTCCAAGGAAAGATTGCCCAAGTGTCATAGTCCGGATGAAGGTACATGTCGCTTTCGTCAATTCTAACAAAGCCGTCGATTGAAGAACCGTCAAACATGCAATCGTTATCAAGTGCTTTTTCAAGCTGTGAAAGAGTAATGGCAACATTTTTCATAATACCGAATAAATCTGTAAACTGAAGTCTAATGAATTCAACACCATTATCTTTAGCTTCTTTAAGAATTTGCTCCTTTGTGTACTTACTCATATTAAATTCCCTCTCTGTTTGTAATCATAAAAAAAGACGCCCCAAAAAAACGGAACGCCTTTGTTCTGACACAATGCCATTATATACATTAATATCCATTTTGTCAAACCCAAAACAGTTTTTTGTAAAAACCATTACCATAAATTGAAATCAGCCTATAATGATTTGTGCATATTGTTAATCCAAATCCAAAAATTCCTCGCTGATTACATCCTTGCAAAGGCCTTTAAAATAGTCAACGGTTGCACCCGACTGTGCCTGCTCGGCGGCAAGCTCGTCTGTATAATCGCTGAATTTGTATACTGTGAATTTATATCCGGAGCCTGTATTTTTATAAAAATCAATTACAGGTGCAAGCTTTGCACTTGTTATTTTGATTTCGCCGTCAATACGTTCCACTGTTATTTCAGCCATACCGCCGCACATTTGATTTAAATTTGTTTGGTGGCTGATAAAGTTACCGATTGAATAGTAAACAAGCATTTTTTTACCGGTTTCCTCATTAGTATACCACTCCACTGGCTGAAGCACATGGGGATGGGTGCCGATTACAATGTCAACACCAAGATCTGAAAACAGCTTAACATATTCCTTTTGTTGCTCCGAAACATCGTGGCTGTTTTCTGTTCCCCAATGAGGAAATACTACTACAACATCGGCATTTTCTCTTGCTATTTTAACATCGGCAGTTACCTTTTCTTCAGTTAACAGGTTAACCAAATACGGCTTATCATCGGGTACGGGTATACCGTTTGTGCCATAGGTATAATTTAAAATTGCAAAGGTAATGTCATTTTTGGTGATATAGGTAATGGCGTCGTAATCCTCTTGAGACGCATTGGTACCAACATGGGTTACCTCGCTGTGATTTGAGAAAAACTCAAGCTCCTTTTCAATACCTGCCGAGCCAACATCCATTGAATGGTTTGTGGCGCATGTGAACACATCAAAGCCTGCGTTAATTGCGGCCTCGCCAACCTCCCAGGGGGTATTAAACATTGGATAACCGCTATATGCAAAGCTGTCGCCGCCAAGCATTGTTTCCTGATTGATAACCGCTAAATCGGCGGCCTGAATATAGCTTGACATATTAGCATAAAATGCATCATAGTTTAAACTGCCGTCTGATTGCTCGCCGGCGGAAATACAGGTGTTATGAATAAGATTATCACCAACAGCTACAATGCTGACCTTTGTGTTTAAAGGTGTTGTATCGGTTGGCTCAGTAGTCTGCTGTGAGGTGTTACTTGCCGTTGGATTTTCCAAATCACTTTTTTTGGTAACATTTCCGCTGATTGCCAATGCCGAGACCACAACAACAGCACATATTACCGGAATTAAAACCGGCAAAATCTTTTTTATACCTAATCTGTTTTTTGACATAATATCAACTCCAATTTATCTTAACCTCATTATATCAGCCATCACTTAACAAATCAATCCATATTTAGAAAAATTAAGCATTACGGTTGACAAATCAAGGCATAATAATGTATATTAGTTATTACTATTTTAATCAAAATTTAATAAGGGAGTTTTGAAAATGCTTGAATCATTTTTCAATACGGCACAAACGCCAATTGTGTTGATTTTATTCATTGTTGGTTTAGCATTAATCATCAAAGGCGGCGACTGGTTTGTTGACAGTGCAAGCTGGATAGCAGAGGTGCTTGGAGTGCCAAAGTTTGTTATCGGTGCAACAATTGTATCAATAGCCACCACCTTGCCGGAGATGATTGTTAGTATTGCCGCAACAGTTAAGGGAAACGTTGAAATGGCCGCAGGTAACGCCATAGGCTCGGTAACGGCTAATACGGCTATGATTATGGGACTGTTTATAGTATGTATGCCCTTTGCCGTTAAGCGCAAGGAATTTGCACCAAAGGCGCTGATGATGTTCGGTGCATCGGCACTGCTCATTTTAAGCTGTATTTTCACCGAGCAAAAGGAAATGGTAATTTTAGGCGAAACACATAATTATTATTCCCTTTCAACCATAGGCACCATTTTATTGATTATTGTTTTTGTGGCATTCTTTATTGAAAACTTTATTTCAATGAAAAATGCAGACACTCAGCTTGAGCCAAGTCCGCAAAACATAGGTCTTCAGGACGAGGACGATATTGTTCCTACCAAAGAAACTGCAACAACGGGCGAGTGGGTAAAAAATGTTGTTATGTTTATTATCGGTGCAACCGCAACTGTTGTGGGTGCCGAGCTTTTGGTAAACAGCGGAACCGTTCTTGCAGAAAGAGTAGGTATTCCTCAAAGACTTATAAGCGTTATTGCAATTGCTATCGGAACATCACTTCCTGAGCTTGTAACAACAATAACCGCCCTTAGAAAGAAGGAGGGCGCGCTTTCTGTTGGTAACATTCTGGGTGCAAACATTATTGATTTAACCCTTATTCTGCCGATTTGTTCATTTATATCATTTGGCAAGGGACAGGGTGCACTTGCAGTTGCCGCAAGCTCTGCTCAAATTGATATGGTTGTATGTCTTGCAGCAATCGCAGTTGCAATTATTCCAACTATCATTACTAAGAAATTCCATCGTTGGCAAGGCGCAGTTATGCTCTGCGGATATCTTGGTTATGTTATTGCAACTGTGGTAATGAAATAAATCCAATAAAAAATATTAAAGCAGATTTGATTAAATCAAATCTGCTTTTTGTTTTAGTCATCATCGTCGCTTGAAAGCTTAAGAACAGCCATAAACGCCTCCTGGGGCACTTCAACAGAGCCAAACTGACGCATACGCTTTTTACCCTCTTTTTGCTTTTCAAGGAGCTTTTTCTTACGGGTAACATCACCGCCGTAGCATTTTGCAAGCACATCCTTGCGAAGTGCCTTAACGGTTTCTCTTGCGATAACTTTACCGCCGATTGCAACCTGAATAGGTATTTCAAACAAATGGCGTGGAATATATTTCTTAAGTTGCTCGGCAATACGCCTTGCACGCTGATAAGCCTTTTCCCTGTGGATAATAAACGAGAGAGCGTCAATAACGTCACCGTTAAGCATAACATCCACCTTAACCAAATCACTCTTTCTGTAATCCTTCATTTCGTAATCAAACGAGGCGTAGCCGCGAGTCCTTGATTTTAAGGCGTCGAAGAAATCATATATAATCTCATTAAGGGGCAGTTCGTAATGAATATCAACCCTTTCCGGAGTAATATAATCCATATTTTTGAATATTCCCCTTTTGTCCTGACACATATCCATTACAGTGCCCACAAAATCGGAGGGCACATAAATATGTGCATCGGCAAAGGGCTCTTCGCAATAATCAATATATGCCGGATCGGGGTAATTGGTTGGGTTATCAATTTCCACCATAGTGCCGTCGGTTAAATAAATTTTGTAAACAACCGACGGTACGGTTGCGATTAAATCAAGATTGTATTCCCTGTCAAGTCGCTCCTGAATAATCTCAAGATGCAGTAATCCCAAAAAGCCGCAACGAAAGCCAAATCCCAACGCACCCGAGGTTTCAGGCTCATAGGACAGTGACGCATCGTTAAGCTGAAGCTTTTCCAAGGCGTCGCGCAGAGCTTCGTAATCAGCGCCGTCGGCAGGATACAAGCCACAATAAACCATAGGATTAACCTTGCGGTATCCGGGCAGTGGCTCTGTTGCAGGATTTTGTGCTGTTGTAACCGTATCGCCCACATGAGCATCGCCAACGGTTTTAATAGACGCGGTTATATATCCAACCTCGCCGGCGCACAGCTCCTTAGCAGGCTCCATTGAGGTGGCGCGCATATATCCAACCTCTACAACATTAAACTCGGCTCCGGTGGACATAATTCGCATTGTGTCGCCTGCCTTGATTTTGCCCTCTTTAATTCTAACGTAAACAATTACGCCTCTGTAAGAATCGTAAATCGAATCAAAGATAAGTGCCTGAAGAGGCTTGTTATCATCACCGGTAGGGGGAGAAATCTCGTTAACTATATACTCTAAAACCTCTTCAACATTTTCCCCTGTTTTGGCACTTATTCTGGGTGCGTCCATACAGGGAATTCCCACAACGTCTTCAACCTCGTTTGCCACGCGCTCAGGATCGGCCGCAGGCAAATCAATTTTGTTAATAACAGGCAAAATGTCTAAATCGTGGTCTAAAGCAAGATATGTGTTTGCCAAGGTTTGGGCTTCAACTCCCTGAGAAGCGTCTACAATTAAAATTGCACCCTCACAGGCCGCAAGAGAACGGGAAACCTCATAGTTAAAGTCAACATGCCCCGGTGTATCAATTAAATTAAAAATGTATTCCTCGCCGTTTTTGGCAGTATAATTAAGTTTTACCGCGTGAGCCTTAATGGTAATTCCCCGTTCACGCTCCAAGTCCATATCATCAAGAATTTGCTCCTGCATATCTCGCTTTGAAACAGAGCTTGTAAGCTCCAAAAGTCTATCTGCAAGAGTTGATTTTCCATGGTCGATATGGGCAATGATTGAAAAATTTCTAATGTGTTCTTTGTTTACAGACAATTTGTTTTCCTAAACCTTTTTTATATTTTTAATTTCTTTTTTTATGGCTGATTTCTTATATCGCATACGGTCGAATATTCGCTTAATATAGAAAAACGGTAATAAAAACGGCAGTTTGCCTAAAACAGGATAATTATCCTTCATAATGCACCATTTTGGAAACAGCCTGTATATTATATAGCCCAGCTTTCCGCCGTGGGAGCTGACCTTTTCGCTGTAGCTAACACCCTTGCCGTAAACGGCACCGTTGAGCATATCCGTTAAAAGGCCCATTTGGTCCTCGGTGGGTTTCTTATCTTCAAACACTGCCAGGGCCAAGCCGTCAACCATTGATTTAAAATAGGGTATTGAAATATCCGGCAAATCCTCAATAAGCACAGAGGTAGGGTTATCCTGAATTCTTTGAAGTAAATCATCAATATAATTAAAATCCAGTGATTGGCTGTTCTTATTCAGCAAATACATATCGCATAAAAAACGAATTCCACAGCCCTCCATAATATAATGCTTAAACATGTGAAGCAGTGTGAACGCATAGGAAAGCTCATCCTTCATTTTGTAAAGCATTGTGCCGTCATTTGCCGAAGTGGCAGTGCTCCAAACTAAATCAGATGTGAATATCTCTTTCATATACTCATGATTAAACAGTTCTAAATGCAGTTCAATCATAGTGTACGGTTCTTTTAGGTAATCATCGGATTTGTCGGTTGAGCTTGAACAAAAAAATCCGTGTGCCTTCATTATTTCGGCAGCAGCTTCGCGGCTGTCATAGGTAATCATAATGTCGTTATCGCTCATTTGCCGCATAAGCGTTTCAGGATAAAGCTCTCTGATTATTAATCCTTTTAAAAGAATATACTTAACACCGTTTTTATCAAAATCGGCTAAAATGCTTTCTCTTTCGTGATTAACAACGAGAGTTTTTTGAAGCTCGGTTAACCTATAATTGTTCCAGTTTATCCTGTCCTCGTCTGTAAGAACCTGCGTTGCCTCCAAGCAAGGCAGAACAGTACTGTAAACCTGCTGATCCTTTGCAAGCTTTAAGAGTCTGTTCATATCTATATTTTGCTTTACAGGAGCGCTTTGCTTAAGGATTGCACACCTTAACAAAAGTAATAGATAATCCTTTTCTCTGTCACCGGTTTTAATCATTTAACCTTCTACCTTCTACTAATCTAAAATATCCATTTCCTTTAATTTAACTATAATTTCCTTAACGTCGGCTCTGATAACATCCTCGGGAGCATCGTACTTTTCGCACATGGCGTTTACAATGCTGTCCTCGGTTTGCTCGGTTTTTAAAAGCTGAAAAATATAGTTAGCAGTTGGGTTATTATTTATAAGTCCGTGGAATTTTTTTGACAGCGAGCCTGTTGCAATTGCAAAATCCTTTCCGTCAATACTACCAAGAACAATTTCGTCTTTAAGCTTCATAATTATCAATCCTTTATTTTAATTAAGCAAGCTTTTCAAGTATCTGTCTTGCAACATAAATACCGCTTGCAGATGCGTGTGAAAGTGAATGGGTTACGCCTGAACCGTCGCCGATAACATAAAGTCCCTTGTGTACGGTTTCAAGATTTTTATTAAGGTCAACCTCCATATTGTAGAACTTAACCTCAACGCCGTAAAGCAAGGTATCCGGATTAGCGGTACCCGGTGCAATTTTATCAAGGGCATAAATCATTTCGATAATGCCGTCCAATATACGCTTTGGAAGCACAAGCGACAAATCGCCCGGCGTTGCCGCCAAGGTTGGTTCAACCAAGCCTTCCTCAATACGCTTTGGAGTGCTTCGTCTGCCGCATACCAAATCGCCGAAGCGCTGAACAATAACTCCGCCTCCAAGCATATTGGAAAGCCTTGCAATGCTTTCGCCGTAGCCGTTTGAATCCTTAAAAGGTTGTGAAAAATGCTTTGAAACAAGAAGTGCAAAATTTGTATTATCTGTTTGCTTTTCAGGGTCCTCATAGCTGTGGCCGTTAACAGTAACTATTCCGTTGGTGTTTTCGTTAACAACACTTCCCTTTGGGTTCATACAGAAGGTTCTGACCTGATCCTCATAATTCTTAGTTCTGTAAACAATTTTGCTTTCGTAAAGTTCATCGGTCAAATGGCTGAATATTACCGCCGGAAGTTCAACTCGAACACCGATATCCACACGGTTTGAAAGGGTGTTGATGCCCAGTCTGTCACACACGCCCTCCATCCACTTTGAGCCGGATCTGCCAACAGAAATAATACACTCCTTACAGGTATATTCCCCTTGCTTACAGCTAACCTTGTAGCCGCCGTCAAGCTTGTCCACATCGTCAATATGGGTGTTAAAGAACCAATCCACCTTGTCCTTTAACTCAGCATAGATGTTTTCAAGCACTATATAGTTAATATCTGTTCCAAGATGACGAACCGAGGCTTCAAGGAGATTAAGCTGATTTTGCATGCAAAGCTTCTTGAACTTTGAGCCTGCAGTTGAATAAAGCTTGCAATCCTCACCGCCATGGGTAATGTTGATTTCGTCAACATATTTCATAAGGTCCATTGCCTGCTTTTTGCCGATGTATTCGTAAAGTGTTCCGCCGAAATCATTTGTTAAATTATACTTACCGTCGGAAAAAGCACCTGCACCGCCGAAGCCGCTCATTATAGCGCAGGTTGGGCATTTTATGCAGGATTTAACCTTATTGCCGTCAATTGGGCATTTTCTTTTTGCCAATTCATAGCCGGCTTCAAAAACCGCAATTTTTAAATCACTGTTTTTTGTTGCCAGCTCATAGGCGGAAAAAATACCGCCCGGTCCGGCGCCGATAATGATTACGTCATAATTTTTACTCATATTTTTACCTCTCATTAGAAAATCTACTTCCATTATTGAAATGAGGGGAAGTTGGCTCATTGTTTACAAAATCGTTATTTTGAATTACTTCTGCTTATCATTGCAACCGCTTCAACATGGGGTGTGCGCGGAAACATATCAACAGGGGTTACCCTTTGGGTTTGGTAACCCTTGTCCTTTAGTATTTCCAAATCGCGGGCGAGGGTTGCACTGTCGCAGGACACATACACAATTCGTTTGGGATTCATACGCTGTATAACATCGAAAAGCTCTCTTTGACATCCCTTTCGGGGTGGGTCAAGGATTACAACGTCGGGCTTAATGCCTCTACTCTCAAGCTCAAGCACCGCGTCATAAGCGTCGCCGCAAAAGAACCCGGCATTATCAATGCCGTTAATTTTTGCGTTTTCCTTGGCATTTTCAATTGCCTGCGGCACAATCTCAACACCGAAAATCTTTTTTGCCTTATCGGCCATTGTTAAACCGATTGTACCTGCACCGCAATATAAATCCACAACAGTTTCGTTACCTGTAAGACCGGCATATTCCCGTGCCTTTAAATACAAAGCCTCACATTGGTCATGATTGACCTGATAAAAGGAGTTAGGGGAAATAATAAACCTCTTTCCAAGTAATACATCGGTTATGGTTTCACTGCCCCAAAGCACCCTTGTATCCTTGCCCAGGACAACATTTCCCTTTTCCCGATTAATGTTTAGGCAAATGGTTTTAATACCGTCAATTAGGCATAAAAGCTGAATTAAAAGTGCTTCATTTGGAATATTTGTGCCGTTGATAACTGCACATGCCATAATTTCGTTGGTGGCAAAGGCCTTTCTTAAATAAATATGCCTTAGAAGGCCTTTTCCCGTTGACTCGTCATAGGATGTAACTGCCGACTGTTCAACCCATTTTGAAAAGGCGTTTAAGCAATCCTCAAACTCTTTGGGCTGAAGAAGGCAATTGTTACAAGGAATAATTCTGTGGCTTTTATAAGCGTAAAAGCCTGCATAGAGCTCGCCGTCATTAATTATGACGGGATACTGAGCCTTGTTACGATAATTGTCAATCTTATCCGCGCCGATTACATCGTCAACCTGAATATCAAGATGACCTATTCTTGTAACGGCGTCCTGAACACGGGATTTTTTATATTTTAGCTCCTCCTCATAGGTCATATCCCTAAAGGAGCAACCGCCGCACCTTTTGGATACGGAGCAATTACTTGTTATCCTGCTTGGAGAATAAGTAATGATCTCCTTAACGGTACCGATTGCGTAATTTTTAGCAACCTTGATTATGTGTGCAATAATAACATCATTTGGAACGGCACCCCGAACAAATACAGCAATACCGTTATAATGCCCAATGGCAGAGCCCTCGGAGGTCATCGCTTCAATATTAAGTTTAATATCATCATTTTTCTTAATATCCATAATGCACAGTATTCCTAAATTCACACAACAATACAAAATAATAATAACATAAAACGCTGTCAAATACAACAGATTAGAATAAAAAAACAATCGCTTCAAATATTGGAAGCGATTGTTTTTATTAACATTATCCTTTAAGCTCTATACCCTTTGATTTAAGCTCTGCTATAATTGAATCCGTTACCTCCTGAACCTCTTCACGCTTTAAGGTTTTTTCAGGATGTGAGAAGGTTATACGAGTTGTGATTGATTTTGATTTATCGTTATCGTCCTCATAAACATCGGTAACCTCAACATTCTTTATAAGCGCACATTTTGCATTTTCAATTGCCCTTGCAACAGGTGCAAATTTTTCGGTTACAAAGGAAAGGTCGATTTCAATTGCAGGGAACTTTGAGGGTTCCTCATATTCAATAGAAGAATTTTTAATAGCAGACAATGCGTTAACATCAATCTCGGCAAAAACAATAGCGGCTTTTTTGTCAATCTTTTTTGATACTGTTGGATGCACAATACCTATTTCGCCAATCTCGACACCGTCGCAAATAATCTTGTTAAGATTTCTCGGGTGCTGATAGCTATGCTCGGCGGTTTTTGACTCAAAGGTAATCTGCTTATGCTTTAGGTCGTCAACCATTGTTTCAAGCATATCGCGAAGCTCAAAATAAAGTGTGGGCATTGCTTTAATCTTTGAATAGAGAGTAATTGCAAGATTTTTCTTTTCAATGCAAAGATTGTTTTCGTCAATTCCGGTAACTACTCTGCCAATCTCAAATATACCGAATTCAGGTGCAAAGCCGATATTTGATTTCGTTTGGCAAAGCTGAGTTGGAATAATGGATTTACGAATGGTCTCAATATTAGGATTTGTTGCATTGGCAAGCTTAATCTCGCCCTCTGCCTCAATGCCCAATGCCTTAAGCTCGTCATAATATGCCCAAACATAGCTATGAAGCTCGTGCAATGAATAACGCTTAACAAGTATATCCTTAATTTTATCCTCAACTGTTTTCTCGGTATCGGGACGAACAGGATAAAGGGGACTTCTTGTGGTATGAACATCAAAGTTATCGTAGCCGTAGATTCGTGTTATTTCCTCAATAATATCCGCCTTAATAGTAACATCCTTTGTGGCGCGCCATGACGGAACGGTAACTGAGAATTTGTCGTTTTCCTCACTTGCTGTAAATCCAAGTGAATTAAGGGTGTTCACAATGGTTTCGTTAGGAATTTCAATTCCTGTGTACCTGTCAACAAAGGCCTTATCAAATTCAAGATTAACAGTGTCATAACGGAATGCATATTCATCAGTCAATGCAGATACAACCGTTGACTGTGGGTCAATATCCTGAAGAAGCTTAATAAATCTTGCAATGGCAGTAGTTGTCATTTCGGGGTCAAGACACTTTTCATAACGCATGGAAGCGTCTGTTCTGTGTGACAGACGAACTGTTGACTTACGAATTGAAGAAGCGTCAAAGGTTGCTGACTCAAGGGTAAGTGTTGTGGTGTCCTCAACAATTTCACTGTCAAGACCGCCCATAATACCGGCAATGGCAACGGGAGTATTGTCATTGCATATCATAAGGGTGTTTTCATCAATATTTCTTTCTACACCGTCGAGGGTTTGGAATGTAAACGGTGTATCAAAGCGTTTAATTCTAATCTTTTCTACCTTACGGGAATCAAATGCGTGCATTGGCTGTCCCATTTCAAGCATAAGATAGTTGGTAAGGTCGGCAAGGAAGTTAATGGCACGCATGCCGCAGTAATAAAGACGAATACGCATATTAACAGGAGATACTGTTTTGGTAATATTTTCGACCTGCATACAGGAATAACGCTGACAAAGAGGATCAAGTATTTTCATATCAACCTTTGGCAGATTATCATATTTACCGGTATCAATAACATCGAGAGGCTTTAATTCTCTTCCTGAAAGTGCGGCAAACTCACGGGCTATTCCGTAATGTCCCCAAAGGTCGGGACGGTTGGTAAGGGACTTATTATCAACCTCAAAAATAATGTCGTCAATAGCGTATACCGATTTAATGTCAGTGCCGTTTGGAATGTCGTCGGTAATATCCATTATGCCGCTGTGATCGTCGGAAATACCGATTTCCTTTTCAGAACAGCACATGCCGTATGATGTGTATCCTGCAAGAGCTCTCGGTGCTATTTCGATTTCGCCCAGCTTTGCGCCCACCTTTGCAAGGGCAGTTTTCATACCGACTCTAACATTGGGTGCGCCGCAAACAATGTCAACAAGCTCACCTTCACCGGCATCAACCTTTAAAAGATGAAGCTTTTTAGAATCGGGATGATTCTCAACAGATTTGATTTCAGCAACAACAACTCCGCTTAAATCCGCACCCTTGTAAAAAATTTCGTTTTCTACCTCTGCAGTTGAGAGTGAAAACTGATTAATAAGCTTATTTAAATCAAGACCTGATAAATCAACAAAATCCTGAATCCAATTCATAGATAAAAACATTTATTTCACTCCCCTTTCCTACTCGTCATCGGTAAACTGGCTCATAGCCTTAAGACTGCCGCCGTTTAAATCACGAATATCCTTAATGCCGTATTTCATCATAACCAATCTTGTAAGACCGAGACCGAAAGCAAATCCCGTATACTTTTCGGGATCAATGCCGCCCATTTTTAAAACCTCGGGATGAATCATTCCGCAGGGGCAAAGCTCAAGCCAACCGCTATGCTTACAGCTTGGACAGCCCTCTCCGCCGCAAATAAGACAGCTTATATCAAGCTCAAAGCCGGGCTCCACAAATGGGAAAAAGCCGGGACGCAAACGAACCTTAATATCCTTTTGGAACACCTCGGAAAGCATGGTTTTCATAAAATAGATAAGGTTTGAAATGGAAATATCCTTATCTACCATCATGCCCTCCATTTGGAAAAAGGTGTTTTCGTGGCAGGCGTCTGTTGCTTCGTTTCTAAAGCACCTGCCGGGGAAAATAGCCTTAATGGGAACGCCCTTTTCCTCCAGAGGCTTTTTATACTTTCTAAGTATTGCATTTTGCGCGGCAGATGTTTGAGACTTTAACAGCTGACCGTTTGTAAGATAATAGGTATCCTGCATATCACGTGCCGGGTGATTCTTTGGAACATTTACCGCCTCAAAGCATTCGTAGTCGGTTACAACCTCGGCATAATCCTCAACTGTAAAGCCCATTGATTTAAAAATCTGCTCACACTGACGCTGAACAAGTGTAATTGGATGATAGGAGCCTCTATTAAGATTTGCAGGCATTGAAAGGTCGAATTCAGGCATCATTTCAATTTCACGCTGAACCTCAAGCTCCTTAAGCTCTGCAGTCTTTTCGGAAATCTTATTTGCAACAACGCCCTTTAGCTCGTTTACTTTTTGGCCAAAGGCTTTCTTTTCCTCATTTGAAAGCTCCTTCATGCCCTTAAGCAAATCCGTAACGGAGCCTTTTTTACCAAGATATGCTATTCTAACATTTTCAAGCTCGGCTAAATCCTTGATTTGGTCAAGCTCATTTTCAAATTGAAGCTTCAATTCTTTAATCTTGTTATCCATATAAACCTCCATAAAAAATAAAAACGCCTCATAAAATGAGACGAAAAAATCCGTGGTACCACTCAACTTGCAGCATAGCTGCCACTCTGTCGCCTTAACGCGGCGTTACGCTCGGCTTACTTTCTCGCCGAGGGCTTAATGGCTGAAATTCAATTATCACGCCCTATATGCTTTCACCAAACGCATACTCTCTAAAAAAGCTTATGACAATCTACTTACACCAAATCAATGCCTTTTTACATATTTTCATAAATTATAAACCTATAATGCACTTAAGTCAAGTTTTTTAGCCGTTTTAACGCAAAATTTTAGTTAAAACTATTGTAATTCGTTAAAAATTTGTATATAATGGGTAGGTAATTAATCTTATATTGGGAAATTATACAGATTAATAATATCTCAAACGGAGGTGACTTTACTATGACAGATAAGACTATGACCTTTAGAATCGGCAACGAAAACGAGGATTATATGAAGGATACCCTTACCCAAGTTTACGATGCACTTAAAGAAAAGGGTTATAATCCTATCAACCAAATTGTCGGTTACATTCTTTCAGAGGATCCAACCTACATTACAACTCATAAGAACGCTCGCAGTTTAATTAGAAGAATTGACAGAGATGAGCTTCTTGCTGAAATGGTAAAGTCCTACTTAGGTTGATATAACCGACTATTTTAAAATAAGGGAGGGTTACCGTTGGCAGAAGAAAAAAAGGCAGCCTCAAAGCAGCAAAAGAAGCCTGCAGAAAAAAAGGCGGCGGAAAAGAAGCCGGCTACAGGAAAAGATAAGTCAGGGTCAACAAAGCTACTTGAATACAAGGGCAGACCGCTTGTTAGAAATGGCAACACCATTTACTACGGAAACATTAACGATGCCTACATCGTTTGCCTTAATATTAAGGGTTCAACCGAATTTAAGGATATTACTCTTGCCGATAATATTATTATTCAGCTTTTAAGCACTGATGAAAGCCTTTCACCAAAGGATCAAATCATCAAAAAAAGCGAAAAGAAAGGCCTTTACAACGCTCTTGACTTAGGCGTAACCTGGCTTGAAAGACAGCTTAAAAAAGGTTAATTCAACATTCATTATGCAATAAACCGACTTTGTTTTTTAACAAGGCCGGTTTATATTTTTATTCACATATTTAAAGCACCACCCCTCCCTATTAAAAGAGAGGGGTATTTTGTGTTTATCTTTATTTACATTTTATTGATTTAACGCTGCTCCAGGCACCATAATACTTTTTACCGTTAACTGTTTTGTAGGCTCTGACACGAACATAGTATGTTTTGCCCTTGGTAAAATTATTACCTGTGTAGCTTGTGTTGGTTTTACCTGATACATTTTTAGTTGCAATCACCGAGCTGAAATTCTTTTTTCTGCTGTACTGCACTTGATAGCCGCTTCCCCTTGACAGCGCTTTCCACTTAACAATTATCTGATGCTTGCTGTTTGTGGACGGTGTTTTAATGCTTACCTTTGACGGCTTTGTTGGGGTTGTCAGCGTTCTCCAACTTGAATAATATCTTTTGCCGTTTATTGTTTTATAAGCACGGACTCTAAAAGCATAGCTTGTTGCTGAAGAAAGGTTTTTAACTGTGTAATAATTATTTGATGTATAAGCTATGTGCTTATAGTTGCCGTTAACCTTTCTTTGAAGCTGATAGCCGCTTGCACCCGAAACTTTATTCCAAGATAACTTTAAGCTTGATGTATTTCGAGTTGATACTTTAAAGTTTGAAGGTTTTGGAACATAATAATTAACTTTTAGTCCATAATTAACACCATCAACTGCGGATTTACCATAACTTGACGAAACAACAGAAATAAAATATGTTCCTGGAGACAATCCATAATTTGAAGATTTGTATGATTTATCGTTAATAAAAATTTTTATTTCATCTATACGAGAATAAACCCCTGAGCCATTATATTTATATAAAGTAAGACGCCAATTATCTGATGAACTTTTAGACTTAAAAGAGAACAAGAAATAATTGTACTTTCATTAGATATTGTAAATTTATACCAATCATAATCTGCATTATCTTTACAGTTACCATACATTGTTGTTCCAATAACGATAGAATTCGCCTGAGAATATTCGTCGTTAAATTCTTTCTCCCAATTGCTGCACTTAGTGTAATTGACCGTTATTTTGTACTGAACTCCATCAACTGCAGAATTAGAAAAACTTGAAGGTACCGCATAAATAAAATAGTTTCCTGCTGGTAAACCTAATGTAACGAACTTATAGTTTCCATCGTAAATATAAATTTTATTTTCTGATATTAACTTGTTTCCATTAGAACCACAGTATTTATAAATACACACTCTCCAACTATCGGAACTGTTTTTAGCATTAAAATCAAAATGAACATCGACTTTACCTGAATCTTGCAGTGTAAATCTATACCAATCATAATCTGCATTGTCCGTACAATTACCATAAATTGATGAATTTAACGGAATATTATCAGCATTTGAATAAGAGTTGTTATCTTCTGACTCGTAGTATACAGCAGCATCAACGGATAAATTTATTCCGAATGTTATACTAAAAAGCATAACGATTGATAATAATAAACTTAAAACTTTTTTCATAAAATTATCTCCTTTGCTAATAATAATTATATTTTAGCGGATTTTCCGCTAAATGTCAATAGCGGATTATCCGCTATTATATACTATATTAGGTGATAATATGTATTCGAGAATTAGAAATTTAAGAGAAGATAATGATTTGAAACAGCGTGAATTAGCAGAAATACTGAATTGTTCACAAAGAGTGTACAGTAATTATGAATGCGGCGATTTAGATATTCCCACTGAAATACTTATTAAACTATCAAACTATTATAATGTGTCGATTGATTATATGCTTAACATTACAGATAACCCTAAAATAAACAGATAAAAACACCCAAGTGATTAATCACTTGGGTGTTTATCAGTTATATTAGTAATTAAACAAGCTCGATGATGCACATCTCTGCAGCGTCGCCGCGACGAGGGCCTGTTTTAATTATACGAGTATAACCACCGTTTTTATCTTCATACTTTGGAGCGATTTCATCAAAAAGCTTCTTAACTACGTCCTCTTTAGTAACATAAGCAAGAACATATCTTCTTGATGCAAGGTCGTTTGCCTTAGCCTTGGTAATCATTCTTTCTACCATTGGCTGAACTTCCTTAGCTCTTGTAACGGTTGTTTCAATTTTGCCGTTTTCTAAAAGATAAGTAACTAATCCTCTGAGCATAGCCTTTCTTTGATCAGTTGGGCGGCCCAGTTTTCTGCTACCTGGCATTGAAATTCCCTCCTTTAGTCCTCTTCCTTGCTAAGTTTGAAACCGAGAGAAGCAAGCTTGCCGACAACCTCGTCAAGTGACTTACGGCCAAGGTTTCTAACTTTCATCATATCTTCTTCGGATTTGCCAATCAAATCCTCTACTGTATTAATTCCTGCTCTCTTCAAGCAATTGAAGGAACGAACAGAAAGATCAAGCTCTTCAATAGTCATCTCAAGAACCTTTTCTTTACCGTCGTCATCCTTTTCTACCATGATTTCGGCGTTGCACATTTCATCTGAAAGGTCAACAAAAAGGTTGAGATGCTCGTTGAGAATTTTAGCAGCAAGCGAAGCTGCCTCATCAGCCGGAATGGTTCCGTCTGTTTCAACATCGAGAATAAGCTTGTCAAGGTCAGTTTGCTGTCCAACACGGGTATTTTCAACAGTATAGTTAACCTTGAGAACCGGAGTATAGATAGAGTCGATAGCAATAGTGCCGATTGGAAGTTCCATAATCTGCTTATTTCTATCACAAGGCACATAACCCCTGCCGTTATCGGCAGTAAGCTCCATAACAACATCTGCGCCCTCATCAAGGTATGCAATGTGAAGCTCCGGATTAAGAATCTCTACATCGGAATCATGCTCGATATTGCCGGCAGTGATTTCGCCTTCGCCAGAAGCCTTGATATAGAGAGTTTTTGGATTCTCATCGTGAATCTTAAGAATAACATTTTTAAGATTAAGAACGATTTCGGTAACATCCTCTCTTACGTGAGGAATTGTTGAAAATTCGTGTAATACACCGTCAATCTTAACGGAAGTGATAGCATATCCCGGAAGTGAAGAAAGAAGAACCCTTCTCATTGAATTTCCAAGAGTTGTGCCAAAACCTCTTTCAAGTGGCTCGACAACAAATCTGCCTACGCTTCTGCTTCCTTGAGTAGATAAATCTACTATTTCGATATTAGGCTTATCAATTTCGATCATCTAAAAGCCTCCTAAACTTTGTTTTGTTTCACTAATTAATAGTTAACGCTATTACTTAGAGTAGAACTCAACGATTAAATGCTCTTCAACAGGTGTTGCAATTTCTTCTCTTTCAGGAAGCGCAACGATCTTTGCTGTCATAGCATCCTTATTAGCTTCAACCCACTTTGGAACAGGACGAGCAGAATTATTCTCTACAAGAGTCTTAAATTCATCAGTTGTTTTGCTGGTTTCTTTAACAGCAACAACATCGCCCGGCTTTACAAGGTATGAAGGAATATCAACCTTGCTACCGTTTACAGTGAAGTGAGCGTGGTTTACAAGCTGACGAGCCTGTGCTCTTGAGCTTGCAAAGCCTGCTGTATAAACAATATTATCTAAACGACTTTCACAAATTTGAAGAAGGTTTGTACCTGTAACGCCTTCCTTACGCTCAGCCATAAGAAAATACTTGTGGAACTGACCTTCGTTTACTCCGTAGTAACGACGAGCTGTTTGCTTAGCACGAAGCTGGAGTCCGTATTCTGAAGTCTTTTTACGATTTTGACCATGTTGGCCCGGTGCATAAGAGCGACGCTCAATTGCACATTTGCTTGAATAACATCTGTCGCCTTTTAAGAAGAGCTTTTTACCCTCACGACGGCAGAGCTTACAAGCAGGTCCTGTATATCTTGCCATATCAAGTAACCTCCAATTAATTATACACGACGTCTCTTAGGTGGACGACATCCGTTATGTGGGATAGGAGTAACATCTTTAATAAGACTTACATCTAAGCCTGCAGATTGAAGAGCTCTGATAGCTGCCTCACGACCTGCGCCAGGTCCCTTAACATAAACTTCTACTGTTTTCATACCATGCTCTGTAGCAATTTTAGCTGCTGTTTCAGCTGCTGTTTGTGCTGCAAACGGAGTAGACTTCTTTGATCCACGGAAGCCCATTTCACCGGCTGATGCCCATGAAACTGCGTTTCCCTGTGTATCAGTAATAGTCACGATGGTATTGTTGAAGGTTGACTGAATATGAGCAACACCGCGCTCAATATTCTTCTTCTCACGTCTTTTACCACGAGAAGCTGTCTTCTTTGTAGCCATACTGATTTCCTCCTACTTTTACTTTTTCTTGTTTGCTATTGTCTTCTTAGGACCCTTACGAGTTCTTGCGTTGTTCTTTGAGGTTTGACCTCTAACTGGAAGGCCCTTAATGTGACGCATGCCACGATAGCAACCAATTTCTTTTAATCTTTTGATGTCAAAAGCGATATCTCTGCGAAGATCACCCTCAACTGTCAGGTTGTTTGTGATATAGTCGCTAAGCTTTTTAACATCTGCTTCTGTTAAATCTCTGCAACGTGTATCCGGATTAATTCCTGTTGCTTCGATAATCTTGTCAGCTGTTGTACGGCCGATACCGTAAATATAAGTAAGACCGATTTCAACTCTTTTGTCATTAGGTAAGTCAACACCTGAAATACGTGCCATTTTACAGTTTACCTCCGATTATTAATTCAGGATTAGCCCTGACGCTGTTTATGCTTTGGATTTTCACAGATAACCATTACTTTTCCATTTCGCTTAATAACTTTGCACTTATCGCAAATTTTCTTTACAGAAGGTCTAACTTTCATTTGATTTTCCTCCTTAAATTTACTTAGAACGCCAAATTATACGACCTTTTGAAAGATCATACGGTGACATTTCCATTGTTACCTTATCACCGGGAAGAATACGAATGTTGTTCATTCTAAGCTTTCCGCTGATATGGGCTGTAATAATGTGGTCGTTTTGCAGCGCAACCTTGAAAGTTGTGTTCGGTAACGCCTCAACCACAGTACCTTCAACTTCAATCATATCTGACTTAGACATCTTATACCTCGCTTATTATTACGATTTGATGTTTATTTCTTAACTGGAATCACATTACGGCGTAATCGCCTGCAATTGCAATTAACAACTTATGCTTTAGTTAAAATTACCGGACCGTTTGCGGTAACGGCAACAGTATGCTCAAAATGAGCGGAAGCCTTGCCGTCAGCAGTTTTAACTGTCCAGCCATCAGAAAGCTGTTTAACCTTATAGGTTCCCAGATTAATCATCGGTTCAATTGCCAATGTCATTCCGGGTAATAGTCGGATACCGCGTCCTGCGTGTCCGAAGTTCGGTACACTGGGTTCTTCATGAAGCTTTGTACCCACGCCATGACCTACAAAATCTCTTACGACTGAGAAGCCACGCTCCTCGCAGTAGGTTTGAACCGCATTGCCTATATCGCCGATTCTGTTGCCTGGAACCGCCTGTTCGATGCCCTTATACAGAGCCTCCTTGGTGGTTTCCACCAGCCGCTTTACCTCGGGAGAGCAAGTCCCGCAGATAAATGTTGCAGCATTATCACCGTTATAGCCGTTTTTTGCGGCACCCAAGTCGATACTTACAATATCGCCGTCTTTTATTACACGACTTTTACTTGGGATACCGTGGATAACCTCATCATTTATAGAAATACATGCAGTAGCAGGAAAACCGCCGTAATTCAAGAAATTCGGCGTTGCACCGCACTTCTTAATAAAATCATAAGCAATCTTATCAATTTCATAGGTGGTTACACCCGGCTTTACAGCCTCGCCTGCTACTCTTAATGCTTCAGCAGAAATAACACAAGCCTCTTTCATAAGCTCAATTTCTCTGCTGCTTTTAAGCACTATCATGTTAATCCTCCAATGCAGCGAAAACGAGCTTTGTTGTGTCTGCGACTTCCTCCTGACCTTCAACAACAACCAGCTTACCTAAGCTGTCATAAAAGTCCTTGAGAGGCTCTGTCATCTCATGATATTCCACAAGACGAGCCTGCACAGTTTCCGGAGCATCGTCCTTACGCTGAATTAACTCACCGCCGCAAGCATCACATACGCCCTCAACCTTTGGCTTTTTGTAAAGCATGTGGTATGAGTTGGCACATTTTGCACAAACACGACGGCCGCTCATTCTTGCTGTAATCTTCTCATCCGGAACCTCAATATCAACAACCTTGTCAATATCAATTCCCATATCAACAAGCGCCTTTGCCTGTGGTATTGTTCTTGGGAAGCCGTCAAGAATGAAACCGTTTTTACAATCGTCTTCCTTAAGACGATCCTTAATAATTCCAATTACAACCTCATCAGGCACAAGCTGTCCGGCTTCCATATAGGACTTAGCCTTCAAGCCCATCTCCGTGCCGTTCTTAAGAGCGGCACGAATGATGTTACCTGTTGAAATTGCAGGGATGTTATACTTATCACAGATCTTTTCTGCCTGAGTGCCTTTACCTGCACCCGGAGCACCTAAAAGAATGAGTTTCATAAATATCTCCTTTATTAGTCAAGGAATCCCTTATAATGGCGCATCATCATTTGAGATTCAAGCTGACGAACTGTTTCAAGTGCTACACCAACTAAAATGATAAGTGATGTACCACCCAGGGAAATAGACATACCGCCGTCATCGCTGCCGTCTACCAATGGCTTGATAGCGGCATCGCATATAAGCGAGTAAACAATTGGGAAGAGTGCTACAACTGAAATCATAAGAGCACCGATTAATGTTAATCTTGAAATAATCTTAAGAATGTAATCAGATGTAGGTCTGCCCGGTCTGTAACCCGGAATTACGCCATTATTTTTACGAAGATTGTTTGCCATTTCAATTGGGTTGTACTGAATTGTACTGTAGAAATATGCAAAGAAGATGATAAGAAGGAAGTACATTCCTGCGTACCACCATGAATCACTCTGGAAGGCATTGAAGAATTTTTCCCATCCTGTGCCTTCGTACTTATCAGCTGTTAAGAACATTTGAACAGTACCCGGGAGTGAAAGAATTGAAGAAGCAAAGATGATTGGAAGCACACCGCTCATATTTACCTTAATCGGCATGTGAGTATTTTGGCCGCCGTACATCTTTCTGCCAACAACACGCTTTGCGTATTGAATGGGTAATCTTCTTTCGGCATTATCAAGCAATACGATGTATGCAATCATAAGGAAGAAGATTACAACAACTACCGGAACAAGAATGTAATAAACTGTTCTGCCGGTATCCATATAGCCGAATAATTGCCTGATAAGGGTTGGGAAACGAGATACAATACCGGCGAAAAGGATAATGGAAATACCGTTACCGATACCGTCAATAGTAATCTGCTCACCAAGCCACATGATTACAGCTGTGCCTGCTGTGAGAACTGCAATGATAACTACCGCCTGGAATACTGCATCAAATCCGGCGAACGCTGCACCGTTAGCATCCTTCATAAGGTAATTATTTGCACGAAGGAAGAAGAAATATGCAAGTGACTGAAGTAAGCCGAGAACAATTGTAACAAATCTTGTGATTGTGTTAATCTTCTTCTTTCCTTCTTCACCCTCCTTTTGAAGCTTTTCAAGAGCAGGGATAGCAACAGCAAGAAGCTGCATAATAATTGATGCGTTGATGTACGGTGTGATTGACATAGCGAAGATTGTTCCGTATGTGAACGCACTACCGGTCATCAAGCTTAAATAAGTTAAAATTGTATTGCCCTTACCAACCTCAATCTCATCTGTGATGTCAAGAAACGGAACAGGAATAACTGAGCCGATTCTAAAAACGAGGATGATAAATGCAGTAAATAGAAGCTTTTTTCTAATGTCAGGGAGTTTAAATGCGTTAATGATGGTTTTAATCATTTAAAGCACCTCCACCTTGCCACCAGCTGCTTCAATTTTTGATTTTGCGCTCTCACTTACAGCATCAACCTTAACTGTTAATGCCTTTGTGATTTCGCCTTTACCAAGAACCTTTACACCGTCAAGTGTCTTCTTGATAAGACCGCATTCAATAAGGCTTTCTGCGTCAACAGTAGCGCCGTCGTCGAATCTGTCATTAAGAGCTGAAACATTAACAATTGCATACTCTGTAGCAAAGATGTTATTGAAGCCTCTCTTTGGAATTCTTCTTTGAAGTGGCATTTGACCGCCCTCAAAGCCTGCGCGTCTGCTGTAACCTGAACGAGCCTTTTGACCTTTATGGCCCTTGCCGGCTGTTTTGCCTTGGCCTGAACCGGCGCCACGGCCAATTCTCTTTACAGCCTTCTTTGAGCCCTCAGCAGGAGAAAGTTCATGTAATTTCATTTGAGCACCTCCCCTTATTCTTCTACGATAGTAACAAGGTGAGAAATCTTCTTGATTTTACCTTGTGTTTGAGCGTTGTCCGGTTGAACTGTTACGTTACCAATTTTACGAAGGCCAAGTGAGTGGGCTGTTGCAATTTGGTCCTTTTGGCAACCAATCAAGCTCTTTGTAAGCTGAATTTTCATGCTAACCCCTCCTTAACCTACAATTTCTTTAACACTCTTGCCACGGATAGCAGCAATCTCTTCAGCTGTGCGAAGCTGGCTTAAACCGTTGATTGTTGCTCTTACAACGTTGCAAGGATTATTTGAACGAATTGCCTTGGTACGGATATCCTTGATACCTACTGTCTCAACAACAGCACGAACAGGACCGCCGGCAATAACTCCGGTACCCTTTGGAGCCGGCATAAGGAGAACCTCGCCTGCACCGAACTTACCGGTAATTTCATGAGGAATTGTTGTTCCTCTAAGTGAAACCTTAATTACATTTTTCTTTGCATCTTCGATACCCTTACGGATAGCATCAGGAACTTCGCCTGACTTACCAATACCGAAGCCTACAAGACCGTTGCCATCACCTACAACAACAAGAGCTGAGAATTTGAAAATTCTACCACCCTTAACTGTCTTTGATACACGGTTAATGGTAACTACTCTTTCTTCAAGTTCCATTGAAGATACGTCAATCTTATTAGTCATAATAATTTACTCCCTTCTTTAGAACTCAAGTCCGCCCTCACGAGCGCCGTCAGCAACAGCTGCTACACGTCCGTGATATACGTAACCGCCACGATCGAATACACATTCTTTAATGCCCTTCTCAGTGGCTCTCTCTGCTAATTTCTTACCAACAGCCTTAGCTGCTTCAACGTTTCCGCCGTATTCAGTAAAATTCTTTTCAACAGTTGACGCCTGAGCAAGTGTTACACCTGCAACATCGTCAATAAGTTGAGCGTAAATATTGCTGAGGGAGCGATATACGTTGAGTCTTGGACAATCAGCTGTTCCGCTGATCTTGCCGCGTACACGAGTGTGACGCTTTTGTCTTGCTTTGTTAGAATCTTGTCTTGAAACCATTGTATTTCACTCCTTTCCTTATTTCTTACCTGCTTTGCCTTCCTTACGGCGAATATGCTCTTCAGCATACTTAATGCCCTTGCCCTTATATGGCTCAGGCGGTCTCTTCTCGCGAACCTGTGCTGCGAACTGACCAACCTTTTGCTTGTCAGCACCGCTAACTACAATTGCGTTAGCGCTTGGGCATTCAACCTTAACACCTTCAGGAGGTGTCATTTTAACTTGGTGTGAGAAACCAAGGTTCATAACAAGCTCGTTACCTTGCATTTGAACTCTGTAACCTACACCGTTAACCTCAAGATTTTTCTTGAAGCCCTCTGTTACACCAGTAACCATATTAGCGATAAGTGCTCTGTACAAACCATGCATTGATCTGTGGTCCTTATCGTCAGATGGTCTTTGTAAAGTAATCTCGCTGCCGTCAACAGTAACTGTGATGTCTTTATTAACATCCTGAGTAAGAGTACCGTTTGGTCCCTTAACGGTTACAGTGTTAGCGTCGTCAATTGAAATCTCGACACCGGCAGGAATTACGATTGGCTTTAAACCGATACGTGACATCCTAACTGCACCTCCTTACCAAACAAATGCTAATACTTCGCCGCCAACGTTTTGCTTGCGAGCTTCTCTGTCTGTCATTATACCTTTTGATGTAGAAACGATAGCAACGCCGAGTCCCTTCATAACCTTAGGCATATTCTCTACATCTGAGTAGATTCTAAGGCCCGGCTTTGAAACTCTTCTAAGACCGGTAATAACCTGAGTCTTATTCTCGCCGTACTTAAGTGTTACACGGATAACACCTTGCTTTTCGTCTTCAATAACTTTATATGATGCGATATAACCTTCATCAAGAAGAATCTGAGCGATTGCCTTCTTCATATTTGATGCAGGAATATCTACTGTTTCGTGTTTTGCTGAATTGGCATTACGAATTCTTGTAAGCATATCAGCAATTGGATCTGTAATATGCATTGATATTTCCTCCTTATATATTTAGCAATTCTCAGTTCTTACCAAGATGATTTCTTTACGCCAGGGATTTCGCCCTTGTGAGCGAGCTCTCTGAAGCAGATACGGCATACACCATACTTACGAAGATAAGCATGAGGTCTACCGCAGATTTTGCATCTGTTGTATGCTCTTGTTGAGTACTTAGCAGGCTTTTGCTGCTTTACTTTCATAGATGTTTTAGCCACGATAAATCCCTCCTTACTCTGCAAACGGAGCGCCCATTAACTTAAGGAGCTCTCTTGCTTCTTCGTCAGTGTTTGCGGTAGTTACCATAATGATATCCATACCGCGAACCTTATCAATCTTGTCGTAATCGATCTCAGGGAAAATCAACTGCTCTTTGATACCCATTGCATAGTTGCCGCGGCCATCGAATGAGTTAGGATTAATTCCTCTGAAGTCACGAACTCTTGGAAGTGCGAGATTGAAGAATCTATCAACGAATTCATACATTCTGTCACCACGAAGAGTAACCTTAACACCGATTGGCATTCCCTCACGGAGTTTAAAGTTAGCTACTGATTTCTTTGCTTTACAAACAATTGGCTTTTGACCTGAAATTTGTGTAAGGTCAGAAACAATAGCGTCAATTACCTTTGAATTTTCACGAGCTTCACCGGCACCAACATTGATTACAATCTTGTCAAGCTTTGGGATTTGCATAACAGACTTGTATTCGAATTTCTTCATCAATGCAGGAGCAACTTCGCTCTTATAGGTTTCCTTTAACCTTGCTGCCATTTGTTATGTCCTCCCTTTCTTAAAACTCGTTGCCGCATTTCTTACAAACGCGGATGCCGCCCTTCTTGTGACCAACACGTGTTGACTCACCGCACTTAGGGCAAACTAATTGTACCTTTGAAGCGTAAAGAGCTGATTCAACCTCTACAAGTCCGCCCTGCTCACCCATTCTTGTAGGCTTAACATGCTTTGTAACAACGTTAACCTTTTTAACGATAACCTTGTTCTCTTTAGGACTTACAGCGATTACCTCGCCCTGAACACCCTTTGACTTACCGGATAAAACCTGTACGGTATCACCGGTTTTAACAAACATTTTACTCATAATTTCGCACCTCCATTAAAGTACTTCCGGAGCGAGAGAGAGAATCTTCATATAATCCTTTTCACGAAGCTCTCTTGCTACGGGACCAAAAATACGGGTGCCTTTAGGGGTTTTATCTTCCCTAATAATTACGGCAGCATTTTCGTCAAAACGAATATACTGACCATCATCACGACGTACACCTTTAGTTGTACGAACGATGACTGCTTTAACAACTTCGCCCTTCTTAACGATACCACCTGGAGCTGCTTTTTTAACTGAAGCAACGATAACATCGCCAATGTTGGCATACCTTCTTCCTGAGCCGCCGAGAACACGAATGCAAAGAAGCTCTTTAGCACCTGTGTTGTCTGCAACTTTAAGACGACTTTCCTGTTGTATCACAGCGTTTTCCTCCTTCGTACTGCAAAATAACACTTTGCTAAGTTGCAGTTATTATTTTCAATTGACTAAATTAATAGTATTTTTAAAAGCCGTAAATCGTAATGATTATTTAGCCTTTTCAATAATTCTAACCACACGCCAATTCTTATCCTTGCTGAGCGGACGACATTCCATAATTTCTACTCTGTCGCCAACGCCGCACTCGTTGTTTTCGTCGTGTGCCTTATATTTTACAGAGCGGTCAACAATCTTATTGTAAAGAGGGTGCTTAACTCTGTCCTGGATTGTAACAACAACTGTCTTTTCCATCTTGTCTGATGTTACGATACCAACTCTTGTCTTTCTGAGGTTTCTTTCCATATTCAGTTACCTCCTTAGGAATTAGCATTTTCAAGCTCGATAGCTCTCTCAACTGTCTTGATACGAGCGATATCTTTCTTGACTGCCTTAATTCTCATAGGGTTGTCGAGCTGGTTGATAGCTTGTTGAAAGTGAAGGTTGAAGAGCTCTTCCTTAAGCTCTGCAAGCTTCTCAGCTCTCTGCTCTGCAGAAAGTGCTTTGATTTCTGATGCTTTCATTACTGCTCGCCTCCCTCTTCATCTTTTTTTACGAACTTACATTTTACAGGGAGCTTGTTTGCAGCAAGTCTCATAGCCTCGCGAGCAACTTCCTCGCTAACGCCGCCAAGCTCAAACATAACTCTTCCCGGTTTTACTACTGCTACCCAGTAATCAACATTACCTTTACCTTTACCCATACGAGTATCGGCAGGTCTTGCTGTAATAGGCTTGTCAGGGAAAATCTTAATCCATACCTGACCGCCACGCTTTGTGTAACGGGTCATAGCGATACGAGCTGCCTCAATTTGAGCTGCTGTAATCCAAGCAGGCTCAGTTGTTGCAAGACCGTATTCACCGTAAGCTACCTTGTTACCTCTTGTTGCAGCACCTGTCATACGACCTCTGTGTTGCTTTCTGTGCTTAACGCGCTTAGGTAAGAGCATTATTTATTTCCCCCTTCCTTGCGATTTGTTCTTCTTTTCTTATTGCGTGATTCTCTAAGAACCTCGCCTTGATAAATCCAAACCTTAACACCGAGTCTACCGTAAGTAGTAGCAGCTTCAGCTGTACCGTAATCAATGTCGGCACGGATTGTTTGAAGAGGAATTGTACCCTCTTTGTATGTTTCCGAACGAGCAATTTCTGCACCTGCGATACGGCCTGAAACCTGAACCTTAATACCGCGAGCACCAAGTCTCATTGTGTTTCTGATAGCACCCTTAACTGCTCTTCTGAAAGCAACACGACGCTCAAGCTGTTGAGCAATTGACTGAGCTACAAGTGTAGCGTCTAAATCAGGTTGCTTAATTTCGATAATATTAATGAAAACCTCGCTAACGTCTCTGCCGAGCTTCTTAGCGCAAACTGCCTTGAGCTTTTCAATTTCAGCACCCTGCTTACCGATAACCATACCCGGCTTAGCGCAGTGGATGTTGATTCTGATTCTCTTAGCATCTCTTTCAATTTCTACCTTTGGAACACCTGCTGATTTAAGTGTTTCTAAAAGAAACTCGCGGAGCTTGTGATCTTCAACAAGAAGATCAGCAAAGTCGCCCTTCTTAGCATACCAGCGAGAGTCCCAGTTTTTGATAACGCCGATTCTTAAACCGGTTGGATTACATTTCTGTCCCATTTAACTTTTCCTCCTCGCTTAGTCTTCCATTTCCTTGAGAACAAGGGTAATGTGTGATGTTCTTTTGTTAATTCTGTATGCTCTGCCCTGAGCTCTTGGCTGAATTCTCTTAAGAATTGGGCCGGGTGCTACGTGAGCCTGAGCTACATATAATCTTGATACGTCCATATTAAAGTTGTTCTCTGCGTTTGCCATTGCTGACTTAAGAACCTTTGATACAGGCTCGCAAGCTGCTTTTGGTGTAAACTTGAGAATGGCCATAGCCTTATCTGCAGGTTGATTTCTTATTAAATCGAGAACAATCTGAACCTTTCTAGGAGAAATACGAACATATGTTGCTTTTGCTTTTGCTTCCATCATAAATCTCCTTTCAATTACTTACCGGTCTTTGAGCCGGCATGGCCTCTAAATGTTCTTGTTGGTGCAAACTCACCAAGCTTGTGTCCAACCATATCCTCTGTAACATATACAGGAACATGCTTTCTTCCATCGTGTACGGCAAATGTGTGACCTACGAACTCAGGGAAGATTGTTGAACTTCTTGACCAAGTTTTAATAACTTGCTTGTCGCCTTTTTCGTTGAGAGCAACTACTTTCTTCATAAGGCTTTCTTCAACAAAATAGCCTTTTTTAGCACTTCTACTCATTTAATCTTCTCCTTTCGCTTATTTACCGTTACGACGGCGAACGATCATCTTGTTAGATGCCTTCTTCTTACTACGTGTCTTATAACCAAGTGCAGGCTTGCCCCAAGGTGTGCATGGACCGGGACGTCCAACAGGTGACTTACCTTCACCACCACCGTGTGGGTGGTCATTCGGGTTCATTACAGAACCACGAACTGTTGGTCTCCAACCCATATTTCTCTTACGACCTGCCTTACCAATTTTAACATTGGCATGCTCTGCGTTACCAACAACACCTACTGTTGCGATACACTCCTTTGGTACGTTTCTTAACTCGCCTGATGGGAGTCTAAGAAGAGCGTATGGGCCTTCAAGAGCCATAAGCTGAGCGCTGTTACCTGCTGATCTTGCAAGCTGAGCACCGTTGCCGGGATAAAGCTCTACGTTGTGAACAATTGTACCAACAGGCATATTCTCTAATGGAAGAGCGTTACCTGTTACGATATCAACATCTGTACCGGCTACAACCTTATCACCAATCTTTAATCCCTCAGGAGCTGTGATGTAGCTCTTTACACCGTCTTCATACTGAATAAGAGCAATGTTTGCTGAACGGTTTGGATCGTATTCAATTGTTAATACTGTTGCCGGAATATCAAACTTGTTTCTCTTAAAGTCGATTACACGGTACTTTCTTCTGTTTCCGCCACCGCGGTGACGAACTGTAATTCTTCCGTATGAGTTACGACCTGATTTCTTATTGAGTGGCTCAAGAAGAGATTTTTCAGGAGCAACCTTTGATAAAGAAGAATAATCGATAACCGACATGTTTCTGCGACCGTTTGTTGTCGGCTTATAAACTTTAACTGCCATTATTAATCTCCTTATTGCGAATAACTTTGCGAAGGGATGGCACCCTTCATACCTCATCATCCGCCATTTATTTGTTGCTGTCTATATAATAGGTATATATTACTTATTTATATAGTGATTACATCATATCGTTGAAGAACTCAATTTCCTTTGAATCCTCTGTAAGAGTTACAATTGCCTTTTTCCAAGAAGGAGTGTAGCCAACATTGTAGCCCTGACGACGCTTGCGGCCTCTAACGTTGATTGTGTTTACCTTTGCAACCTTAACGTCAGGAAAAACTGTTTCAATAGCCTTAGCGATTTCAATCTTGTTTGCATCCTTTGCAACCTTGAAGGTATATTTCTTCATCATAATACCCATCATTGATTCCTCAGTGATGATTGGCTTGAGAATGATATCTTGAGCTGTTTTCATTATGCATATACCTCCTCAATTTTCTTTGCAGCGTCCTTGAGTACGATAAATGTATCGCAGTTAAGGATATCATAAACACAAAGTGTGTTAACTGTAACAACCTTAACGCCCTCAATGTTACGAGCTGACTTGTAAATCTTTTCGTCTGCCTCAGCAGTTACGATAAGAGTTTTCTTGGCAGCCTTAAGCTTTGCAAGCATTTCAACAATTTCCTTTGTCTTAATTGCTTCAAGCTCAATCTTGTTGACTACCTTAATTTCTTCATCAGCAACCTTTGTTGAAAGTGCTGACTTCATAGCGAGTCTCTTAACCTTCTTGTTAAGGTTAACCTTATATGTTCTTGGCTTAGGACCAAGAGCGATACCGCCGTGTGTCCATTGTGGGCTTCTGATTGAACCCTGACGGGCACGACCTGTACCCTTTTGTCTCCAAGGCTTTGCACCGCCACCGCTTACTTCTGAACGAGTGAGAGTTGACTGTGTGCCCTGACGTTGGTTAGCAAGATAGCTAACAACTGCAAGATGCATTGCGTTTGCATTTGGCTCAATGCCGAATACTGAATCTGCAAGCTCTAAATCTGAAGTTTTTCTGCCCTTTTGGCTGTAAACTGCAACTGTTGCCATTTCAATCTCTCCTTTCGTTAAGCTTTAACTGCGTCTGCGATTACAACAATTCCGCCCTTAGGACCGGGGATTGCACCCTTGATTGCGATGAGATTGTTCTCAGCGTCAACCTTTACAACCTTAAGGTTTTGAACTGTTACGCTTTCGTGACCGTAGTGACCTGCCATCTTCTTGCCCTTGAATACTCTTGATGGGCTTGAACAAGCACCGAGTGAACCTGCGTGACGGTGGTTAGGACCTGTACCGTGAGTCATTCTGAGTCTTGCGAAATTCCAGCGCTTAATGGCACCTGATGTTCCGTGACCCTTGCTTGTTCCCTTAACATCTACTACATCGCCTGCTGCGAATGTGTCAGCCTTGATGATTCCACCAAGCTCATAAGCCGAGATGTCTTCGAGACGGAATTCTTTAAGTGTTTTCTTTGGAGCGGCGTTAGCCTTGTCGAAGTGGCCCTTCATTGGCTTGTTAACTCTGTTTGTCTTAACATCGCCGAAACCAACCTGAATAGCCTCATAGCCATCGTTCTCCATTGTCTTGATTTGGGTAACTACGCATGGACCTGCTTCTACAACTGTAACAGGAACAGCATTTCCTGCTTCGTCGAAGATTTGAGTCATGCCGATTTTCTTACCGATAAGACCTTTCTTCATTTTATTTCCTCCTTTGGTTATTGGTTGGGATTTTCACCCAACATGACCTCAGTCATTTGTTGATATTGATTATAACTTGATTTCGATATCAACGCCTGCTGGGAGCTCAAGACTTGTCAGCGCTTCAACTGTTTTGTTTGAAGGTCTGAGAATGTCGATGAGTCTTTTGTGTGTTCTTTGCTCAAACTGCTCACGGCTGTCCTTATACTTGTGAACAGCACGAAGGATTGTTACCTTCTCGATTTCTGTTGGAAGAGGAATAGGGCCGCTAACCTGTGCGCCTGTTCTCTTTGCAGTTTCAACAATTTTCTCAGCTGCCTGATCAACTAAAGAATGATCATAGCCCTTGAGACGAATTCTGATTTTTACTTTACTTGCTGCCATTTGATTTTCCTCCATGAAAATTTTGTGGTGCGAGTTCTAAACCTTTCTACAACTAAGCCGTGTGTTTCCACCTCGTCTATTTTTAAAACCGAATGACCAACATCATTCGGACGCAGAATTTGCCTTAGTAAAGTAAGCGTTCGCAAGTCACTTGCTTTCAAGGTGGTTTAGTTAATTTCGCCCGGTTTTAAATCGGACATACTCCGTCGAAATTCCCGCTGGGTTTAGCGCAACCTCCGACATCATCGCATATCATTGTGTTATGTGAAAATTCTCTATGTATCCCTATATATAATATATAATAGAGTTTCCACACGCTCGGCTATTATATTATATAAAAAGGCGGATGTCAAGCGTTTTTTTGCAAAAAAATTAAAAAAATATAAATTTTTCTGTTTTTTCAAAATTCGTATAAAACTACAAAAAAATTTTTAAATTTCGTTAAATTTGCACAAAGCCAAAATATTGGAATAATATGGGTGAATTATTACTCACACCACAATATATAGTAATAATAAAAACAGGCAGGATTTATCCTGCCTGAAATTATGCCGAGGTTTTCATTTGCAGCTTTAACTTATCGGCAATCATTGCTATGAATTCACTATTGGTTGGCTTGCCTCTTTGAGCCTGAATGGTATAACCGAAATATGATGATAAAACATCAACATCTCCCCTGTCCCATGCAACCTCAATGGCATGTCTTATTGCACGTTCAACTCTGCTTGGTGTTGTTGAGTACTGCTTTGCAACAGTGGGATAAAGAATTTTTGTTACAGAACCAAGCATTTCTGCATCATCTATGCACAGCATTATAGAGGTTCTCAAATATTGATAGCCTTTGATGTGAGCAGGAACACCGATATCACGCATTATTTTTGAAATTTCAAGCTCTATGTTATCCTCTGTAAAAGGACGGTAAGAAAGTCTTGTTCTTTCGCCACGCCAATTTATAAGGCTTTCAACCCTCTTTGCCAAGGCTGCAGGCTTGATGGGCTTAATAAAGTAATAATCTGCTCCGGCGGCTATCATTCTATCCTCAAAATCAGATGTATTGATAGCCGACATAAGAATAATAGCCGGCTTTTCCGTAAAGCTGGAGTTTATTTTCTCCATAACATCAATACCGTCGGATGAAGACATAAATACATCCATTATTACCGCGTCAAATTTCTGTGCCTCCAGACATTCAAGAACAACATCTCCGTTTTTATCACAAAGAACAACATCAAATCCAAGAGCCTTAAGCTCCTGCTCGCAAGCCATTCCCACATTACTGCTTTTATCTGCAACAAGTATCTTTGCCATTGTTTCCATAGCATTACCTCCATTTAAAAATTCATATTACTCAAGGTGCGCACCCTTTGTTGCTTCCACATATTACCATATAAATTTTTAAAATGCAATACTTTTGCACATTTTTTTGTGTACTTTTTTCACATTTTTATATTTTTGACTTTATTTTCCAGCATTCGACTCCTCCAGCATAGTCTCTGCAAAAATAGCGTAGCCCTTCTCCGGATTATTAACAATAACATGGGTAACAGCACCAACAAGCATATCGTTTTGAATAATAGGACTGCCGCTCATACCCTGAACAATTCCACCGGTTTCTTCAAGAAGTTCTTCGTCGGTCACCTTAAATACAATGTCCTTTTCCCCGCTACTTGAATAGCTGATTTTAGTAATTTTGATGTCATATTCCCTCTGCTCGTTTCCTGATAAGGTGCAAATAATTTTAGCGTCACCCTTTTTTACCTCCTGCTTTGAGGCAACCGTATAAGCCTTACAGCTGTCAGGAATACTTGTATAAGATCCATAAATTCCGCAATAGGAGTTTTCAATAAGCCTGCCAATGGTGTAATCCTGGAATTCACAGCAAAGTGAGCCTGTACTGCCGGTTGTTCCCTTTTGAATATCCGTAACAGTTGCGCCGACGGCCTCACCCTCAAGAAGGGGCATTATTTCATTTGTATCAACATCGTTGACCTGATGACCGAGAGCGGCAAAGGTGCCTGACGATTTATTATAGAAGGTAATCGTACCTATTCCGGCTGTTGAATCACGCACCCACATTCCGGCCTTATATAATCCCTCACGCTGACAATACGCCGGACTTAACACAAAGGTTTTATATCTATCGTCTCTTTTTATTTTCAAAGTATATGGCTGACCGTTATTGTCATTTAATATTTCAGTTACATCTGACGAGCTGTAAACATTCATATTATTGATTGAAATTATTATATCTCCAACCTGAATACCAGCCTCTTTAGCAGGATTAACCTTTTTATTTCCAACGTCAACATCCTGAGTGCCCACAACAATTACTCCGTCGGTATATAGCTTAATACCAAATGCCTCTCCGCTGACATATACCTGCTGTGAGGGTTTGTTGGTAACAGTAACATTCTTAACAGGAATTACCCCAAACAGATTTAATGACTCCTGAGTTGGATTTGATGCCTGATAATCCACCGACCTTGCCTGTTCCACTTGATTATAGGAATAAATTACCGAGCTTTTATAGGAATGGTTGGAATAATTAATGTAACTGCTTGGCATAAGATAATATCCCAACGCAACCATAACCAAGATAACGGAACATACAAACGCTAAAACAGCGTCAAAAACTTTAATTGCTTTTCTCATAAAAATAAACACCCACAGTTATTATGGGTGTTTATCTGTTAATTTATTAAAAATTTAATTATGAAGCAAGGTCGCCAACAATCATCATATAGTCGCCGATTTGAACACCGAACTCAGGGCCGCCCTCCATCATTAAGTTTTGGTTGGCAGTCATCTCAAACATATCTCCTGTACCGAGGAGAATTTTAAGTGCTGATGTCGGTGTATCAAACTTCATATTGAAGAAAGGCTTAGCTCTCTTATAAGCGCCTCTGCCGGCTCTGGATTTGCCTGCCTTAACACGAATATAAGCAGTGCATTCCGGATGGCCTACAACCTCCCATTGATAGCAACGGTCAGGTGATTTAAGTGCCCATTCGTGAATTGCCGGATGGCCAAGCTTATTAAGCTGTGAAATACCTGATGAAAGTAAATAGAAATAAAGCTTACAAAGAAGAACCGAGGTAGCCTCGTCATTCTCAGGCGGCTCTTTAATGCCCAATAGTGAAGACATTTTAAGAAGCACCTGCATAAACTTTAAGAATTTTGATAATGACTTTATCTTCATTTTAGGAAGCTTTGTCATATCGCCTTTCATAAAAGCATTCATTTTTTCCATTGATGAGAAAGCAAGCTCTCCGTCAATTTTTTCCTGGCCAAGATATTCGCCGAGCTTAACTGTCCATTCGCCGTTTTCTACAATAAAATGAACAGCCTCCTTATCCTCTGCATTTACCTTAGCGGATACTTGATATATAGCGTTAACGCCCTCGAACTTTTTCTTAAGCTCCGGAACGTCGGTAGCAATGGTTTTCATAAGCGGTAATGCACCGGCCATAAAAACCTTATTAGTGTAACGAACCTCATCGCTTGGCATAATAACACACTCCTTTCAATTATTTTGCAAATGATTATTAGAATTCGTCATCCCAAGCGTCATCTGCTTCAAAATCAGCGTGCATTATCTCTTGAATTGTTTCAGCGATACCGTTAGCATCAATTTTTGCCATAGCAAGCAGGTCCTCTTGAAGACCTATTGTTGAAAATGCATTTTGGTGACCAAGCATTCTAAATGCACAAGCCTTACCTGACTCGGCAACAACCTCTGCTACTGCTGAACCAAGACCGCCCATAACCTCGTGATCCTCAACGGTAATAATACGGCGAGTATCCATAACAGCGCTGAGAACAGCCTCTTTGTCAATAGGCTTAATAGTATGCATATTTAATACTCTAACCTTAATTCCGGCATCAGCCTCAACCATACGGGCAGCCTGCATTGCCTCAAATACACATGAGCCGCAAGCGATTACGGTAATATCTGTACCCTCGTTCATAACGGAAGCCTTATCCCATTCAAATTTGCAGTCATCAACGTTCTTATAAATAACCTGGTCAAAGCCACGGTTAATACGAATATAAACAGGGCCTTCAATATCATAAGCAGCCTTTACAGCGTGATATGTTTCAGAGCCGTCGCAAGGGCAGATAACTGTCATATTAGGCAAGGTTCTCATACAAGCCATATCGATAAGGGCATGGTGAGTCGAGCCTGCCTGGCCAAAGGAGGTACCTGCATGAGTTGCAATCATTTTTACAGGCACGTTTTGATAACAAATATCTGTATGGATTTGGTCAAGCGAACGAGCCGCAGTAAAGATAGCGAATGTAGAAGCAAAAGGAATAAGTCCGTTTTTAGCCATACCTGCCGCAACACCGAAAAGGTTTTGCTCGGCAATACCGACATTGAAAAATCTGTCAGGGAAATGCTCGCCGAACATACCGATTTTTGTTGATTTGGCAAGGTCGGCAGTAAGAGCAACAACGTCCTTATGCTCCTCGCCAAGCTCACAAAGTGCAATACCATAGCATTCAGCTGTTGAAAGCTTGGTAGTATCTGTCATAGTATAATTCATTCCAGCCATGGTTTATGCCTCCTTTTCTACGCGCTCAAGGCGTTCTGCTAAATACCTGTCAAGAGAAGCATAGGCTTGCTCTTTATGCTCATCATCAAGTGAGCCATAGTGCCATAAATAGTTGTCTTGCATAAAGTCAACACCGGCACCCTTAAATGTATCCATAATAATAGCAGTTGGCTTATCGCCGCCGTCCTGATGATTTTTAATAGCTGCCTCAATAGCGTCGTTAAGCTCCTTAATGTTTTGACCGTCAACACGAATTACATTAAAGCCAAATGCATCGAATTTCTTATCAAGAGGCTCTACCTTCATTTCGTCGTCAACTCTGCCGTCAATCATACATTTGTTATTATCAACAAGAACAACAACGTTTGAAAGCTTAAATTGAGCGGCACTCATTGCGGCCTCCCAGTTTGAGCCTTCGTTAAGCTCGCCGTCACCGGTAAGAACATAGTTCATGTAGTCAATGCCTTTAACTCTGCCTGCAAGAGCAAAGCCGACAGCAAGTGAAAGACCGTGACCGAGAGAACCGGTTGAACAGTCAACGCCCTTAACCTTATTGCAGTCAAGGTGCATACCGATTTTTGCACCTGTAAGGTTGAAGATTTTCAGTTCCTCCTCAGGCATAAATCCAAGATCAACAAGAACAGGTGCATAACCTACTGCACAGTGTCCCTTTGAAAGAACAAATCTGTCTCTGTCCTCCATATCCGGATTGTTAACATCAAATTTCATAAAACGATGATAAAGAATTGTCATTGCGTCCATTGCTGACAATGAACCGCCAACGTGACCTGAGCCGCCCCAAATAGCTGTTTGAAGGCAATATCTTCTAAGCTGATCTGCTTTCTTTTCAAGGCGTACCCATTCGTCTTTATCAAATGGCTTGAAGTCTGCTGGCATATAAATACCCCTTTCGTATATGCTTATTTTTTCGGGAATTCAGCAATCCCGTTATAGCCTATTATTTTAAATCCAACTCAGGATGATTTGCGGCAACAACACCGAATGCATCCTCTGCAATATCAATAGCAAGCTTGATATCGTCATCTGTAAGTGATGCGTTAATGAAATGGTTGTGGTGAGAAGCAAGGAACAGACCTCTGCTTACACACTCGGCTACCCACTCCTGATGAAGCATCAATGTGTCATCATTTGCTATTCTAAGATAGAAAAGTGCAGGCTCACCCGATACAACAAGATTGAAGCCGTGCTCCTTACCTGCTGCCTTTAAGCCCTCGGTAAGCTTTGTGCCCTTTTCTCTGAACATAGTGGGAACATCAAGACGCTTCATTTTCGGAATACAGGCAAGACAAGCCGCAAAGGGCTCTGCACTCATCCAATAAGAGCCTGTATAAACAACTGATGAAGCAGTATTCTTCATGTGCTCCTGGCCGCAAACAGCGGACATATTGTAGCCGTTTGCAAGTGCCTTACAGAAGCAAATAAGATCGGCCTTGAAGCCATAGTAATGGTCAGAGCCCTGAAGGTCAAGACGGAAGCCTGTACGAACATCGTCGATAATAAGAACCATGCCGTGATCATCACAGAACTTGCGAACCTTTGCCCACTGTTCCTTAGTGGCTGTTTTGTTATCAAAGAAATTACCGTGGTCGTATGGCTGAGCAATAAGGCCTGCTACATCGCCGCCGCAAGCGTCATAAGCCTCCTGCATAGCGTCCATATCAAACCAAGGAATAATAATATTATTAGCAACATCTTCAGGTAAGATGCCCGGATAGTCAGCCTTTTGAGCCCACTGGAAATCGCCGTGATAGTAACCCTTAAAGAACATCATCTTCTTTTTGCCTGTATGTGCTCTTGCGCACATTACAGAGAAGGTGGTGGCGTCTGAACCGTTTTTCATAAAGAATGCCCAATCAGCTGTTGCAACAGTGTCCTTAAGAAGCTCTGCGCACTCTACCATTTTATATGACGGAGATGTTGTGCAGTTGCCGATTTTAAGCTGAGCCATAGCTGCGGCGTCAACATCGTCGTCACAGTAGCCAAGAACGTTTGGACCGTAGGCACACATCATATCAAGGTATTTGTTGCCGTCAACATCCCAAAAATATGTACCCTTTGCATGGTCAGCCATTAAAGGCCATTTTGTGATAGGAAGGAACAAGCCCTCTGACGGACCTAAATGTCCGTAAACACCGGATGGAATTGCATTGAGGGCACGGTTAAACCATTCCTGTGATTTTTCATGTGTATATTCTGGAAACTTACTCATTATGCTATCCCCCTTAACCAAGATATACAGCAACTCTGTCGAGTATTCTGTTTACATTATCAATCATGTTAATCATACCGCTCATATAAATGTTGCCTGCGCAAAGCTCGGCCATTGTTGAAGCAGTGCCGTTAAAGAGTCCGTTTGCAAGATCAATTGTTTTGAATTCCATAATTGCTCTTGGAGTATCAGGCTTTTCTTTAATAAGCTCAAGCTTATGATCACGGCAACGAACCGTTACATAGCAAGCGTCTGTAATACCCATTTGAATATCACCGTCTACTATGTATGAAGCCGATAGCTTGCTGATGCTGTCATTATTACCGAGGGCACAAATTGCGCCGGCAATGGTATACATTGTTAAGATTGTTGATTTTTCAAAGAACTCTCTGTTCTTTAAATCCTCTTCGCTTGGCATAAGATATTTTGTTAAAATATCCGTAAGCTTAGTAAAGGGGCCAAGCAGGAAAGATAACACCTGAGCTATACCCTTTACAGGAATGCCCGGCTTACTGTCATCAATAAGTGCGTTGAACTTTTCCGGAGATGCAAATTTCATTTTACAGGTGCAACCGTAGTCACCCTCTGTCATTTTGCATCCGTCAGCAGTAAAGTTGTAGGTTACGCAAGGACCGTCTGTTACCTCAAAGCAAAGAGATACAGGCTTTTTCAGGCCCCGGCATACTGCCTTTGCCTCGTCATCCATTTGGCATAAATTCTCAAGAGTAGCGAGAACGCCGTAGGCATTAACAAAGGCCAGTGCTTTTGCTTCTTTCAAAATAATTCCTCCTTAAAACGATTCTGTAATACAGTATACAGAAAACCGCTGTAAAATACTTTATCATTATAACATAATATCTAAATTATGGCAATAACAAAACAGTAACAATAACTAAATAAAAGAGCCGAGGTAGTACCTCGGCTGAAAAAACTGTTAAATTGAAACCTCGTGGGCAACATTATACATTTCCATATCTATGGTTTTTGTCATATTCAAAGCTTCAAAAATATCATAATCAACAACATCTTCCTTTTGTGCGGCTACAACTCTGTTGCCTATGTTATTCATAAGAAGCTTAACGGCATAGTTACCCATACGGGTAGCCATAACTCTGTCCTTAACGGTTGGATATCCTCCGCGCTGAACATGACCGAGAACGGTGTAACGGGTTTCAACGCCTGTTTTTGCCTGAATATCCTTTACAAGCTCACTGCAATCAATGCCACAGCCCTCTGCAACAATGATAATGAAATGCTTTTTGTCAGTGCGCTGTGTTTTCTTCATGCGCTCAATAACATGCTTTTCAATATCAACAGGTACCTCGGGAATAAGAATTGATGTAGCGCCGCATGCAATACCGGCGTTAAGTGCCAAATAACCTGCACGTCTTCCCATTACCTCGATAACGGAGCAACGGTCGTGTGATTCAGCAGTATCACGAAGACGATCAACCATTTCCATAATAGTGTTAAGGCAGGTGTCATAGCCGATAGTATAGTCACAGCAGGCAATATCATTATCAATTGTTCCCGGAATACCAACGCATGGAATTCCGCGCTCGCTTAAATCACGTGCACCACGGAATGAACCGTCGCCGCCGATAACCACAACGCCCTCAATACCGTATTCCTGACAGGTGCGAATTGCCTTTCTCATACCCTCTTCGGTTGCGAACTCAACTGAACGGGCTGAATAAAGAATTGTGCCTCCGCGGTTGATTATATCAGATACGGAACGGAGATCCATTTCAATAAAGTCACCGTTAATAAGTCCGTTATATCCACGGATTACTCCATAAACCTTCATACCGTTTTCACAGGCTGTTCTTACAACGGCACGCACTGCCGCATTCATGCCCGGCGCATCGCCGCCGCTTGTTAAAACTGCAATAGTCTTCATAATTATTCCTCCAAATCATTGGTAATAAACTAACAACTGCAAAATATGCAAACAATATTTTACTTAATTGTGAACAAATTGTCAAGTATTGTCAGTAAATAACGACAACATTTTTATCACCCAATATTCTTTTCAGCTCTGAAAGCATGGTTTCATTAACATCAACAAAGCACTCTCTTGATTGCAATTCGTAGCTTTTTGTGTCTTCGTAATAATAATACAGAGGCAAATCGCCGTCAAATATAGATGTGATTATTTTAGCTTTTTTGATTACTTCATCATCATCGGCACTGCTAAACTTTAAGAACAGCCCTTTGCGTTTATGCTTTTGATTGGTCGAGGATGTGTTTTTCGTAGTCGCCCTTGGATTTGGCTTAAATACGGTATTTACCAAAATTTTCGGTTCCTTTTCATCTTCGATAGACAGGGTACCGTTAACGGCAACAACATTTCCCTCGCTGATATAATTTGAGTATTGCAAAAAGGTTTTCGGAAACAGCACAAGTTCAATAGTTCCGTACAAATCCTCAACAGTTACAAAAGCCATATTAGCCTTATTGGCTCTTGTTTGCTTAACGGTAATATGAGTAATTATTCCGCAAAGGGTTACGGCTGAGCCATCCTTATACGAGGCCATGTCGTTTTTTGCCGACTCAATCAAATCATAGGTATGAACACAACCGGCCTTTGCAGTATACTCCTCATATTTATCCATGGGGTGGCCTGACAGATAAAGTCCTGTCATTTCTTTTTCCATCTGCAAAAGCTCAGTCTTTGAAAACTCCTTGACATCGGGCAATTCAAAGGTATATCCGAAATCATCGCTAACATCAAAAAGCCCTACTTGACCGTACATTGTCTTTCTATGCTGTTCTTCAATATTTGTTACCAGCACAGGCAAGCCCTGAAGCATTTGCCGCCTGTTTGCACCAAAGCAGTCCATTGCACCGCAACGGACCAAAGATTCAACGGCTCTGCGATTGAAATGACTTCCCTGCATTCTTGAACAGAAATCAAACAGGTCCTTAAATTCTCCGTTTTCACGTTCGGCAATTATTTTCTCAATAAAATCACTGCCAAGATTTTTAATTCCTAAAAGTCCGTAATTTATGGTGTTTCCGTTAGCTGTAAAGCCTTTCATTGAGCCGTTAATATTGGGTGGTGCAAGTCTTAATCCAAGCCTTTTGCACTCGGCAATATAACGGGACACCTTATTTGATGAGTCCAAAACCGATGTTAACAGCGCCGCCATAAATTCCGCAGGATGATAATATTTCAAATATGCGCAACGATATGCAACTAAAGCATAGCAGGCGGCATGGGACTTATTGAATGCATAGGAGGCAAAATCGGTGATTTTGTCGAAAATTCCGTTTGCCGTTTCAGCAGAAACGCCGTTTTTTTCACAGCCGTTAACAAAATTTTCCCGTTCCTGCTCCATTACATCGTGTTTCTTTTTTGACATAGCACGGCGCACTACATCCGCTCTGCCGTAGGAGTAACCGGCAAGGGAACGCAATATCTGCATTACCTGCTCCTGATAAACAATACAGCCGTATGTATTTTTTAATATCGGCTCAAGCAAAGGTGTTTCGTACTCAATTAAATACTGATTTTGGGAATTGCTGATAAAGGTGTCAATTTGACTTGCAGGTCCCGGTCTGTAAAGAGAGGTAGCGGCAATTAAATCTTCAAGAGATTTTGGCTTTAGATTTGTAAGCATTTGCTTCATTCCGCTTGATTCAAACTGGAAGATACCCTCTGTCTGTCCTCGTGAAAACTGCTTGTAAACATTACTGTCATCAATAGGTATATTTTCAATATCCACACCTGTTGCCTTGGCGGTATCGTCAATAACAGTTAAAGTACGAAGGCCTAAAAAATCCATTTTTAAAAGCCCAAGCTCCTCAAGAGTTGTCATAATATATTGAGTTACCACCAAGCCGTCATTGGTTGCCAGCGGAACATAGGCTGACACAGGGTCATGAGTAATAACAACCCCTGCCGCATGAGTTGAAGTGTTTCTGGGCATTCCCTCAACCTTTCTTGCGGTTTCAATCAGCTTGTTAACCTCAGGACTTTCTTCCATCGCCTTACGAAGCTCCTTGCTTGAAGCAACAGCTTGGTCAATAGTTATATGAAACGAATTAGGTACCATTTTAGCAACGGCGTCAACAGAGGCATAGGGCATACCCATAGCTCTGCCCACATCTCGAATAGCGGCACGGGTTTGCAGTGTGCCGAAGGTTACTATTTGAGCCACATGGTCGCTGCCGTATTTTTCGGTAACGTAATCAATAACCTCCTGCCTGCGTTCGTAACAGAAGTCAATGTCAAAATCCGGCATTGATACACGCTCGGGATTTAAAAAGCGCTCAAAAATCAAGTCGTATTTCATAGGATCCAAATCGGTAATTCCAATGCAATAGGCCGCAATTGAACCGGCGCCGGACCCTCTTCCCGGTCCTACGGGGATACCCTTTGATTTGGCAAAAGCCACAAAGTCCTGAACTATTAAGTAATAGTCCGTATATCCCATTTTATTTACCGTTTCAAGTTCATATTCCAACCTGTCAACATAGGACTGAGGCGGAGCCTGTCCGTATCTTTTATGTAATCCCTCATAGCATTTTCTTTTAAAATATTCAAAATGGTCTGAATTGTCGGGAGTTTCAAAAAAAGGAAGCTTTGTTTTGCCGAATTCAAAATCGAAATTGCATTTTTCGGCAATTACAGCCGTATTATCCACCGCTTGAGGAACATCGGCGAAAATTTGACGCATTTCTTCCTCGGATTTTAAATAAAAATTATCGCTGTGAAACTCAAGTCCCGTATCTTCACCTATTGTGTGGTTGGTGGCAATACAAATAAGCACCTGCTGAATTTCGGCGTCCTCTTTATAAACATAATGAACATCGTTGGTGGCAACGAGAGGAATGCCTGTGTCCGCATTAAGCCGTTTAATACCGTCAAGAACCACAAGCTGTTCCTTAATGCCGTGGTTTTGCAGTTCAAGATAGTAATTGCCCTCTCCGAAAACTTGGTTATACCACAAGGCTTCACGCTTTGCACCGTCATAATCCTTCTTCAGCAGAAGCTGGGGTATTTCTCCAACCAAGCAGGCAGAAAGGCACACCAAGCCTTCACTGTATTTTTCAAGCAAATCCCGGTCAATTCTCGGCTTGAAATAAAAGCCCTCCGTATATGAAAGGGACACCATTTTTATAAGATTTTTGTAGCCAATCTCATTCTTTACCAAAAGCACAAGGTGGTTATAGTCCTTGTCAAGCACCTTGTCCTTATCAAATCTTGTTCGCGGAGCAACATAAACCTCACAGCCGATAATAGGCTTTATGCCCTGCTTTTTACATTCCCTGTAAAAATCAACAGCGCCGTACATATTGCCGTGGTCGGTTATAGCTAAAGAGGTCATACCTAATTCCTTGGCACGAGAAACAAGCCCGTTAAGACGGCAGGCACCGTCTAACAGGCTGAACTGAGTGTGAAGGTGAAGATGAGTAAACATGTTATCCCTACTTTATTTCATTTGCTATGTCTACAATTCGTTTCAATCTGTGGTTTACACCGCTTCGTGACAGGGGCGGATCAAACATTTGCGCAAGCTCATTTAATGAGCTATCCGGATTTTCAAGTCTAATCTCAGCCATTTCCTGTAACGGCTTTGAAAGAGAATCAAGTCCCTTTGTGTTCTTTATCTTCAAAATTGCGGCAATTTGGGGAGAAGCCGCCTTTACCATTTTTTCAATATTTGCAGTTTCGCAATTAGCCTTCCTGTTGGCGGAATTACGAATTTCTTTAACTATTTTGATATTCATCATATCAAACATAGAGCCGGAAGCGCCCATCATATAAAGGCTGTCTTCAATAGCCTCACTTTCCTTAAAATACACTATGTTGTAGCCCTTTCTGTTGGTTAGCTTTGGTGATAGCTCCAATTCCTGCAAAAAGGTTACAAAGCTTCGTGACAGATTACGGTAGGCAATTGTATATTCCAAATGATAGCCCTTTTGGGGAGAAGATACAGTCCCGCAGGACAAAAAGGCACCGGCTAAAAAAGCATACTGACAATTTTGACAAATAAAGTTTGAAGCATTAATTACCAAGCCGGTTTCGCTCTCGCTATGGCCTAAATATGTAATTAGCTTAGATGATTCTGCCCTGCTGAGTTCAATTGTAAAGCTCTTCCCTGCCGGAGAAACATTAACTCTGCTGTTAATATTGCAAAGCTCCTTGATAAGCTTCTTAAACAAAAGCACAATGCTTTGATTTTCAGACTGAAAAACAAGGCCTCTAAAGGAAAAGCTTTTAGCAAAAAGAGCCATACCGTACAGCAAGCTCTTTTTACAACATAATTGTTCATATTCAATTTTAACAAGCTCATTTTTGACCTGTGATGAAAATGACATTGTCGTTACCCTATTTATTTTCTGTCAATATCTCTGTGGTTAACGCTGATATTATCCCAATGGCGTGAGAAATGCTTAACCAAAGCCTCGGCAATTGCCACTGAACGGTGATTTCCTCCAGTGCATCCAATAGCTATTACAATTTGGCTTTTTCCTTCCTTTATGTAAAGCGGATTTAAGAAATCCAGTAAATTCTCCAGCTTTTCAAGCAGAATATGTGACTCGTCAAAGCTGAACACATAGTCATATACTTCTTTATCAAGACCTGTTTTAGAACGCAGTGATTCAACCCAATACGGGTTAGGCAGGCAACGAACATCTAAAACGAAATCCGCGTCGGCAGGAATTCCGTGCTTAAAGCCAAAGGACATTACATTAATATTCATCACTGCTTTATCGTCACCGATAAGGATTTGTGTTAAACGGTTTCTAAGCTGATTTGAATTCAAATCGGAGGTATCAATAACAAAGTCTGCCCTTAAACGAACAGGCGCCAAAACCTCTTTTTCATAATTAAGAGCGTCGTCAATGCTGCCGGAAAACTTATCTGCAAAAGGATGCTTTCTGCGAGTCATTTTGTATCTTTTGAGTGCAACATGATTTTTTATATCAAGATAGATTACCTTAACATTGTCATCATCATATTTAAGCTTATCAACAACATCGGTAAAAGCAGTGAAAACTCCCTTTGACCTTACATCTGTAACAATAGCAATTTTATTGTATTTTTCCGATTTGTCCATAAGGTTCATAAAGGTAGAAATAAGCTCGGCCGGCATATTATCAATGCAATAATAGCCTATATCCTCCAAAAAGCTCATTGCTGTTGACTTTCCTGCGCCTGATACTCCTGTTAAAAATACTACATCCTTCATTAATAAAATCCTCCAAGGAATTATTTTGTTACTCTGATTTCCATTTCCAGCAAAACGCCCTTTTCTTTCAAGACCGTATCGGAAACTCTTTTACAAAGCTCTAATACATCATTACAGGTTGCGCCGCCGTTGTTAATTACAAATCCGGCGTGCTTTTCACTAACCTTGGCACCGCCAACGCAGGCGCCCTTTAAACCGCATTCCTGAATTAACGCACCGGCAAAATACCCTTCCGGTCTCTTAAAAGTAGAACCGGCTGAGGGATATTCAAGGGGTTGCTTATCCTTGCGCCTGCCGATTAAATCGTCCATTTTTGCCTTAATGTCTTCGGCGTTGCCTTTCTTCAATTTTAAATACAACCCTGTAACTATGCAGCCGTTATTATAATAAGCGGAATGACGGTATGATAAATCCAAATCATCACCCTCAAGAAAGCCCTTATTTCCCTTTGAGTCAACATGCTCGCAACGAACAAGCACATCCTTCATTTCCCCGCCGTAAGCGCCGGCATTCATAAAAGCGGCACCGCCGCAGGAGCCGGGAATGCCGTAGGCAAATTCAAGTCCTGTCAATTCATTATCAAGGGCAAAACGGCAAATTCGCATAAGCGAGGCTCCGGCGTCAGCATAAATAGTAGTGTCGTCAACAAGCTTTACCTGTGAAAAACGATTGCCTATTTGTATAACGCAGGCGTCAATTCCCTCGTCCGCCACAAGCAGATTGGAGCCGTTGCCGATTGCGATATACCTTATTCCAAGCTGATTGCATGCCTTAACAACGCATTGTATTTCATCAGCTGACGCTACATAAGCAATAAGCGAAGCATTACCCCCTATTTTAAAGGTGGTATGCTCGCTCATTGGTGCATTAAGCTCATAATATATTTTGTTTGTTTCTAAAATTTCAACTAATTTATCCAATATATCACCGATTTATTCTATACGACCGAGAATAGCGGCACCGATAATACCGGCGTCATTGCCAAGCTCGGCTTTCATAATCTTTGTTTGCATTTTTGAATACACGCTGTAACGCTCGGCCTCAATATATCTTCTGAGAGGTCTTAAAAGAGTTTCTCCCTCGTTGCAAATACCTCCGCCTACACAAATTATTTCAGGCTGAAGTGCATTTACAAGGTTGATAAGGCCGCAAGCAATATATTTTACATACTGATCAACAACCTTAATACCGGCTATATCACCGTGGCGCATTGCATCAAAGGCAGTTTTTCCCGAAACCTTGCCCTCTTCCTCTGCAAGCTGATGCATAATTGAATCAGGATACTCCTCCATAGCCTTCTTGGTTTGGTTTATGAGAGCGGTTGCAGAAGCATAAGCCTCCCAACAGCCTTTACGCCCGCAGGTGCAAGGCTCGCCGTCAACAACAATTACCATGTGGCCGCACTCGCCGCCGGCATAGTTAACGCCGGTAACGATTTTACCGTCAACAATTACACCTGAACCAACGCCTGTACCAAGAGTAACTGCGATAAAGTTTTTGGAGCCGTTACCACAGCCGGCATAAGCCTCGCCCAAAGCGGCGCAGTTTGCATCATTTGCAACATAAATAGGCTTATCCCCAAGGCGCTCCCTAAGCATTTCTCTTGCCGGAACGTGGTCAAAGTTAAGGTTGTTTGCAAATTCAATAACGCCGTCTGCATTGGCGGTTCCCGGTGTTCCAAGGCCTATTGACTCAATGTCATCCATTGTTAAGCCTGACTTTTCCACAGCCTCTTTTGCAACCCTTGCAATATCGTCAAATATTTCCTCAGGCGTACGAGGCATTGCAGTCGGTGTTTTTGACTTTTCAACAATATTATATTTTTCGTCAACAACCGCCGCAACAATATTAGTTCCGCCTAAATCAATTCCAATTGTGTACATAATTTATTCCCCTTTACATTTTTACATTATGAATTCTGCCATATTTCAAGCTCTTTTTCAGTAGGCTCCATTTCGTCAATACCCAAAGAATGCATAAGCTCCTTGGCACCGTTATAGCCCATTTTCTTTTGACGATTATTCATTGCCGCAGTTTCAACAATTACCGCAAGGTTACGTCCCGGTGTGATAGGCACTGTGATAACGGGAATTTTAACATCCAAAATCTTTGTATATTCGTTATCAAGACCTAAACGGTCGTAAGCCTTTGTACTATCCCAATCCTCAAGCTGAATAACCATATCAACCTTTTCGTTTGGCTTAACTGCACCCATACCGAAAATTCTGCGAGCGTTAATTATACCAATACCGCGAAGTTCAATAAAGTGCCTTATATTGCTGGGAGATGAACCCTCAATAGTTCTTTCGTTAACCTTACGAAGCTCAACAGCGTCGTCTGCTATAAGTCTGTGTCCGCGTTTAATAAGCTCAATAGCAGTTTCCGATTTTCCTGCACCGCTTTCGCCGACTATTAAGATACCCTCGCCGTAAACCTCAACCAAAACACCGTGGCGGGTAATACGGGGAGCAAGCTCACGATTAAGGAAATTGATTAATGCGGCTAAAAACGGCGATGTTTCTTCATCCGTAACAAGAAGCGGAACCTCATATTTTTTACAGGCATCCACCAAATAACTCGGTATTTTAAGTCCTCTTGTAACAACGGCGGCGGCAGGATGCAACCCCAACCAATAGCCAAGTGCCTTTTCACGCTCTTCGTTTGACATATTTTGTAAAAAACCAAATTCTGTCCAACCCATAATTTGGATTCTTAACGGATCAAAATAATCCACATATCCCGTTAAAACAATACCGGGTCTGTTAATTTCATTTGTTTTGATTTGGATTTCCTCAGCAGGCTTTGGAACATAGACTATTTCAAGATTATGCGCCTCAATAATACTTGCTAAGGATACAGAATATTTCTCTGCCATATTCAAGCTCCTAAACAAAATACTTCAGTGTTTATTATATAATAAAGCAAATTAATTATCAAGTGCCATTCTTCAGTTTATATTTAATTTATTTTACAAATAATGATAACTGTGGTATAATTATGGCACTTGGAGGTAAAGCCAATGAAAAACAAGCTTAAAATAGCTATCGGAACGGAAGCGTTTCCGCCAACCATTGACGGAACAAGCACCGTTGCAAAATGCTATGCAGATATTATTAACGAAAAGCTGGGCGAGGCTGTTGTTGTAACTCCTAAAAACCCCAATCAAGAGGATTATAAATATCCTTACGAGATTTACAGATACAAAAGCCTGTTCACCTTTGGTGAAGGCTATCCGGTGGGTTGGCCCTTTAAGGAACAGTTTGCTTTGGATATCATTAATAAAAATTTTGATATTTTACACGCTCACTGCCCTATTGCCACAAGCTACTTTTTTAGAAGAATTAACAGAATAAAGCGTATTCCCCAGGTGCTGACATATCACACAAAATATGAATACGATTTTGAGGAGAGAATACCATCAGTACTGATAAAAAAGCGTGCTTACGGAATGCTTTTAAATAATATTAAAAGTGCCGACGAGGTTTGGGTTACCAGTAACGGAACTGCCGATTCGTTAAGAAAGGTTGGATACTACGGCGACTATTACGTAATGCCCAACGGCTCGGATTTGCCCATTGCCCACATAACCGACGATGAGCGGGCAATGATCAGAAGAAAGCATAATATTCCCGAAGGAATACCTGTTTTGATCTTTGTTGGCAGAATGATGTGGTACAAAAACATTAAAATCATTCTTGATTCGTGCAAGATTTTAGAGGGTATGGGCAGAGATTTCAGGTTGCTTATGGTAGGCATGGGACCTGATGAAAATGCGATTAAAAAGTATGCCAGAAAGATTGCGCTTGATAACAAGGTGATTTTTACCGGCCAAATTTTGGACAGAACCGAATTGCAAATATATTACGGAACTGCCGATTTGCTTGTATTTCCGTCTTTGTTTGACACAAACGGCTTGGTTGTAAGAGAGGCCGCGGCTTCTGCTACGCCGGCAATTTTGGTTGACGGAAGCTGTGCTTCAGAGGGAATTGTGGATTGCGAGACCGGTTTTTTATGCTTTGAAACGGCACATAGCGTTGCAAAGACAATTGACAATATTGTTGATAACAAGGACCTGCTTGGACGAGTAGGCAAAAAGGCCCAGGAGAATATTTATATTTCTTGGGACGACAGTATTAAAAATGCTTATGACAGATATCAGGTTGTTATTGACAAGTTTAATTCAACCCCACACGGAAAGTATAAATACTAAAGCAGTATAAAAAAACACCACGAAAATCGTGGTGTTTTTTTGATACAATTATTCAGCCTCTGCCGGTGCAGATTCTTCGGCAACTTCCCCGTCGGTTTTCTTTTCTTTGAGAAGAACAAATTTTTCCATTGGGAAGAGAACTACCATTTGTACAAAGCCTGCGGCAAGACCGGCAATTGTTCTGGCAAGTCCTTGGATAAATCCAATGTTTACCTTTGCAAGAACGCCTACAAGCCAACCTTGAAGCCATGTTGAGAAAAGTATAAGAGCTATCATGAGTACAATATAAATAGCAAAATTGTACCATGGAGCGTCTGACTTAAAGGTTGTCTTTTTGTTTTGATAGAAGCCGTAAATGTTGGCAATAAGGTTTGAAAGGAAGAACGGAAGCAAGTAACCCCAAGTAACAATACCGCTAACAACAGTACCATTTTCAACTACTGCGTTAGCAACATATTTGCCAACCTGCTCAATACCCTTTTCTGTTGAAGCATCAAAAATTACATTTGGATCAAAGATGCCCTGAAGAAATGCCGGTAATGTAGCTGTTACGCTGTCAAAAATCAGTGGCAAAACATTTGCAAGAACTAATTGGATGATTGTAACAAGACCTGAAACTACAAGGAATTTTACAAGCTGCCAAATTGTTTTTACTAATGAGCCCTTTTCCTCAGCAGCGTTATCAATACCGCCAATGCTGAGTTTTTTCTTTTCATCTGCCATATTTTTTACCCCTTAAAATTTATTTGTTTTATGACTTTTTCATTATAACAAGTTTACAATTGGATTGCAATATATTTTTTGTGCCTACAGCAGTCCGATAAGTGCCGCACCGGTGCAGGCATGTACTATTGCCGCAACAGCCCAAATAATTAACGCTATAATACCTACAACAATTGCTAAAAGCAGAATAACCAACAGTACGATTATTGCAAGCACAAGCGGGCCCTTTTTACTTGGCTTAACCGGGTCATCAAAGGGCTTTTCCTTGAACATTTCTGCCGGTGCCGGATTATCCTTATCAAAAATAGGATAAAGCGGAAGGGTTGCCTCGGCGTCGCAGTATCCGGGATTCCAAAGCAGTGGCTCAACAAGGCCGCGAACACTTGTTGCACCCTTAAGGAATTTACCAATTGAAAGACCGATTGTGTTAAGAAAGCTGTCAATAATATTCAGCAATCCGCAGGTAAGCTTGTATTCCCTTGTCTCCGGGCCGTAAGGAGAGTCGCCGCAGTAAAGGTTTTGTATAAGCTCCAAAATAAAATCGGTAACCTTGTTGTCAGCAATGTCGGCAATATCAGCCTTTGACAAGCCGCTTTCCTTTTTGCAAAGTCTCCAAATTTTCTTAAATGTAAGCTTATTCAGCCACTTGCCTATAGGCTTAATCAACCAGCCAAGCTTTTTAACCTTTTCGCCGGGAATTGAAAACGCAGGTGTCATTTCGGCAAGGCGGTCAATATCGTTGCCCATTGCCCAAATGATTTCACCTATCATACCAAAGAAGAAGCCCTTCATATATTCGTCAAACGGCTTTCCGTTGGTATCAAGCCCCGGAACATCTTTAATCATTACCGTTTCAACATCAACCTTGGCATTTTTCGGGTCGATGGTTACATTACGCATTGTTGGCGGACATCCAATCATAGCACCGCAGGCTATATCATAAAATCTGTTACCGTTTTTGCTGGTAATATAGCTTATATCGTGAATATGGGTGTGGCCTGTAAGCATACAGCTGATTCCCGCGTCCGCAAAGATTTCACGGGTGGTTTCGTGGTTGCGTTGCATATCACCCTTACCGATTATTGCATAAAACGGGGACGGTGCAATCATGGGATGATGAGTCATTGCAATTACAAATTGGTCATTTTTCTTGGCATCGTCAAGCTGTTCCATTATCCAAGCCATGCAATCGTCGGAAAAGCCGGAGCCTCTCTCGCCCTCAGGCTTATAGTTAGTGTCGTCATTTAATGCAAAAAGACGATAGCCCGGTGCAAGCTGAACAACATAGCTCATTGAATCGGGATGAGTGGAGATTGCCTCGTTGGGACCGAACTCGTAATACATTTCCCAAAGGTCATGTCTCTCCTCCACAGCAGGAACCTGAATTTCGTTGTCCCCATCGTATCCCGGTGCTACACCGCCGTCTCTGTAATCGTGAGTTGCAGTGATAACATATACTCTTTTGCCCCTTTTCTTAAGGTCACGGAGCATTTCGATAAATTCCTTGTGGGACTCAATTTCGCCGTCTCGGGTTGTATCGCCTGCCAGCACAACAATATCGGTTGAGGTATCCTCACAAAGCATATCAAAGCCTGCCTTAATTACCAAATCGGTATCCTTAATAACCTTTTGGCTTTTTGATTCTGCTTTTTCGTATGCCTTTCCCTCTGTTCCGCCCTTTCTTGAATAATAGTGAGTGTCAGTAATGAACTGAATTTTAAGCGGTTCATTATTGCTGCCGTAAATTTTATTAGCCATATTTTTAACCCCTTTTCATAGGCAATTATTTGCTAAGAACCTTAATCTCGCCGGATTTTACAGTTCCGTCAATGGTTATTTCTATTGCTCCGTTGTTACGCATTTTGAAGCTATGATTATTGCCGTTTAGTAAAACTTCATAATCGTTGCTGTCATCAAGGGTAACAATAACAGTGTACCTATCGCTGTTACCGTAATACCTGAATTTAATATCGGCACTGCTTTCAGTAACCTTTTGATAATCGGTCCAAACATCAAGGCCTGTTGTTACCGTTCCGGCTTTGTAGTAGGCATTTGCCCAAATGCAAATCGGTGCCGAAAGTCCGCCGAAGTTGTGGAACCAACCGCCCCTGCGGGTGGAAATTCCAAAGCATTCGTAGGTGTAATATGTGAAATCGGTTTCTTCCTTCCACATTTCCAAGGCTCTGTTTGCAATTTCAAAGGCAAAATCTCCGTCGCCGTTATCAAGCATTGTTTTCCAAACAAACCATTGGTGGCTCATCCAAACATTTCCGTTCCAATATCCATCCTCCTTGTAGTAGGATGCACTCATATCCACGGCGCTTACTCCGGCCGCAGACCACATTTCCTTTGGATTTTTAATATGCTCAATTAATCGCTGTTTACGCTCACCGTCAACCGCGCCGGCAATTAACGGATAAACGCCGTCAAAGCCTTTATCCCAATTCTCGTTTTCATCGGTTTTCATTATGTATGGCTTTGAAGAGTCCTTATCGTACATGGTGTAACCGAAATAGCCGGACTCCTCATCCCAGGCCAGTTGGTTAAGTGCATTGGCAGAAAGCTCAATATCACGATTATAAATTTCAATATCGTCGCTTTTACCGAGATATTCGGCAACCATTTTCATGATTTTGCCGGCACGGATAATTTGCGAGGTTGAAAGACAAGGGCATGAATACTCCTCAGCCTTATTTTTAATCATTTCAACTTGACACGGATAATCGTCCATACCCGAGCAGGAATACCAGTAATCGTACGTGGTAAGCAAGCCGTTGTTGAACTTATTACAGGTTGAACCGTCTGCTCTGCCCCGCAGGAATTCATAATAGCGCTTCATTTTAGGATATAGAAAGTCAAGACTGTGCTTATCCTCGGTTCTTTTCAAAAGCTCTAAATACTCAACAAATTGAGTGGGTACAAGCGAGCCGTGAAGCAAAAATGCGAAATCCTTGTTATCGTCATCGCACAAATACATATCAAGGGCGTATTGGCAAAGCTGATTGGACTCCTCAAGCAAGCCCATACCTATAAAGCCGCTGTCCCATGTATAAAAGGAATCCCAACGCTTTCCGGGTGTATGGTGGACTACATTTTCGCCGTGAAGATATACAGGATACACTACATTGGTTAAAAGTGTAGATTTTAGGATTTGTGTTGAAAGGGCGTATTTTTCGCCCTCCTTTATGTAACCGTTAGGCTTAAGACCTGCTCTTGCATCATTATAGATTTTTTCGTATTCCTCAGCAGTCATAGGCTGTACCTTTGAGTTTGACAAAACCACATACTGGATATTCTTTGAATTAGACTCAATAAAAATGGATTTTACCAAGGTGTTGTGAAAATATCCCTCATCACTGTGCTTGCGTTCAAATGAACGGGAAAAGGTTTCCGGCAGGTCATCATAGGTAATATCACCGTTTGACAAACGGTTGATAAGGGCATCCTCAAGGCTTCCGCTCTCAAGCTTACGCTGACGGGTGTTTTTATCATGAGTCAAAATTGAATAATTGCAGCCGTCATAGCTGTATTTAAGGGTTGCTCTCTCCCCTGCTCCCACAGGCTCAATTTCCGTTTCGGGCACAAGCTCATAAGGACATTGCTCAACGGAAATTTTTTCACCCTCGCCGATAACGGCAATGAAATCCAATTCAATTCCTGCGCCGCCAAGGCTGGTTAACACAGGATTTTCGCTGTATTTTACATAAGCTATTCTAAGCTCGCTTGAATTTTCAAAAACGGTTTTCTCGCCGTTAATATCAAAAATTGCGTCGCCGTCGGTTACGGTTCTGTATCTAACCGCCAACACAGGATTTTCAATGCCCTCGGCGGAAAGATTATATGCAACCGTATCCCCCTTTTCAACACCAAAGGGCTTCAGGTTTAAATAGTGAACATGCTCGTTATCGCATCTGTCACCCAAGCCGGAGGCAAGGTAAAAGCTGCTGTCTCTAAACATACCTCTAAACAATCCGTCAGGGGTTTCACCGTCCCATGGGCGAGGAGTATTATACTTAAATTCGGCATAATCATTTGCGTTTAATACAACCGCATTTCCCGGTGCATTAAGCTTAACAAAGGACTTAAAGGGAAGCTCCAAAGCGCCGAATATATTAAGCACACAGTTTTGAGACAAATCTGTATTGTTATTAATTTCACAACGAACAAGATATGCATCGTCGTTTATTTTTGAAAAGGATACATCAGCATAAACCAAATCCTTCCACATCAGCTCATATCTGTATGAAAAATAGCTGAAATCGGCAGTGCATTCCCATAAATGATATGATGAGGGAACGGTTACATTGGGTACGGGCGTAGCCGAATTCCATATTGTGGGATGAACTGTAAAATCAAATCTGGCGCCTTCCTTTGAAAGACTGTTCACAATATGTGAAATTCCCATGTATTTTTTTGAATACGGTCCCCAAAGGGGCATTTTTTTTGTATTTGACATAGCTATATACTCCGCATAAAAATCTACATTATATTATCACTTATTATCTTGGTTTTGTCAATAATAAACAGGCGAAAAAACAAAATATAATTGACAAAAACAAGGTTATAAAGTAATATATATTTTGTAATATTATGTTCAAATCATCTGTGGAGGGACTCCAAAATGAATATAGACGCTAATGTGCGCAAAATACTGTTCGCACTGATAAAAAAATGGAAGTTGATTGTTGTTTTTGCAATTTTAGGCGGTTTACTTGGATATGTTTATACCGCTAATTTTACAAAGCTTACATACACTTCAACCGTTGAGTTTTTAGCTTACGCAGTTGACTCACAGCAGGAGCTTGACGACGCAGCATCAACAGCATCATCAACGAGCGGTGACTCAATAAGAGTGAGCAACACAAGCAAAATGAACTATGCCATGAAAATGCTTGACACCTATATTGAGGTTATGAACACAAATGAATTCGGCAACAGAGTCGCAAATGACTTAAACAGTCGTATTAATGCAAATTATCAGCCAAGTGCAATAAAGAATTCCATGACCATCGAGTCAATCGAGAACACGGCCATGTTTAAAATTACTGTTGTTACACAGGACGCCGACCTGTCGTACGAAATCGCCCGTCAGCTTGAAACAACCGTTCCCGAAACCATGGAGGAAACAAATAACGGCTTAGTTAGGGCATCTGTTGAAGATAGGGCAGTTAAGGCAAGCTCGGCAGGAAGCCTCGGTTATCCTAAAAAAATTGCTATCGGTGTGGTAGCAGGCATTGTTTTAGCGGCCGCTTACATAATACTTAGAAATCTTCTTGATATTAGAATTAAGACAGAGGAAGAGCTTATCGAAAAATACAATATCCCTGTTCTCGGTTCAATTCCAAGCTTTGAATCAAAGCAAAGCCAAGGCTCGTCAAGCAAGAGAAAGGGGGCAAGATAATTATGGCAAAGAGTAAAAAAGCATTGAAGGAAACCACTGCAAGCTCAAGGCAATTGCTTCAGGATTTATCTATTGACCCCTCCCTTAAATTCAGAGTTGAGGAAGCATACAAAAGCATTAGAGCAAATATTATGTTTTCCGTTATGAAAAAGGGATGCAAGAAAATAGTTATCTCCTCATCATCACCTAACGAGGGAAAGACTACAACCACTATAAATCTTGCCATTACCTTTGCTCAGGCAGGTCAAAGGGTTCTGCTTCTTGATTGCGATCTTCGCAAACCGAAAATTCACCATTATTTTTCAATCCCAAATTCACCGGGATTAACAAATTATTTGGGTTCAACGGTATCGGCCCTGCGTAAGGACAGAATTGATTTGTTTGACGTTATACATCAAACCGAATACGATAATCTCTCTGTGCTTTGTTCCGGTTCTATTCCGCCCAATCCCGCCGAGCTTTTAGGCTCGGAGCTTATGGCCGATTTTCTTATCGAGCTGGAAAGAAGCTTTGATTATATCATAATTGATACATCCCCCATTAACGTTGTATCCGACGCTTTACCGCTTATCAGGGAGTCCGACGGTGTTGTTCTTATCGTTCGTTCAAATCAAACAACACACCCCGATGTTCAGCGCGCTATATCCTCCCTTGAATTTATAGACGCGAAAATATTAGGCTTTGTTGTTAACTTTGTAGGCAACGGCTCGTCGGGAAAATACGGCTACGGCAAATATATGGGATACAAATACGGCGGCAGATACAGCTATTCCCGTTACAGTTACGGCTATGGCTATGGCTACGGATACGGAGGAAATACTCCCTCTGCGCCGTTACCGCCACAGGACAGAGTTATTCGTGATTCAAGGGCTCAGTATGACCCGAGAAATGATTATTAAAAAGTGGTAGATTATGTATATTGACAATTTAGTTGAGGTTCACAGCCACATTATTCCTGCTGTTGACGATGGCTCCCAAAGCATTGAAACAAGCCTAAAAATGATAGCAAGGCTTCAAAAGCAGGGCGCTAAGGCAATTATATTAACGCCCCATTACTATTCCGACGATATATCCCTTGATGACTTTTTACGAAAAAGAGACGAAGCCTTTAACGCCTTGTTAAGAGCGTTACCTCCCGGCAGTCCAAAATTAATACCTGCCGCAGAGGTTTATATCAGCAATTACCTTTTCAACAATGATAGTATTGATGAAATTTGCATAGGTAATTCAGGCTATGCACTTATTGAACATTCCTTTTCGTCATCCTTTGACGAGAACGATTATGACAGGCTTGTAAATCTATACTGTGATTACGGTGTTAAGCCCATTCTTGCTCATATTGAAAGATACAGAGCCCTTATTGAGGACACCTTCAGGCTTGACCAGTATATCAAAATGGGATGCTTGGTGCAGGTTAATATCAGTTCCTTTACCAACGCCCCAAGAGGTATTAGAAAAAAGCTGTTCAAGCTTTTGGAAAGCGGAAGAATTCATTTCGTGGGCAGTGATTGCCATAATCTTGACAGCAGGCCTCCCGAATTTGAAGACGGACTTGAAGCTATTGCAAGAACAAGCGGAATTGAAGCAGTTGAGGCATTAATGCACAACGCCAACGAATTAATTAAATAGGCAAACCCTCTTGATAACTCAGTATCAAGAGGGTTTTCACTTACAGCTGAAAATTATTTATGTAGGAATCAATACATTCCTGTATGATTTGTTCTGCTTCCTTTCTCGGTCTAACCTCGGTTACAGTGGTTTCCTTATCGTGTTCAAGGTTCTTGTATACGGAAAAGAAATGCTTAATTTCCTCAAACCTATGTGACGGAAGCTGATCAATATCCTTGTAAACATTATAGTTAGGATCGTTAACAGGCACAGCGATAATTTTTTCGTCCTTTGCACCGCCGTCCTCCATAACAAGAACTCCTATCGGCTCGCATTCAACAATTGTCATAGGTCTAATTTGCTCACTGCACAAAACCAAAACATCAAGAGGGTCATTGTCAGTGGCAAAGGTTCTTGGAATGAAGCCATAGTTAGCAGGATAGTGAGTAGATGTAAACAAAACTCTGTCAAGCTTTAACATTCCTGTTTCTTTGTCAAGCTCGTACTTGTTTTTGCCGCCCTTTGAAATTTCGATAACGGCATAAAACCTGTCTTTCTTAATTCTTTTCGGTGATATATCGTGCCAAATATTCATATTGTACCTCCAATATTTTGCTTGCTTTTCATTATAACACATAGTAAAGCATTTCTCAACAAAAAAGAACACCTGATTAGGTGTTCTTTTTATTTAAATTTAAAATGCCTCGGCCATTTCGTTTGTTTTTTTAACGGCGTTTTCATAAAGCTGTTCAATTTCGGCTAAATGGGTATAGTTTTCAGCCTGAACAATAAGGGCCTTTGCATTTTCATAAGGAGCAATGGCTCTTTTGTAGCGTGAAACAGACTTTATGTATTTTTTAAGCTCCTGCTTTTGCCTGATAGTATCTGCAAATGAGGAGGTTTCTCTGTTTTGAATTTCCTCTTTTACGCTTTCATCAGGCTCGGCGAGTCCGTCTTTGCTATACTTATCCATAAGCTTTGCGGAAGCGATTTTTGTTCTTGCAAGATTAATTGCATCGGCGCGTATTTCCTTTTCCTGCTTAGTTGATTTAGGCATAGCCTTTGCTTTTGCAAGTTCATCCCTTGCAGACTCATAGTAATAGAGTTTTCCATTACTATAAACCTTTTCAGCCTCTTGAAGCTGAATTTGATAGCGCAGGGTAGAAAACTTTTCAAGCTCTTCTATAACAATGGGCATTGATTCAATTTGGTCATTTCTGTCCCTAACAGCTCTGATTTGCTTTCTCGCCTCTTTGATAGCAATTTTTTTCTCGTTTTCCTGTTCCGCTGTTTTTTTAGGCATTTTCCGTGCCGTCTTAAGCCTTGACTTATCAACAGGCTGAGCTTCTTCGCCCTTAAGCTCTCTTGCCGTATTGATAATTTCCATAGTCTCAATAAGCTCGTCATCGTCAAGCAAATTGTTGCCGTAATCCGTAAACATTGCACGGATTTTCAGCACATACACATATCCCCTGTGCTTACTTTCCGTTAAATCATAGAAAAGATAAGGAATAAGATTTAATATTGCACCTACAATGGAGCAAATAATAAGCACCCTAAACAGATTGTTTCTCAAGGTATCATCATAAAGAACATCGTAATTCTCATGAAGTCCCATTTTCTCATAAATTGCAGGAAGAACAAGTCCGGTGAAAAAACTTAAAACCGTGCCTATAAGTCCAAGCGGAGCAAAAAGTCCATCTATTCTTACACCGGTTTTCCACTGATGATAATCACGCATATCGGCGTTAATATTAGGCAGATAAATGTTGCCAAAGGTGTTAACAAATCCGTTTAAAAACAGAATAACACAAATAGCAAAAAGGTTTTTATAGCTGAAAAGCAGAATTATAAAGAGAATTACATTTGCCGCATTACAGCTGATAAGCAGATTCCGTTTACCCATCAGCTTAATCATAACAGGCGCTAAAAGCATTGCCCACAGAGCGGCGTTGCCTATTACAGTATTGGCAATTCCCAACTGTGCCGCCTTTTCTCCTCCGTGGGAATAAATAAATGACCAGCCGAGAACAACACCGTAGGCACACTCAAGAAAGCCTATCCACGATGCGATATTTATAATCCAAAAATACTTGTTTTTGGCAACCTCGCGAACAGCGTCAACAAGGCTGACATATTCCACCTTTTGTTTAGGCAAAACAAGCCTTTCCTTAACCTTTTTAAAGAAAATAACATTAATAACCAGTCCCACAAGGGAGAACACAGGGTATATAACACGATAGGTTTGGATATTGTTAAGTCCCCAGGTTAAGCCGGCAAGCGTTGGAATAATAAGGCCCGACAATGTGGGAGCGAGAGAATAAATAATCTGCGATATGCTCATAACCGTTGCTCTTTCCTGAGCATTCGGCGTGATTATTTGCTGAAAATATGCAAAGCCCTCGTTGTAAAAGCACAAAAAGAATTGAATAACCAAATAGAAAATTTCTACTACAATTGCCTTGGTTATATAGTCCCAATTCTCAAAGGGCAGCCATACAAACAGCGTTGACAGGCCAACAAGGGGAAAGGTGGAGCGAACAATAAAGGGTATAAACTTTCCGCCCTTCATATTGTGGTTATCAAAATACCAGCCTCTAAACAGAGCAATTGGTATTCCCACAAGATTTGCAACCAAAAGCATTGCCCACAAATCCAACGGCTTAAGCCCAATGCTTGCGCCCACAAGAAAGTTTGCGGCATCAAGCCCGATAGTGCTGGCAAGGGAACTGGCCCAGTGAACACCAAAGCCGGCGATACCTACATTTACAATTTCCTTGTACGGAACATAATTTCCCTTTGCAGGAGTATTCCAATACTTTTTGGCAAAGGAAATAACATCACTGATTTTTTGCTTTAAAGCGGACATAGCGTTTCTCCTTTTAAGCTATATATAGCTGAATGTATAAAATAACCAATCACCTATAACGCTATTATAAAACAAAATCAGCAATACGGCAACTTGTTTTTTCGGTTTTTGTAATAACGGTTATTCTTCCTCTCTTTCATATATCCGCCATACTACCTCTTTTTCATCGTCATCGTAAAGAACCAGTGCGTTGGCATACAAATCATATTTTGCAAGAAAGCCCTTGTAATTCCAAAACATTTCGCCATAGGCTTCTACAACCTTTAAATTATCATCAACAATTGACCAATTACCTGATTCCGTACCTTTGCTTCCCTCAATGGCACATGTTCCGTCGCTGTAAAAATTAATGGTTTTCATATCCGCATAATAATCATCATGTAATGTCCATTTGCCGACTATTATATCATCATAGTCAATTCTATCGTAATATATTTCACCATATATTTGATTATGACATATTAATTCATCATCATATATTTCATATTCACAATTAAATTTATGGCCTTCAAGATAGTTATCCAATCCTGTCTTTTGAGAAGTTTTATACCACGGCACAATATTCCAATCATCATATTCAAATGGTGTATACTCATTTTTATGCATACTCCGTCCAATATAATTTAACCGTTTAATTTCCCGCATATCATGATCGCTTTCAAAAATCACATAAGCAGGAAAATATAAATAATCACAACCCTCGTCTGTTTTATCTTTATTTAGTTTCCAAGTGCCCACAATCATTTCAGCGTCATTCTCCGCAGAAACTTTTTTATCATAAAAAAGATTTTTTCCAACAACTGCAGATGTAATTACCAATACTATTACTACAACCGAAACAATTATTTTTTTGTTTTATTTGAAATTGTCGGTATTAAGTTTTTCTTTTTCATCCATTTTAATACAGGTTCTTGTATAACGACTAAGGCTACCATTATACATGCTACAATAACTATACCCATTATTTTTCTCCTTTTATAACCACTCGATTTATCTATCGGTCTTGCAATCTACTGTGAATACAGCAAATTAATAATATCTCATTTTGCGATATTTGTCAATATCTCAATGCGTGATGTTATATTATGGGGTAAAGATATAACAGGGGTGATTATGTGCGGCTTCGGGATTTACGAGAGGATAATGATTTAAAGCAAAGTCAAATTGCCGAGTTGCTAAACATTAAGCAAAACACATACTCGCAATACGAAAACGGAAAGCGTGAAATACCCATAAATTTGTTATGGAAGCTTGCAGATTACTACAACACAAGCGTTGACTATATAATCGGCAGAACAGATAAAAAATGACTATCAGCAGTTGGAATGCGGATAGTCATTTTTATGTTTTGTGGGGTTGGAAAAGCAAACACAGAATAAATTATTTTCGATATTTTTGCGAAGCAAAACAACCGATTATCTTATCTTTTCACTCTTCTCTCTTATCCGGAAAAGTCGCAGTGTTATTTTTAGAGAAGAGAGAATAGTGAAAAGTGAAAAAATAATAGAACAAAAAGAAAAAGCCGCTAAAGCGACTTTAGACTTCACCTCAAAACAAACATAAGAATATGTTATATTCAATATTTTTGCGAAGCAAAACAACCGATTCTCTTATCTTTTCACTCTTCTCTCTTATCCGGAAAAGTCGCAGTGTTATTTTTAGAGAAGAGAGAATAGTGAAAAGTGAAAAAATAATAGAACAAAAAGAAAAAGCCGCTAAAGCGACTTTTCTTTTTGGTGGAGCGGGAGAAGCCAAATCCGATAAAGACTCTATTTCGGATAATTTCAGCGTTTTCACATTATCCTTGTAGTTGAAATAGAAATCAATCCTATCATCGTAAAGAATTACTGAATTTACAAAAGTGTTAATCAGCATTCTTCTGTTTTCTAAATCATTAGTATTCAGTTTTTTGAAGTCCTTGAACCAGTATTGCAGGAACTCTCTGTCCATAGTCGGATAGGTCATACACTCCTTTGCAATTTCTGTTTCAAGACTATCTCTCGTGCTTTCAAGCTCATCAAGTCGCTGTTTGGTTGATCTTGTGATGATGCCCTGCTCTATGGCACTAATCATATTATCAATAGCATGATTTGTTTGAGCAAGCTGTTTCTTCAAAGCCTTGAGAGTTGGACTTTCCTTGTCTTGATATTCAAGTATCTTGTCAATCAGCCTTTCAATCAGTTCATCATCATTGATAAATTTAATCACTTGGTCAATGACTATATTTTCTATCCAATCCTTCTTAACTGCTTTCTTATCACAGGTCTTGGTGCGTTTGTTGTTGACACATTTGTAATAGGCGTACCGTCTTGTTTTGGCATTACCGCTTTCGCCCACCAAAAATGCTTTACATTTCCCGCAATACAATTTCGTTGTCAGCAAGTAATCATCAATCGCCTTGTGCCGTGATGGTGCTTTTTTATTTGTTTGTATAAGCTCCTGCACCTTATCAAATACATCTCGTGAAACTATTGCCGGAATGCCATTTTCAATTACAGTACCGCTGTAAACATAGTCGCCTGCATATCGTCTGTTTGATAATATGTTTGCAATATTATTTACCGTGAATTTTCTTCCGACATTATTCTTCAATCCTTTGGCATTGAGTGAATCCTTGATTTCGCTTTGCGTCATGGCGGCAATGTAGTTATTGAATATTTCACGAACTATCACTGCTGTTGTTGGATTGATTTGATAGTGCTGTTCATCATCAATGGTAAATCCAAGAGCAACTGTACCACCGTTGTATTTACATTTTAAGGCGTTTTCGGTTAAGCCACGATTTATCTTTTCGGCAAGCTCTGCCGAATAATATTCTGCGTAACCCTCAAGCATGGATTCAAGAAGTATTCCTTCTGCACCGCTTGAAATCGCTTCGGTAGCTGAAATAACTTTAACGCCATTCTTTTTCAAAATGTTTTTGTAGTGGGCAGAGTCGTAACGATTACGGGAAAATCTATCAAGCTTCCAAACTATGACTACATCAAAAATCCCTTTTGAGCTGTCCTTAATCATTTGCTGAAACTCAGGTCTGTTATCAGTTTTGGCTGACAATGCTCGGTCGATATACTCCCCAACAATTTGAATGTCATTATGTGTAGCAAATGCAGTACATTCACGAAGCTGTCCGTCAATAGACTCCTCACGCTGATTATCACTTGAGTATCGTGCATAAATTACACCTGTCATTATATCACCTCAAGTGTATATAACCATAGAAAAAACTGTTTAGCAAGTCATTTTGGAAATTATGCTTTTATTGTACTAAAAACTGTACCTTTATATACTTAACAAATCCCATATTTAGAATTTTGTGAACCCTACAGTTTTTAATAACACTTAAGTGTTTTCCTTAAAGGTAGAAAGAATTTCTATAATTTCTCTTTCTTCCTGTTCTGAAAATGTTCCGTTAGGAGACTCTGCTATAATAGCAACAGGCGTTGGGTAGTTCCAAGATAAAGTATCCCAATACCCATGAGCCTTATACTGGATAATACCTCCATTATCTTTAGTATATGTTTTCGGAATCAGAGTGTAAAAAATATTATTGTCGTTAGTGTCATACTTTATTAATTTTGGATTATCTGAATGCATTTCATAATACCCATATGTTTCAACCTTAGCAATAATAAATTCACCTAACGATGAATAATCACTTCCCGAAATCCAACTTGGTTTAAAATCAGATTCTTTTATTGCAGTGATTTTTGCTTCTTGTAATATATATCCGCCACCGTAATTTGTATCGGTAAATCCCCGATTACATTCACAAAATGTAATAGATACCCCTCTTTTATTTTCAATAACTCCAAGCTCATAGGTATCAGTTAACTCTGAATTAACCAAATTCCAATTTTTTGAATACTCGAAACTAAATTCCGGTTGCTCACATTTATATTCCTCTGTTTTTCTTTTGGTATATGTATTAACCAATTTGCTATTTATATTGTTTGCAATATCCTGTTCCCAGTTTTCGCTTGACGTCCATGATTTTTGCCATAACGGAGCAAATTCCATTTCGAACAGCATTTGAGCAACAAGTGATTCGTCTATCAAAGGAACATCTACAATAACACTTCCCTCAATCTTTGGATAAACCGATAAATCAACACTACCAACATAATTCAAATCGTTATGAATTTCGTCAGGAGTAAAGCAAATGTTATATTCTTCACTTCCAACAACACCGGCGGTTAGTTCTCCACCCATAATATCATAAAGCTTTGATGTTAAATTCAAGCCAATTCCTGCTTCAAATTCAGCAGAAGCATCTGCCTTTGAGTCCTCCCATTTTATATTATCATTGTTGCTGTCATATTGTGTATCATTTATTTCAGTTACCTTTTTTGTTGCACTGTTATACTCAAATCCACGATAAGATTCGTTATTGATATTCAATCCTGTAGATAATTCTCCCGATATAGAATCTGAAATATCTATAGATGAACTTAATGAATTTGTCACTACAATAGGTACAGGACCTACAAAAAATTCAATAGATGGCAAATCCTTTTCAAAGATGTCAATACTATCCTCAAAATCTGCACCAGTACCTAACAAAACGTTCAAACTGCCTTCTGTTGAATTTTTTAGTGTCATACTAAACTGAGTTTGTCCATCCTCTATATTTATTTCAATTAACAAAACCGGTGTTAGCTTTGCTTCACCGTTAAAAGAGATATAATCATTCAGTTCCTTTTCAAAATCTAAAAGAATTGATGTTGAGCCATCATCATTAGGACTGATTCCTATAGATGCAGTAATGGGTCGGATGACAGCATTAAAACCGGAAATAATACCATCTTCGTCAACAATAGCATTTTCGTTTGTAAAGGTAATATATTTTTTTATATGAGCGGTTTCAAAAACATCGGATAGGTATGCGTTTTCAGTAAAATAGACATACTTTCCGTTCTTTTCTTCAACGGATACAATACGCCTTACAAATCCGTTTTTATAAGCATCAGTGATTCCGGCTACCACAACATCACCCTCGTTACATTTGAATTCGTTATCAAATGCTATGTAGTTTTCTGTAACCTCTGTCGGTTGGACTTCAGATTGAGCATTTATTGTGATAACATTGTCCTTTAATTTGTAAGAACTATCCCTATTGCTAACAATAGCAAAAACAACACCAATGACAATTATTATGGCAATTACTATTGATGTAATAATGAATATGTTTATTCTCTTTTTTGACATTTTATGTTCTCCTCATTACAGGTTGCGTATATATCATTTTTCTGTTGATACTACAATTTCAATGCAAGGAAGAAGCGTAATATCCTTGCTTTTGTTCTCCTTGGAAAACTCGCTATTTATTAATCCAATACCGCATACAAGCATTTCATCATAGTATGCCGAAACAGCTGAAACAGTATCAAAATTTTCATAGCTTAATGTGTTCTTATCGCAAACAGACAGACGGTCTGAGCGTGATAAAACCGATCGTAATTCTTTGAATCTCATAGTCTCACCTCAATAATCTTCTGCGATATATGGCTCGATTTCATACACTCCGTTGGGTGTCACTCGGTAATACCTGTCCTCGTCAGTATCAACCATTAGCACAGGTAGTTCACCTGTTGAAAGCACATCACCGTCAATATAATAATGATTTTCTCCATCATATAGAACATCATTAAATCTTGGGTTATCAGCAATTTGTGATGTGTAGATATGACCTGCGACAATTTTCATATCAAGCCCTTTGACCTTGCCTAAATCAGCAGGGAACTTGTTTGTATATGTATAATCATCAGTTGAAAGCTCCCACAAATCTCCTGCCGTTTCGTCAATTCCTGCGTGAACAAAAATTGTATTTCCCGCAACAAAATAACGAGGTAGGTTTTCAAACCGGCTAATGTAGTATTCATCATCGCCATAATCATCTTCATAGGACGGATTTTGTTCATCAACTGTACTTGAGCCTTTGATACACAATTCTTCGTGGTTTCCCAACAGAGCTACTACCTTGTCGCAACCATATTGATTTTGAAGATTGATGATTTTGTCGAGTACATCTTTGCCGTTTTCCATACCGTGAATATAGTCGCCTAACAGTACTAACATTACATCAGACTTTTTAAGTTCATCAATTATGATACTTAATGCATAATCAAAGGCATCTATATCACCGTGAATATCAGACATTGCGTAAACTTTCATACGGATTTCCAGCTCTTTTAAATTCAACATCAATATTGTCATTATCAACAGTAACAATAGCATAATGACCAAAGAATGAAACCGAGCCGGGATTGATTATACGCACGCCGTCAATAGTCTCGTCCGTTTGCTCGTGAGTATGTCCTATAAAAGCGAAATTACATCCTTTAGACTTCGCCTCTTCTGCAACATTTTTAAATGTTACTTTTACATCATAAAAATGACCGTGTGTGATAAAGATTTTCGTGTTCTCGATATTTATTATCTTCTTTGACGGAATAATAAAATCAGTATCGCAATTCCCTGCAACAGAGTATAAAGGCTTTCTTGAATTAATAAAGATATATTCAATATCAGCCATTCCGTCTCCAAGGAACACTACATTATCTATATTCGGCTCGTTTTTGATTACCTTGTTAAGATTATATTTGTCATTATGTGTATCAGATATTACTAATATTTTTGTCATATTATCTTATCCTCTGTTTTTGTACTTGCTTTTTTGTTGTTCGTAGCAATCATCACAAAGCGTGAGCACCCACGATAAGTCCGTCCTTAATTGTCCGGGTTGTCCGCATCTCTCGCACACCGTAGCTGATTTTTCTTCCCACTTTTCTACAATGTCATTTGTTGTTTTCTGCAAAGAGGAATCAGCGTTTGGGGTTTCATAATAGAAGCATAGCTCACCGAACTTTTCCTTTATTTGAATCGGAACTACATCTACTTCAATTCCAGCCTCCTCATAAGCCTTTGTGATTTCATCGCACAGCCCATAAAGAACGGAGTACCATCCGTTTCCTACATCACATCCAAACGCTCCGTATAAATCAAACATTTTGCCTTTCTTTGCCTTTTGCTCATCAATATTTTCTTTTCTTCGCATAAACGGAAAACTCTTTGCTAATTCTAATTCAAATTCATCCTTCATAAATCATCCCTCCGTTATTATCATTAAAAGTAGTACTCCCTATTTGTATCAAGGCACAGGACACCAAGCTGACCGCCGAAGCCTAAGCCGCAATCAATGTTTATTGTATTGCCCTTGCGATAGATTTTGTCGGGCTGTGCATTAATAATAGTTCTTGTAGGTCGATGCCCAATAATAACGGTAGTTTTTGGATAATGCTGAACATTATAATCATGATATCCGATTAACAAATCATCTTCGTCCAAGTGTTCAATAGGAATAGGTGTTCCGTTAAAATCAGGAAGTCCAGCGTGAACCAATATGTAATCCTTTGAGTTGACACGAAGCTTGATATATAACGGCAATTCAGAAATATAATCTAATATTGCGAACTGCTCTTTTGCAGATAGCTTTGAAAATGCCTTTAGTGTTTCGACCTGTCCTATATCTCCGTATTCCAACGACTCCGATATAATACGATTTGTATCAATAGCGTCGCTTCCTGCGAGCTCGGATAGCTCATTATAAAGCAGACACTCGTGATTGCCTTTAGTTAAGGTTACATTATCCCTTGCCATTATATCAAGCAAAAGCTTTATTCCGTCAGGACCTCTGTCGATGGCATCGCCGATTATGTAAAGCTCATCGTCATCATTAAGCAACTCAATGGCTTTTATGTATTCATCGTAATGCCCGTGTAGGTCAGATGCAACATATTTCATTTACTTTTATTCTCCTTTTATAATTGCTTATACAATTTCTCTTTTTGGACTATTTCAAAGCCATCACAAATAACTTCACAAGGGGTTAGACCGTTAAATAAATCTAAAAATGCTTTTGCATATTCTTCCTTTACAACGAAGTGATTGCCGCAGTCAAAGCATATTTCCTTCCAACCTTCGTTTATATAAGTTGTCCCTTTGCTAAAACCGATAAATAACACAGAGTTGCAAATATCAACCTCCTTTGCCGGACCGAAAAACCTGCATCCGTTTATTGCAGCAAAGCATTCTTTAACGCGTTCCCAAGATGTTTGCTCTTCTTGGTAATCAACCGCAAACACACTACCGTCATTGTTTAGACAATGTACCGTTCCCGCACAACCCATTGCTCCGGGTTCACTCAAAATGTATGCAACAACATTTTCAAATGTTTCCGGTGTCAAATCTTTCTTAAATTCTGTCATATTATTATCTCCTAAAATCTATTATTTTTCAATATTAACTTCGCCGATTAGTATTGCATGGTGTCTTTAGAACAACTAAAGATATCAAATTAGTATTAAAAGTTTTTATTTTCAAATGATTTTTCTTATGTAATTGCTGAAATATATAATTATTTTGATTTAATTAATGTTTTCAATAATGCATGATCGGTTAGTTTATGAATTGTTGAAATATCATCATCAACAAGAGCAGTACAAATTTTCATATCGTTATCTGTAGTTAACATATTTGCAGAAACGAAAACATAATCAATAGATTTATTTCCAAAATCATTGTTGAAGTATGTTGGTTTATTTTTCTCCGTAATATTAACCATATTTAGTGCCTTGAGTTTTAAAATATCTTCAGAATCTTCTAAACAATTCAAGTCGCCCATAATAATTATTTTTGCATCAGGATGTTTTGCAATTTCTATATAAATACTTTTTAAAAGACAATCTCTTATCTCTTTTCTCCATTTTACATATTTATTAGAGCGACCTTCAAACACATTTAATTGAGGCAAATGAAGATTTAAAATAATATATTTTCCAAATTTTGTATTTAGAAAAATATAGTTATACAAATATCCTCCATTCTCTTTGGAAGATAATTGTTTAGATACATATCTCACAAGTACATCCTTCCTAACTAATAGTATATTTGTGGAAGATTTATAGTTTTCTTTTTCATACCCATACGGTTTAATGAATTTATATTCAGGCATAAACTTTTGAATCATGTCAAAGTATTGATCTCCATATCCCAAAATCACCTCCTGTAACCCTATAATTGAGGGAAGCCGTTCACAATCATTATATTTTGTGCATCTAAGAATACTAAAAATTCGTTTCAATCTTTCACTATATGACAAATCAGTAAGTTTGTATTTAATGCTGTTTATGTTTAATGTGATTAACATATTGTTTTCCATAGTTGTTTTTCCTTCCATATTCAAATTTTCTTTAGATTCAGATTTTACATATAAACTACATACGCAGTTTACAATTCAATTACCATCATAATTTGATAATTTACTGTTTCAGTTATGTTTGTAGTTAAATATTTATTTCGTTTAAAATATCCTTTTATTAATTTCAAAAATTGATTTTTAAATAAGATTTGTGTTTTTGGCTATTCAATCCTTACTAGTGCTCCTCCGTCAGAGCTAATCTTTATTGATCCAAATTCGCCGTAATCGTCATCAATATTATAAACATATGAAGGTAAATAGTTGTCATATGTTTTGTCGAGAGGACATTCACAATCCCACTCTTCCTCATAGTTTGATACATATAAATACGAAATTAAACGACCATAATTTGTATATGACTCAATAGCATGATAAACATAAGCATCATGCTTTTTTTCAAAGTCGATAGCAGTTTTATAGATAACATCATCATAAGTTATTGTATCAATACAACCTATTAAACCACATATTAGGTAACTATAATATGGTTTGTCATCTTTTAGATACTTAATTAGATTTGGATTCAGGTTGTATTTTTTTACCAACAGCTCCATTCGTCTTATTGCTTCTTTCTTTTGTTTAATATAAAATTCATTATTAGTCATAACTATCCCACACTTCTCCTTTGTCTTCATCATCGTAATTGCAGAAAATTTCATCATAACAGTAATTCATTGCTTCAGTATCAATTTCATGTCTGTATTTGTCCATTGTTTAACCTCCTTTCATCAGTTTTTATAAACTCAATATTCAATTTTCAAGGTGCAGTATTTATCTTCTCCTCCTTACAGGTTAATTATAGCACTCTTCATATGTATTGTAAACTGACACGATCTGACCAAAAATCTAATTGTTTATTAAATTCGGTGTCAAGAATATTGACACCCGCAATTTTATGTAGTAGTATTATTAGGAATAAATATTTAAAAATAAGGAGATTGTAATGAGCAAAAAATATGAATTTAATAGAAAAGAATTCAAGAAAAAACTTTTTTCCCTCCGAACAGAGAAAGAATTATCTCAAAAAGAAATGTCCGAAGGAATTCATATAGAATATAAAGATGGGGAAGAAACAATATCCAAAAGCTTCAGTAGAACAACATATATAAATTGGGAAAATACAGATAACAATGCACTTCCGGGTATTGAATTCCTGTGTGAACTTTGTAATTATTTTGATGTAGATATAGATTATTTTTTAAGAAAAGATTCTGCTATTAAATCAAAAGATAATAAAACCATATCTGAAGCAATTAACATGACGGAAGAATCAATTATCAAACTAAAAAGATGTTCGAATTATGGTGATGTTATTAATGAGTTATTGAAAAATGATTTATTGGATAGAATAACAAATCAAATTAAAAAATTAAGTTATAATATGGTTATTGACGATGTAATACATACAGCACTTACTGATAAATTCTCAACACAAATATATAATATCTATAAACAGTATTATTATAATGTTCTTCCAATAGATATGTGTATTGATGGTTATGAAAAACAAATAAAGAAATCAATTAACTTTAGTGGACATTTTGATGCTGAAAGTTTTATAGATAGAAATTTTTTGAAAGATGGAAAGGATTTTATTTATAATAACTGTAAAAGAAATTTTGATGAATTGTCACAAAAAGAAAAGTATGAAATAATAATTCAATCAATAGTAGCAATTACTTATGATTATTTTAATAGTCTTCAGTTTGTGGAGTTAACCAAGCAAAGATTAACAGAAAATATTTATCAACTTGTTGATACTATCGTTGAAAATAAAGTTCAACAAATTAAACAAAGCATGGCAAGAAAACAATAGTTTTTAATAGAAAGGGGCTGTAAAAAAACAGCGTAAATAAAAAATCGACTGCATTCTTTCCGAAA
>JBJEPI010000012.1:0-4680 GCA_051881175.1 Eubacterium sp.
CACACAAAAAACAAAGCCCAATCCTCTCGGATTGAACTTTGTCAGCAGTCTGAAACTACCGATTTATCGGTAGTTTTTTTATCTTTCAAGTAATAATTGTTTGCAGGAATTAACAAGCTGTTCAATTCTGTTTGCCATTTCCCGCGGGCTTTCTTTCATTCCTTTATGCACCCAGCTTGCTACTACTCCTGAAATTCCAAAGCCGAAAAACTCAGCCATTAAAATATCGTTTTTCGCATCGCCGTTATCTATTCCGTGCTTTAATCCTATTTCCCTTATTACAGCCGCAAATTGCTCGCTTGCGGCACGGCTGATATATCTTGTTAAATCATCGCCGTTAATATTGATGGCATTTTGATAAAACTTTTTATTGTTATTCATTGTTTCAAACAGATTGTAGAGTCTGTCATAAATATTGTCAAGGGTTAAATCGGTAATAAGCGGTTGTAAAATATCGTTATATAGTATCCAATCCAAAAGCTCATATCGGTCTTGAAAATGATAATAAAATGTCTGCCTGTGAATATTGCATTTTGTTGTTATATCCGAAACAGTAATTCTTTCAAAGGGAACTGTATCCATCAATTCACATAAGGCAGACGCAATCTTTCTTTTTGTCTTTTCAGAGCATTTGTTATTTTTGTCCATATATTTCACTCTCCACTTGTTTAAATTATATCATACTGTTAATTTTATACAAGTGTACAAAGAAATATTTTATCAAAATTTTACATTATATGTCATTATTCCGCTGTCCTCAATGTCGATTATTCCGTAAACACTGTCACAAACTGCTCCGGGATTCATATAATATATTCCATCCTTATATTTTGTATAGGGTATGTGGGTGTGGCCGAATAAGCATATATCTGCATTTTCGATTTTTGCCCTTTCTTCAATCATTTCGTATCCGTGCTTAACGCCGAAAGGGTGACCGTGGCTGAAAAATATTGTTTTTCCTGCAAATGAAATTGTTTTGTAAAGCGGTAGGCTTGAGCCCCAATCGCAGTTACCTGCCACTCTTTCAATTTTTACGTTAGGATACAGCAGTAACGCTGTGTCAACATCATCCTCGCCGTCACCTAAATTAATGAATAAATCGGCATTTTGATAATGTCTTTCTATAATATCAATTAAATTTCCTTGGCATCTGTGGGAATCGGAGGTAACAACTATTCTCATTCATAAACGCCCCTTTTAAAACATAGTTATTAATATGATTATACAATGAAGGGTGAGAATATTCAATGAAAAATATCGACGAAGGTAAGCTCAACAATTTAGCCACAAAGGCAAATATTAATATTGATGAGCTTAAAAAAGCAACAGAAAACGGCAATGTGGAGGATTATATTAATAAAAATCTTTCATCTCAGGCTTCGGCTAAGCTAAAGGACATTTTGAACGATAAATCCACAATGGAAAAAATGCTTTCAACTCCCGAGGCAAAGGCGTTGCTTGATAAGTTAATGAAAAAATAACGATGTGATTATATGGATAATATTAATGATATAATATCCTCGCTTTCCGCCGAGGATATAGAAATGCTAAAGGGCGTTGCCGGCTCAATATTGGGTGAACAACCAAATGTCAATAGCGAGCCGGCACAGAAAAATAATAACGCTTTAGCCGGATTGGGAGATTTAAACCTAAATAACGATGATTTTAAAATGTTAATGCGGGCAAAGGGAATAATTGACAAAATGAATTCCACTCAATCGAAAAATGCAGATTTGATCAATGCTTTAAAGCCGCACCTGTCAAAGGATTCTCAAAAGAAGGCAGATCAAGCCATAAGAATTTTAAAGCTTTTCGATATTTTACCATATCTTAAGGACTTGTTTTGATGGCAGATTTTTCAGTTTCGGATATTGATGAAGCAAAAAGAAGAGTTCAGGAAATGCGAAACAGAGCTAAAAGCTTTGTTGACCAACCCGTTACACCAACACCGGTGTCTCAGCCTGAGCACAAATCCATCGCTTCGTCACCACCTATTGATAAGAGTTTAGGCAGTAGTGAAAACGGCATAATGAACGGCCTGTTTAACTCAAGCGACAGCTCACTTATATTGGCATTGGTAATGATTTTATCCCGTGAGGGCGCAGATAATATGCTGATTTTGGCACTACTTTATATTTTGTTATAATTAATAGTGGAAATTTTACAAATAATATGTTATATTAGTTTATTGTAAATATTGATAAACTTTCATATTATTGAGGTAATTATATGGATAGCATTACGCATGTAACCTTTGAGGGGCTTGGCATTGATTTTGATTTGCCGTCAATAGCCTTTTCAATAGGCGGATACCAAATTCATTGGTACGGCATTATTATTGCATTTGGATTTGGTTTGGCTGTGCTTTACGGCGGCAGAATGGCGTATAAATGGAAAATGTCCCTGGACGGTATGACCGATGTTTTAATTTGGGGAACCCTGTTCGGCATTGTTTGTGCAAGGCTTTATTATGTTGCATTTGAATGGGATTATTATTCCCAGCATTTAAGTGAAATTCCTGCAATTTGGAACGGCGGCATAGCAATCTACGGCGGAATTATCGGTGCTTTGATCGGTGCCGCTATTGGTTGTAAAATCGGTAAAATTGATTTTTTAAATCTTATTGATTTAGGCGCTTTAGGCTTGCTTATTGGACAAGGTATAGGCAGATGGGGCAACTTCTTTAACCAGGAAGCTTTTGGTACTAATACTACCACTGCATTGTTTAGAATGTGGTCGCCGAAAATTCACGATACTCTTGTTGCTTCGTCTCAAACTCTCGAAGCAAAGGGGATTGATTTTGATCCTAATTTGCCTGTTCACCCAACCTTTTTATATGAAAGCGTTTGGTGCCTTTTAAGCTTTTTGGTGCTTCATATTATTGTTAAAAAGCACAGAAAATTCAAGGGTGAAATCTTCATGCTTTATGGTGTACTTTACGGTGCGGAGCGTATGGTTGTTGAGGGAATGCGTACGGATTCTCTCTATATCGGCGATACCACAATTAGAGTGTCACAGCTTTTATCAGCAATAATTGTTGTAGTGGCCCTTTGCTTTTTTATTGCTTTTATGGTAAAATACAAAAAAGGCACATTGCCGCAAAAAATGGTTCCAAATACAGGGATTGAAGTATCAAAAAAGGTAGTGTATAAGGATAGCGACGGTTATTCGTCAATTGTAGTTGAATCCACCGACGATAACGAAAAAACGGAGAATTAGAATGCAGATTATAGACGGAAAAGCAGTATCAAAGAGTGTTAAGGAGCAGGTTAAGGCAGAGTGCGAGTGGCTTAAGAAAAAAGGCATAACACCGGGACTGGCTGTTATTATTGTTGGCGAGGATCCTGCGTCACAGGTTTATGTAAAAAACAAAGAGCGTGCCTGTGAGGAATGCGGATTTTACAGTGTTAAATATGCTCTTCCTGAGCAAACTACTCAAGAGGAGCTTAATAATCTTGTTAAAAAGCTTAATCAGGATGATAAAATTAACGGTATTTTGTGTCAGCTTCCGCTGCCAAAGCATCTTGACGACAAAGAGGTAATCAACCTAATTGACCCCATAAAGGATGTTGATGCATTTCATCCGGTGAATGTGGGTTCAATTATGATTGGTGATTATAATTTCTTACCATGCACCCCTGCCGGCGTTATGGAGCTTATTCACTCAACAGGTGTGGATGTCAGCGGCAAAAAAGCTGTTGTAATTGGCAGAAGCAATATCGTCGGCAAGCCAATGGCAATGCTTCTTCTTCACGAAAATGCAACTGTTGAAATTACCCATTCCAAAACTCAAAATCTTAAAGAAATTACCTCTCAGGCGGATATACTTGTTGCCGCTATCGGCAGGGCAAGGTTCGTTACTGCCGATATGGTTAAGGAGGGCGCCGTAGTAATTGATGTGGGCATGAACCGCGACGAAAATTCAAAGCTCTGCGGCGATGTGGATTTTGAAGGTGTTAAGGATAAATGTTCGTTTATTACCCCTGTTCCCGGCGGAGTAGGTCCCATGACTATTTCAATGCTGATGCGTAATACCCTTACAGCTGCAAAAATTCAAAACGGTATTGAATAAGGTGATTTAATGGCTTTAGAAGAAAAGGTAGTTGACAGATTAATTGAACTGGGCTATCATATTTCATTCGCGGAATCCTGTACCGGCGGTTTGTGTTGTGGTACTTTGGTTAATGTTACCAATGCATCAAAGGTGCTTGATGTGTCCTTTGTTACCTATGCCAATGAAGCAAAAATGGAGTTTTTAGGTGTTAGTGCCGATACTATTTTATCCAATGGTGTTGTCAGCGAGGAGGTCGCTTACGAAATGGCTTTGGGCGTTGCAAAGGCCGCCAAAAGTCAGGTAGGCGTTGGCATAACAGGTGTGGCCGGCCCCGGAGGAGGAACCGAGAAAAAGCCTGTGGGTATGGTTTGCTTTGGATTCAGCATTAACGGTCAGGTTAAAACCTACACTATGCAATTCGGCGAAATAGGCAGAAATCAGGTTAGAAAATCAAGTGTAGAGTTTGTGTACCAAACTCTGTTGGAGCTTTTATAAAAGGGCACCGCCCTTACATACAAACATAATCAATGCTGATATGGCTCAGTAGGTAGAGCAGTTCACTCGTAATGAACAGGTCTTTGGATGTATTTAAGGATATATCATCCGCTGTGCTGTATCGTAAACAA
>JBJEPI010000013.1:0-23690 GCA_051881175.1 Eubacterium sp.
TTTTGCGCATAAGCTGTATTGCCCGTATCATATCAAGCTGCATACAGGGATAGCGTGACGGTGACACTCTGTACGAGAGCACAATTGCGTGAAAACCAAGCTCATTTAATCTTTTTGCGGTGTTAATGCCCTCATTCTCCATTGACACATAAAGATATGCTCCTCCCGGAATTACCAAAACGGCAGGTGCTTTTTTGTTTTCCAACAAATAGGGAACAATATATGGTTTGTCAACTCCGTCATAAAGGGGAATTTCGCCGGGCTCCCAAAGGGGCAGGCTTCTTTTGTCATCATAGTCAATTACTATATTTTTACCGTTTAAAAAATCTACCATGCCGGAAATAGTGCCCTTTAGCCCCTTGGGTACGATTTTCATAAGGGTTTTAAATTTAAAGGGCATAAGCCACTTGAAAACATTATTTATCTGTTTGACAGATGTATACCTTTCAAGCTGACGGGATGAAAGCTCATATTTTTTTGCATCCTTAAATCGGTTTTCTAAAGTAAGCATAATCTTGTTCCTTTATTCCTTTATTGTACTGCGAATGATTTTGTTTTCGCTTTGCTTTGATTTTCTGTATTTTGCAGGAGTAATTCCTAAGCAGTCCTTAAATATTCTGTTAAAATGACTGAGGCTTGTATAGCCGAGAATGTTTGAAATCTCAATAATGGGCGTGTCTGTGTCCTTTAAAAGCTCACAGGCCTTGTTCATTTTTATGCTTTTAAGATATTCAACAACTGTTTTTCCCGTGTGCTTTTTAAATTGTTCAATCACAATGGGAGGTGAAAATCCTGCAAGCTGATAAACATCGTTTGCCGAGCAGTCGCAATATTTGGGCGAATGAATTTTATCAAGTGTGTCGGTAAACCAATCGGGACAGTCAAGCTTTGAGGAAATCATATTTTTATAGAAAATACAAACAGCCTCAACAATCATTTCGCACACAAGCACACGGAATTTATCGTCAGAGTTAAAGTTCAGCAAACTGATTCTTTCGGCTAATTTAATAAAATACTCAAGCTCGCCCACTGATAAATTCGTTGCTGTTTCTGTGTTCTCAACCAATTCACCAATAGATATATCAAGAGCATTGCAAATTTTATCAAGCTTATCGGGAGTTACGCTGATGTTTATATGAGTGCATTTTTTTGAATGTGAGGATACAATCCTGTGGCTGTCCTTGGGTTGAATAAGCTGCAGGGTGCCTTTGTGGAGCTTGCGGTGTTCTCCGTTTATTTCATGAATTGCTTCACCGCCGGTTACGATAAAAAATTCATAAAAATTATGGCAGTGCAGGGATGTGGCTTCGGAATTCCACCAATGACATGCAACACCGTACCTGTTTAGGGATTTATTGTTACGATAATCCACCAAAACCACTAAATTATTATCAATGTCATTTGAATTTATGTTCAAATTGCACACACCCTCTAATTCTATTGCTACAGTTAAATCTTATCATTTTGTATGTAACATTGTCAACAAAATGTAAAAAATTTAAAAAAATCACCTATTTCTCTTAAATTATAGCAAGAATTACCCATTGATATATTATAAAATAAAGTTGAAAAGCATTTGCAAAGAGGTGATACACATAATACTTCGCCATCATATACCAAAGGAGAAAGAGGGAAAATATTACACCGTCTCTTTTGATGTTCCTGAAAATGTTGAAAAAATTACTGTCAGCTATGATTATTTTCGTAAGGGAAAAGGCTTTATGTCAGACCTTAAGCCGTCTAATACTATTGACATAGGCATAGAGGATGAACGCGGCCGCTTTCTCGGCTGGTCAGGAAGCGCCCATAAATCCGTCAGCGTGGGCGAATATGATTCGTCACCGGGGTATTTGTGTCAACCCATTAATTCCGGTAAATGGAAAATTATTGTGGGTGCTTATCACATAATGCCCGAGGGCGTTGATGTTACATATAACATTGATTTTAAACTTAAAGGAGAACGCTTGCTTTTCGGCGATTTGCATATTCACACAACCGCCTCAGACGGAAAGCTAAGTGCGTATGAGGTTGGAACGCTTGCAAAAAGCATGGGCCTTGATTTTGTTGCACTTGCAAATCACAATAACTTTGCGGAAAATTTCTCTCTGCCCCATATTGACGGACTGACCTTTATTCCGGCTGCCGAATGGACTCATTATAAAGGCCACATGAATTTTTTCGGCGTGCCCAATCCTTTTGAAAATTCCTTTGTTGCCAACACAAGGCAGGATATGGAGCGGCTTATTTCAAATGCCCGTTCAAAGGGTGCGGTAATTTCGGTTAATCATCCAAGGTGCAGGTTTTGTCCTTATCTTTGGGAGGATGAAAATGCCTTTGACATGGTTGAAATTTGGAACGGTCCCATGCGTAAAACCAACACCGACGCTATAAAATGGTGGACGGATATGCTTTATAGGGGCAGAAAACTGCCTGCAGTAGGCGGCAGTGATTTTCATAAGCCTAAAGGCCTTGTAAGGCTTGGCAATCCTGTAACAGGCGTTTATTCCCAATCCCCTGCGCCGGAAGACATTTTAGACGCGATAAAAAAAGGAAAAGCATTTGTAAGTGACAGTGTTGACGGCGTTAGGCTCAATTTGAAATACGGTGATATTTCAATGGGCGACACCGCTGAATATAACCCTGATATTCCTCTTGTTGCAGAGAGTAATGCAGGCACTTTAACTCTTGTTACTGATAAGGGTGAAAGAAAAATTAATCTTGCTGACGGCAGGGCGGAAATCCACCTTGAAAAGGTGAAATTTGTTTATGCAAAGGCCTTGAAAGGAAAAAGAATTACTGCTGTTTCAAACCCCGTTTATTTTAATTAGGAGGATAATAATTATGCCTAAAAATACTACGCTGAAAAAGACAACGCCGTTTCGTTACGGCATAGGTATGTTTGGAACGTCAATGCCTATAAATATGTTTAAGTCCTTTGCCGCAATTTTTTATGTGGATATGCTTGGACTTGATATGAAAAAGTATTCGCTGGTTCTGTTTATCTATACATTCATTGATGCAATAGATAATCCTGTTTACGGCTTTTTGTCAGACAGAACACGTACCAAATGGGGAAGACGCAGACCTTGGCTTATTATAGGCGCGCCTTTGTTGGTTTTGTGTTTTATACTGTTCTATAATGTTCCGTCATTTGTGGAAAGCGAAAAGGGCATGCTGTTTGTTTATATGCTTTTGATGTATATACTTACGGGCACCCTTGATTCCCTTGTAAATGCAAATTACGGCGCCCTGTTTCCCGAACTTTTCCAAAGCGATAACGAAAGGGCAAAAACCAACGGCATACGTCAAATATGCCAGCTTTTTGCAATGGCTATCAGTATTGCACTTACACCTATGATTACCGAAAGAATAGGATACCGTTTAACATCGCTTATCTACGGAATTCTTGCAATTGCAGTTATGATGTACTGCTTCCTGGGTTGCCGCGAAAGCAACGATTACGAAGAACTTGAAAAGCCAAGACTTGTTGACAGTATTGTTGCGCTTATTAAAAATCCACATTTTTGGATTTTCGGCTTTGCAGGTGCATTTTATTCTTCGGCCTTTGCTCTTATTTCACAGGCATTGCCGTTTTATGTAAAATATACTCTCGGCCTCGGCGGAAGCTCAACAACTATAATGCTGGGTATAGTTTTAGGAGTTGCGGTTATAGGAATTTTGGTTTGGTCTAAAATTTCAAAAAAACTGCCGGTTATGGCAATATGGAGAACAGGATTTATTGTTATGGCAATAGGATTTATTCCCCTGTACTTTGCAAAGGTATTGCCGGTTGCAATAGCGGTTGCGGCAGTTATGGGCTTTGGCATTGCCGCATGCCTTACAACCATGGACTGTATAGGTGCAAAAATAATTGATGACGATTATCAGCGAAACGGAGTTAAAAGAGAGGGAATAATAAACAGCCTTATGGGTGTTATGAACAGGCTTAACGGACTTTACACCTCTCTTGCGTTTTATGTTGTATCCGAGTGCTTCGGCTTCGTAAACGGCGACGAAACAGGTGATAATCCCGCTCTTGCTTCAAAGGTTTTGCTTTGTGTTTTCCCCTTTGTCGCAATGGTTTTGGCAAGCATCATATCCTTCTTCCTGAAATTGCCGGAGCGTAAAGAAAATGAGTAAATATCTTATCATAAATGCCGATGATTTCGGTTATAACAGTCAGCAAAACAGTGCAATAATTGAACTGTTGGAAAATAACCTTATTACGTCAACCTCTTTACTTACGGTTGCGCCTAATGCAAAGGACGCCGTTGAATTTTCAGGGAAAAGTAAAATTGATGTGGGCGTTCACCTTACAATCAATTCCGATGATGAGAATAAAAAATGGCAAAGCCTTTCAAATGCAAATTCATTTAAAAACGGCTTGCCCCATAATCAAAAGGATTTAATATTCAAAACAAAAAGGGAAGATGTCAGAAAGGAGCTTGAAAAACAGTATTGCTTTATAACCCGTAACGGCGGCACTGTTGACCATGCAGATAACCACTGCGCAACCCTTTACGGAATTAACGGCAGAAGATTTTATATTGACGCTTTTGATTTCTGTGCCGAGCATAAGCTCCCTTACAGATTTCCCAAAACAAGCGGCTTTTTGGAAAGACAGCTTGGAAGAAATGTTCCAAAGGTTCTTAAAAAATATCAGCAAATGATTGTAAACGCAGGTAAAAAAAGGGGAGTTAGAATGCTGGACGACCTTGTTTCAAACCCTTGGAATATGAGCAGAATAGGCGACTATAATACCCTTGAAAAATATTATCTTGACGCTGTTGATAATTGCATTGACGGCGTAACGGAAATGTTTTTGCATCCGGCGCTCCCAATTGACGGTGCTCAGGGCGAGTGGCAAAAAAGAGTGTTTGAATATCAAATACTTAAAAGCGGTTGCCTGCTTGAACGGGCAAAGCAAAGGGGCATAAACGTAGTAAGCTGGAATGTTTTCAATTTGTAATAAAACATAACCATCAACCGATTGCTCGGCTGATGGTTATGTTTTTTGTAATGATTAGTAGCTTTATATACTTAGAGTGAATGTTTTATAATCGATGCTAATGCCTTTGCGACAATATCAAAGCCTTTGGCATTTGGATGAATGCCGTCATCACTATACTGTGTGTCAAGGCTTCCGTCCTCTGCTTTTAGGCTATCGGTTAAATCAATCAGTCCTAAATTATTCTCGTGTGCATACTGCGTCAGCATTGAATTTAGCTTTCGAATATTTTCATTTCTTCCCGGCTCTAATTCATACATGCTTGAATTAACGGGATAAACACATTGCAAGGTAATGACAACGCTTGGGTTGTCATTTTTTATTATGCTGATAATCTTTTTGATATTTTCAAAAACATATTCGCAGTCGGCACCTCGTCCAAAATCATTTGTGCCGATTAAAAGCACTAACTGACTTGGCTTCAGGCACAGCACATTTTTCTCAAGCCTTTCAATAAGACGGTTTGTTGTGTCGCCGCCGATACCTCTGTTATAGATTTCAAGCTCACTGCAGCCGTCAAGGAGTTTTGTATCAAACATTTCGGTAATACTGTCGCCGAGCAGCACAATCTGTCCTGTTTTGCATTTCTTGTTTTCTTTGGTGAACCTGCGTTTTTTCCATCTTTGCCAATAGTCGTAGTGGGTGCTCTTGTTAAATCTTTTTAATATCCATATTAAATTAACCTCTTTAATGCTTGTGTCAGTAATTTAATTCATCAAGTGTGATTACATAATCGCTGTTATACAGCTCGTTAATTGCATTTTTATCGTTATAATCCGTAAGGTACTCGGTGTGCCAGGTCATAAACCATACCCAAGGTGTTTCCTTTAGCTCCTCTGCGGTGGGGTTCGCTCCGCACTCATGAAAGCACATAGGCTTATTTGCCTTGTTAATCCTTTTAACCTTTTTGAAAAGCTTAGGCTGTGATCCTCCGTCATAGCTGTCTGCACCGATAATATCGCAGTATTCGTCACCGGGATACCATTTTTTATAATCCTCGCCGTTATGAGAATATCCAAGCACCCAAATGAGATTGTTTAAATGCCAGTAATTAGTGTATCTGTCATACATAGTCTGCCATAGCTTGATAAAGCTTTCGCTTCCGCCCTTGCCCCACCAAAACCATTGACCGTCAAACTCGTGAAAGGGACGCCAAATTACAGTAACGCCTGCCTCCTGAAGCTCGCTTAATGCCATTGCGGCCTTATCCATTCCCTCAAGCATTGCCTTGTTTTCGGCTGTACCGTCGGTAAGCATTGCGTCCCAATCCGCAACCTCGTCATTCATTGCTTCCTCCCAAGCACCTGAAAAATCAGAGCCTGTATGCCAGCAGATTGTTACCAAGCCGCCCTTTTCCCACCATTCTTTGGCACGCCTGTTGACTCCCTCAAAATCATCGTTCATATAGTCAAGTCCGCGCATTGCAGGATATTTTCCCGAGCAATCATATATGTATTCCATTTCATAATCGTCGGATCCCATCCAGGTTGATTCCTGCTGGGCAGACAAGACCTTTTTGTTTTGCAGGGAAGCAATATATTCATATACTGCTTTTGTCGTTTCGTCAGCATTTTGATTAGACAAGGTATTTGATATTACAGGCTCTTTTTTGTTTAACGGGTATAATACCGAAGCTGTTATTGCAGGCACTAATATCAGAACAATCAGTAGTAACCATTTTCTTTTACTGTGAATACTCTTGCTCATATTAATCCCATAACCTTTCCGGCTACAATAATATTATTAAAATTTTCTTACGCCTTCCTGTAGCCGTATAAGGCGTATGATGGGAATTCAGCCATCTCAAAATTTTGCCTTAGTCAGATTTTGAGTAGTTAGTTTGCGACCGCTCGCAGTGCGAGATGAAGGAGGAAAAGAAACCGATAACGGTTAGATGCTATTCATCACCGTTATTAATTGCAAGGTCGAAATATTGACCTTGTGATAGTTCTTCATAAAGAATGATAATTGGAGCACAAGACCATGGATGAAACAGGCTTGTATTCCATTTTTTATCCTTGCCCCAAGCCTCATAGCATGTTGTTGCGCCTTCATTAAGCATATTGTACCAGCTGTTTTGCTCTGTAGATATTATGGCTTTGTATGCGTCATCCTTTCTGTTTGCATTGCAAAGAGCCTTTAGGTAAAAGTATGACATATATGTACCGCAGCACATGCCCTTTGACACAAGAAATTCCGCAATATTTTTCCTGTATTCATCAGGACAAATATTAAAAGCAACAGGCAGCATATTTGAATGAACGGCAGAATGTGTGCCGCGTTCATTGTCAATATAAAGATTGGTTTTATTGTTAAAAAACACTTGGTTGTAGCTTTCTTTCAAAGCATCGGCTTTTGGAGAAAATGAAACATTAAGCTCTCTTTTTATTTTTTCCTCCGCATCAACACTGCAAATATAAAATGCATTTATCACGTTGTGACATTCGTCGAAATCGTAACTATCCCTGAAATTTTCAGGCCAGTCAACTAAATTCCATTGCTCCCGAACATTGCATAGCAGTCCTCTGCTATCCTCAAAGGCCGAAAAATAATTATTTATAAATTCGCAGGTAGGTAATAATTCTTTCAAAAAATCCCTGTCTTTTGTGTAGCAAAAGTATTTCCATACCATATAAGAAAAAAGCAGAGAATAATCAGCAATTTTTTGCTTGTAACTGCAAGGGGAAACGGCTAAAATTTCACCGCTGTATTTTATGGACTGCGCAATATTTTTAATTGCCTTTTTTAACATTCGGTTGTCTTTTGTCAAAATTAAATGAGCAAAGCCGGAAATAAAAGCGTCGCCGATGTATTGTCCCTTTTCTCTTGTGGGGCAGTCAACAAAAACCTCTTGCGTGCCGTATTTAATTGTGCTTTTGCATAGGTCAAATACGGCTTTCAGTATTTTGTTATCTGTATTAATTTCTAATGAATTTTCAGGAAACTGGAAATGCCTGACAAGTATTTCAACATCATCAATAGCGACTCCGTTATCAACTATTATTTCTACATATCTAAAGGCTTTGTAATCAAATTGTTCAATAATATTTTCGCCTTGGTTTAAAATGCAGACTTCCTCATAAACGCAGTTACAACGCATGTCAAATCGAACATTGTTATTTTCCTCAAGCTCCTCGCCGCAATGAATGATTATTTTACCGCCTGATTTTTTGCTTGTTGCTTTTATTTTTAGATTGCAAACATATTCCTGCTTGAAATCATAAAAATATTTGTTACCTGTTTTAACGGCTTCGCCTCTAACAGAATATACCTCAAGAGCAGGAAAGGGATTTTCGCAAAAGGTATAATTTGGAATTACAGCAACTGCTTTTTTGTAATCGCTGTCCTTAATCCTTAAATCTCTGTCCTCCAAAAATGCGGTATCATAGCCTATAGTCTTGTTTGATGTAAAGCTGTTATCAACGCAATAAAGCCAGCTTTCATCGGTTCCAAAGGCAAATTTATCATCAAAATAAATGTCGGCAATCAAACCCTGCCTGCCGTCACCGCTTACAAAGGCTCGGTTGATTAAGCCTTGATAATAAACCAAAACATCAATTGTATTTTCGCCTGTTTGCAAAAAATCCGTTATGTCGTATTCGTTATAATTGTATTCAAAATCATAAGCGGGTGCAGGTCCCTGACCTACATAGGTGTTGTTAATGTACAGCTTGTAATAATCATCGGCGGTAATTTTAATTTCAGCGCTTTTAGGCTCGTTAATAACAAATGCTTTTTTTACTTTCATATAAAAGTTTTTTATGTTGTTAGCAGGATTGATAAACTCCTGTGCCGTTATCCAGTTGCTGTTAAATTTCAAAATTATCACCACCTAAACTATATCATAATATATATTTGAATTCAATTACTCTTTGTGTTATTCTTGATACATAAAGAAGGAGGGATAACTATGCTGTATCCTCAAATGAACGAAAAGAGATTTTTAACCGATTTAAGCGGAATTTGGGATTTTGCCTTCGGTAAAGAAAATATTGAAGAAGAATATCTTATAAAGCCTATTGAAAACGGTGACAAAATTTATGTGCCTGCGTCATATAATGACCAAAAAACCGATGTAAGATTTAGAGACCATTATGGCTATGTTTATTATCAAACAACCTTTTCTCTTCCTAAAATATTGCTTGCCAATCGTGTGATTTTGCGATTCGGGGCTGTAACTCATAAGTGCATTATATATCTTAACGGTAAGAAAATCGCAAGCCATAAGGGCGGATTTTTGCCCTTTGAAATTGAAATTAATAACAGTATGCTTGAAGATAAAAATTTGCTTTCTGTTGCAGTTGATAACAGGGTTGATTATTCCACCCTGCCGGTTGGTAATGAGAGCAAAAGGGCAATGTTCGGCGATAGCCTGCCAAATTTTGACAGCGTGAATAAAACAGTAATCAAAAACAAGAATTATCCTAATTTTGACTTTTTCAATTATTGCGGAATTAACAGACCTGTTAAAATTTATACCACGCCGAATAACTATATTGATGATATTTATGTTGATACAAAAATTGACGGGGTTAACGCTATGGTAAAGGTCAGCGCAAAAACCGTAGGCGAGGGTAATGCGGCTGTTTCAATTGTTGATAAACAGGGCAATGAAATTATTTCCGGCAAAAATACAAATGAAGAAATTATCCTTGAAAATGTGAATTTGTGGGAGCCGAATAATGCATACCTTTACACAGCTAAGGTCGCCTTTAATGATGATTGCTATTACCAAAAATTCGGTGTAAGAACCGTTGAGGTTAATGGTGATAAATTCCTGATTAACGGCAAGCCTTTCTATTTTAAGGGATTTGGAAAGCATGAGGACAGTAATGTTCACGGCCGCGGCATTGATGAGGCACTTAATGTTAAAGACATTTCGCTGATGAAATGGATAAATGCAAATTCCTTTAGAACCTCTCATTATCCTTATGCAGAAGAAATGCTGAATTTATGCGATGAAGAAGGTGTTGTGGTTATCGGTGAAACTTCAGCTGTGGGATTGGATTTTCCAAAGCTTGACGGGGATTTGCTCAAAAAGCAAAATGAAAGAACAAACCATCACAGGCAGGTAGTTAAGGATATGATTGATAGGGATAAAAACCACCCTTGCATAGTTATGTGGTCCCTTGCTAATGAGCCCGATACTGCTAATAATGCTGACAATTCTTTCAATTATTTTAAATCGCTTTATCAGCTTGCACATAATTGTGATCCTCAAAACAGACCTGTAACGGTTGTTGTTTGCAATAATGATTATGTAAAGGATAAGGTTGCACCGTTTATGGATGTAATTTGTATTAACAGATATTACGGCTGGTACATTTTTGCAGGCGATCTCGACGCGGCAGTGCAGGCAACAGATATTGAAATGCAATATTGGGCGCAGTTTAACAAGCCTTTGATGATTACAGAGTATGGTGCAGATACTGTTGCAGGTGTGCATAATTCCGTGCCGAATATGTTCAGTGAGGAATTTCAGGTTGAGTATTATAAAGCAATAAACGGGGTGCTTGACAAGTACAAATTTGTTGTTGGCGAGCAGGCTTGGAATTTTGCAGACTTTGCCACAATTCAAGGTGTTATGCGTGTTGACGGCAATAAAAAGGGCATTTTTACCCGTGACAGACAGCCAAAGCTATCAGCCCACTATTTTAAGAATCGTTGGAATAACATTCCGGATTTTAACTATAAAAAATAGTATTTCCGATTTTAATTTGTAAAGGTAAATTGACAGCAATAAAAATCACCTTTGAGAGAATTTTTTCTTTCAAAGGTGAAAAACAGATCAACAAATCATTTATTACTTTTCTTTTGATTTATGAAATACTTTATGATATTGAATGCAAATACGAGCAATGCAAATGAGTTAATAAGCCCAATAACACTTTCAATTAGCGATACTTTAACAGGCATACCAAAAGCATTGAAGCTTCCGCCGGTAATCACATACTCAAAGTCTGTATAAATATTTTCCTGAATAATGATTCCGGCTAATATTGGTAATGCAACTGATATAATGTTGATTATTAAATATGCTTTTGTGTAATTCTTGCAATCCTTCATCCAAGCAAACTGTATTATTGCTGTATATAATGCAGTCGATATGAGAGATAAGGATAATATATAACCGTTTAATTGAATTTGACCATAAGCATATTGCAAAACAGTTAGTGCATTTCCAATTAGTGATAATGATAATTGAATATCCAGTAATATTTTCTGTGTTTTAGGTTTCATAATAAGTTACTCTACTTAAATTGGATTTATCTTTATGCCATTATATCACTTAAATTCTAATAAATCAATATTTGTGCGGATATATTAATCCGTTTACGCTATCGTTTTAGCATAACAAGTTATATTTTTAGAAACAAACTCATACATTTCTCGGTATAGCGAAAGGCTCAAGGAACAAAATCCTTGAGCCAATTTAATTTTCATATACATGAAAAACTATTTATTTTCTAACGATTTATGCACCGTATATGTGTATTTATCAGCTTCGGTTATTTCTCTTATAGGTTTGCAGGGGAGCCCCACTGCAACAACATTTGCCGGGATTTCTCCTTTAACGACACTGCCTGCACCGATTACCGAGTTATCCCCAATAACAGCACCTGCTAAAATTGTTGAGCCAGCACCTATCCAAACATTGTTTCCAACTGTTATTGGCTTTGCAATTTCAACTCCTGTTTTTGCTTTCAACTCAAAAGGCGTATATAGTGGTTTGCCTCACGCAGAACGTGGTCGGCAAGAAGCGGAAGAATGACACTGCGAATTTTGCATTGCTCAATTCCCTTTACACCTGCTGTCTTAAACTCTTTAAACTTTTCCGTTTCGTTCAAAGAATCCTTTGACAGTGTTTCGCAATGAGCATCGTTACATGTTTTCAGCAGTTCGGCATATTCACCGGCAAATCTATCAGCAGTGTTGAAAAGCTCCGTTTCGCCGGGATCAAGCAGTCCCCTTATAAACATTGCGTGTTCCATCATAATCCTGTTCCAAAAGCACTCAGTCTGTGCCATTGTTTCATCTGTCAATTCGCCGTTTTCCTCAAGCATTTTTACATAACTTCTGTAAAGCTTTGCTTCTCTTATAACATGCTCAATCAAAAGCGGATAATTTACAGTAAACATAGAGCATTTTAAAACATTTCTCAAAATACTTTCTTTAAAAGATATAAAGCCATTCAAAAACTGAAGGACATCGCGGTTAAGCATCTTAACCTGACGGTACATATCTCTGGTGATGTAACTGTCACAGGTACATTTTAAGCGAAGCTCACTTTCGGTAATATCTTTATTGATACTTATTCCTGTAAATCTCTCAGTCTGATTTTCTGCAATAGCAGTGAACTCTGTTACGATCTCGCCTGAATCAAGAACATTACAACCAATAACACCGTTTCCAAGGCTCACTGCACGAATCAGTAGCCTTTCAAAGGCCTTTTTGTAAAATTCGGCTTTTTTTGCAAATGAGCTATCCACAGGAGTAAATCCTGCCTTTAAAAACAGTGCATGTTCTTTCATGATACGTGCAAAGAACAAGTGTAACTCCAGTGAATTTATAACATATCTTTCCATATAAATAACCCTTTCCAATATAATATGATTTACACAATCTATTATATGTTCATGAAAGGGCTATGTGATATTAATCCTTGCTCTTCTATGGGGCTTTATATGTGAGTCTGACATTTTCGCTTTTTTCAAAAGGTGATAATAGTTTTATACGAATCGGACACTGTCAAGTTTTGCGTTGGTATTTGTAATATCGTTTTGACAAAATCATGCTTCTTCATTTTCGTTATTAAAATGAAAGAACATTATCCAAAACAGGATTCCTGCCAATGCTAACGCACATCCGAGTCCGGTATAAAACACTGCAATGAATATATCCGGTACCAATCCGGAGCTGCGAAGCCATATTCCTCCACCCATCATAACCGCCATAATGCAATATCCCTTGATGTCAAAGAAATGCCAAACCGGACGAAATTTTTCTTTATATCCCTTAATGCGTTTTGTATGCTTTATGCTCATTTTATAAAACATCAATCCAAATATGACAAAAATGAAGATGGACAACAAAATATGTATTGCCGAAACCGAAATCAATTCCCTATAAGAAAGAATACCAAGCCTCGCTACATTAAATCCGGCAAGTATCCAAACACATCCGGCAACAGCGAGTAATGTGCGCTTTTTCACATGGAATATAGATGGTTTTTGCATACGTATCACCGTCCGTTATCTGCTGTTTTTTTTAAGGAAACTAAAAGTAAAATTAACCCTACTCCGGTCATGATATGTCCAATTCCCGCAATCCCTGAAATAACGGCATTTCCTGCATTCGACAAAGATATGCTCAACACCTGAGTGATACCTCGCACAATCATCATAACTGTGGTGATAGGTAATCCAATATTATATATCCATAAAAAAGCACAAAACATCTTGCTTTTTTGCAATTCCTGATGCACGGAAAACAGTGCAACTATTAAAAAAACAATCGTACCCATCACAAGCAAATGCGGGTGAGCTTTTCCGAGTGTAGTTACTTCATTATATCCGTTTAATTTAGTAAATTCGCGGTAGAAAACTCCGCAAACCATTGCTGCTAACGCATATATCAGCGAGAAATTCAAATATTTTTTCATTTTTAATTCCTTTCTTTAATGAATATTGTTAATTGTAATTTGTTTTATTTGGAATGTCAATATATTAAGTTTCATCTTGAAATATATCAACCTTTATTATTTTTTCATTTTGTAATGTTTGAAAAGCTTTTGATTCAATAATATATTTTGAAGCATTGTCGGTTTCATCATGCCAAACGGATGTTGAAAATCGGGAATTTTCTTTAGTTGGTTCATATAAAATGTCAATATGAAGTTGTCGAGATGTGTTAAACGGGTGTTCCTAATTCAATCAGGTTTCCGTCAGGGTCATAAAACCTAACCACCTTTTGCCCCCAACTGTGTGTCATCAGGCGATTAACATATTCTGTTTGGGGGTAAAGCATTTCAAGTCGTTCAACAAATTTCTCTATATCTGATTCCTCAAAATATAATTCAGACTGATTGTTGTTTGAAATTATGCTTCTTTTTGTAAATTGTTCCCAGTAATCCGATTCCTGTAAATACAAGTTATTTGTCAATTCCATATTTCCATAGTTATCTTGAAGCAGCTGAAACCCAAACATATCACTATAAAACTTTAGTGCACGGTTGCAGTCTTTCACAACAATAAGAGTTCCTTTGTATTTCATACTATCCTCCGCAAATTTCGATTTATCTGTTTCAATTATATAAAAATTATCAGTGGGAGTCAAATAGGCACTCTTGCTATCTTTTTTAAGTTGTAATGGGTTAAAATATATGATAAAATATTTTCCATAAAAAGCGTTTATAATAAAGGTGTAGTTATGAAAATAGATAAGCAGATTTTAATTCAGGGAAAAATATTAAGAGCAATAAGTCCCCTTGGAAGTGAAAGGGTGCAACGGGCAGTGGGTCCGTTATCAACAAAGGTGCTGTCGGTGCTGAAACTCAATAGTCTTAATTGTGAAAAAATACAAATTCCCCGTGATGACGGCACAAGTTTTCGTGCCTGTGTAATGAGGGGAAAGAAGGCTCAGGGCAAAACAGTAGGGATTTTGTGGCTCCACGGCGGAGGTTATTCCCTCGGTGCTCCCGAAATGGCTATAATGTCATTTCCAAGGCATTTGATAAATAATTGCAACTGCGTAATTGTTTCTCCCGATTACACCTTGTCAACCGTTAGTCCTTACCCTTGTGCATTAAATGACGCTTATACTGCTTTGCTTTGGATGAAAAATCATAAAAAAGAGCTTGGCATTTCCTACGAAAAAATTGTTGTGGGCGGTGAAAGTGCAGGGGGTGGCTTAACGGCAGGCCTGTGCCTTTATGCAAGGGACAGGGGTGAAGATGTTATAGGCTTTCAAATGCCATTGTATCCTATGCTTGATGACAGAATAACTAAATCATCTGCTAATAACAATGCTCCCGTTTGGGGCACAAAGGAAAATAAATCCGCATGGTCAATATATCTGGGCGATAAGGTTATGAATAACAATGTGCCAATATACGCCGCACCTGCAAGAGCCGATGACCTATCAAAGCTTCCCCCTGCGATAACCGTAATTGGCACGGCAGACCCTTTTTATGACGAAACGATAGATTATTTTAACAGGCTGAATGATGCAGGAGTCAAGGTTGATTTAGAGATATATGAGGGTGGGTATCATGCCTTTGATATGATGGCGCCCTATGCAAAAATCAGTAAGGACGCCTATTCGTTTTTGCTTGAAAAATTTAACGCATACAAAGATGATTTACTATAATTTTGGAGAAATGAATATAAAATAATATCCCCAATATTTATGAAAACATTGAGGACGCATTTAAAGATGAAATGCACCTTGATTACACAACAGATGTTATGGCGATAATGACCGATATTCGTAAAGAATGGGGACTGCAATACCCGGAGGAGCAGGAATAATGGATTACAGAAGATTTGATAATACAATTATTGCAAAAATCGACAAAAATGAAGAAATTATTTCAAAGGTAAAAGAAATAGCCCTTAAGGAAAATATAAAATTAGCAAGTGTTCAGGCATTAGGTGCAGTTAATGATTTTACTGTGGGTGTATTCAAAACTGCCGAAAAGGAATATCTTGCAAATAATTTTAAGGGTAGCTTTGAAATTGTATCATTAAACGGAACCGTAAACACATTTAATGATGAATTCTATTGTCATTTGCACATGAGTGCCGGCAATGAAAAGGGCGAGGTTTTCGGCGGACACTTGAACAGAGCAGTTGTCAGCGCAACCTGTGAAATGGTTATTACCATTATTGACGGCAGAGTAGATAGACGATTTGATGAGCAAATCGGATTGAATTTGTTTATGTTTAATTAGAATCAAAAATATTCGGCCATTAAAACTCCCTTGTGTTTGTACTGCAAGGGAGTTGATCATTTATGACAACACTACAAGAACTGTTTTATTGAATTATCATACCTCAATTCAACTTGTGGTTGAATTGCTTTCAAGAATCAAGTTATTGAGTTTGTTTTATGTTTTAGTTATTATTTAGTCAGACGGTACCGCTAATATTTTTTGAGGTGATAATATGAATATTTATTTCAGTGAAAACATTAAGCGTCTACGCAAGGAACGTGATTTGACACAGGAGGCACTTGCCGACTTTCTCGGCGTTTCTTTTCAGGCGGTCAGCAAATGGGAGCGTGGCGAAAGCTATCCCGATATTGAGTTGCTCCCGACCATTGCCGACTTCTTTTCCATATCAACCGATGAACTGCTCGGTGTCGATAAAGCAAAAAATGAAGCGGAAATACTTGCGCTTTGTGAAAAATTTGATAAAAAGCAGTATGCCGGCTCGGAAGGTCCGTTAGGTTATTTTATGAAGGACGCCTATAAAAAGTATCCGGCTGATTTCAGAATAGCCATTAGGTATATGCAACATCTTCAGGCAATCAGCGATTCATATGAAAAAACATTGGAGCACACCGGAGAAATCACAGCCATATATAACCGAATTCAAAATTACTGTACGGATGATGTTATCAGGATTCACGCAAAATATTTGATTTTGCATCATTACAGAAGCTTGGCACAGGTTGAAGAAAGTCCGATTGGTTATGAAGATGTTTACAAACTGCTTGATACGCTTCCGTCTGTTAAAGAAACAAAGGATTATTTGCTTTGTTATATGCACGAGTTTGGTGATGAGGACAATATAAGAGCCGGTTGCAGAAATCTGATTGATAAGCTAATTCCGTGTCTTGACGATGCCATGAAGCACTATGTTTTGTTTGCAACAAGGGCAAGAACAAATTCTACAAAGGAGCAATTACAGGAAACTGTTGATGCATTGGAAAAGATTAACGCGCTCTATAATCTTTTCTATCCTGACGAGGTATTCGGTGATTGTTGGAGAAGAGCTATTTATACTTACGGCGATTTAGGAGAAGCGTATCATTGCCTCGGCGATGACGAAAAAGCGTTGCTGAATTTAAGAAAATGCGCCGAGCTTGCAAAGAGGTTTGACACACTACCTGATGAAACGGCAAGACATAATTTGTTTTTTGAAGGAACAGTTTACAAAAAGAGCGACGACCCTTCTGTATTTTCCGATTCGAGTCTTTGTGCATTGATGACAGAATATTTGCTTGACCACTTTTCGCTTTCAGAGGAATTCAAAGCAACATCGGAATTTCAAGAAATAATCAATATAATGAAATAGCGTTACGGTAAACAGGCTCGGTCATACAGACGCAGGATTCACGATGAACACCTATATGCATGTAACGGACAATATGCAACAGACGGTTGCAAATGCAATGGGTAATCTAATAGCCGAAACCGAAAGCAAACGAAAGAACAAGCTCATACATTTCTCGGCATAGCAAAAGGCTCAAGGAACAAAATCCTTGAGCCTAAATCTTTGCGTTATCAGCAATAAAAACCGCTCTTCAAATTGTGATTTGTGAACCGATTTGAGCCTCACCTGTGCAAGGGGAGCCCTACAAATCAATGTTAATTTCATACTTATTATCAATCAGCACATAATTTACACCGTGCTTTTGGGCAAGCTCTAAAAATAGTGCATTATCTTCTAAAACGCTTTCCATAGTGCACGACTCATCTATACGATTTTCTATAACACTCTCATATCTCTTTATATCGTCAAAGTGATTTTTTATATAATCCTCACTCATTACAAGGCAGTAGTATTTGATGTGTTCAAGATAATCCTTTTCAAAATCCTTCGACCAATCGAACGGAATGTAGCACCCTTCAATAATGAGATTTTGCTTGTTTTCTATAGCGGTTTTAATCATTTCTCGGATAATGGGCCACAAATAATCCGTAAGCTCGTTATCATCTTCGGGTGTAAGTTTTGTGTATCTGCTACGAATTAAACCCATTTTCAAATGGTCTATTGATAAATATGGATATCTGTATTGCTCAAGAAGCTTTTGAGCAAGTGCGGTCTTACCTGTGTGTGAAGCACCTGTTATTAAAACAATCATTTATGTTTTTCCTTTTCTGCAAAATCCCGATTTATCTGTTTCAATTATATAAAAAATATCAGTGTGAGTCAAATGGGCGTCTCGTCCGATTTTTCTGCCGAATTTTTACTTGGCTCACTGTTTCTTCAACCTCGTTATCCTGTGTAGCCGTCAAAATAGGCGTCAAAAATAATACATATTTATAATATTTAATAATTCTCTGCGTTGATTTCGAAGAATGCCTTTGGATGAGCACAAACAGGGCAAATTTCGGGCGCCTTTGTGCCAACTACGATATGACCGCAGTTTCTGCACTCCCAAACCTTAACCTCGCTCTTTTCGAATACCTGAGCGATTTCAATATTTTTGAGCAATGCTCTGTATCTTTCCTCATGGTGTTTCTCAATAGCGGCAACTGCTCTAAACTTAGCGGCAAGCTCAGGGAAACCTTCCTCTTCAGCTGTCACAGCGAAGCCCTCGTACATATCTGTCCACTCGTAGTTTTCACCGTCTGCAGCAGCCTTGAGGTTTGCAGGTGTGTCGCCAAGCTCTGCTAATTCCTTGAACCACATCTTTGCGTGTTCCTTTTCGTTATCTGCTGTTTTGAGGAAGAGAGCAGCCATTTGCTCATAGCCCTCTTTCTTTGCAACGGAAGCGAAATATGTGTACTTATTTCTTGCTTGGCTCTCGCCTGCAAATGCTTCCTGTAAGTTCTTCTCTGTTTGAGTTCCTGCGTATTTGTTTGACATAGTTTTATTCTCCTTATCATTTGTTTTTTCGTTGTTTGGAATTAATCTTAATAATTTTTTTGCCGGCTTAATCGGAAAATCCTTTGTTGGGGGATTTTCAATAAGTTCCTCTAACATTTTATGAGCATTGTCGCTTTGAGGAAGCATATAGCCTGCCTCTCGAACAATATCCTCTGCAACAATTCTCTCCGATTTTGATATTGCTTTCATTAGTCTTGCAAGACCTGATTTGTCGGTTTCTTCGGCAATTTGCCTTGCCATAACTTCACCATTTGATTTGCTTTGTGCAAGATCATTGAGGACCGATACAACCGAGCTTGATTTTGCCTGTTGAGGCGGTAGTTCAAGAGGGACTAAGCTGATTGCTCCGCTTGGGCAGGCATCGGCACAAAGACCGCAACCGTCACATTTTGTTGTATCAATAATACTGTTTTCGGTATCAGTTGCACCATAGGGGCAAACATAAAGGCAAAGACAATCCTTGGTGCAAAGTCGAAGATTTCTAACTGCAACTTTTTTCATAGCCTAAACCTCCTTATATCTTTTCAAATTTGAACGGCGGAACCTTACATACAGGGCATAGCTCCGGCGGAGCCTCTCCTATGTATACAAAACCGCATACCGTGCATACCCAAATATCAGTGTCTTTAAGCATTGCTTCGCCTTCGTTCAGGTATCTGTTTACAAGGGATGATAACATTCTTGTTACCTTTTCACCCCAAACGCAAATTCTTGCCGCACCTCTGTCATTATTGCTGTCGGCAGTTGCTCTGACAGTGGGATAATTGTTAATATCCTTCTGCAAAAGTCTTGCAACCTCCTGCACTGTGGCATCGTCAATTGCAGGTGTTACAGCAGTGAAATAATCTGCAAGCTCATTGAACAAATCGGCTTCCTGTTGCTTGTATTGCTTTTCACAGCCACGGGCAAGATTTGAACATACTGCCGCCAACTGACCTGCTGAAAGCTTTTTCAAATCGGCAGTTTCGGATTTTTCAACAATCGGAGCCACCGAAACAATAGGCTCTTCTGCCTTAAAATCCGATTTTGATGCTCCGCAAAGCGGACACTTCCAATCGGCGGGCAACTGTTCAAATGGAACCTTTTGCTTGTCATCATCATAAACATATCCACAGATTTGACAAACATATTTCATATAAATCCCTCCTTTATTTATCCATACCGCAGGGGTATGATTTTTCACTGATTGATTTTTCCTTTATCACGCTTTCATAGAAACGGTAGCCACCTGAAAAGTTATAGCAATCAAATCCGTTTTGAGCAAGAATTCGACAGGATATGTAACTGCGAAGCCCGCTTTGGCACATAACATAAAGCGGTTTTGACTTGTCTATCTCATCCATTCGGCTTCTGAGTTCATCAACAGGAATATTTATAAATCCGTCAATATGTCCTCTTGAATATTCAAAGGGTGTTCGGGTATCAAGAAGCGTTATGCCGTTTTCATTTTGAAGCCTTGATATATCGTCCCAATGAAATTGCTTCATTTTTCCTGTTGCAATATTTTCAATTACGAAGCCTGCCATATTAACAGGGTCCTTTGCCGAGGAATAGGGTGGAGCATAAGCAAGGTCCAAATCCTTTAAGTCGCTTGCGGTTGCACCGAAATTCATGGCAGTAGCAAGTACATCTATGCGTTTGTCAACTCCGTCAAAGCCAACAATTTGAGCACCGATAATTCTTTGAGTTGATTTTTCAAACAGAACCTTCATTGTCATAACTCTGCCACCGGGATAATATCCTGCGTGCGACATAGGAGAAAGAACAATTTTGTCGTAATCAATTTCGGATGCCTTTGCAAGCTTTTCCGTTAATCCTGTGCTTGCAACTGTCATATCAAAAATCTTAATTACCGAGCTACCCATTGAGCCTTTATAACGGCTGTTCCCACCGCAAATATTATCAGCCGCAATTCTGCCCTGCTTATTTGCAGGACCTGCTAAGGATATTACTGCGTTATTTCCGGTTATACTGTGCTTAACCTGAACAGCATCACCTACGGCGTAAATATCCTTTGCAGATGTTTCCATTTTGTCATTTACAACAATGCTGTCCTTAATTCCAAGCTCCAAGCCTGCATTTTTTGCGAGTGTGCTGTCGGGAGTTACACCGATTGCAAGAAGTACCATATCGGCATTAATCGGATTCTCATCCTTTATTAAAACATCAACTCCGCTTTCAGCCTTTTCAAAGCCCTGAACCGATACGCCGAATTTCAGCTTAACACCGTTTTTCCTAAACCTCGAATGAACAAGCGTTGCCATATCATAGTCAAGAGTGTTGAGAAGATGGTCGGGTCTTTGAAGAATTGTAACATCAACGCCCGTTTCGTTAAGGTTTTCGGCAACCTCTAATCCTATAAATCCGCCACCGACTACAACAGCCGATTTCGGTTTGCATTCATCAACAAAGTCTTTAATATTGTATGTATCCTCAACGGTGCGAAGTGTAAAAACATTATCTAAATCAACGCCTTGCATTTGAGGCTTTGTTGGTTTAGCACCTGTTGAGATCAACAGCTTATCATAGCTTTCCGTGTAAACCTCGCCTGTTTTGAGATTTTTAACAGTAACAGTTTTGCTTTCGGGATCGATTTCCAAAACCTCGTTTTGAACACGAACATCAATATTAAATCTTTCCCGGAAGCTTTCGGGAGTCTGCAAGGTCAGCTCCTCTTTATCATCAATTACACCGCCGATATAGTAAGGCAGTCCGCAATTTGCATAAGAAATATATCCGCTTTTTTCAAAAATGATTATTTCTGCTTTTTCGTCAAGTCTTCTTATTCTTGCCGCGGCAGTTGCACCGCCTGCAACACCGCCGATAATCAGTATCTTCATATATTACCTCTCAATATCATATTGCCAATCAATTATTCCGCCGAATTCCTTAACATTTGTATATCCCATATCTGCAAGGGACTGTGCGGCGATTTTGCTTCTTCTTCCGCTTCGGCAATATACAAGAATAAGCTGTTCTTTGTCGGGTAGCATTTCCTCTGCCTTTTGCTCAATTTCGGTATATGGAATAACGATTGCACCCTTTATATGACCTTCGTCATATTCGCTTTGCTCACGGGCGTCAACGATTATATAATCGCTTTCCTCGTCCATAATTCTTTTTGCCTCGTCCTGTGGAATTTGATAATACGTTCCGATATTCATCTGTGTTGCCTCCGTTTGTTCATTGCCTGTTTTTTGTGTGCATCCTGCAAATACAGTTGCTACTGTAATTATTGCCAATGCAAGTAATATTATTTTCTTACTCATTTATCATCGCCTCAATTTGTTCGATACTTCTAAAGCCGACAGCCCCGTTGACAATCTTGCCGTTTTTTACAACAAATAATGCAGGTATGCTTGCAATCTGAAAGGCTGATGCAAGTTCTGTTTCGTTATCAACATTTACCTTGCCAACCTTGATTTTGCCGTCATATTTTTCTGCAATTTCCGATACAACAGGTGATAACATTCTGCACGGCCCGCACCACTCAGCCCAAAAGTCAAGCAATACAGGCTTGTCCGAATTTACTACCTCGTTTTCAAAGTTTTCTTTGTTTATAATTAACTCTTTCATAAAAAACACTCCTTTATTTGTATTATTGAACCCTTGTTCTACTCATATAATAACAAATAAAGGAGCGTTTGTATGTGACAATGTCACATTAAATGAATTTTTTTAATTTTTCTTTATCCTTAACTATGATTTTTCCTCTCTGCAATTCAATAACATCATATTCTGCAAGATATTTAAGTGCCTTTGTAACAACCTCTCTTGCACTGCCGATATATTTTGCAATTTCATCGTGAGTTATTTTTAATTCCGATGTGTTATTTCTATTAGCTTCATCAAGAATCAGCCCTGCGATTCTTTGGTCAATTTTCTTAAACAGGATTTGTTGCATTGTCCACATAACATTGGAAAATTTTTCGGTAGCTGCTTTGTGCATATAAAGCTCTGCATATACATTATTTATAATAATTTTGTTTAGACATATTGACGGTAAAACAATAACCTCGGTTTTTTCGTTTGCTTCAATAAGAACATCAAAATCAATTGTATCCATAAGACAGGAAGCAGATAAAACGCACACCTCGCCTGTGTTAACTCTGAACAGAGTAACCTCCCGTCCCTCGTCTGAAAGAATATATACACGAAGCTGACCGGAAACAACTGCCATTAAGCCTTTACAGGTGTCATCCGCTTTGTGCATTATCGTACCTTTTTCATATATCTCTTTGTAACATTCGTTTGATACTTGTTGCTTTTCTTCATCCGTCAGCTTTTTCCAAAAAGGAAATATGTTATATTGCTTCACATTATTTTACCTCACTACAAAATTCCATTGAAATTATAGCACTAAATAATTCTGTTGAATATATACATCATATACTATCGCCTATCAGAAAAATTACACATCTGCATCGCAACTCCATCCGGCATAGTCGTGAATCCATACTTCTCATAGAAATAAGCGTTTTTACTCTCCTCCGGCATAACCTCAATGTATAGGTAGTTTTTATACTTCTCTTTCACCATCCTGATCATGTTGCCGGCAATCCCTTGACCATGATATGCCGGATCTACCAGCACATAGTGCATATAAGCAACCAGTTCACTATCATCAATCAACCGCACCAGACCAACAAGGCGTCTCTCATCCCACGCCGTGATGACGGTAGAAGAATGCATTAACGCCTTGTAAAGTCGGGAAGGATATTGTCCGGAAACCCAGCCCACCGATAAAAACAGACTTTGGACCTCGTCTTGTGTGAACTTCTTTTCCTCGGTATATGTAATTCCCATTATGCTTTCCAAAGGCTGTGCAGGTTGCAGTAGGCATA
>JBJEPI010000014.1:0-4407 GCA_051881175.1 Eubacterium sp.
TGCGATATGTATCGTCATCAATCTGCCGAGCTATAAAGCTTCTTGTGCTCATAATGCACCTCCGTTAAAATTTAGTTGAATCAATAATCAGTTTGTTGTTAAGAGTTTCATCCGTAAACATTGCTTGTGTACTGTAAAAATCATAATACTTGTCTGATTGTAAATAAATTGTTGAATTTTGAAGAATACCTGTTCTTGTATTAACGCCGAATTTGCTTGGCGATATTTCTTCGTCCATATCCGGAATAAATATCTCTGCGTTATTTAATGAGAAGAAGCTCGTTGTTCCCCAAGTCATATTTTTATTGAATACAATTTTGTTTATATTTGTACAACCTCTAAAGGCATAACTGCCAATACTTGTAATATTGTTTGGGAAAATCAATTCAGTAAACCCTGTGCAATCTCTGTAAGCAAACATTCCAATAGTAGTAACATTTGAAGGAATGCACATATCTGTAAGGCTTGTACATTCTGAAAAACAGCCATTTGGAATTTCGGTCATTTTATTTGACAATGTAACATTTGCTAAACTTGTACATCCTGAAAAAGCATAATTACCTATGCTTTCAACTGAATCGGGTATTGTTATGGCTTTGAGCTTGGTGCAATCGGCAAATGCATTACTTCCAATCGTTTTAACGGTTTGCGGTATTTTAATGCTTTCCATATTGCAACCTACAAAACAGTTTGCACCAATGGATGTAACGGTATTCGGTATCTCTACATTTGAAAGATTGTATGCACAATTAAATGTATTAGAGCCGATTGTTTCAAGTGACGATGGCATTATAATTGAAGTTAAATTGCTACATCCTTCAAACGCTCCGTTAATATTTTTTACGCTGTTTGGAATTGTTACAGCTTCAAGATTTGTGTTTCCGGCAAAAGTGTTTTCAAGTGTATTTACTGTTTTTCCGTTCATAGAGGAAGGTATAACAACAATACTTTTTGTTCCGCTGTAATTGTAAACCGTACATTCATTTGCGGAATCTTCCGGAACGTAGTATTTGTAGTTACCATACTTTGAACATTGATAATACTTTTTAGCGGTGCTAATGCAAGCTGATGGATTTGACGAAGTGTTACCGATAACTTGACTATTAACGGTTATGTTTTCAAAGTCGGATTTAGTTCCACCAAAGTAAATTGTTTTCAGTTTATCACAATCCAAAAATGCCCAAGTGTCAATTAGAGTTACTGCTTTTGGAATATAGATTTTTTCAAGACTTGAACAATCAAGAAATGTCCATTGACCTATTTTAGTAATGCCTTCGGGTATTTCGATTTCAGTTAATGCTGTACATTGTTGAAAAGCGTTAACACCAAGTGATTTTAAGTTTTCGCTTAATGTTACTTCACTTAATGAAGGGTTGCCCCAAAATGCACAATCAGCTATTGTTGTAACACTATTTGGAATAGTCAGCTTCTTGATATTAGTTTTTGCCAATGCATCAAAATCGATTGAGGTTACTGTGTTTGCAATTGTGAATTCCTCAAGGCTTGTACAGTTGTAAAAAGCATAGTTGCTGATATTTGAAATGCCTTCGTTGATTACAACTTTTTTAGGCATAGAGATTATATAATCATCTTTGATTGTATCAATATAATCACATACCTCTTGATACATAGCATTGTCTTTATGCATTGTGTCACAGTCATAACTTATTAGACCGTTGCTTTCACGCAATACCTGTGCCTTGTTTACCGTATTTGGATAGATGCTGTTGGTGTACCAATAGCTTACATACTCAAGATTGTCAGTATTATATTTTCTATCTTTTATAACTCCAACCGAATAACCATTCGCCCAGCCATTCCAAACAACTTCAGTCATATTTGGAAATTGTTCGGCGACTCTTTTCTTTATTTCTTCTGTTTTAACAAGGTCTTGATAAACATTTGACTTCATCTTTCCTTGTCCTGAAATGATGAGTGTATCTTCGTCTGAAAGTTCATATCGTATTCCGTTTGACTCGATGACTGTCGCACCTTCAGCCGCGTATGCGGTCATTGGCATAAATAATGATTTAAGCGTTGCAGTTATCGGTGATGCTTCATCCTTCACTTCAATCGGGGAGGTGTTTTTGTTCGGTACGCAATAATAAGCGGCGACATTATCATTTTCAGTAGCCGACAAATCATATTTATACAATACCGTATATCCTTCCGGTATGAATTTTTCAAGACTTACATTAAAGTTAAAGGTGCCATTCCACATACCTGCCGATAGCTTATTAGTTGAAATTTCGCCTTCAGCAACCGTTCCGCTTTCATCGTATATCCATTGTGTTTTGTCCTGTGAAATATCCGCTTCTACAGATGCTTTACCGGTTTGTGATAACTCAACGGTAGTGTCGGGAACAACGGTTACCATTTCATTACCTGCGTAATCACCCTCGACCTTGACACCATAATGTCCTTTATAGAGATTATCCTGACTGTCTCTTTCGCCGGAAACGATTACAGTTTTAGGTAAGCTGACTAAAATTTCCGAATCGGCGATATCAAGCGTGACACTTGTTTTTGCAGATTCGGTTTCAATTCCGTAATTCTGATTTGTATCGTCTGCAGCCATTACAGGAACTGCCGAACTAAAAACGGTTAATGTTGCAATCAGAGTCGCAAGTATTTTTCTGAAATAATTTTTCATACTGTTTTTCCTTTCGATAATAAATTTACCAACCCTCTAACGAAGGTTGGCATTGTATAATTTAGGCAACGGTATACATTGAAATTGTAAAGTTACAGATACCCTGCCATGAACCTGCCGATGCTTCGGTTGTGGACATTGTACCTGTTGTTGCCGCGTCATCATTAAATGATGCAGTAACTCCCTTGACAACATCGTCACCTGAAATAGTAGAGTCTGCTACTACAAACTTGGTCTTAGGCTGATTAGTTGTAACTGTGATGTTAGGCTTTCCAACCTGTGCCATAGTAAATGTTGCATCCGGTACAACGGAAATAACGGTCGAGCCTGAAATGTTGCCTTTAACCTTGATGGTGTATGAACCCGACCAAACTCCTTCTGCTGTCTGACCGAGTACAAGTGTCTTTGGTACACTGACAAGAATTGAACCGTCAACCATTCCGGTTTCGGGATCGGCATTTGGATCTGTCGGATCATAAATGTCCTGTCCTTCAGCAATCGTTGAATATACATTCGTCTGATATGTCTTGCCGTCTGTCGCTTCAACGAAATCCGATACAGTCTGATATTCCGAGCTCTTATTCTGTGCAGAGTCGTTTCCTATAACCACATAATCACTGTCTGTTACAATTCCAATATCTGTTGATGCAGAACCAATTGAGTTTGTGGCTGCAAATGTCGGCATAGCTGTTGTTGTTACCATAAGTGTTGCAATTACACCTGCAACGAGTGTTTTGAAAATTTTCTTCATGTTTTTTCCTTTCATTAATTAACAATTATTTCAACGGGCATTGTTTTACTGCACAGTTCTTCCTTTGTTTCAAGGTCATATACCTTGATAACAAGTTTCAAATTATATGTACCTTTGTTTCCTCTAAAGAGTGAATAAAAGTCATAATCAATCTGTGTATTAGGTTCAAATGCACCTGTTGAGTCGAGATTTTCTCCATCCTGAGAATAGATGTCATAGCATAAATACACATCATTATCGGGATGGTTAATTAATGCCACAGTAGGTTTGTCCTTTGTGACGGTTTTAGTTTTCCATACATACAGATAATGGTTGTTAGCCATATAATCATCGTACGTAGGAGCTTCGGTGGTAATTTCGTTTCCGTTTACTACATCAAAGGGTTTCTCCGGATTGCTACCGCATCCACGAAGCCCACAGATTATCAGTAAAATAATGATTGCCAAAACAATCAACCCAATTGGATTCCGTTTAACAAGTCTTACGAATTCACCGTTTCCAACCGAAGCATATCCTATAGTTACATAGTTTTTTGGCTTAGAGCTATACAAATCAAACATTTTTGCGTTAACAGAGTTACTTGATGTTGCGTAACAAATGCCTTTTATTCCCTTTGCAAATTTCTTCTTGCTGTCGGGAACGGTTGAGCCTTCGTTTGCAGTGTCTCGGTACTTTCTCTGGTTGATTTTTACTGTGCCAACCACCTCAACGCTGTTGTTTTCTTTGTATTCATTAAATGCCTTTGGAGAAAAGCGAAGGCAAGGAGCCAATTCCTTGCCCTTGAGTAGTTTTGTTTTGTAGCCATTGTATTCATCGTACTCCATATCTACAATGGTTTTCTGTATGAATTCTTTTCCCATAAAATCATCCTTTCGTTAAGTATTTTCCGTTTCATCAATATAGTTGATGTACGGAACTTTCAGCCAGTGTGTCCAGCCGCTTGAGGTAATCGGTGTTTTTATAACACCTGCATAGGTGTTGGCTGCATGGATTACATATCCGT
>JBJEPI010000015.1:0-4061 GCA_051881175.1 Eubacterium sp.
CAAGCGGAATGGGAATTCCAACCGCCTGACCGTTCTCCTGCGGTCTTAATGTAAAGGGTCCGTGGTGAACAAGTGCTAAATGATTTAGAAGCTCCATTGCAGGCTCCTCCGAGGACATAATAAAGCCCTTGTCGTTGAGATAGTCAAAGCAATCCGCGCGGTGCTTTATGCTTTGCTCTCTTGTGACCTTGTGATTAGGATTGAAGCACTCATCACCGTTCATAACGGAGAAAACGTCAAGATAAGCACCCTGAACATCAACACCGTGTTCCTCAAGCTCGCTGTATGTTTTCTTAACATATTCAAGAGCCTGGGAGGAACAGAGAAATGTATGCTCACCGCCGTCCCAGATTGAGCAATATGGGTGTGAGCCGTCTATTTTAGTAACGGCTTTATTCATATCAAAAACAGGAGAGGAATAATAAAAATCTCTGTACTGGTCGTGGAGGGCAAAGATATAACCGAGGTCACGGCTTACCTTTGCAAATTCCTTTAAGCCGTCCCAACCGCCTGCACTTTCACAGGGCGGTAAAATGTACGGGTGGTTGTTATCATAGCCGTCCTTGCCCCAGCCGTCTGTGTGGATATATAGCTTGTCAAGACCTGTTTCTTTTAATTTTTTCATTTGCTCGGCACGCTCATAGAAGGTTGCATAAAGGGTTTCGTTTGAGCCGTTTTTATCGTAAAACTGTGATTTTTCGTTAATTTTTGAATAGATTTTATGGTGTAGAACGGGACAGCCTACAAGCTTTTTAATATTCTTATTTTTCTTGATTTTATCGTCTATTGAAACAAATTGATTGTTGTCAACAAGGTACTGCCTGTAATCCTTTGCAACGGTGTTGTAGTCGCCGTTTTCGTGGAAAATGAATTTGATTTTTCTTTCATAAGACAGCTTGCCTAATGATGACATCCAGTGAACTGAATTGATAAAAGCGCTGTGCCTGCCGAAGGCGGAAAATATACAGGCATCATAGGGGGTGTCAACAATGGCGGTAAAGGTGTGTCCGTCGCACACTCTGCCCCAAACGGGCATATAGCAGTCGCCGGTGTTGATTTTGCGCAGATAGTGGGCAAAGCCGAAGGTTGAGGCAAAATTATCCCTATAACCGTCCGGCAGAATAAAGCCCTGTCGCATTGCGTCAACGTGATAGGAATATTTACCCTTTTTCTTTGAATTAAAGGGAGCAGGAAAATACACTGCCTGAATATCATAGCCCGTTTCATTTTCTGCCTTTATTGAAAATTCGGCGGTATCCTCCCCTGTTATTTTTGCAGTTAAAACAAGAGTAAAATCAAGCACCCTGCCGAAGGCTACATAGCCCGAAAGCTTTGTTACAATCTTGTTGTCAAAGTATTCAAACTTTCTTTTGAGCGCGGAATAAAGGGTACGATAAGTGCTGATATATTTTTTGCCGACCTTTTTGCGAATAATAATATACGGTGCCCTACCGTCGCTTATCCAGGAAAAGCCCTTATGTATAATTTCATAATCACCTGTAAGCTCATTGATTTTCAGTTTAATATTGCTTTTTTTCATAATCAGTCCTCAAGCATATTTTACATTCCGTTAAACTATTAAGCAGTAAAATTAAAAATATTTAGGTGCTCCGCCGTCTTGTAGTGATTCATCAGCCAAATACGCCGCCAAATGTCCTGCCACGGAATCAAAAACGGAGGTGCAGGCAAGGCTCGGCTTATCATCCTGAACAAACTTTACAAAATCCATAGCTAATTTTTCATCACCGCCGCCGTGACCTCCGTAAGCACCAACCATATCTCCGCTTACATTTAAATCAACTTCTTCCATTATACATTCACCGTTATGTGCATTCGGTGAAGGATCAATAAGTGAAACCGTGAATTTTGACTCTTCAAAATTACCGTATATTTCTCCTTTTGTTCCAATTATATGTATCATTCTTGCAGGTTGGCTTGTAGCCCCTATCATATTATGTGTTCCGGTTGCACCGTTTGCAAATTCTATCATTACCGACTGTCTGTCAACAACATCATTATCACTTTTATATATACATTTTGCATATGGCGAATCGGATTTCATCAAATTGATTTTATCTTCTATTGTCGGATTTTCAATACCCTCAAGCTCACTCCAAACATAAAACGCCCATCTGTCAGGGTGGTCAATATATAATCTTTTAGTTGAATAAACACAGGTGTCCACTAAAGGACAATCAGCCATACATTTTGTTCCCGAATCCTTTGGAGCATTTTCCTCTTTAAACTGGTATCGACCGCCAAATGAAGATATTTTCACTGGCTTTGTTTCATTCATAAGCCACATAATCAAATCTAAATCATGGCAGCATTTTTGCAAGAGCATAGAGGTTTTGCACTTTGAAGAATTTGCCCACTTTCCGCGTACAAATGAAGTTGACATATGATGATAGGAAACATGCTCCGTTGTTTGAATATTAGTTACTTCTCCTATGTCACCGTTCAAAATTTTTTCCTTTATTGCATAATAAAACGGTGCATACCTCAAAACATGACATATCATTACCTTTGAATTATTATTCCTTGCACATTCAACAAGCTGATACATTTCGTCCTTGTTTACGGCAAACGGTTTTTCCAAAAGCATATCATAACCAAGATTTAAGAGCGGAACAGAGGTTTCAATATGCTGTTCGTCCATTGTGCCGTTAATAATAGCATCTGCCAATTTACCGTGCTTACATAGTTCATCGGCATTGTTAAAGCACATATCATTGCTTAAATGAAATTTGTTTTTACACATTTCTCTTCTTACCGGATCGGGATCTGCCACTCCGACAATTTTCAAAAACTTTGGATTTGTTATTGCTAAATTGCTATAAATCATTGCTCTGTGTCCGGCGCCGACTATTATTGCACTTATCGGCAAATTATTCATATACTTCTCCTTAACTATACTGTATTTTCTTTTTATTACTCCGATCCCCATTCCTAAAGAATTTCCTTTTTGAATATAATTCTTTGCCGCCTTTTGTAATGATGTGTTTTCGGGATAGTCTTGAACATTTTCCTTTTTACCGCCGAATATTCTTCCTAACGCCTGATGGTCGTCCTGACAGGAATAAACATTTTCAAAAAGTGACTGAAATCTGATGATATTTGAATTTTCTTTCATAAATTCAATGTTTTTTTCATATAACAACCAGCTTTCACAAAAGAAATAATCAAACCAAAATTTAGGAAAGTATTTTTTAAAGAATCGGTCTGCTTCGTCTATTGATTTTCGACATTCTTCAAATTCAAGTTTTTCACCCTGTGGAATATGTATATAAACTACCTTTTCAGCCCTGTTAACAGGCAATAATTCATAGTTTAATGTCGGATTATCTAATTTGAAAAACTGGTATTGAAGTCTTCCGATTTTTAACAAATTAAAGGTGACATGGTTTTTTAACCAATTATAGTTTTTCAATCCCTTATTGCTGTTATTTTCACACCATATTTTTATATCGCTCATGGTATCATAAAAAACTTTTTCAGGGATATTATAATTTGCATATTCGATTTTAATTCTGTCTGCAAGGTTCAATATAACCGCCAATTTGGTTAAATCATCTTCATCATACAAACAATCAAATGTTTTTTCTTTACAGGCATTTGATAAATCTTCTATTTTATTTACATCTATATCAAAGATTTTACAAATTAATTCATCCGAAATTTTCAGTTTTTTTGCCAAATCGGTGATTTTATCTAACGATTCCATATTTTCACAACCTAAACAGAGTTAATATTTTTTCACTTCAGTCCTCAAGCATATTCTTTATTCTTTCACATTTTGTTAAATCGGTAAAGCCGTAAAATACTTTTGCGTTGTCAAAAAGGAATTTTTCCTTTTCAATCTCTGAAAGCTCCTTTGATTTAAGAATAAAATCAAAGCTCATTTTATATGTGATTTCAACCATAGTTCTTGGGTAATCACTGCCCCACATCAGCTTGTCAATACCGCAAATGTCAATAGCTTCTTTGATTGCCTTAATCGCAGAGGGATAGGGATAAAACTCACTGTTGAAAAGCCAAGTAATGCCCCCGCTTTCAATCAT
>JBJEPI010000016.1:0-20533 GCA_051881175.1 Eubacterium sp.
ATGCCTCAAGACGAAATGCCAAAGGAAAACTAAATTTGCAAAATAAACGGGCGGATTGTTCCGCCCGCTTATTTATATATTGATATTCAGTTCTTGAATTTTATCTCTAAGCTTTAGCCAATCGGCAAAGGCTGTTTCCTTGTTTTGAGGATTGCGCAATAATGCCGCAGGATGGTATGTTCCCATCATTAGGGTACCGTTTTTTTCAAAAAATTGCCCGTGTTGGCGACTTACTCTAAAATCGGGGGCAATCAAACGCTGTGCCGATATTCTTCCAACACAAACTATAATTTTAGGCCTGATAATTTTAAATTGCTCTCTTAACCAGCCAATGCACATATCCTGCTCCTCCGGCAGGGGGTCTCTGTTTTGGGGAGGACGGCATTTTACCATGTTGGCAATATAAATATTTTTTTCCCTGTCAAGGTCGATTGCGGCAAGCATTTTGTCAAGCAGCTGACCGCTTTTGCCCACAAAGGGCTTACCCTGCAAATCCTCGTTTTCTCCGGGGCCTTCCCCTATCAGCATAATTTCGGCATTTGGCACACCGACGCCGAAAACAAGATTGGTTCTGTTTTTGCACAGCTGACATTTTTCGCAGTTTTCACACTTTGCTTTTAGTTGTTCAAGGGTCATATTTTTCACTCCTGACTGATATAAATATATAATAACAAAATAAATGTTGAAAAACAATTGTATTTGTTATAAAATAGCAGAGGAATAAATTTATTTAGTGGAGGAAAACAAAATGTCAAATCAGGTTTTGGTAGAAATTTCTGCCCGTCACGTTCATGTGTCTCAAGAGGATTTAGAGATTCTTTTCGGCAAAGGATATGAATTAACCGTTAAAAAAATGCTGTCACAGCCCGGCCAGTTCGCCTGTGAGGAAAGAGTAAAGGTTATCGGTACAAAGGGCGAGTTCCCGGCAGTATCAATTCTCGGTCCCTGCAGAAAGGAAACCCAGGTAGAGCTTTCACTTACAGACGCCCGTTCTATCGGCGTTGTTGCTCCGGTTAGAGAGTCCGGCGATTTAGAGGGTTCAGGCACCTGCAAGCTTGTTGGCCCTGCAGGAGAGGTTGAAATCCCTTACGGCGTTATTGCCGCAAAGCGCCATATTCATGCTACCACTAAGGACGCAGAGGAAATGGGACTTGAAAACGGTCAAATCGTAAGCGTTGAAATCCCAACCTCAAACGGCAGAAATCTCACCTTCGGCGATGTTGTAGTTCGTGTATCCGACAGCTACGCTTTGGCAATGCACATTGATACCGACGAGGCAAACGCTGCAGGCATGGCTCCAAACACAATGGGCACCGTTATTAAATAATTTAACTGTAACTTACGGGGCAGGAATCAGCTTGCCCCATATTTTATCAAATTAACACTTTACTTTGGTAAACAAATAAAGTATAATACACTTACCAAATAAAATATATAAAGGAGAAATATTATGAAAAACATAAAAAAGATTTTAGCAGTACTTATGGCGATTACCTGTGTAGTATTTGCATTTTCAGCTTGTTCAACTCAAAAGGATGAAAGCAAGCCGAAGGATGAAAGCAAGCCGCTTTCAATTGCTGTTGAAAAGGGCTCTGCCGGCGAAGCAGAGGCTCAAAAAATAACGGACAATATTGTATCGCTTACATCACAGTCAGATGCCATTAAAGAGGTTAAAGCAGGCACTGCTGATGCTTGTATTATCGATTCAACAATGGCAAACTCATTAACTAAAGAGGGCAGTGATTTTGACGATCTCGGCTATTCTCTTAAGCTTACAACAGAGGTTTATGCCATTGGTTTTAGACAAGGCTCCGATATGACAGCAAAAGTTAATGCTATAATTGCAGAGCTTGAAGCTGACGGCACATTAGAAGACCTTTCGAAAGAATACGGTGTCGACCTTGCAGAGGATCAGACCGCTACCGAAACCGAGGTTACTCTTAAAGAATATGACGAAATCGTTAAAAAGGGTAAGCTTGTTGTTGGTGTAACCGATTATGAGCCTATTGATTACAAGGATGCCAACGGTAATTGGATTGGCTTTGATGCTGATTTTGCAAGAGCCGTTGCAGAAAAAATGGGCGTTGAGGTTGAATTTGTTGAGATTGATTGGAACAAAAAGTTTGTAGAGTTAAAGAGCGGAACAATTGATTGCATCTGGAACGGTATGACAGTTTCGGATTCCGTAACAACAAACTGCGATATTTCAAAGCCATACGCAAGCAACAGCCAGGTTGTTGTAATGAAAAAGGATAAGCTTGCCGATTATAAAACTGTCGACAGCCTTAAGGCTAAAGAGTAAGTTTACTTAAAAAACAATTATGGGCAGAGGGTATTACCTTCTGCCTGTTTTATTCGAGGTATATAAATGGGAACTACATTTCTTGATGTAACAATGGAGCTTTTAAAGGGCTTTTGGATAAACTTTAAGTTGTTTGGGTTGACTCTTGTCTGTGCCCTGCCAATAGGCCTGATTTTAAGCTTTGGCTCAATGTCAAAGTTCAAGCCCATAAAGCTATTAGTTAAATTAGTAATTTGGATTATAAGAGGAACGCCTCTAATGCTTCAAATTATTGTGGTATTTTACGGACCGGGACTTATTTTCGGTATGACCGTCAGCAACGATTATCGCTTTAAAGCGGCGGTTATTGCATTTATTATCAATTACTCCTGCTATTTTTCCGAAATATATCGCGGAGGCATTGAAAGCATACCTACCGGTCAGCACGAGGCAGGCCTTGTTCTTGGTATGACAAAGTCTCAGATTTTTTTCAAAATTACATTATTACAGGTTGTTAAGCGTATTGTTCCGCCAATGAGTAACGAGATTATCACTTTGGTAAAGGATACCTCGCTGGCACGTACCATTGCTATTATAGAGGTTATTCGTGTGGGTGAAGATTACATAACATCCGGCGGATTGATTTGGCCGCTTTTCTATACGGGCGCGTTCTACTTGGTATTCTGCGGCGTTTTAACGCTTGTTTTCGGCGCTGTGGAAAAGAAGCTCAGCTATTTCAATAATTAGGGGGTGAAATCAATGGCATTGTTAGAGGTAAATAATATCAACAAAAGCTTTGGCAAAACAAAGGTTTTAAAGGGCATTGATTTTACTCTTGAAAAGGGCGAGGTTTTATCAATTATCGGCTCGTCGGGCTCGGGAAAAACAACTCTGCTTCGTTGCATTAATTTTCTCGAGTTTGCCGAAACAGGAACCATAACCGTCAACGGCGAGGTTATTTATAACGGTGAAACCGATAAAAAAATCAAGGAAAAGGATTTGCGTTCAAAAAGGCTTCATTTTGGCCTTGTTTTTCAGGACTTTAATCTTTTTCCACAATACAGCGTGCTTGAAAATATTACGCTTGCACCAAGCCTTTTAAAGCTGGGTACAAGGGATGAGCTTGAAAAAAGAGCCAAGGAAATAATCAGCGGCGTTGGATTAATTGATAAAATCGACTATTATCCATGCCAGCTGTCAGGCGGTCAAAAGCAAAGAGTGGCTATTGCCCGTGCACTTATGATGAATCCGGATATACTTTGCTTTGATGAGCCTACGTCTGCTCTTGACCCGGAGCTTACCGGAGAAGTATTAAAGGTTATTAAGGAGCTGAAGGACGAGGGCAGCACCATGATAGTTGTTACTCACGAAATGGAGTTTGCCAAAAATGTTTCAGACAAGATAATCTTTATGGCGGACGGCATTGTTGAGGAAGCCGGAACACCTCAGCAGGTGTTCGAAAATCCAAAATCTCAAAAGACAAAAGTTTTTCTTGCAAATTCATTAGAAAAATTTTAGAATATAGTTATTACTATCAGTTGAGGTGTGATTTTATGGAATATAAGCTTCATTTAACTTACAAGGTCGGCGAATGTGTAAAAACAGCCACCGGGGCAAACGATGATTTTGATATTTCAATCAAAGAGGGGGACAGCACCTTAAAGGCGGTTTTAACTCCAAAGGCACCCCTTTCGGTGCTTGATTTTTACATTGAAACCGGCTATCATTTTATGCCTGAGAGCAAATTTTTTGCCAATGGATTTCAGTCATGGACCGATACTAAGGAATTTTCTTCATACGAGCGTATGCCGGACCTTGGCTTAATCGGCAAAAGCCCCTACGGCAAATACTTTGGCCTTGAATATGTGGGCGATTATACCTTTGTTAAGCCGGAGCGGGGCGCAGGCAAGTTCCATTCGCTGTCCTTTGCCTATGTTCGTAACGGTGATGAGCTTGACTTTTTCGGCTCTTTAACCGACCGTACGGGTTATACAATTATCTATGCCGATATGAACAACGACACTCTTCGTTTCTCAAAGGATTTAGAGGGCATAGTAATTGATAAGCCCTATGATATTTTAGACCTTTATGTAACTAAGGGCAGCTATGACAGCGTTTTTGACAAGTATTTTTACGTGCTTGACATAAAGCCTATTACCACTGACAAAATCAAGGGCTATACATCCTGGTACAACTATTATCAAGATATTAACGAGGATGTTATTATTCGAGATTTAAAATCCCTTTGCACACAGGCAGATTTGGTTAATACCTTCCAAATTGACGATGGCTATCAAACCGCCGTGGGTGATTGGCTGTCAGTAGACAGTGAGAAATTCCCCTCGGGAATGAAGCGCATTGCCGACAGTATTCACGCTAAAGGACTCCAAGCAGGCCTATGGCTTGCACCCTTTGGAGCACAGCGCGGCTCTAAGCTGGCAAAGGAGCATCCCGATTGGCTTATTAAAGCACCAAACGGAAAACCCATTTGCGTTGGAGCAAATTGGGGCGGATTTTATGCACTGAATATCTATAATACAGATGCAAGAATGTATATTAAACGTGTGTTCAACGAGGTTTTGAACGTTTGGGGCTTTGATTTGGTAAAGCTGGATTTCTTATACGCGGCATCAATTATTCCCATGAACGGCAAAACCAGGGGCGAAATTGCCTACGATTCCATTGATTTGTTAAGAGAATGTGTCGGCGACAAAAAAATCCTGGGCTGCGGCGTTCAGCAAATGCCATGCTTCGGCAAGGTTGAATATATGCGAATCGGCGCAGATATGTCCCTTGGCTGGGAGCATACATTACTGCGTAAAAATATGCACCGTGAGGATGTTTCAACTCCAAACGCTATACACAACAGTATTTATCGCAGATGCCTGAATAAACGGGCATTCCTCTGCGATCCCGACGTATTTTTGCTTCGCAGAACAAATATTAAATTTACCCGTGAACAACAAAAGCTGTTAGCTAAATTTATTAAGCTTTTCGGCGGCGTTTTGTTTATGAGTGATAATATTGCCGAGTATGACGATGACCAAATGGCTGTCTTTAAGGACGTTATGACAGATGACGATTCCAAAATTATTGCCATTAACGAGGTTAATGATACTGTATTTATTGATTATCGGCAAAACGGCGAGGAACACACTCTAAAATTTTTGGTAAGCACGGGCGAAATATTTTAATAAATCAAAGGGTGCAATGTAATTGAAATTGTTAAAATAAAGTGCTATTATATTAGTACTTTTATTTTAGGAGAGCAGTTATGAGCTATAAAATTTGTCCTAATTGCGGCAGCGAAATCGACTCCGGCCGTGAGATTTGCCCTAATTGCGGCACAGGTCTTGCCAGCGTGAGAATTATTAATGATGACGTTACCGACGAGGAATTATATAACGAAAACAATACATACCAAAACCAATATAATAACAATTTTCAGGAGCCTCAGGGCTACGGCTACGATCCTTACAACGATCCAACCATCACCTTTAATCCGGCAGGTAATCAAGGCGGCGCACCTATTACACCGACACCTGCTCCCGTACCTGAGCCTGACGATGATAAAAACGCCAACAAAAAGGCCAACGGAATTATTATTGGTATAGTTATTGCCATAGTTGTTGCAGTTGCAATTATTATTGGAGTTTTGGCATCCAACGGACTTATCGGCGGCACAAAGGATGATGACAGTGATGATGATACAACCGTTTCAACAACCACTACCGCAACAACTGCCGCCACTACAACTGAAAAACCAACCTCAACTACGGTTGCAGATAATATCGCAACTGAGGTTATCACCACCGGCGCACCTTGCACATATACTTTCAATGTTACACTTCCAACCTGTGTGAATATTTACAACGAGTATGTTGGAGACACGCTGTCGGTTTATGTTAACAATGAATATGTGGACAGTAAGGATGTAACTTTGGACGGAAGATCCTGTACTGTTACCGTCGAGGGCGAGGCAGACGCAAAAACACAGGTAACTGTGGCGCTCAGTAATCAATATGCTGAAAAGGAATATACCTTCTACGGCTCCGGAGATGAAAGCAAGGATGTTGATTTTACCGAAATTTCATATAATGATTATGAGGAATACGGCTACAGCGAAGAAGACGATTATTACAGCGACGCGGATTATTAATTAACAAAAAGGCCCATGGCAGACGCCGTGGGCTTTATGTCCATTTATTACGTTTAATTATTATTGATATTATAATGATTACGGCTACGGACAGCATTGCCACATACAAATATCCGTATTTCCAGTTAAATTCGGGCATGGGAAAATTCATTCCGTACCAGCCGACAATTACAGTTAAGGGAAAAAATATTGTAGTTATGGCGGTAAAGGCCTTCATGGTTTGATTTAATTTCAAATCAAGCTGAGCATGATATGCATCCTGCAGGTGTAAAAGCTGAGCGTTGAGAGAGTCAATTTCTTCTCTTAAGCGAACAAGCCTGGCAGTAAGATTTGAAATGCTTGATAATTCTCCCTCGCTGAATATTTCGTTTTCATTAGCCTCAAGGGTTGTGCTTATTGATATTAACTGCTGATAATAATGACGCTGACTTAAAAGTCGGCGTTTTATTTTTAACAGCAAGGGGTTTATATTTTCATCTGCTCGATTTTTAAGCATTCTCTCTTCCAGCTCTGCTATTTTATACCCCGTATCCTGAATTATTTTTACCTCGCTGTCCACAAGAGTGGTAAAAAAAGCATACACCAATCGTTCAACAGATATGCTTGTTGTGGGGTATTTTGACATGGCCGTCATAAAGCAGTTCAGCACTCTGCCGTCATTTTCGGCAGGCTCCACAATCAGCAGTAAGCCTTTTTTTAATATGGCGCATAAACGGTAGCTTGATTTAATGCGCAGCAGGGTGTAATCCTCGTAAATCTCAACTGAGCTGTAATAGTTAGCTTCGCCGCAGGATTCGGCACAGGCTCTTGCTACTCCGATTCGGTCATAAATATTCATAAGCTCCTTTGCGTTAACATATCCGGCAGTAATGTATTTTGTGTCAATATCCTTTATGTCAACGGTCACTATTTCATCATCAAGGCGATAGAACATAAAAAAACCTCCCCAAGTATTTTGGCTTGGAGAGGTAATTTTATACTAATCCACTTGAGTATAGAAAACAGATAAAACTGTTTCCATAACGCTTTCCTCGTCAGGAGTAAATTCAGCCTGTACCACATCTTTAAAATCGCCGTAAGGGGCCGCTTTCATTTCGCCCTTAAGAGAGTAGGTGTCAAAGCTTGTTATGTTTTTTGACAACAAAAGAGATGCAAGATATGTTAGGTTGTCTAATTCAAGGTCGGTTTGTGAATAATCCTTGGCCGCGTTGTAAAGCCTTGTAATAACATTAAAATCCTTTATAACAGCCGGTGCAAGCTGCTTGCTGTATTCCTTAACATATTGAATTTGTCTTTCGGTACGGTTAAGGGATGCGTTAATGTTATCCATATCACGGGTTCTAACGTATGCCTCTGCCATATCACCCTTTAGAGTAACGGTATCGCCTTTTTTTATTCCCAAATCCTTAAAATCATATTTCGACTCAAGGGTTACACCGCCGATTGCATCGTTAAGAACGCCGATTCCCCCTAAATCCAAGGCGAAATATTTTTGAATAGGAACATTATAAAGCACACGGCTGATAGCGTTAACCGAGTTCAAGCAGCTTCTTTCAGCTCCGTCACCATAGGCATAGGCTAAGCAAAGCTGGGTGTTTTTTGTTTCAACAAATGTACCGCTTTCAGTATAAACATCAACATCTACCATAGTATCACGGGGGATTGCAATGGCGCTTGCCTTTCCCGTTTTGGTGTCAACGGCGAAAACAATGTCCGCGTCGGCGGCACCCACGAAATCGGTTTCGTCTATGGTTTCCATTTCCTCTTGGTCTATACCCAAAAAAGCAACGGCTACAACGTCGCTGTTAAATTTATATTTGTGACCGTTGTAGGTGATGATTTCCTCGTATTCATCATCTGTGGTAACAATGCTTTCGCCTATAAAATTACCCTCGTGTACTTCAATGGCAAAAAAGCCAAACACTCCGGCAATAATTAACACAATTACCAATAAAAGACTTAGGGCAATTTTTAATGCCAGCGGAAGCTTTTTCTTTTTTTTCTTGCTGCTGTGATGAGAGTGAGAGGAGTGATGATGACTGTGATGCTCACGCTTTTCGTCAGGCTTTTCAACAATACTGTTAAAGGTTTCTTCGGCCTTTTTTGCTTTAAGCTCCTGTTGCTCGCCGTTTACAAAAACCGCAAAATTAGGCTCGGCCGGCTTGTCATCAACAGCGCCCTTTTCAAAATAAAACTCGCCGTTTTGACTGCTGTCGCCCCCTGTTAGGGAGCGAAGAAAATCATCGTCGTTTTTATTATTAAGATTTGGATCAATTGGTTTTTTCATTTTCTACCAGTACCCCACATACTAAATATCGGTTGCTTTTTTGATTTGTAATGCAGGTTGAAAGCACTGCAATACTGTCATCAATAGTGACTTCCTTATCAAGCTCGGTTCTAACATTTTTGTTGGCCGAGCTTGGATTTTTTATCATTTCAATAAAGCTTTCAAATATGGTGTTGTTTTGAAAATCAAAGCTGTTCATAATGTGCCTGTCGTCATACTTAAAGGCAGAAATCACCTGATATTTTAAACATTTTCCGCTTTTGGTGTAAATATAAAAATATTCGTGTGAATTATCGTTAAAAAATTCGCTGTCCTCAAATTTGTGAAGAGTGGTAAACATTGAGTCGCTGTATCCGTTATGGCCGTAAACAAGAGTAACCCTGTCTTCAAAGGTGGTGGTGTTACAGCTTTCGGTATAAATTGCACCGCTGGCAACCCAGCTTTTATCAACACCGCTGTGTCTGAGATAATAATTGTCGTCAACAACGCTTTGACAAATAGGGTAATTCACCTTTGTGTCCGGAACATAAATCCATGCATAGGCCTCTTCGTTAGTTTCGCTTACTGCGTTAAGCTCCTGCTTCATTTGATTAAACAAAGCCACCTCGTCAGCGCTGTAGACGGAATCTTTATTCTCCGTTAGCACGGAGGTGTTTGCAATTGAGGATATTTTATCGTCTTCGTTTTCAGCCGCCACTTGATTGTAGACCTGAAAGCCTAACAAAGAAACGCCGCAAATAATGAGGATTATTGAAACAATTATCAATAATAGCCTTTTTTTGTTGGAATTTTCCCTTTTATCGCCGGAGTCAAGCCGGTCAAAATCCTTTTCTTCCATAAAATCTCACCAATGTTAAAATAAAAAGCCTGTAACTTTTGTTACAGGCTAAATTTATTGTTAATATTATTCAGCGCCGTTCTTTTTCTTAAGAGCAACGAGAATAGCCGCACCGGCACCTGCTACACCGAGACCGGTTGCTGTGAATACACCTGTTTCAGGAGAGGTTGGCTCATCGTTTTTGTTTGGCTTCTTTGTAGTGGTTTCCTTTTCTTCAACAATTGCATTAGCAACAACTGTGCCTTCATAAGAATCGTAAACAACAATAGTGATAACATTGCCCTCTTCTACGATGATTTCGTAATCAACGCCCTCAATCATACCCGGGAATTCCCAGCCGATGAGCTTGCCGTCACCGTCATAGGTGAATGTGAATTTGAGAGGATCGGTCTCGTCAACATCATAGGTAACGTCCTTAGAAGTGTTACCGTTAACCTCTACTCTTACAGGACGGGTAACATCAATAGAGCCGGGGCTCTTTACGGTTTCGGCCATGGCTACGCTTGTTGTACCTATGCCGACAGCGAAAATCATCATAACTGACAAAAGAACGGATAAAATCTTTTTCATATATAACACCTCATATCGTAAATATAACTTATAAATAAAGCCACTTATACAATTAATTATCGTAATTATATCACACAGACAGTTATTTGTAAATACTTTTTTAGCAAAAAATAATAGTGAAAAAATGGAAAAATACCCTGCACACTACAACTTGCGGCGTGCAGGGTTAATAAGGATTTGAGTTAACAAAATATAGGATTATTTATGACAACTGTGCTTTTCCGGTGCATAGCTCATAATATCTTCCCTTTTGATTTAGCAGTGCGCTATGGTCGCCGCGCTCAATAATGCTGCCATGCTCTAAAACCATAATGGCATTAGAGTTTCTAACCGTTGATAACCTGTGGGCGATAACAAATACCGTTCTGCCAATCATAAGTCTATCCATACCGTGCTCTATATGCGCTTCGGTTCGGGTGTCTATTGACGAGGTGGCCTCGTCAAGAATCATAACAGGGGGATCTGCTACTGCCGCTCTTGCAATAGCCAAAAGCTGGCGTTGTCCCTGTGAAAGATTTGAGCCGTCTCCCGATATTTCGGTTTCGTAGCCTTGGGGTAAATGCTTAATAAAGGAGTGGGCAGAAGCAAGCTTTGCCGCCTCCATACATTCCTCGTCGGTGGCGTCTAACCTGCCGTAGCGAATGTTATCCATAATAGTACCGGTGAATAAATGTGTATCCTGCAAAACCATAGCCAAGGAATGGCGCAAATCAGCCTTTTTAATTCGCTTAATGTCTATTCCGTCGTATGTGATTTTACCCTCTTGAATATCATAAAAACGATTGATAAGGTTAGTTATTGTGGTTTTGCCTGCGCCGGTTGAGCCAACAAACGCAATTTTCTGCCCCGGCTTAGCATAAAGGTTAATGTCCTTTAGCACAACCTTGTCCTCAACATAGGAGAAGGTAACATCTTCAAACTCAACCTTACCGGTAACAGGGATTTTTTGGTCTCCGTCAACCCAAAACCATTTTTTACCTTCGTCGGTTTTGATTTCCTCAAGGGTTACGGTTCCGTTGTCAACCTCCGGCTCCATATCCATAATTTCAAACACACGCTCTGCACCTGCCAAGGCGGAGAAAATGTTGTTCATTTGGTTCATAATTTGGTTTATCGGCTGTGTGAATTGCTTTGAATAGCTTAAAAATGTGAAAAATGTGCCGATTGTTAATCCGCCTTTAAGCACCATTAATCCTCCGGCAAGAGCAATAGTTGCGTATGAGGCACTGTTGATTCCCGTTGAGCACGGTCCCATAATTCCCGAGTAGAAATTAGCCTTTGTGGCAACATGGCGATATTTATCATTTAAGGTGTCAAATTCGTGGATTGCCTGCTCCTCGTGGTTAAACACCTTAACAATTCGCATGCCCTCAATTGTTTCTTCAATGTTGCCGTTCATTTCGCCTAAAGCGGCCTGCTGAGCCTTATAATACTTTCTGGTATGCTTTGCAATGTTGACAGAATTGATTATCATTATTGCAAGGAATATGCATGCCACAAGGAACAGTCGCCACTCCAAAACTATCATCATAATGATAATACCTGCAAAGCTGAATACAGACGATACAAGCTGAACTATTGTTTGCTCAAGCATCATTTGAATATTGTCAACATCGTTGGTAAAACGGCTCATTATTTCGCCGTGAGTTTTTGAGTCAAAATATTTCAGCGGCAGCGTTTGAAGATGGTCGAATAATTCCTTACGGATAATGTTTGTGCTTTTGTAAGCAATTTTAACCATAATCTTGGACTGAATAAAGGTGAACAGTGCCGCCCCTACATATAACGAGCTGACAATAGCAAGGTTTTTAATTAATACCCTGACGCCCTCTGTCCCAAAATTATTATTGCGAATTGATTCCTCCACACCGTCTAAAATAGGCTTTAGCCAATATGACGCACCTGTAGAGCATACGGTTGAGAGAATGAGCGATAAAAATACAACAATAAGAAGCTTGGAATTTTTGCCGAAATATTTTAAAATGCGCATAAAGCTTTGCTTTGCATTTTTCGGCTTTACTATGCCTGCGTTTTTAGGTCCCATAGGTGGCATTATTCAAGCACCCCCTTTTGCTGTGTTTTGTAAATCTCCTGATAAATTTCACTGCTTTCCATTAGACTTTCGTGGTTGCCGACTGCGCTTATTCTGCCATCATCAAGAACGATAATTTGGTCTGCGTCTTTAACCGATGAAATCCTTTGGGCGATTATCAGAACGGTGGTGTCCTTCAAATCCGTATAAAAGCTTTCTCTTATTTTAGCCTCGGTAGCAGTATCAACAGCCGAGGTTGAATCGTCAAGAATAAGTATCTTAGGCTCCTTTATCATTGCCCTTGCGATACAAAGCCTTTGCTTTTGTCCGCCGGACAGATTTAAGCCGCCCTGTGATAAATCCGTGTCGTATCCGTTTGGCTGGCGCATAATAAAATCATGAGCCTGAGCCGACTTACAGGCGGCAATAATTTCTTCGTCGGTGGCATCCTTTTTGCCCCAGCGAATATTATCTCTTATACTGCCTGAGAATAAAACATTCTTTTGTAAAACAACGCCGGTTAGATCCCTCAGGGATTTTAAATCGTAATCTCTAACATTGACTCCGTCAATTAAAACCTGTCCCTCAGTTACATCGTATAGCCTTGGAATTAGGTTAACAAGGCTTGTTTTTCCGCAGCCGGTTGAGCCTATGATTCCCACAATACTGCCGGCCTTAGCCTTGAAGCTTATGTTCTCCAACACATTGTCGCCCTCATGGTAGCCGAAGCTTACATTTTTAAACTCAATTTCGCCTTTTGGAGCAGTTGGAATATATGGGTTTTCGGGATTAACAATATCAACCTCGGTTTCAAGCACCTCAACAACACGGTCGCCGCAGGCCTTTGCACGGGTGAGCTGAAGCAAAAGCATTGACACCATCATAATATTCATTAAAACCTGAACAATGTATGATGATAAAACCGAAACCTGACCTACGTCCATTAAGCCATTTGACGCGTCAACTGAGCCTTTGTAGTAAACATATACAATGACAATGTTCATAATAAGCATCATAAGGGGCATGGCTGTTACAACAAGTCCGGCCGCCTTTGAGCCCTGTTTTGCCAATTCGTCGGAAGCGTTGTGGAATTTGTTTTTTTCCCTATCCTCCCTTACATAGGCCTTAACAACTCTGATACCTATAAGATTTTCCTGTACAACTCGGTTAACATTGTCAATTTTCTTTTGCATTTTTTGGAACATGGGAAAGCCGAATTTCAAAATAAAGGCTATGATAACACCTATAACCGGAAGCATAAATGCAAGAATCATTGACAGCTTTGGGTTGATTTTAAACGCAAAAAATGCTGAAACAATAAGCAAAGCAGGTGCTCTTACCAAAATTCTAAGCACCATCATAAGAGTGTTTTGAAGCATGGTGATGTCATTCGTCATTCTGGTGGTTAATGACGATGTGGAAAACTTATCAATATTTTTAAATGAAAAATCACTTATTTTGCTGTAAACATCCTTTCTCAGCCTATATGAAAACCGTTGGCTGACCACTGATGATGCCTTCATTGTTGATAATCCGCCGCAAAGACCGATTATTGCCATTAAAAACATAATTAAGCCGGTTCTCAAAACATATTGCTTTACCTCGGCGGTGCTTTCACCGGCGGAAACACGGTTGTAAATCATGTTTGCAATTGACGGTAATGCAAGCTCACAAACAGCCTCTGTTATCATGCCCATTGCACTGATAATACAAAGATGCCACAGACCGTGAATGTATTTCGATAGCTTTTTAATCACTTACAGATTCCTCCTTTTCCTTTAAATTTTCAATAACCCTATCCAGTAAATCGGACAGCAACATAACTTCTTCATTTGTCAGTCCTTTTGTAATGTATTGCTCCTGTCGGTCCATTTTCTCCCGAATATGTTCAGGAGCGGCCTTGCCCTTATCGGTTAGGTAAAGCTTGGTAAGCCTTGCGTCTTTTTCGTCGGCGGTTCTAATTACAAGGCCGGCTTTTTCCATTCGTTTAATGCTCACCGAGGCGGTAGCAACGGCAACGCCTGTTGCCTCGGCAACCTGACCTATTGTCAGGCCCTCGTTATGCTTGAGCAAAAGTATTATGTGTTGCTGACCTGAAAACAGTCCCTCTTCGGCGGCCGCTTGATTAAAGCTCTTTCTAAGGGTTCTTGATATTCTGTTAATTCTTGCACCGATTATTCCCCGTTCGGGAGGCTCGGGCCTCTTTAAATTGATAGACATATTATCACTCATTACAATTTATTTAGTCGGCTAATGTTAGTCGACTAAAGGTATTATACCACAATATTACTGTTTGTCAACAGAAAAGTGATTGGTTATTGAAATATTATTTGTGTTATGATAAAATAGTAATCTAAATAATGGGGAGGTATGCCTAATGGAATATAATTTATGCGATTATAACACGGTTAACAGGCTGTTATCGGCTCACGGCTTTACCTTCTCAAAGGCCCTTGGTCAAAATTTTTTGATTGATGACAGTGTGTGCCCTGCCATGGCAGAGGCGCTTTGTGCCGATAAAGATACCGGCGTGCTTGAAATCGGCCCCGGAATCGGTGTTTTGACAAAGGAGCTTTGCAAGACTGCGGGCAGGGTTGTGTCCATCGAGCTTGACAAAAGACTGTATCCGGTTTTGGAAAAAACCCTTGAAGATTATAATAATTTTGAGCTTGTTCAGGGCGATGCAATGAAGCTTGATTTAGCCGCCTTAATTAATGAAAAATTTAAGGATTGCGGCTGTGTTAAGGTTTGTGCAAATTTGCCCTACTATATCACATCGCCTATTATTATGCGCCTGCTTGAAAGCAAATTGAAAATTGATGAAATAATTGTTATGGTTCAGCGTGAGGCTGCCGAAAGGCTCTGTGCCCAAATCGGTTCAAGGGAGGCCGGTGCGGTTACCGTGGCGGTGAATTATTATGCTCAGGCAGAGGTTTTGTTTAATGTCGGCAGGGAAAGCTTTATGCCGTCGCCTAAGGTTGACAGTGCCGTAATCAAAATAAAGCTTCGCACTCAGCCCGAATATGAGGTAAAAAACGAAGAAAAGCTTTTTGCGCTTGTGAAAGCGGCCTTTTCTCAAAGAAGAAAAACCCTTGTTAATTCGCTTTCAAACACTGTCGGAGCTTCAAAGAACAGTATAATTGACGCATTAAATCAGCTTGGACTGAGCACAACCATAAGAGCCGAAAACTTGACTATGGAGGATTTTGTAAATCTTTGTGATTTACTGTTTTAGTAATGGCAACAGGAAGAAAGGATAACACATTAATTTTCAGCGATTACAAGGTGCCGAGGGCAGTTGCAACTCTTGCAATTCCCAGCGTTTTGGGCATGCTGATAAATGTTGTATACAATTTGGCCGACACATTTTTTGTAGGCCAAACAGGAGATGCCAACCAAGTGGCGGCGGTTAGTGTTTCAATGCCGCTTTTTATGCTTTTTATGGCCGTGGGCAATCTTTTCGGCGTAGGCGGTTGTGCGTTCATCAGCCGTTCTCTCGGTGAGGGCAGGAATGACAGAATTAAAACCATTTCGTCATTCTGCATATACACCTCAATATTATGCGGCGTTTTAATGGCGTTTCTGTTTTTATTATTTAGAGAGCCGATTTTACGCCTTGTAGGTGCGTCTGACAACACAATCGGCTTTGCCAGCGATTATATGTTTTGGCTGACAATATGTTCGCCCCTTATCATAACAGGTATTACCTGCGGAAATCTTATAAGAGGTGAGGGCGCCGCTAAGGAATCTGTTATCGGCACCGTTATCGGTCAACTGGCAAACATAGTTCTTGACCCCGTTTTTATTCTGTCAAAGGGGGATGTGCTTTTTGGCTTTGAAATGCCCTTTGGCTTTGGTAAAGGCTGTGAGGGTGCCGCTATTGCCACGGTTTTGGGTAATTTGATTACCGTGTTATATTTTCTTTGCTACTTTTTAAAGGGAAAATCAATTTTGTCAATTACACCAAAGCGTTATTCTGCCAAGGGCGGAATTGCAAAGGGCGTTATCAGCGTGGGCACACCTGCCGCAATGAATAATCTTTTGATGTCGGTATCCAATATTGTTGTAAATATGCTTTTGGCAAAGTACGGCGACAGCGCCGTTGCCGCCATGGGCGTTGCAATGAAAGCAAATATGCTTGTAATTATGTTCCAAATAGGCGTTGGACAGGGCGTTCAACCGCTTATTGGCTACTGCTATGGTGCCAAACGCTATGACAGAATGAAAAAATCAATGTATTTTGCAATGCTTTGCAACATTGTTATCGGTTCAACGGTCACTTTGTTCTATATTGTGTTTAGAAAACAGGTTATCGGTCTGTTTATTGATGACGGTCAGGTTGTTGATTACGGCGTTAAAATGCTGACAGCACTTATGTCTCCCGGGGCATTAATCGGTGTTATGTTTATCATCAATTTCGCATTTCAGGGCATGGGTAAGGGCATTAAAAGCTTTATCCTGGCAGCGGGCAGACAAGGCTTGATTTATTTTCCGCTTATTATTATAATGGATAAGGTAGTAGGTATTGAGGGCCTTATTTGGGCACAGCCTACAGCGGATTTCGTTTGCATTGTGCTTAGTGTTTTAATGCTTTTATCGGTTATGAAAAAGCTTAAGAGAACTCAGGAAACGGAGCTTGTTAAATGATTTTAAATAAAATGGATAAGGCTGTCGCCGCAGAGATTCGCTCCTCACTGGGCAATAAGCTAAGCAAGGACCCCTTGTTTATGTATCTTTGTCCCTTGGTCAGCGACAGGCCGCAATTTATTGATGCGTTTTTTAAATACTATTTGTATGAGTGGGCAGAGTATGACACCCTTCTTTGCGACGAAGATAAAAATGCAGTTGTCACGCTGATTAACCCACGCACCTTTGAGTATAAATTCAAGGGCAAGGGCGCTCACAGACTGAAAAAGCAAAAAACCTCGGACCTTATTTTCGAGCATAGAAAAAATGTCAGGGGCATTGTTCATATAGTTGCACCGGGCTCTATGAACCCAAGAGTGCTTACCGTTTACGGAAATATTGAAACGGATTTTGACGCTATCAGCACCCTTATTGACCAGGCGGTTGAAATAGCAAACGAAAACGGACTGACCTTGGTTTACGAAAGCTTCAGCCAAAGGCTTATCGACCTTATGGAGCAAAAGGGCTTTTCCGTTGCCTATCAGCGCAAGTATTTAGACACGCGCTTCATACAAACCCTTATGACCTATTCAGGCTATCGCAAAAAGCCTGTAATTAACGATGATTTATAAATTCTAACTACCCATAATCACAAGTTCAACTAATCACAGGGAGGAATATCATGTACGAGAATAAACCATACGTTATAGCCGAGGCAGGCTGTAACCACAAGGGAGAAATGGAGATTGCAAAGGAGCTTATTCAGGTTGCCGCTCAAATTTGCCATGCCGATGCTATCAAATTTCAAAAGCGTTGCAACAAAGAGCTTTTAACTCCGGAGCAGTACAATGCACCCCATCCAAATCCTGTTAATTCATACGGCGATACATACGGCGCCCATAGAGAATATCTTGAGTTCACTGTTGACCAGCACGCTCAGTTAAAGGAATGGTGCGAGGAATACGGAATTACCTATTCAACCTCAGTTTGGGATTTAACATCGGCAAAGGAGATTGCGTCTATTAAGCCTGAGTTTATTAAGGTTCCCTCTGCCTGCAATAATCATTTTGAAATGCTTCAGTGGCTTTGCGATAATTACGAGGGCGAAATTCAGCTTTCCTTTGGCATGACAACCCATGCCGAGGAGGAGGAAATAGTTTCGCTTTTTGAGAAAAACGGCAGAAATAAGGATTTAGTACTGTTCAACTGCACAAGCGGTTATCCTGTTCCTTTTGAAGACATTTGCCTTTTAGAGATTACACGTATGCGCGAAGCATACGGCGACAGAGTTAAAAAGATTGGTTTTTCAGGTCACCATTTGGGCATTGCGGCGGATGTTGCGGCTATGACCTTGGGGGCAGAGGTGTTTGAAAGACACTATACTCTTGACAGAACCTGGAAGGGCACAGACCATGCCGCATCCCTTGAGCCTGACGGAGTGCGCCGTCTTGTTCGTGACCTTAACAATGTGCATAAGGCACTGACCTATAAGCAAACTGAAATTCTGCCTATCGAACAGGTTCAAAGAGATAAGCTTAAGTACAGAAAGAGATAATAATGCAGGAAACAACAGCAAGAAATACAAAGATTGATTTAGTCAAAGGATTTTTGATTATTTCTGTAATCCTCGGCCATGCAATTCCGGGGGGGGGATGTTAATTCCGTTATTTCTCGGTATTTAATCTATTCCTTTCATATGCCAATGTTTTTCGGCATATCAGGATATTTGCTGAACACAGACAAAAAATTAAAGCCATCAAAATACGTAGAACGAATTATCATTCCTTATGTTATAGCAGTTTTAGTATATTTTGTGCTGAATTTGGACTTTAAGATAGGCTATAACGCTGTTGAATTAGTAAAGAGCTTTATATTTGGTTTTTCATGGTATCATTTGTGGTATGTGATTTCGTACTTAGTGATAGTGTTTTTGTTTACCGCTGTCAAAAAGATACCAATGTGGATAAAGCTGATAGGATTTTTGGCGATTTTCCTTATAGCTAAGATTAATTATGACCAATTGGCAAACAATTCAAATACCGTTGTCAGCCTGATTTTCAATGTAATTAGACCTTGGAACTTTTTGTTTTTTGTTATTGGAAATCGGTTAAGAGATTTTGAATTTACAAGGCCTTTTGTAAAAGCTTTGCCGCTTCTTGCAATATCTATGATTGGCTTGAGAGTGCTTGCTTTTTATTACTGTGAAAATATCTACATTGAAACAGTTCAACTTCTTTTTCTGAATGTTACTTTATTATTCTTAATGACGGCATTTGTTAAAAGCAATGTAAGAATAAGAATAAAATCCCTTGAGGATATTGGAAAGGATTCTCTTTTCTTCTATTTATACCATGTGGTATTTTTAATCGCACTAAGACGTTTTGTTGGCGACAGTGCTGTTTTGATGACTATAGGTGCACTTGGCTGTACCGCAGTTATGTACGGTATATATTTGTTACTTAGAAGCAATGGCCTGTTTAAAAGGCTCTGTTTAGGAAGGCATTAGTAGGAGAATATTATGAACGTAGCGTTTATTCCCGTTAGGGGCGGCAGTAAGTCCATACCTTTAAAAAACATTAAACCCATTTGCGGCAGGTCCCTTGTTTATTGGACTGTTAGGGCCGCATCCCTTTGCAAGCATATAGATGCTGTTTATGTTGCCACGGACAACGATTTGATAAAGGAAACTGTTGAAGCCTTTAAGCTTGACAGGGTTCAGGTTATTGGCAGAAGCGCCGAAAGTGCCTCTGATACAGCCTCAACGGAAAGTGCAATGCTGGAATTTGCCGAGAATTATGATTTTGATAATATTGTGCTTATTCAAGCTACCTCTCCATTGCTGACGGCGGAGGATTTAAACCGCGGCTTTGAAGCTTTTGCCGGCGACGATACCGATTCGGTACTGTCGGTGGTTAAGCAGCTTCGCTTTAATTGGGCGGCAGATGAAAAGGGATATGTTGCACCTACAAATTACGATGTTTTCAACCGTCCCCGCCGACAGGATTTTGACGGCTACTTGGTTGAAAACGGTGCGTTTTATATCACCGGCAGGGAGGCTTTGCTGAAAAGTCAAAACCGCGTAAGCGGAAAAATCAGGCCCTGCATTATGAGCGAGGATACCTTTTTTGAGATTGACGAGCCGTCGGATTGGATTATTATTGAGGCCTTAATGAAAAAAAGGGGACTTAATCAACCAAAATCACCAAAGAACATTAAAATGGTGGTAACGGATTGTGACGGCTGTCTTACCGACGCAGGAATGTATTACAGCGAAAACGGCGACGAGCTTAAAAAATTTAACACCAAAGACGGCCTGGGCTTCGGCCTTTTGCGAAAAAACGGAATTTTAACCGGAATTATTACCGGCGAGGATGTTCAGCTTAATCGACGCAGGGCAGAAAAGCTTGGCCTTGATTTTATCGAAAACGGAGTTAGGGACAAGGCGGCTGTTTTGACAGAGGTTTGCAATCGATATAATATAAGTCCGGAAAATGTGGCATACATTGGCGATGATATTAACGATTTGCCGGCTATGAAAACGGTTGGCTTCAGCGCCTGTCCAAGTGACGCGGTGGATGCTGTTTTGTTCTCTGCCGATTATGTATGCCGTCGCAGTGGCGGTAACGGTGCCGTTAGAGAGGTTATTGACCTGATTTTAAACAATTAAAATTAAAGCACCCAACATTTTGAACAAGTCCAGTAAAAGTGGACAATAGAAAAAAAGCACCCCCTATGGTAGA
>JBJEPI010000017.1:0-2730 GCA_051881175.1 Eubacterium sp.
ACCGCCGACCTCATCCTTACCAAGGATGCGCTCTACCGCCTGAGCCATATCAGCAAAAATAGTGGGCGATAAGTTTGATTATCACCCTGTGGCGACCCGGAACGGGCTCGAACCGTCGACCTCCAGCGTGACAGGCTGGCGTTCTAACCAACTGAACTACCGGGCCACTTGCTCTGCGAATAGTATTATAACTAATGTGATTTGATATGTCAAGAATTTTTTGTTGAAATAAGTAATTGTATTTAGTATAATTCCTTTAGATAGGTGGGGATAATATGCTAAAGGATTTGCACATTCATATAGAACGCGGAGATTATACCCGTCAGTGGATTGAAAGGTTTGTCAACCAAGCTGTGAAAATGAATATCGGCGAGATAAATTTATTGGAGCATTCCATTAGGATTAAAGAGTTCCATCCAACCTTTAAAGAGGCAAGGGAATACAACCTCTATCAAAAGCGTTGGTTTGAGGGTAAAAGGGAACAGGCCCACACAATGGCTGAATACAAAGCGCTTATAGACGAAATCAGGTCTGCCGATTATCCTGTTAAAATCAATTTCGGTCTTGAAATTTGCTGGTTTGAGCAACACGAGGACTTTATACGGGAAATAGTCAGCGACGGCTATTTTGACTGTTTAATCGGCTCTGTTCACTGGATAGATAATTGGACCTTTAATCAGCGTAAATACCAGTGGCTGGGCAAAGACGCAGATTACCTGTATAAAAGGTATTACGAAATGTCCCATTCGCTGATTGAAAGTGATATTTTTGATATTATTGCCCATCCCGATTTAATCCGTTGCCATTCAATTTATCCTAAATATGATTTGGCGCCCACATATAAAAGCCTTTGCGAAGCTGCAAAGGCTCATAATGTTATGATAGAAATGAATACATCTAAGGCACTAGGCATTAATGATGAATTCTTAGATGTTGCCAAAAGTGTCGGCGTATCCTTTTCTACCGGTTCCGATGCCCATCGTCCCGAGGATGTGGGCAGGGGAATAGAGCAGGTCTCTAAGCTCATTTTCTAAAACCAAAGGTCAAGCTTTGCGGATCCTGAAACAGTGGAATTAACGGCGGTTTCACAGTGAATGAAACGAAAGCAATTACCGTTACAATAAGCATTGCAAATCCAATGGCGTTGGGCATGCCTTTTCCAACTGAGTTGTTTAATAATAGGTAATTAATTATAAATGCAACTGCAACACCTACAAAGAATGACGAAATGTTTACCCATTCGTTGTTTCCTCCCAGCCCACTGTTTAATGTATAGTAGTAGTTTAATGTGGTCCACATGCCAAGCAATATGGAAATATAGGCGGAAAAGAAAATGTTAAATTTGTCCTTGTTTAGCTTGTATTGAAGGTAGAGGCTGTATATTAAATAGGGGAAAAACAGCAACTTCAAATGCTCCCAGGGGCTTTCGTTAACAGGGCAGAAATAGCCTATTATTCTGATTTGACCTAACCAATCATATAAGAAATGCTGAATTGTTCCTGTAATACTTACAAATACAAAGCCGATTACCATTAGCCTTAATAATTTCTTATTCATACTAAAATTGTATGAACTACAATCGAATTTATGCACTAAAAAAGCCTTGGGATTGATTTCCCAAGGCTTTTGAATCAGTCATCAGCATGAATTACCTTATATAGCTTATCAGGATAGTCCGTCATAATGCAATCGGCACCGACCGACGATAAATATTCCAATTGCTTTTCGTCGTTAATTGTCCAATACTGAACAGCAATATTGTGGCTGTGAGCATAGTTTATAACCTTTGCCGTAGCTAAATTGCCCACAATCCTCCAAGGCATGTTGTACGGAATTTGTAAAGCAATATAGTTTGCTTCAAAATCCTTGTCATTCCTTAACGCCGCAAAATAAAATGACAATACCTCTTTAATTGTTGCGCTTCGCTTTAAATTAGGATAATTTTCGTCAACATAAAGGGAAATTTCTTCTTTAAATGTGCCGAATATTACACTATCCAAAAGTTCCCGTTCTTCAAGAATGGGGTAGAGAATATCAACACCCTTTTTGCCTAAATCACCGCCGTTTTTGATTTCAATAATATAATCAAAATCACCCTGTGACATAAGGTAATCAAGTATGTCTTCAACTCTCAAAATTTTTAAATCGTCCGGCACATGCTCGCCGGAAAGGCCGGCATAGGGCATTTCGCCCTTTGTGTTTTCGAATTTTGCGCCGATATTAAGCTGTCTTAATTCTTCATAGGTGTAATCCTCGGGTCTTGCCTCAGCATCGCCCAAAACATCTTCACAATCCGTTGTTCTTTCCAATGTATCATCATGCAACAGCACTAAAACGTTGTCCTTAGTAATATGCAAATCGAATTCAAAAACATCAACATTAAAATCACTGTTTTCAACGCAATTTCTAAAAGCAACCATTGACTCCTCAGGTTCAATTCCGCCGCCGCTTCGGTGGGCGCTGACATAAGGCGTTGATGACGTGTTAATGTACTGATTGTCGCTTTCGTATGTTATTACGTTTTTTGGATTGGAATGCCAATTAACGGAAATGGTATCACCGATTACAAAAGCAAGAATAAATGCTAATATGATACAAAGTATTTTTTTACCTATACTCAATTTTTTGCGTTCCTTAGTTGCCATAATTAACCCCCTTGTACTATAATTATAGCAGAACTGTTAAAATATAACAAGGATAGTTTTTTATGACATAAAAAAAGAACTCATA
>JBJEPI010000017.1:2830-46953 GCA_051881175.1 Eubacterium sp.
TTTGGCGCAGAAGGAGAGACTCGAACTCTCGCGCCGGTTTCCCAGCCTACGCCCTTAGCAGGGGCGCCTCGTCACCAACTTGAGTACTTCTGCGTGTGACTAAACTTACCTGTCAAGTTTTACACTTTCGTGCAAGCAATACTTTATCATATAGTGCATAAAAAGTCAAGAACAAATTAACTAAAATAAATCAAAATTTTTCTTGACAACTAAACTATCTTATGGTAATATATCAAAGCATTAAGTAATGCAGAGGTATCGAAGTGGTCATAACGAGGCGGTCTTGAAAACCGTTTGGGTTCACGCCCACGTGGGTTCGAATCCCACCCTCTGCGCCAGAAACAGGCATCTATTTGAGGTGCCTGTTTTTTATGTATAATAGGACAGAAAAAACTAACGCTACCCTAAATTTGGGTGGCGTTAGTGAATGGTTAGATTAGTTTTATTATTCTTCGCTTTCGCTAAGCTTTGCGAAGCACTCACTGCAATATACAGGACGACCTTCTTTAGGCTCAAACGGAACCTTGCAAGCCTTGCCGCATTGAGCGCATGTAGCATCGTGCATCTCTCTAGGGGCTCTTGCGGCTGCTTTTCTGGCGTCTCTACAGGCTTTACAACGCTGAGGCTCGTTTACGAAACCCTTTTCAGCGTAGAACTCCTGCTCACCTGCAGTGAAAACAAACTCGTTGTTGCAATCCTTGCAAACTAAAACTTTGTCTTCGTACATTTTATTTCTACCTCTCTAAAGATTTTGCCTGGGGGATTAAGGAAAAATCAACCTAACAGGCCCTGCAGTGATGAAAGCCTTAGCTTAATTATTCCTTTGGTGCTGGGAAAATATTCAAAAAGTAACTCCGTTGAGTTTCTTACGAATACGTTGAATAGCGTTGTCAATTGCTTTTGGGTTTTTACCTAACCTGTCGGCAATCTCATTATAAGAACAACCGACAATATGTAGTCTTAAAACCTCGTTTTCAAAGCGTGACAGCCCTTCGTACAAAACATCTGTCAAAGTTGAAACACTTTCTTTTGCAAGATATTCGTCTTCCGCACTCAAGCCAACCATTGACTCCATATAGCTTTCATCAAGGGCTACAAGACTTGATTGAGGAATGTCCTTCAATCTTGAAAATTTTCTTAATGCAGTTTGAACAGAATTGTCTATACATCTTGATGCATAGGTAACAAACTTTGCGCCTTTTTCCGGGTTATATGAATTAATTGCGGCTAACAGTCCGATTAAGCCCTCTTGAACCAAATCATCCTTTTCCAATGGGGAATTGATATATTTCATTGCAATGGATTCAACCGTTGGACGGTATTTAACAATTAACTCATCAATGGCGCTGATTTGTCCGTTATTAATTTCTTGAAGCAGTTGAATATCTGTTTTATTAGCTTTATCAGACATAACAGCCTCCAAGTTAAGCATTTTATCTCACATAACATAATAACTTAAAAAGCAAGTTTAGTCAATAAGCTTTGACGAAAATTTACAAAGTTCCATAAAGTTCACAAAATTATTGGAATTTTTTACACATTAAATCTAAACAGGGTTATATCTCCGTCACGCATAACATAGTCCTTGCCCTCGGAACGAACAAGTCCCTTTTCCTTTGCCGCAACCATTGAGCCGCAGGCCATAAGGTCATCATAGGCAACTATTTCCGCTCTGATAAAGCCGCGTTCAAAGTCTGTGTGTATTTTACCGGCAGCCTGTGGAGCCTTTGTGCCGTTTTTTATTGTCCAGGCTCTAACCTCTTGCTTTCCGGCAGTTAAAAAGCTGATAAGACCAAGCAGGGAATAGCTTTTCTTGATAAGTCTGTCAAGGCCTGATTTTTCAAGTCCCATATCTTCAAGGAATATCTCTTTTTCCTCAGGCTCAAGTTCGGCAATTTCAGCCTCCATTTCTGCACAGATAGGGAAAGTTTCCGCACCCTCCTGTGAAGCAATTTCCTTAACAATGTTATAATATTTATTGCTTTCAATTCCGTTATTAATAAAATCGTTTTCACCCATATTGCATGCGTAAATTACAGGCTTAATGGTAAGAAGGGCAACCTCTTTAAGATACTCGGCCTCATCCTCGCTTATTTCAACGGCGCGTGCAGTTTTTCCTGTTTCCATTTCTGCGGCAAGTCTCTCTAAAAACGCAACCTCGGTAGCTATTGTTTTGTCACCCTTCATAGCCTTTTTACGATTATCAATTCTTCTTGTTAAAAGGTCAAGATCCGATAGTATTAATTCAAGATTGATTGTTTCAATATCCCTTGCAGGATCAATATTTCCGTCCACATGGGTAATATCGTCATTTTCAAAGCATCTAACAACATGAATTATTGCATCAACCTCGCGAATATGGGATAAAAACTTATTGCCCAAGCCCTCGCCCTGGCTTGCACCCTTAACAAGCCCTGCAATATCAACAAATTCAATGGTTGCAGGAGTGAATTTGTCCGGCTCGTACATTTCGGCAAGCTTATCAAGCCTTTCATCGGGAACGCTTACCATGCCGATATTCGGCTCGATTGTGCAAAAAGGATAATTTGCACTTTGTGCTCCTGCGTTAGTAATTGCGTTAAAAAGTGTGCTTTTTCCTACATTGGGAAGTCCAACCATTCCAAGCTTCATCGGTTATCTCCTTAAATCATTTTATCTCGACTATTATATATCATCAAAATAAAATTTACAAGTGTAAATAATATCTTGACAATGCGATACAAATAAACTAAAATACTATTTAATATTTTTCATTAATAGTGTTTTATTACTTATGAAGAAGGGAGAGGTTCAAATGAAATTAAACGGTTCGCAAATTGTTCTTGAGGTATTAAAGGAGCAGGGAGTGGATACTGTCTTTGGATATCCCGGAGGTACAATTCTTAACATTTTTGACGAGCTCTATAAATACGGCGACACATTTAATCATATTCTTACCGCTCATGAACAGGGCGCTTCACACGCGGCTGACGGATACGCAAGAGCTACCGGTAAGGTAGGCGTTTGCTTTGCCACCTCAGGCCCCGGTTCTACCAATCTTGTAACAGGAATAGCCACTGCTTATATGGATTCCGTGCCTATGGTTGCAATTACCTGCAACTATGCTACATCCGGCCTTGGCCGCGATAGCTTTCAGGAGGTTGACATTTGCGGTATTACAATGCCTATTACAAAGCATAATTTCCAGGTAAAGTCTCTTGAAACCCTAGCTCCGACTCTTCGCAGAGCCTTTAAGATTGCTCAAAGCGGACGTAAAGGACCTGTTTTAGTTGATATTCCAAAGGATTTTACCGATCCTAAAACCCTTTTTGAATATACTCCTGAGCCTGCTCAGGTTCCCGAAGAAAGTGTTAAGCCAACTGGTGATACCTTTGATAGGGCAGTCGAGCTTTTAAAGAGTGCCAAAAAACCGCTTATTTATGTTGGCGGCGGTGCTATTCTTTCAAATGTCGGCGAGGCAATGGTTACATTTGCCGAAAAAATTGACGCTCCTGTTGTATCAAGCCTTATGGGACTTGGCGCATTTCCTAACGGTCATCCGCTTCATCTTGGCTTAATCGGTATGCATGGCCATTTTGAGTGTAACAAGGCTGCTCACGATTGCGATGTTCTCATTACCTGCGGCGCAAGATTTTCCGACCGTGTTGCAGGTAACAGAAAGAAATTCGCACCAAATGCAGAAATTTTACATATTGATATTGACGCCGCTGAAATGGATAAGAATATTAACTCCAATTACCATTTAAGAGGCGATCTTAACGAGCTTATTCCTCAGCTTACACAGGCTGTTGAACAGCTTGACCATACAGAATGGAAAAACGAGGTTAACGGCTTTAAGCGTCCTTTTGTTCAGCTTCAAATCGGTGACTATGTTAACCCGCAGACTCTTATTGAAAAAATTGACGCCGCAACAGCTGACGATGCTATAATCGTTACAGATGTAGGTCAGCATCAGCTTTGGGCGGCACAGTTCTATAAGTTTAAGCAACCAAGAACTCTTTTGACTTCGGGCGGCTTGGGAACTATGGGTTACTCCATGGGTGCCGCAATCGGCGGTCAGTTTGGCTGTCCGGATAAGCAGGTTGTTATGTTTGCAGGTGACGGCGGCTTCCACATGAATCTGTCAGAGCTTGCAACTATGGCTTCTTACAATGTACCTGTTAAAATGTTCATTATGAACAATACCGTTTTGGGTATGGTACGCCAGTGGCAAAAACTGTTTTATAATAATCGCTTCTCCGATACCGATCCTCACAGAGCTACCGATTTTGTTAAGGTTGCAGAGGGCTTCGGTGTTAAAGCCTTTAGAATTAATACAAACGATGAAATTGACTCGGTATTAAAGGAAGCCTTTGAATATCAAGGTCCTGTTCTTGTTGATTGCAGAATTAGCCCGGATTCAAACGTTCTTCCCATGATTCCACCGGGAGGGGCACATACCGATATTATTGAGAAATTTAATTAAGGAGGGCGCTGAAATGAAAGAAAAACTTGTATTATCTGTTCTTGTTGACAATGAAAGCGGTGTTCTCCAAAGAATCGCTTCGCTTTTCTCAAGAAGAAACTATAATATTTCTTCCCTTACTGTTAGCGAAACAGAGGATGAGAATTTTTCCCGTATGACCATCGAAACCTACACCGAGCCTGAAAACTTTAGACAAATCAAGCGCCAAATTGCAAAGCTTGAAATTGTAAAGAAGGTTGCCGAGCTTACTGAAGAAAACTCTGTTTCCTCGGAGCTTCTTTTGGTTAAGGTTCATGCTAAGGGAATTGAACAAAAAAATGAGCTTTTAGCATTCAATATGCGTTACGGCGCAAGAGTTGTTGATATTTCTCTTACAACAATAACTCTTGAGTTTACGGGCGCAGGCGAAAATATCGACCGCTTTGTAGAATATCTTGACGAGCATTTCGGTATTGTTGAGCTTGCCAGAACCGGTATTACATCCCTTGTCAGAGGCGAAGGCTCGTTTACAGATGATGTTTAATATCGTTGGATTTGTTAAAAAGCAATTAAATAGAAATTAGGTGAATATAATGGGAATGACTATGACACAAAAAATCCTTGCGTCTCACGCAGGGCTTGATAAGGTTGTAGCCGGTCAGCTTATTGAGGCAAAGCTTGATATGGTGCTTGGTAACGATGTTACTTCTCCGGTTGCTATAAACGAGATGAACAAGTTTGATAAAAAAACTGTTTTTGATAAAACAAAAATCTCACTTGTTATGGATCATTTTACTCCAAATAAGGACATTCAGTCCGCTGAAAACTGCAAGCAGGTGCGTGAGTTTGCAAAGCATAACGGAATTACCCACTATTTTGATGTTGGTAATATGGGTATTGAGCACGCCTTACTGCCTGAGCAGGGTATTGTTACCTGCGGCGACTGTATAATCGGTGCAGATTCACATACCTGTACATACGGCGCTCTCGGCGCATTTTCAACCGGTGTTGGCTCAACGGATATGGCGGCGGGCATGGTTACCGGCAAGGCTTGGTTTAAGGTGCCTTCAGCCATTAAGGTTGTTATCACAGGAAAGAAAAATAAGTACATAAGCGGTAAGGATGTTATTCTTCATCTTATCGGCAAAATAGGCGTTGACGGTGCTCTTTATAAGTCTCTTGAATTTACCGGCGACGGTATCAGCGAGCTTTCAATGGACGACAGACTTTGCATTTCCAATATGGCTATTGAATGTGGAGCAAAAAACGGAATTTTCCCTGTTGATGATGTTACTTTAGAGTATGTTAATGGCAGAAGTGAAAGGGAATACACGGTTTTTGAGGCTGACGAGGACGCTGAATATGATGATACTATCACCATTGATTTATCAACATTAAAGTCAACGGTCGCCTTTCCTCATCTTCCCGAAAACACCAAAACCTTTGATGAAATTGATGAAATTAAAATTGATCAGGTTGTTATCGGCTCTTGTACAAACGGAAGAATGGAGGATATGCGTACAGCTGCTGAAGTTCTTAAGGGTAAAAAGGTTGCCGACGGTGTGCGTGTAATCATTATTCCTGCTACACAGCAAATTTATTTGAACTGTATTAAAGAGGGCTTGGCAGAGATTTTTGTTAATGCAGGTGCAATTGTTTCAACTCCTACCTGCGGTCCCTGCCTTGGCGGTCACATGGGTATTCTTGCCGCAGGCGAGAGAGCAGTTTCCACCTCTAACAGAAACTTTGTCGGCAGAATGGGACACACCAAATCTGAAATTTATCTTGCATCTCCTGCAGTAGCAGCCGCTTCGGCCTTAAAGGGCTATATTGCAGACCCTGCAAAGCTATAAGGAGGTACTGTTATGAACGCAAGGGGTAAGGTACATAAGTTCGGTGATAATGTCGATACCGATGTTATTATTCCGGCAAGATATTTAAATCGCAGTGATGAGGCGTGGCTTGCTTCTCATTGTATGGAGGACATTGATGCTGAATTTGCATCTAATGTAAAAAAAGGCGATATTATGGTTGCCGAGGCTAATTTTGGATGCGGCTCGTCAAGAGAGCATGCACCGATTGCCATTAAGGCCTCAGGCATCAGCTGTGTTATTGCCTCAACTTTTGCAAGAATTTTTTACAGAAACGCAATTAATATAGGCCTTGCTATTCTTGAATGTGATGAAGCCGCTAAGGATATTAAGGACGGCGACGAGGTTGAGGTCGATTTTGACAGTGGCGTAATTACCAATTGTACCACAGGCAAAACATATCAGGCTCAGCCGTTCCCTGAATTTATTCAAAATATTATCAAAAACGGCGGACTTATGAAGTCAATAAACTAAGAGAAGGATAAGTAAATGAAAGCATTTGAGCTTAATAAAGACGCCCTGCGTAAGGGTTGGGGCGGTGTTGACCAATATTGGTTTTCTTTAAAGGATTATACTGTTAAGGATGTTGCGGCTCTCGCTCAGTTAGAAAAGCCCGAGCACATTTCACAATCTGCTTATTTTGTATCCTTAGGCTATATTCCGTACTTTGTTGTTACCAACGAAGAGGTAATGCGTGCTTATGTTGAGACATTAACTAACGAAAAGCTTAAGGCCGCTCTTTCAAAAATTGACGAGGATGATTATGTTGAATCCTTTTGGAAATATTTTAACGTGTATCCACAGCTTTCCGAGGGCTGGCAGGATTTTGAGGACAGTTATGTTCTTGAAAAGGCTAAAACATGGTGTAACGAAAATCAAATTGAGTATATTGTAGCTGAATAATCAATACCGAGTGTTAAAATTGTTTTTGGCACTCGGTTATTTTTGTCTTGGATTAATTTATATATTAATAATATATGAATAATATTGCATAAAACTTATATTTATGATATAATTAAACAACTATATTAATTTGGATAAGTGCGTATAATGATAATACTTGGAATTGACCCCGGCTATGCAATCGTCGGCTGGGGGGTAGTGGAATATAAATACTCAAGATTTAGAGTTTTGGGATACGGTGCAATTACCACCGATGCCGGAACGCCCTTTCCCGAAAGGCTTCAGGCTATATATAACGATATGTGTTATCTGTTTGAAAAGTATAAGCCTGACGCAATGAGTATGGAAAAGCTTTTTTATAACTCAAATCAAAAAACAGTTATAGATGTTGCCCAAGCCAGAGGTGTTATAACCTTAGCGGCTCAAATGTATCAAAAGGATATATATGAGTATACTCCGTTACAGGTAAAGCAATCGGTTACCGGCTATGGAAGGGCTGAAAAAAAGCAGGTAATGGAAATGACTAAAAACATATTAGGATTAAAGGAAGTCCCAAAGCCTGACGACACCGCCGATGCTTTAGCCATGGCAATTTGCCACGGTCATGTCAGCGGCTCATCAATTAACAGAATTAACGAATTAATTAAAAAACAAACAGAAAGTGAAAGAAAATAATGATATACAACGTTAGAGGAAAACTGACCTATACCGAGCCAACCTTTGCTGTTATCGAATGCGGCGGAGTGGGTTTTAAGTGCTTTGTCAGTATGAATACCTTAAAGGATTTAACCTCAATTGGCACAGAAGTAAATCTGTTTACTTATATGGCTGTTCGTGAGGACGCTATGGACTTATTCGGCTTTAGTACACAGGATGAACTGCAGGCCTTTAAGCTTTTAATAACCGTCAGCGGTGTGGGTCCAAAGGCGGCTATCGCAATTTTAAGTGTTTTATCTCCCGATAGACTTTCAATTGCAATTTCCGGCGGCGATGTAAAATCTATACAAGCTGCGAACGGAGTGGGCAAAAAAACCGCTGAAAGAGTTGTTCTTGAACTTAAGGATAAAATGGTCGGTATCGGCAGCGGAAATGCCGCCGCAGTTGTTGAGGGCATTCAAGCTGTTGCGTCTAACAGCAATGCACAGGAAGCGGTAGAGGTTCTTGTTTCTCTTGGATTTAACCGGTCCGATGCCGCGGCAGTAGTTGGTGCTATGGACAAAACCCTTTCGGTTGACGCTATGATTAGAAACGGATTAAAGCAGCTTTCAACTCAAATTTAATTAGAGGATACAGTAATGATAGAAAACGAATTTGAATATGATTTTGAAAACAGAATATCTGCTCCCGAATATACCGCTGAAGATGTTGATATTGAAAATTCACTAAGGCCTAAGCGTCTGGCCGATTATGTGGGACAGGAAAAAGCAAAGGAAAATCTTTCCATTTACATTCAGGCGGCAAAGCTTAGGGGCGAGCCGCTTGACCATGTGCTTTTATACGGCCCTCCCGGACTTGGTAAAACAACTCTTGCCGGAATTGTTGCCAACGAAATGGGAGTTAATCTCCGTATTACCTCAGGCCCTGCTATTGAAAAGCAAGGGGATTTGGTTGCAATTCTTTCAAATCTTGAACCCGGAGACGTGCTGTTTATTGATGAGATTCACCGCCTTAACAGAACTGTTGAGGAAATATTGTACCCGGCAATGGAGGACGGAAAAATTGACATTATTATCGGCAAAGGTCCAAGCGCAAGAAGCTATCAGTTAAGTCTTCCTAAATTTACACTAATCGGCGCTACCACAAGAGCCGGTCAGATTTCAGCACCGTTAAGAGACCGTTTCGGCGTTGTTCTTCGCCTTGAAATGTATACTAATGAGGAGCTTGCAAGCATTGTAAAGCGTTCATCAAAAATATTAAACATAATGCTTGATGAAAAGGGTGCTTATCAAATTGCCTCCCGTTCAAGGGGAACCCCGAGAATTGCCAACAGACTTTTAAAGCGTTCCCGCGACTATGCTGATGTTAAGTACGACGGCATTATTACCGAGGAGGCCGCAAATGACGCTTTAGGTTCTATGGATATAGATGAGCTTGGCCTTGACGCAATTGACAGAAGATTGCTTCACACAATGATTAAAAACTATAACGGCGGTCCGGTTGGCTTGGAAACAATAGCCGCCGCAATCGGCGAGGAAGCTATTACCATTGAGGATGTTTATGAACCGTATTTAATGCAAATCGGTTTTCTCTCAAGAACCCCAAGGGGCAGATGTGTTACACCTGCCGGATATAAGCATCTCGGCTTTGAATTTAATAACGATAATTTTAACGGTAAAATTTCAAGCGCACAAACAACCTTAGATATTTAGAAAGGCAAAGGGATTATATGGGTAGATTATTTGGTACTGACGGTGTAAGAGGTATTGCAAACAATGATTTAACCAATGACCTTGCAATGCAAATCGGCTCTGCCGCGGCAACGGTTTTGCTTAAAGAAGCAAAAAGCTCCAAACCAACAGTACTGATTGGCAAGGATACCAGAGCCTCGGGAGATATGCTTGAAGCGGCATTAACCGCAGGACTTTGCTCCGTAGGCTGTAATGTCTTATCTGTCGGTGTTGTTCCGACTCCTGCCGTTGCATATCTTGTCAGCAAGTATGAGTGCGAAGCAGGAATTATGATTTCAGCGTCACATAATCCCTGCGAATATAACGGAATAAAAATTTTTCAAAAAACGGGATATAAGCTTGATGACGCAATTGAGGATGAAATTGAAGCTATTATATTGGACGGTAATAAATTGCCCGACTTAAAAACAGGCGGCGACGTTGGAAACAGGCTTTTCTGTAAAACTGCCGTTAAAGATTATATTGACCATGTGGTTTCTACCGCTACCACCCGATTTGACGGATTGAGCATTGCCCTTGATTGTGCCAACGGCTCCGCCTGCGTTTGCGCAAAGGAAATATTTACCGCCCTTGGCGCAAAGTGCATAATGCTTTCAGACACACCCGACGGCACTAACATTAATGATAACTGCGGCTCCACTCATCCACAGGAGCTAATGCGTTTTGTAAAGGATGCCGGTCTTGATTTAGGCCTTGCCTTTGACGGAGACGCTGACAGAATGCTTGCAGTTGACGATAACGGTCAGCTGGTGGACGGCGATAAAATAATTGCAATCTGCGCTAAAAATATGAAGGATGAGGGCAGGCTTGCAAAGGATACGGCCGTTGTAACCGTTATGAGCAATATGGGTTTCTTTAAGTTCTGCGACGAGAACGGTATAAAATGTGCAAAAACCGCCGTTGGGGACAGATATGTTCTTGAAAAAATGCTGAAGGACGGCTATAATATCGGCGGCGAGCAGTCAGGTCATGTTATATTTCTTGACTATGCCACCACAGGCGACGGCGAGCTTTCCGGCGTTCAGCTGATAGAAACCGTTGTTAAAAGCGGAAAAAAGCTTTCACAGCTTGCATCAATAATGAATGTTTATCCACAAGTGCTTATTAATGTTAAAGTATCTGCTGAGGGTAAGCAAAAATATAATAACGATGAATATATTATCGCCGCAACCCAAAAGGCAGAAATGGAGCTTATGGGCGACGGCAGAGTTCTTGTCAGAGTCAGCGGAACAGAGCCTTTGGTGCGTGTAATGCTTGAGGGCAGGGACATCGACCGTATAACGAGGCTTGGTAACGAAATAGCCCAAGTAGTAAAAGAAAGATTATCATAGTATGAGATATACAACCGATTGGAAGGATTACGAGCTGATTGACTGCTCGTCTGGAGAAAAGCTTGAAAGATGGATGAACGAAATACTTGTTCGTCCCGACCCTCAGGTAATATGGAAAAGTGAAAAGGAGCACAGGCTTTGGTATCAGCCCTCCGCAAGATATATCCGTTCTAAAACAGGCGGCGGAAAATGGCAGGTTTACAAGCATATTCCTTCAGCTTGGCAGATTAGATATAAGGATTTAACCTTTAATGTTAAAACAATGGGATTTAAGCACACCGGCTTATTTCCCGAACAGGCTGTTAATTGGGATTTCACAAGAGAGCTCATTAAGAATAGCACAAAGCCACAGGTCAGTGTTTTAAATCTGTTTGCTTACACCGGCGGTGCAACAGTTGCCTGCTTAAAGGAAGGTGCGTCAGTGGTTCATGTTGACGCCTCGAAGGGTATGACTCAGTGGGCAAAGGAAAATGCCGAGGCATCAGGCGTTAAGGACGGAGATGTTCGCTGGATTGTCGACGATTGCATGAAATTTGTTCAGCGTGAAATCAGGCGGGATCATAAATATGATATAGTAATTCTTGATCCTCCCTCATACGGCAGAGGACCTAAGGGCGAGATTTGGCATTTAGAGGACAGCCTTTATGATTTTATGAAAATTGTTGAACAGGTGCTTTCCGACGAACCCATTGCCGTAATTCTAAATTCCTACACCACAGGTCTATCCGCATCTGTAATGAAATATATTCTTGATGATGTAATCACCAAAAAGCGCGGCGGTTCTGTATCGGCGGACGAAATCGGTTTACCTGTTTCCTCAAACGGCGAGATTTTACCCTGCGGCGCAACTGCAATATGGCTAAATAATAAATAGTTTTAATTGGATTATATTATGGCGTTAATAGAATTTGACAATGTCAGCTTTTCATATTTGAAAACGGACGAAAATGATAATGAAGTTGTAATTCCCGTACTTAAGGATTTTAACTTAAAAATTGAACAGGGTAGCTTTGTGGCAATATTAGGCCATAACGGCTCGGGAAAATCAACAGTTGCAAAGCTTACCAACGGAATTCTCTTTCCGTCAAAGGGAAAAGTATTTGTTGACGGTATACAAACAAAGGATGACGAAAGCATTTTTGAAGTTAGGCGCAATGTGGGCATGGTCTTCCAAAATCCCGACAACCAAATCGTTTCATCAATCGTTGAAGAGGATGTTGCTTTCGGCGTTGAAAATTTCGGCGTTCCAAGTGAAGAATGCAGAAAACGTGTTGACGAAGCTTTAAAAACCGTGGGTATGTACGAATACAGGCATAAATCACCGAGCAAGCTTTCGGGCGGACAGAAGCAAAGAGTTGCCGTGGCCGGCATAATTGCCATGAAACCGAAATGCATTGTTCTTGACGAACCTACTGCCATGCTTGACCCTGTGGGCCGTAAAGAGGTTATCGAAACTATTACAAGGCTTAACAGAGACGAGGGCATTACCATAGTGCTGATTACTCACTTTATGGATGAGGCAGTTAAAGCCGATAGGGTTGTGGTTATTGATGACGGTGTAATAAAGCTTGACGGCAAGCCAAAGGATGTGTTTGCAGATGTGGATAAAATCAAGTCTCTTCGGCTTGATGTACCGCAATCTACTCAGCTTGTTCACGATTTGAAAATTAATTCAGAAGAAACAGTATTAAATGCACAGCAATGTGCCGAACTTTTATATAAAAATCTACAATAAAATCTCATAAGAGATTTGGAGGCTTAACCTTGGCAATATTAGTTACTAAAAACTTAAATTACCTTTACAGCGTAGGCACTCCCTTTGAAACAAGTGCAATTAAGGATATTAACTTTAGTGTTGAGGAGGGCGAGCTAATCGGTATTATTGGGCATACCGGCTCAGGCAAGTCCACGCTTATTCAACACCTAAACGGCCTGCTGGAACCAAACAGCGGCAAGGTATTCCTTAACGGTAAAGACATTTGGGATAAAAATAACAGAAAGCAAATAAGGCAGGTACGCTTTGCAGTGGGACTGTGCTTTCAATATCCCGAATATCAAATTTTTGAAGAAACAATTTTTAAAGAAATTGCCTTTGGCCCAAAGCAAATGGGACTTGATGACAGTGAAATAGCACGCCGTGTTTACGATGCCATGGATATTGTCGGCCTTCCAAGGGATATGCAGGATAAGGAACCCTTCTTTATTTCCGGCGGTCAAAAGCGCAGAGTTGCCATTGCCTCAATAATTGCAATGAATCCTCAGGTGCTTATTTTGGACGAGCCATGTGCCGGTCTTGACCCAAGGGGCAGAGAAAAAATACTCAAGCTTATTAAGGATTATCAAAAAAAGCAGGGGAATACTGTAATTTTTGTATCCCACTCCATGGAGGATATTGCTAAAATTGCCGACAGAGTCCTTGTAATGAATAACGGCGAGTGTGCAATGCTTGGCACTGTTGACGAAATCTTTTCCCACGGAGCGGAGCTTAAGAATATTGGCTTAAATGTTCCCGAGATAACCGATGTGTTTTTAAAGCTTCACGATATGGGTGTGCCTTGCAGAACAGATATTTATACTCTCGAGCAGGCAAAGGAAGAATACAACCGCCTTTTAAAGCAAAAGGAGGTGGCCTTACATGAATGATATTTCATTCGGTCAGTATTATCCCGGTAATTCAGTAATTCACCGCCTTGATCCGAGAATGAAAACAATACTCATTATCCTTATGATGGTAGCGGTTTTTATTTGTAAAAACTATTTGGCACTTGGTATTACTGCCTTGGCTACTGCTTTAATTATTCTTATTTCAAGGGTTAATATAAAAACAATATTAAAGGGTGTAAAGCCAATATTAATCATTGTTTTGATTACTACCTTGCTTAATCTTTTTTACGGCGTTGGTGAGCCTATTGTCAGCTTTTGGATTTTCAATATAACTCTTAACGGAATTAATAATGCCGTGTTTATGGCAAGCAGAGTTCTGCTTCTTATTATTCTTGGACTAATGCTTACTTACACTACAACGCCAACGGCTTTAACCGATGCAGTTGAGTCCTTGTTAAAGCCTTTAAAGCTTTTCAAGGTTGACGTTCATTCCATTGCAATGACAATGACTATCGCTTTAAGATTTATACCAACTCTAATTGAAGAGGTTGACAAAATAATGTCTGCCCAAAAATCAAGGGGAGCTGATATGGAAAGCGGTGGCATAATTAACAGAGTTAAGGCCATTGTACCCGTAATTATTCCGCTGTTTATTTCGTCATTCAGGCGTGCTAATGAGCTTGCAGACGCAATGGAATGCCGTTGCTACCGCGGCGGCGAGGGCAGAACTAAAATGAATGTAATGCATCTTAAAGGACTTGATTACCTTTCAATGCTTTTGGTGATTTTGTATTTTACAGGAATTGTATTAATTAGAATTTTTATGGCTGATGTTATATGAGAAGATTGCTTTTGACAATTAAATATGACGGCACGGATTATCACGGCTGGCAGGTTCAAAAAAACGCCGTAACCGTTCAGGAGGTTCTGCAAAATGCCATTGAAAAGGTGTTTGGCAGTAGACTTAATGTTATAGGATGCTCCAGAACCGACAGCGGCGTGCATGCGAATATGTATTGCCTAACCCTTGATACGGATATGAATATTGAAAACGAAAACGTAGTTATGGCAATTAATGGCTTTCTCCCAAATGATATTTCAGTTTATAATTGTCAAACCGTTGATATTGATTTTCATCCAAGATATTCCTGTAAATCAAAGGAATATGTTTATATTGTTAATAACGCAAAAATACGCGATCCTTTTTTGGCAAGATATTCCTACTATTACAGGCGCAGTATTGACGCCGAGTATTTGAATAGAGAGGCTAAAGCCTTTATCGGCAGTCATGATTTCAGCGGCTTTTGCAGTGTTAAAAGCGATGTTGAGGATACCGTGAGAACTGTTGAGTCCTTTGATGTGTGGCGTCAGGGCGATTTAGTATACTTTAAGGTTTCTGCCGACGGATTTTTATATAATATGGTGCGTATTATGGTAGGCACACTGCTCTTTATTAATGAAGGTAAAATAGGCGCAGGCGAGCTTAAAAGTGTTATTGACTCATGCGACAGAAAACGGGCAGGAAAAACTGCTCCGCCCCAGGGCTTGTACTTAAATAATGTTGTTTATTAGGAGAATAAAATGGCATCTAACGAAAGAGAAAATGCACGGCGGGAAAGAAAGCGCAAAAACGATGCGAAAACTAAAAAAATAATATGGGGAGTTCTTATTGGAGTAATTATTGTTTTGATAATTATGAAAATATGCGAAATTGATTTTGCCTCGGTGAAAAACAGATTTACTGACGCAGAGGGTAATTTTACCTTATCACTTACTACCGATGAAAGTGCTTATCCCATTACTCTTGACACCTCGCAAAATGTTAAGGTTAATATTACCAACGACAAGCTGAATGTTTTAACCGCTTCCTCGGTATCTGTTATTAACCCAAATAACGCTAAGGTTATGTATAATTTTGACCATGGATATTCAAATCCTATTATCAAGTACGCCGGTTCATATTTTTGTTTGTATGATCAAGGTTCAACCAGACTTAGACTTGACAATACCGGCGAAAACGAGTATGAAACTACAACAAACAATCCCATTTTAACAGCAGATGTTTGTAAAAAGGGTACTGTGGCTTATGCTACAAGATCCGAAGAAAAGAAATCCACTCTTTATATCTATGATAATAAGCTGAATGAAAAGCTTGTTTATGATGAGAATAACGGCTACATAGTGTCTGTTGCAATTGATCCCTCAGGCAAGAAATGTGCCTATGCGGCAATCAGTTCCTCAAACGGTCAAATAGTAACTACTGTTTACACCATTAATGTGGGTGACAGCAAGCCAAGGGCAAGCTTTGAATATGTTGATACTAATGTTTTAAGCCTGCACTATGCCAATTCCTCCGATTTATATTTTGTGGGTGACGATTGCTTGTCAATAATATCTTCACAGGATGAGGAAAATATAATTTATGAAAACGGTACTGCAAGTACAGTGGACTTTTGCTATACAGATGATAATCAGTTAGTTTACGTTTATTCACAGTTTGCCGAGGCAGATACCTGTAAAATGGAATATATTACCGCATCGGGAAAGATTAAATCATCTGTTGAGCTTAACAATAAGGTTAAGTATGTTTCCTCAACATCTAACGAAGCCTGTGTACTGTTCAGCGACAGGGTGGAGGTTTATTCGCTGACCAAGGGCACGCTTAATGAAACATATTCCTGCAGTGAAGATGTAAAAAGTGTTTACAAAATGTCCTCAAGGATTTATATAAACAGGCAACAGCTAATAGAATTATTAAAGGATAAAGAGTAAGGAGGCTTATTATGAGCAAGTTTAAAGAAAATGTTAAAGATTTATTTGAAAATTGGAATACTATTCCCAATTGGTTATGCTTTATAAGAATTGCTTTAATTCCCGTATTTTCCGTTTTGTTCGTTAAGGGTAATTATCTGTGGGCTTTTATTGCAATGATTGTTGCCGCCCTAACAGATGTTTTTGACGGAAAAATTGCCAGAAAATTTAATATGGTTTCAAATTTAGGCAAAATTCTCGACCCGATTGCTGATAAGCTATCACAAATGGCAATAGTAATTATTTTGATTATAAAATTTTGGACTAACGACGGTATTGTTAAGTACATATTCTTCTTATTCATTTTTAAGGAATTATTGATGATATGCGGCGGAGCAATACTTATGTCAAAGGGCATGCGCCCAACAGCGGCAGAAATTTGGGGCAAGGCGGCAACAGTTGTATTTTATGTGTTTATGATTACAATTATTGCTATCGGCTCACCGGACGGCCCGCTTGTAGGCGTATGGTTTATTAAGCAGCTTCCAACACCTGTAACAACGGTTATGGTTATTATTGCTGCAATTATGGCATTTGTGTCATTATTCGGCTATGCTCCCGGCTTTATTAAACAGCTTAAGGAAAATAAAGGAGCTAACGGCCCGAAAGACAATAACGACTAATTTAAGGAGAACCCTATTTAATGAAGCAAGAATTATGCGCTCGCTGTGGTAAGCGCCCGGCGATTATATTTGTTCAAAAAATGGAAAACGATCAGGTTAAGCCTGAGGGACTTTGCGTACAGTGTGCAAAGGAGCTTAATATCGGCCCTGTTCGCCAAATGATTGACCGGCTTGGCTTAAGCGACGAGGATTTAGAAGCCGCATCAGAGCAAATGAGTCAGTTTATGGAGAATATGGAGGACTTTGATTTCGGCGACCTGGGCGAAATGTTTAATGCAGAGAATGCCGACGGCGCTCAAACCTTACCCTTTGCCGATTTGTTTAACGGTATGCTGGGCGGAAATGATTCAGCAGGGGAGAATACCGACAGTAAAAAGAAGGGCGGTAAAAGCAAAAAACGTCCTAAAAAGTCACAGGACGAGAGCAGAAAGTTTCTTAACACTTACTGCAATAATCTTACCGATAGAGCTAAAAACGGCAAAATTGACAATATTATCGGCAGGGATACCGAAATTGCACGGGCAATTCAAATTCTTTGCAGAAGAACCAAGAATAATCCCTGCTTAATTGGTGAACCCGGTGTGGGTAAAACCGCTATTGCTGAGGGCTTGGCTATAAAAATTGCCAAGGGCGAGGTTCCTGCAAGGCTTGCGGACAAGGAAATCTATTTGCTTGATTTAACCGCTCTTGTTGCGGGCACACAGTTTAGAGGTCAGTTTGAGGGTAGAATCAAAGGCTTGGTTGACGAGGTTAAGCACGAGGGTAACATTATCCTGTTTATTGACGAGGTGCATAACCTTGTGGGTACAGGCGACAGCGAAGGCACAATGAACGCCGCCAATATTCTTAAGCCTGCTCTTTCAAGAGGTGAAATTCAGGTTATCGGCGCCACAACCTTTAACGAATACAGAAAATATATCGAAAAGGATGCCGCACTTGAACGCCGTTTTCAACCTATCAAAATTCAGGAGCCGTCTATTGACGACGCTTACAGAATGCTCCTTGGAATTAAAAGCTATTACGAAAGCTATCACAAGGTTCAAATTAACGATTCCTTGGTATATAAGGCCGTTACCATGTCTGAGCGTTTTGTAACCGACAGATATCTTCCCGATAAGGCTATCGACCTTCTTGACGAGGCTTGCACAAGTGCTAATCTTCGCAATCCCGCAATCAGCGAATTTCAAATATTAAACGAAAAGAAAAGCTTTCTTCTTGAGAGAATTGACGATCTTTCATCTCCGGAGGATAATGAAGAAATTGACTATGAAATGATTTCCAAAATGAAATCCGAGCTTGCCCAAATTGAAGAAAAACTGCCTGAGCTACAGGAAAAAGCAAAGGATAATCAGGTGCTTGAAGGCGACCTTGCTAAGGTTATTTCTCTTTGGACAGGAATTCCTGCAACCAAGGTGGAGCAGGGGGATATAAAGAAGCTTGCAGACCTTGATAATGAACTCAAAAAGCATATTATCGGTCAGGATAATGCTATTGAAAAGGTTGCCAATGCAGTACGCAGGGGCAGGGTACAAATCAGCCCTAAAAAGAGACCTCAATCTTTTTTATTCGTAGGTCCGACCGGTGTTGGTAAAACCGAGCTTGTAAAGCAGCTGGCAAATGCTCTTTTTGACGCACCCGATAATCTTATAAGACTTGATATGAGCGAATTTATGGAAAAATTCAGCGTATCAAGAATTATCGGCTCGCCTCCGGGATATGTTGGATATGACGATGCAGGTCAGTTAACCGAAAAGGTACGCCGTAAGCCTTACAGCGTTATTCTCTTTGACGAAATTGAAAAGGCTCATAAGGATGTTTTAAATATTCTTCTTCAAATCCTTGACGAGGGCAGAATTACCGATGCACAGGGCAGAACAGTTAATTTTGAAAATACTGTTATAATTATGACATCAAATGCAGGCTCTACCGACCAAAATACTATGGGCTTCGGTAAATCAAGCGATGATATAACCCAAGAGGTTACTATGAAGGCCCTTGAAAGATTTTTGCGTCCCGAATTTCTCGGCAGGGTAGATGAAATAGTAATTTTCAACAACTTGAGCTTTGATAATTTCCAAAAAATTGCTCAGCTTATGCTTGATGAGCTTGTTCCGTCACTTAAGGATAAGGGCATTGATTTTACCTATGACGACTCTGTTGCCGTTTATTTGGCTAAGCAAGCATACGGTTCAAAGAAGAATGCTCGCGGACTTAGAGACGCTGTTAGACGGGAAATAGAGGAACGCTTGGCAAATGCTATTGTATTTAACCAAGATAAAGAGATTAAATCAATTTCTATCAGCGGCGGTGAAGAAATTACTGTTAAAATAAATTAAAAAACTCTTGACATTTCAGCGGACATTAGCTATAATAATGTCCGTTGCTACATGCGGGTGTAGTTCAATGGTAGAATCCCAGCCTTCCAAGCTGGTCGCGTGGGTTCGATTCCCATCACCCGCTCCAAAAATGCGCTGTTAGCTCAGCTGGATAGAGCAACTGCCTTCTAAGCAGTAGGCCGGAGGTTCGAGTCCCCCACAGCGCGCCAGCACTTAGGTGCAATAAAATTGTATGGTGGGATTGGCCTAGTTGGTTAGGGCGCCAGTTTGTGGCACTGGAGGTCATCAGTTCGACTCTGATATCCCACCCCACTTTTTTATAATGCATATTGGGGAGTAGCCAAGCGGTAAGGCAACGGACTTTGACTCCGTCATGCGTGGGTTCAAATCCCGCCTCCCCAGCCACTGTTCCCTAAATGGTGCAGAATTTGGTTTATTAGCTCAGATGGCAGAGCACTTGACTTTTAATCAAGGTGTCCGGGGTTCGACTCCCCGATAAGCCACCAAAGACCTTAAGCGTTTGCTTAAGGTCTTTTAATTTTATATAGTAAAAAACTCGAACATAATGTTCGAGTTTTGAATTATTAGTATTTATTTTGATAAATGATCGTGAATTGCCCTTGCGGCGGTTTTTCCTGCACCCATGGCTGATATAACCGTTGCCGCTCCTGTAACTGCGTCGCCGCCGGCATATACATTGTCTCTGGATGTTAAGCCGTCTTCATTTACTATAATGCCTCCGCGCTTATTTACCTGAAGTCCCTTAGTGGTGCTCTTAATAAGCGGGTTAGGGGAGGTGCCGATAGCCATAATAACAGTATCAACATCAATAATGTGTTCGGAGCCTTCAATGGGAATCGGTCTGCGTCTTCCTCGTTCGTCAGGCTCACCAAGCTCCATTTTAACACATTTAATACCTGTAACAAAACCGTTTTTAGGATCTCTTATATCGTTAGGGTTTTCATAGCCTAAAATCTCAACAGGGTTGTTTAGCGCCATAAATATAATACCCTCTTCAATAGCGTGCTCTATCTCCTCGCTTCTTGCAGGTATTTCAGCCATAGACCTACGGTAAATAATATACACCTTTTCTGCACCGAGTCTTAAGGCTGTTCTTGCGGCGTCCATAGCAACGTTTCCGCCGCCGACTACTGCAACTCTGCCGCCTTTCATAATCGGTGTTGTTGGGTTATCCAAATAGGATTTCATAAGATTGCTTCTTGTTAAAAACTCATTGGCTGAATATACGCCCTTGTATGATTCGCCGGGAATACCCATAAAATTAGGTAAACCTGCACCGGAACCGACAAAAACAGCCTCAAACCCCATATCAAACAGCTCGTCGATAGTTAGGGTTTTGCCGATAACAACATTTGTTTCAATATCAACACCAAGGGATTTAAGGCTTTCAACCTCCTTGGCAACTATTGACTTTGGCAATCTAAACTCGGGAATACCGTAAACAAGAACACCGCCGGCAGTATGCAAAGCCTCGTAAACAGTAACATCGTAGCCCTTTTTAGCAAGGTCACCGGCACAGGTAAGACCGGAGGGTCCCGAGCCTACAACGGCAACCCTGTGACCGTTTGATTGTGGCTTTACAGGGGGTTCGGTACAATGATTGTTGTGATAGTCGGCAACAAATCTTTCAAGCCTTCCTATTCCCACAGGCTCAAACTTAAAGCTTAATGTGCATTTAGATTCACACTGTGATTCCTGGGGGCATACTCTGCCGCAAATGGCCGGCAATGACGAGGAAAGGGAAATTTCCTGATACGCTCCCTCAAAATCACCCTCCTTGATTTTTGTAATAAAATCGGGAATGTTAATGTTTACCGGGCAACCGTTAACGCAAGGCCTTGCCTTACAGTTTAAGCATCTGTTTGCCTCTTTAATTGCAACCTCTTCGGAATATCCAAGTGCAACCTCATCGAAATTTTTTGCCCTTACTGAAGGATCCTGAGTAGGCATTTCGTTTTTCTTTGGTATAATAGCCATATTCATTCACCTACGCTTTCTTAAATAAATTGCATGCTTCATCGTATGCGTGCTTTTCATATTCTGCGTACATTCTTCCCCTTGACATAGCCTCGTCAAAATCAACCTCATAACCGTTGAAATCAGGCCCGTCAACACATGCAAACTTGGTCACCTGCTTACCGTTTTGATTGAGTGTTAATCTGCAACCGCCGCACATTCCTGTTCCGTCAATCATAATGGGATTCATTGAAACTGTAACGGGAAGCTTGTATGGCCTTGCAGTTTCTACAACATATTTCATCATTATAAGGGGGCCTATGGCAATTATCATGTCGAACTTCTCACCGCCGGCCAGCATTTCCTTTAAAGGTATGGTAACATTACCGTGCCTGCCGTAGCTGCCGTCATCTGTCATAACAACAAGCTTATCGGTGCATGCTTTAAACTCATCTTCAAGTATAAGCAAATCCTTGCTTCTAAAGCCGATAATACCGGTTACTGCTGCTCCTGCGTTGTGCAAGGCTTCCGCAACAGGCATTGCAATTGCACAGCCTACGCCTCCGCCGATAATGCAGGCTTTTTTTATTCCTTTAATATTTGTAGCCGTACCAAGGGGGCCTACAAAGTCGCTTATATATTCATTTTCTTCCTTGTAGCTTAACAGCTTTGTTGTTCCGCCTACCACTTGGAAGATAATTTTAACAGTTCCTTTTTCGGCATTTGTTCCGGCAACCGTTAGCGGAATGCGTTCGCCGTCATCGTTTACTCTTAAAATGATAAATTGTCCCGGCTCAGCTTTTTTTGCCACAAGAGGAGCTTCTATTTCCATTTGAATAACAGATGGATTTAATACCTTTTTGGTAACAATTTTATACATATTATCCCTCTCTCAATAATTTTGTAAATTATTATAATTACTTACATGTCTAATATACTATTACAACTATTTAAAATTTTCAATAATAAAATAAATCTTTGTTAAGATTGATAATTTTTATTGTTTTTTTAAATTCCATACTATATAATAATTACAAGATAATTTACAGTTTTTGGGGGATTATATATGGTAAAGCTAAAAAAAATTTCAGCCTTTTTGCTTGCGATTATGTTTTTAATGCTTACTCCTGTAACCGCACTTGCGGCCACTAAACCGGCAAAGCCAACTCTGTTAACGCCTGCCGTAACCACTACTACCGTTACTCTAAAATGGAAAAAGGTTTCAGGTGCCACAGGATATACGGTTTACAAATATAATCCCGGCACTAAAAAGTATTCTAAAGCAGGCACCACCAAAAACTTAAGCTATAAGGTATCGAAGCTTTCATCAGGCACTACTTATTATTATGCCGTAAGAGCTTATAAAACCGTAAAAGGTAAGACCTACTATTCTGCCTATTCCACACGACTGCGTACATCTACATTGCCTGCAACGCCAAAGGGGCTTAAATCCTCTGCCGTCAGCACTGCAGGTGCATCTTCTTCCGTTACAATGGCGTGGGGAAAGGTAAGCGGCGCTACAGGTTACAAGCTACAATATTCAACGGTTAAGGCGTTTACCTCATCTGTTAAAACAATTTCAACTACATCTGTATCAAGAAAAATTACTTCTTTAAAAGCAGGAACTACATATTATTTTAGAGTTTATGCTTACAGAACTATCAGCAATAAAACATATACCTCACCTGTTTCATCTGTAGTTTCAGTAAAAACACCTGCCGCTTATTCAAATACCATGTCAAAGGTTTATGAATCGACAACCTACCAAACCATTGAAGGCTTTGGTTCTTCCGGTGCATGGTGGGCACAGCGCATTGGCAGGTGGACAGAGGAGGGATTAACTCCCCTTGATGACGGCGAAGCCGTATGGACAAAGGAGCAAACCACCGCCGTTCTTAAATATTTGTATGATAAAAATGAGGGTATTGGTTTAAATATTTACAGATATAACATCGGCACGGATTCATATCTCGATGAAAATTTAACTAACAAATGGGAACGAACCGAGGGATTTGTAAAATCCATTGACGCAAACGGTAATATCACATACGATTTTACCAAGGATGCTTCCGCTCAGAACACCCTTGCTGTTATTAAAGAGCTTGCCGGCGATGACTTAAAGCTAACACTTTTTGCCAACTCACCGCCGACTCAAATGACTGATAACGGAAAAGCATACTGCGATTACAATGCTGACGAGGAGCTGGTAGCTAAAAGATATTCTAATGTTTTAGCTGAAAAACGTCAGTTTTATGACGGCGTAAATACTAACCTTTCAAGCGATAAATACCTTTTGTATGCAAGGTTCCTTTGCGATGTAGCCGACTATTTTGAAGAACAGGGCTATGATGTAAAGGATGTATCTCCGGTTAACGAGCCGCAGTACGAGTGGTGTTGTAATAGTGAAGGATATATGGCACAGGAGGGATGTCATTACACTCCTGCAGGTGTTGCAGAGCTTATGGCAAGCTGTGCTTTAGTTGGGGAAGGTAAGCCTTATGAGTTTTCTGCCTTTGAATCTGCGGCGGCAGACGGTACTGAGGATTCCTTCTACATTTACACAAATACCATTTTTAATACCTCAAGATATCAAAGAATAACATATAACGACGTTGATTACACTGTGTCAAAGGTAAATAAGGATTACTATACAACCGTTTCAACTCATTCCTATTGGGCTGATAAGGAAAGAAAGCAAAATACTGCCGAATATCTTCTGGCAAATTTACCTGATTTAAGTGTTGCATGCACTGAATACTGCCAAATGACCAATGATCCCACAACAGGAGTGTATGATATTTCATCGCCAATAGAATGGTTGGACCCAGCAAGAAACGGCCTTGAAATTGAATACGGAGTTCAGCTTGCAAGAACAATTGTTGAGGATTTAACCGTCCTTAATGCAACAGAATGGAACTGGTGGACAGGATGCTCCGGCGGATATTACCCTGACGGACTTGTTTATGTTGATTATGAAAATCCCGATAACATACAAACCTCAAAGCGTTTGTGGGCATTGGGCAATTTCTCTAAATTTATTCAGCCAGGTGCAGTGAGAGTTAAAATTACCGAAGCTCAATCCTCGTTAATTTCATGTGCATTTAAAAATCCTGACGGTTCTTTGGTCATTGTTTATGTAAATCAAACATCTGCTGATTTAAAAACTAACATAAGTGCTTCGGGATACTCAAGTTATTCTACTTATGTAACAAGCGCCGAAAAGGATTTGGAGTTAAGCCAAAAGGGAACCTATGCACTTTCTAACTATATCGGCGTTCCGTCACAATCAGTTGTAACAGTTGTGCTAAAATAATTGTAATTTGCATAAATATAAAGGGTATTACCTTAATGCCCTTTATATTTTTTGTCATTTTATATAAAAACTGCTTAAAAACTGTTGACATATGTTAAAAATTATTATACAATTTTAACAAATAAATAAATATGGAAAGGATGTTTCCTATGGGAATAATCAAAAATGTTGCAATTGTCGGTCACGCCTCCAAGGGTAAAACCTCCCTTGTAGAGGCGATGCTTAATGTTGCAGGCGCTACTGAAAGAATGGGAAAGGTTGCCGACGGCAATACTGTATCCGACAGTGACGCCGAAGAAAAAAAGAGGGGAGTCAGCATTTCATCCTCTGTTATGCAGTTTGCATACAAGGATGCAAAGCTAAATATCGTTGATACTCCGGGTTTGTTTGATTTTGCAATGGGCTCTAACGAGGGCTTGCGTGCCGCAGATAGTGCCATTGTTGTGGTTTCTGCCCGCTCAGGCTTAGCCGCCGGTGCTGAAAAAGCATTTAAAAATGCCGGAAAAAAGGGAATGGCCCGTATTGTTGTTACCTCAAAAATGGATGATGAAAGAGCCGATTTCTACAAGGCTTTTAATGGTCTTGTTGCAAAGTTCGGCACTACCATGTGTCCTGTTGTTGTGCCTGTAATTTGCGGCGGCAAGGTAGCAGGATACTACAATATGATTGATGATAAAACCTATACTTACGACGGTGTCAACAAAAAGGAGACAGATATCTCTCCCGATGATTCCGCCAGATTTGATGCTATCAAGGAAGTATTTTCCGAGGCTGTTGCAGGTGCCGACGATGAGTTAATGGAAAAATACTTTGAGGGTGAGCCACTTACCACCGATGAAAAGATTAAGGGACTTACCGTGGGTATTGCAGATGGCACAATTGTTCCTGTATTTCCTGCGTCAGGCTTAACAGGTGCGGGAGTGGATATGATTCTTGATTTTATTAAGGATTGCTGTCCTGCACCTAAGGGCGAGTATGCTATTGACTCAAACGGCGAGCCTGTAGAATTATCTAATGATGCAAACGGACCTCTTGCGGCTATATGCTTTAAAACCGTTGCTGATCCGTTTATCGGTAAGCTTAACTATTTTAAGGTTATCAGCGGAAATCTTACTCAGGGCTTAACTGTTGTAAATGCCCGTACAGGCGATGACGAGAGAGTGGGCAAGCTTGTTAACACTCTCGGTGCAAAGCAGAACGATGTTAAAGAGGCAGTTGCCGGTGACATCTGTGCTATTGCCAAGCTTAACAATTTTAAAACCGGCGATACACTTTGTGCCGCAGACCATGTGGTTACACTTGATGCAGTTCCTGTTCCAAGCATTGCTTATTCAATGGCTATCTCTTCAACAAAGAAGGGCGACGAGGAAAAAATTGCAAATGCCGTTTATAAGCTTATTGAAGAAGATCCGTCCCTTGCTTATAAAACTAATAACGAAACCCATCAAACAATTTTATCAGGTCTCGGCGAGCAACAGCTTGATGTTTGCCTGTCAAAGCTTAAATCAAAGTATAATGTTGACGCTGTTCTTTCTCAGCCTCGCGTAGCTTACAGAGAAACTATTTCTAAAAAGGTTGAGGCACAGGGCAGACATAAAAAGCAATCCGGCGGCCACGGTCAGTTTGGCGATGTATTTATCGAATTTGAGCCTTATGATACAGACGAATTAGTGTTTGCAGAAAGAATTGTAGGCGGTTCAGTGCCAAAGAATTTCTTCCCTGCAGTTGAAAAAGGTCTGCGTGAATCCATGGAAAAGGGTGTTCTTGCAGGATATCCTATGGTTGGTGTCAAGGCAACATTGTTTGACGGCTCTTATCATCCCGTTGATTCAAGTGAAATGAGCTTTAAAATGGCGGCTTCACTTGCTTTTAAAAACGGAATTTCAAATGCAAATCCCGTTCTTCTTGAGCCGATTATTACCCTTAATGCAGTTTGTAATGACGAGGCAATGGGTGATGTTATAGGTGACATTAATAAGCGCAGAGGCCGTGTTTTAGGTATGACACCTAATGCTGACGGTATGCAGGAAATTGTTGCAGAGGTGCCTGAAGCTGAAATGACAACATTCTCAACATCAATGCGTCAAATAACACAGGGCAGGGGTAGTTTTACTACTTCGTTTGCAAGATATGAGCGCTGTCCCGAGCATATCGCCCAAAAGGTTATTGCCGAAAGCAGTATAGAGGATTAATGAAAATTAAATAACTAAACACCTCAATTCGCATAGAATGAACTATGAAAGAATTGAGGTGTTTTTATGTTTGTTTCTATTAAGGTTGGCTCAATAACAAACGCTCAGCGAGCTATTAAAGCTTTACGAAATTATTCGATAAGATCAACCTTAAGCAGAATTGAAAATCCTTCACCGACAGACGGATGCGGCTATGTTATCAAGGTGATGCAAAGCGATTTACATCGAGCTGTAAAAATTCTTGAAAATAACGGAGTTTCCGTACTGGGTGTTGATAATTCATGATATATTTTGATAATGGAGCAACCTCCTATCCAAAGCCTGTAAGCGTTTTAAAGAGAGCGGGCAATGCTTTAAGATATGATTCATTTAACAGCGGAAGGGGAGGCTATGCAAAAAGCCTTGCTGCGGCGGCAAAGATATATTCGGTCAGAGAAAAAATTGCCGAAATGTTTTCATTTGACGCCGAAAATATTGCTTTTACAAAAAATTGTACCGAAGCATTAAATATCGCCATTAAGGGCAGTCTTCAAAAAGGGGATCATGCTATTATTTCCTCACTTGAGCATAACAGCGTAAGCCGAGTTGTAGATAAAATGCAAAATCAGGGCATTATCGAATATGACATTGCAGAATTTTCTTATGATGACAATGAGACTGTTAAAAACTTTGAAAGATTAATAAAGCCAAACACAAGGGTAATAGTATGCATGCACTCCAGCAATGTTTTCGGCGTTGTTTTTCCTATTGCTAAAATCGGCGCCATGTGTAAAAAACATAATATTATTTTTATTGTTGACGCGGCTCAGGGCGCAGGTGCAATTGATATAAATGCCAAGAGGGATAACATAGATATTTTGTGCGCACCGGGTCATAAAAGTCTGTTAGGCCCAATGGGAACGGGATTTATTGCACTGGGAGATAATATTAAGCTGAACACAATCATTGAAGGCGGTACAGGCAGTAGCTCATTAGAATTGGCTCAGCCTTCCTTTATGCCTGATAGGCTTGAATCGGGAACGCTAAATAATTCCGGCATCATAGGATTAGGCGAAGGAATTGATTATATCAATACCGTGGGTATTGATAACATTTATAATCACGAGCTTAAGCTTAATCAATATCTTTATAAACAAATGTCTGCGATTAGCAATGTTAAGCTATACACTCCGTTTCCCGTCAGCGGCAAATCAATGCCCATTATATCCTTTAACTATAAGGATTATTCAAGTGAAAAGGTTGCGGCAATGCTTGCCGAACGGGATGTTTGCGTAAGGGCAGGCTATCATTGTTCACCCTTGGCACATAAGCATTTTAATACAATTAAAACAGGTACTGTCAGGGTAAGTCTAGGTTGCTTTAATACCCGTAATGAATGTTACAAATTATGTACAATATTAAAAAATTTGTGAAAGTGCTTTATTTATTTTAAAATTTATGTTATCATATATTTGAATTTTAAGATCAAGGATGTTAAAAATGCCTATTTTCGAAGTCGCTTTTAAATTTAGATATTTTAAGAATCTTTTGGATACCATTGTTGATACCTTTAATCAGGTTAAGGGTTTGTTCGGCACATTCGGTGTTATTGATGCAGTTGATATTATTTTCGTTGCCGTACTGTTGTATCTTATAATTCGTGTTTTAAGGGAAACCAGAGCCATTCAACTTGTTAAAGGCCTTGTTTTTTTGGCTGTAATTTATTTTTTGGTTACATTTTTAGGTATGGGTGCTTCAAGCTACATTTTGAAGATTATATTTGCAAACATACTCATAATCATTGTAATTCTCTTTGGTCCGGAAATAAGAAATATTCTTGAGCAAATGGGTAAGGGCGCTACAAGAAACAGCCTTAAAGCTATACTCCATTCGGGCATGGCTGTTGAAATTGCCGAAATTCAAAAGGCTATCGATGCTACCTGTAAGGCATGTACAGAAATGGCAGACAGCAAAACAGGTGCTTTAATTGTTTTTGAAAACGAAACTCTTTTGGGTAATGTAATTAACAGCGGCACTGTTATAGATGCCGACGCTACCCGTGAACTGATTGAAAACATTTTTTATCCAAAAGCTCCTCTCCATGACGGCGCAATGATAATTAGGGACGGAAAAATATATGCAGCGGGATGTATTTTACCCTTGACTAACGAAAATGTTTCTTCGTCCCTCGGAACCCGCCACCGTGCGGCAATCGGTATCACACAACAAAGCGACGCAATTGTTTTTGTAGTAAGCGAAGAAACAGGGCACATCAGCGTTGCTCAAAACGGCACGCTGACTCAAAATATCTCCAGCGGTGATATGCGTGATATTTTGATGGAAAACTTTATTCCATACGGTTCGTCCTCCGACGATAAGATTATTTCAAGATTGGTAAGGAGGATTAAGAATAATGGAAAATAAAGAAACGTCAAGTAAAAAGCGTTTTTCGATCAAAAATATTATTTATAATGACAAATATTTAATAGTATTCTCTCTTTTGCTGGCAGTTGTTGTCTGGACTGCAACATCTATTAACATAGGAACTGACGAAAGCAAAAACGTGAAATTAACAGTTCCCATTACTTTAGGCGATGAAGTATCTGAGCAATTGGGAATGCAATATTTTTCTCTTAAAGACAGCGTTGATATCAGCGTATCTATCAGTGGTCCTAAATATGTTATCGGCCAGGTTACTAAAGATGACTTAAACGTTAAGTTTGATACCAGCAGTGTTATTCGTACAGGCGAGCAAACTATTCCGATTTTGGTTACTAACGGTTCAAAAACCTTGGATTTTACCGTTGAGAGCGTTTATCCGTCTTCTGTTGAGGGATATTTTGACATTAGTACAAGTAAGACCTTTGATGTTGAGGTTGAGTATGACGAAGGCGCTGTTGCCGACGGATACATTTTCGGTACTCCCGTTTTAAGCGAAGATAAAGTGGTTGTTTCTGGGCCTAAAACTTATATTGACAAAATTGAAAGCGTTTATGTAAACGCAGATTTAGGCACTGCAACCGATATTAAGGAAACCGTTAATACCACAAGCAGTATTGAAATCAAAGGCAACGGCGTTGAAGAAAGATATTTAACAATCACTCCCGTCAAAGAAGATTCTTCAAAAATTGAAAAATTATCCGTGGCGTTACCTGTACTAAAGATAGTTGATTTACCTGTTAAGGTTGATATTGAAGATGTTCCTGCCGGATTAAGCACGTCGGATTACAGTATTTATTATTCCCAAAGCTCAATCAAAGCAGGCGTTTTAGACAGTGCAAATATTACCGAGGCTGTAATAGGTGCGATTTCCTTTAGCCAATTAAAGACCGGTGTTAATACCTTTGAATTTACCACCGACAATATACAAGGTGTAACGGCTCTTGAAAAGGATCAAAAAATTACCGTTACCGTAACCGTTAACAGTAATTTTGTAGTTCAATCAGTTCCTTTGTATAAATCAAGCATAAGCCTTATCGGTGCAAAAAGCGGAACCAATCCTACAATTTCTTCCGTTAATTCGGGCTTAATTACCGTGGTTGTGCCAAAGGGAACTGTGATTAATCGTTCTGATTTGGTTTTGAAATGCAATGTCAGCGATCCGGATAATGAAACGGTGGTTATTGAAATTACTGTTAATAATGATAAATCCTGGATTTACGGAACATACACTGCAACAATTGAATATTAACAGTATTAAAGGTCGCATTAGTTTAATGCGACCTTTTTTCTACTCAATATTGCCTTTATATTTTTTCGATAATTCAATTAGCTCCTTTTCATTAACATAGCCGCTCAATGCACCGACCTTGGTAACGGCCTTACCTCCGGTTATATTGCCGAATAATACACAATCCTTAATAGCATAATCGTAAAACAGACCGTACATAAAACCTGATAAAAATGCATCACCGGCACCGGTGGAGTCCACATTTTTAAATTCATCAATGCTTTTTACAAAAAAAGCTTCTCCGTTTTCAATACCGATACAACCGTCTTTATCAACCTTAACGATTGGCTTTTCAAAGTAGTTGCCTAAAATCTTGGCGGCAGCTTCTCCGTCTGCGGCTCCGGTAATTTTTACGGCTTCTTTTTGATTTGGTGTGTAGTAATCTGCAACATCAAGATAATCACTGTATTTTTCAAGACTCATGTCATCGTCCCAGCCTGTATCGAGAACCAAAACAGTACCCTCGCTCTTTAACTTTCTGTAAACATCAAGAAATCCGCCCAGCTGCATCATTGTAATTTTAGAGCCGGTTGCTATATTATAAAAAGTCTCTTTTGCTTCGTCATCAGGATTAATACAACCCTTACCGTATGAATAAAAGGTTCTGTCCCTTGGTAGTATAATCGCTGAAGTAATATTTAGGGGAATATCATTTCCTTTATAAAGATTTGTAGGAGATACGCCGTTATTTAAAAACTGTTCTTTTGCAAAGGTTGAAAAAATATCCTTTCCCAATTCTGTTGCAATTTTGGTTTCTATACCCAATCTGCCGAGATTGATTAATGTTGCAGGTAATCCTCCTCCAAGTTGAAGGCTGAAATCCTTACAATACAGCTCCTCACCAACATCTGCCAAACGGTCGAATCCCTGAAATAACAGGTCAACATTTGTTGCACCAGCGCCTGCCATAAATGACATATTTACCTCCAATCTGCTACATAATTCTTATTTAACTCTAAATAGTCGTTTATAAGTTTTTTAGCCAATGAATATGAATTAACCAGCGGATGCATGGTTAAAGCCTCAACCGCCGATGTAATTGATTTTTCTCTAATTGCCTTTGAGCTTAAGCGCTCATACATTTTAACCCGCCTTATTATCTCTAAATTTTGTTCATCAACAACGTCAAACTTGTGGGGAATGTCGCCGTCTTTAGTGATGTCACAGGTGATTTCAACAATATCATCATCTCTTAATGTAGGTATTGCTCCTCTGTTAGCGGTGCATAAAATCATACTGTCGCTTTTGCCGCTTTGCATAATTTCAATAAACTTTAATGCAACGCCTGCATATCCGCCGTTATCCTTTTGATATATATCGAAATGCCAAGAGCCATTGCGTTTAACCCCTGTTTCCGACGCCATGTAATTGTTCTCACGCATTCCGTACCAATGCTCAAAAATCTCAAATGCGGTGTCAAAATCCTTTTCAATATCAATTTTGGATAATTCATCGGTCATTGATTTGTTAATTTCACAAATCTGCTCACCGCGTGTTTTTTCAGCCTTTAGTATATTTTCTATTGCTCTTTCACGATAGTAGAAATAATACAAATACTCATTTAAGACAGCGTGCCTCTCTTTTAAAAGCTGTTTTTCAAAATAACGTATATCCGTTTCCTGATAAGCAAGGTCATTATTTATCAAATCATCTAAAATTTCTCTACCGTTAACGGTTATGGAATTAAAGTAGCTTAAGTGATTTAAACCGTATATTTCACCCTTAATATCATTCTCGCCGACACCGTATAGCTTCGCAAAGGAATTTAACATTCCCGACGGTGCGTCGCAAATGCCGTATGTAAAATCATAGCCCATATCTCTTAGAGTTTGGCTGACAACTCCCGCCGGATTGGTAAAATTAAATACCTTGCAGTTTGGCTTGGCATATTTTTTTACAAGCTCGCAATATTCCTTAAGGGCATAAACGCTTCGCATTGCAAAGGATAGTCCTGCGGCGCCTGTGGTTTCTTGACCTAATAATCCGTAGCCAAGGGCAATACGCTCATCTCTAACGCGCATTTCGTCGCCGCCCTCACGAATGGTTGTAATAACATAATCTGCGTCCTTAATCGCAATTATTGCATCTGTTGTAATTTCAAAGGATAATTCGGGGCATAACAAGGAGGCAACCTTCTTTGCCATTTTACCGTATATGTTTAGCTTTTTCGGATTGTTATCCATAAAAACCAAATTATCAATTCCAAGCTGTGACGAACGCTGTGCAATGCTTTTTGCCAAAAACATAGACCTTACGCCGCCACCGCCTATAACAGCAAGCTTCATAAAATACCTCCTGAATTTATATAAATTACAGAGTATATTATAATTCATCTACATAAAATATTCAACTAAAACATAATATTACAAATTTTGATAAATGAACAAAATAATTGTTGATATTATAAAGCATTAGTGTTAAAATGTATAATAGGTATATATATGGTTTACGAATATATACAATCCCTTATAAGGAGGACAATAAATGGGTAATTCAGTTAAAACAACTGAAGCATTAAAGAGATTAAGCGCTTTGTTTGATGATGGCATTTTTACAGAAATAGACGCTTATGCCAAGGATTCAAACGGCGATATCGAGGTTGTTGCAGGCTACGGCTGTGTAAATGGTTCACCGGCCTACGCTTTTTCTCAAGATGTCAGTGTTAATAACGGTGCAATTGGCATTGCACAATGCGCAAAAATATTAAAGGTATATGATTTAGCCGCTAAAACAGGATGTCCTGTCATTGGAATTTATGATTCTAACGGAGTTAAGCTTAACGAGGGCTTTGAGGCTTTGTCCGCCTATGGCGACATTGTTAAAGCCGCTACCTCTGTTTCGGGAGTTGTACCTCAAATTTCAGTAGTTGCCGGTGCCTGTCTCGGTACATCGGCGCTAATGGCCAATATGGCTGATATTGTAATCGGCGTTAAGGATGCAGATTTTTATATTTCAGCACCCAGCGAGGTTACGGCTGAGGATAATTATTCAGCAGGCGCTATAGATATTCTTGTTGACAGCTTTGATGAAGCCGCAGATAAGGTTAAGTCCATTGTCGGTCTTTTACCGTCTAATAATTTATCTCCGGCTCCGATTTTTGACTTTAGTAATCCTGCTTCTGTTTGTTCGGTAGGTTTAAATGTCTCCGACGTAATCGAAGCTATTGCCGACGCCGGTTCTGTTGTTGAAATCAAGTCAGGATACGCAACATCGGTAGTTACCGCGTTTGCCACCGTTGCAGGTTCAACAGTCGGCTTTGTGGCATTTAAGGGCGATGCCTTATGTCATGGCTGTGCCTATAAGGCAGAGGCTATGATTAAGCTTTGCGACGCATATAATATTCCAATTATAACCATTGCTAACGCAAACGGTGTGAATAATAAAGCAAACGAGTTATCTCTAATTGCTGTTACAAAGCTGACATCCGCTTATTCAACAGCAACCTGCCCTAAAATCAGTTTAATTACCGATCAATCTATCGGCAGTGCTTATATTGTTCTTGCCGGTAAGGGCGCCAATGCCGACTTGACTTTCGCTTGGGACAATGCGGTTGTGTCTCCTCTTGAGGTTAGCTCTGCTGTTGCATTTCTTTATAACGACAGACTTGCTCAGGGTGAAGACAGAGCACAGCTTGAGTCAGAGTATAAAGAAACGGTTGGCTCTCCGTTTACTGCCGCTGCCTGCGGTGCAATTGATGACGTATTTGCACCTGAAGAAACCAGAGCTAAGCTAATTGCGGCTATTGATATGCTTGCAGGAAAAAGAGAAGTAACAATTGCAAGAAAACATTCGGTTAAATAAATAGGAGGATATAAATATGAAAAATTATACAATTACTGTTAACGGTACAGCGTACAATGTAACGGTTGAAGAGGGAACCTCTTCTGCACCTGCTGTTGCAGCCTCGACACCTGCTCCTGCCGCACCGACACCTGCTCCTGCACCTGCACCGGCTCCAAAGCCTGCGGCAAATGTTGACGGTGTGTCGGTTGACGCTCCAATGCCGGGTAATATTCTTGATGTAAAGGTTTCAAACGGCGCTTCTGTTAAGTCAGGCGATGTTCTTATCGTTCTTGAAGCAATGAAAATGGAAAATGATATTGTTGCTCCTCAAGACGGCACAGTTGCCGCAATCAATGTTAATAAGGGTGATTCCGTTGAAGCAGGTCAATCCTTAATAGTTTTAGGCTAATAGAGGTGTGACTATGGCTAAAATCGGTATTACAGAAACAGTTCTCCGTGATGCGCATCAATCTTTAATCGCAACTCGTATGAGAACTGACGAATTTGTTGATATTCTTGAAAAAATGGATAAAATCGGATATCATTCATTAGAATGCTGGGGCGGTGCAACCTTTGATTCCTGCCTTAGATTTTTGAATGAGGATCCGTGGGACAGACTGCGTTTAATTCGTGAAAAATGCCCTAACACAAAGCTACAAATGCTTTTTAGAGGACAAAATATGTTGGGCTATCGTCATTACAGTGACGAGGTAGTAGACTATTTTGTAAAAAAGAGTATTGATAACGGCATTGATATTTTAAGAATTTTTGATGCACTTAACGATGTTCGCAATCTTCAAACCGCAATTAATGCGGCAAATAAATACGGCGGTCATGTTCAGGCCGCAATTTCATACACAACAGGCCCTGTTTTCACAACAGAGTATTATTGCAATTATGCCAAACAGCTTGAGGATGCCGGCGCCGCTTCTATCTGTATTAAGGATATGGCAGGACTTTTGACTCCGTACGGCACTTATGAGCTTGTTAAGGCTCTTAAAGAAACAGTTAAAATTCCTATTCAGCTTCATACTCACTATACATCGGGCCTTGCCTCAATGGTGCTTTTAAAGGGCATTGAAGCAGGTGTTGATGTTATTGATACTGCTATTTCACCCCTTGCAATGGGCACCTCACATCCGGCTACCGAGTCAATGGTTGCCGCACTTGCAGGCACAGAGTATGACACAGGACTTGATATAAGGGCATTAACTGAAATTCGTGACCACTTTACTCCTCTTCGTCAAAAGTATCTTGAATCAGGTCTGCTTGATCCTAAAATGCTTGGTGTTGACGCAAACACCCTGTTATACCAAGTGCCGGGCGGTATGCTTTCAAACCTTAACAGCCAGCTTAAGCAAGCAGGTAAGGAGGATAAGCTCGAGGAGGTACTTGCCGAGGTTCCCCGCGTTCGTGAGGATTCCGGTTATCCGCCTCTTGTTACACCTACCTCGCAAATTGTTGGTACTCAGGCTGTATTCAATGTTATTATGGGCGAGCGTTATAAGATGGTTACCAAGGAATTTAAGGATATGGTTGCCGGCAAGTACGGTAAAACACCATGTGAAATTGATCCCGAATTCCAAAAGAAAATCTGCGGCGATGATGATATTATTTCATGCCGTCCTGCAGACCTTCTTAATGACACAATAGAGCAGTTTAAAAGCGAAATTGCAGAGTTTTACGAGCAGGAGGAGGACATTCTTTCCTATGCTCAGTTCGGCCAGGTTGCCACTAAATTCTTTGAGGGCAGACGCGACAAGAAATACGGACTTGACGGCAAGCACGATGATATTGTTAACAAGGTTCATCCGGTTTAATTGTTTTATTTAAGGCGTTGTATTTACAACGCCTTTTTTATGGGAGAATTATGCAAAGAGAATATTGGAATAAAAACGCAAATAATAAAATTTTTACAACCCCGCTGGATGTCAACCGTTTTCAGGAGCTTGTTCCAAAGAACGCTTTAATTCTTGACATAGGCTGTGGCTACGGCAGAACTCTTGCAGATTTGTACGGACTCGGTTATAAAAGATTAATCGGCGTAGATACATCCATGGAAATGGTAAAAAGAGGTAAGGCTTCATATCCTTATATTGATATTCGCTATCAGGAAAGCAGCACAATAGAAATTAGTGATAATTCCATTGACGCAGTTATCCTTTTCGGTGTTATGTGTTGTACTCCCAAGCATGAGGAGCAAATAGCCTTAATTAACGAAATTAAGCGAGTGTTAAAGCCTAACGGTTATCTGTTTTTGAATGATTTTTTGGTAAATAAGGATTTAAGAAATTCTTTAAGATACAGACAGTATGAGGAAAAATACGGGGAATATGGCGTATTTGAATCAAGCGACGGCTTGGTGTTAAAGCATTTTTTTGAAGATGAGCTGATTGATTTATTCACTGATTTTGAAGAGATTTACAGAAATAAAACAAAGTGTAAAACCATGAACGGCGGAATTTCCAACAGCATTAGTTTCATTGGAAAATTAAAGTAATTGATTTCAGGCACTTCTTGACGAAGTGCCGATTTTTATATATTATATAGATGTACGAAATCTGCCTTGTCTTATACAAGCACGATAATTATATGAAGGCTAATAACGGAGGTAAGCTATGAATGTATTAATTTTCGGCGGAACCGGATTATTGGGTTCAGCCGCCGCACAGATTTTTATCGACAGGGAACATAGCGTAAAAACTATTGCACTTCCGCCTCTTCCCGAGGGCGCTCCCATTCCTGAAGAAATGGAAATCAGCTTTGGTAACTTTTTGGAGCTTACCGATAAAGAGCTTGAAGATGCAATGACGGGAATTGATGCATTTGTATATGCCGCAGGTGTTGATGAAAGGGTAGAATTTCCTGCACCTGTGTACGAGGCCTATAAAAAATACAACATTGATCCTGTGGACAGATGCCTTAAAATGGCAAAAAAATGCGGCGTTAAAAGATGTGTAGTGCTAGGCTCATACTTTGCATGGCTTGCCAAGGAACATCCTGAAATGAAATTGGGTGAAAAGCACCCTTATATCCGCTCAAGACTTGATCAAGAGGAAACTGCCTTTAAGTATGCAGACGGTGAAATGGGCGTTGCAGTATTGGAACTGCCGTACATATTCGGCACACAGCCGGGAAGAAAGCCTGTTTGGGTAATTCTTATTGAACAACTTCAGCGATTTGAAAATATGCCTTTCACTATGTATCCTTCCGGCGGAACCGCAATGCTAACGGTAAGACAGGTTGGCGAAGCAATTGTCGGTGCGGCAGAGCAGGTTAAAGGTGCAAGAGCATACGGTATTTCCTGCTACAATATGACATGGCAGAAATTCCTTAAGATTGTTTATAAAGCCATGAGCGGAATTGATGACAGAAAAATTGTAGATGTTCCAAAATGGACATTTCAGGCATTCGGTTTAGTAATGCGTAAGGATTATGACAAAAGAAATGTTGACCCCGGTATAGACCCTGTGGGGCTTGCCGATATAATGGGTATGAACTTGTTTATTCCAACAGACGATACTAAAGAGCTTGGTTGCACACCCGATGATATTGAGGCGGCTATTTTTGACTCTATCGCTTTGTCAAAGGCCGCTTTTGAGGGTAAGGCCAATCTGTTAGGTATGAAAGGCGAATAAGGCCAAAAGGTAATATTATGGAAGCTAAAAGAACCTATACAAGAAAAGAAGCCGGTATGTATTTAACCGGCATGTTCGGTCAAAATATGATATACAATATCGTAGCTACCGGACTTTACTATTATTTTCAAAATGTAATTTGTCTTAATGCCGTTGCATTGGGATGGATTTTTGCAATTGCCCGTGTTTGGGACGCTGTAAACGACCCTATGATGGGCTCAATTGTTGATAAAACAAAAACAAAATGGGGTAAATGCCGACCTTATTTGATTTTTTCTCCAATCTTAATCTGCCTTGTTACCTGCGTGGCATTCTTTAACGGAAATTACGGCTTGGCAGAGGCCTCCGGTGACAAAAAAGCAATGTTTTTGATAACTGCATGGGCGGCTGTTTCCTACGTTTTATGGGGAATGTCATACACAGTCGGCGACATACCTCTTTGGGGCATTATAAGCCGAATGAGTGAGGATGAAAAGGACAGAGCAAAGCTTATATCCCTGTCGCGTATAGTTGCCTCTATCGGCGCCGCATTGGTTGTTGTTTCAATAGTTGCTTTATCGCAACAAACTAATATATGGCTTAATGAAAGCAAGGATGCACAAAAGGGATTTATTATTGTAGGTATAGTAATGACTGTTGTGGCATCTGCTCTGTTTGAGTTTGCAGGCCTTGGAACCAAGGAAAGGGTACCGATTTCCGGTGAAAATAAGTCAATGCTTGACAGCTTTAAGCTGATGTGGCAATGTAAACCCTTTAGAAGACTTTTAATAAGCGGTCTTTTAAGGTCACCTCTTCAGCTTATGATGACAGTTGTAATGGTACTGTTTTCTTATTACTATTGTGACGGTGATTTAACCAAGGCTTTTACCGATATTCATAACCTTATTATCGTGATTTTTGTCGGTGGCGGATTTTTTGTCGGTCAGTTTGCGGCCATGATTATTTGTCCTGCACTGATGAAAAAGGTAGATGTTAAGAAAATTTATAATTTCACAGCTTTTTCATCAATTCCTATGCTATTGGTATTTGTAATATTTTTAATTGCGCCCACAGAGCTTTCAAAGCTGGGCTGGGCGGCAGTTGACGGAATACTCCTGTTATTCGCAGGCGCAGGCTTCGGTGCTGTTAATGTCTGCCAATCGGTTATGATTTCCGATTGCATTGATTACGAGGAATATCATAACGGATACAGACCTGACGGAATTTTCTTTTCCGGACAAAGCTTTATTACAAAGTTTTCGGCAGGAGTTGCATCAATTATCTCTGCCTATGTTTACAGAGCAGTAGGTTATTCGGGCAATAACATAAACAAGCTAAACGAAGCATTGGCAAGCGGTAATGTTCACTTTGCAACCGATTATCAGCTTTATTCCAAGGCAATGTGGTTTTTACTTACGGTGCCTCCTGCAATCGGCATGGCTATATCGGTCATACCCACACTAAAGTATGAAATTACCGATAAAAAACATAAAATTATGCTCGATGAGCTTGTTAAAAAGCATTCAAAAATGGAGGAGCAGGATAATTCTGCAGACAGCGAGTAATGAGATTTCAGTTCAATAACAAAAAATTTAGAATTTTAATGATTGCCGATACTCAAGAGGGAAAAAAGGTAAGTACTGATACCTTAAACCTAATTAATGCGGCGTTGGATAGGTCACAGCCTGATTTTGTTGTTTACAGCGGCGACCAAATTTGGGGAAAACGCAATTTCAAAGGCGATAAGAATGAGGTTGAGAGGGTTTTAAGGGAATTAACATATCCTGTTGTCAGCCGTAAAATACCCTTTGCTGTTTGCTTTGGTAATCATGACAGACAGGTTGGATTATCCAACGAAGAGCAGTTTGAGATTTACAAAACCTTTGACGGCTTTTGCGGGGAAAGCGAGCCGAATATTGACGGCGTTGGAAATCAGTGCATTGAAATTGCAAGCGGCAACGATGTTAAGTATTTGCTTTACCTGTTTGACAGTCATTCAAGCTTGAAAATAGGCTATGATTGCGTTCATAAAAACCAAATTGATTGGTATCGTTCTGTGCGTGATAGCTATGAAAAAGCACTTGGAAATGTTGTGCCAAGCGTGGTAATTCAGCATATTCCCGTTTGCGAGGTGTTCGAGCTTTTAACTCAGGTTAAACGCACTAAAAGGGGAGCTGTTCGCGGCTTTAGAACCCATGACGGCGAGTATTTTGTGTTAAACAGGAAAAGGGTTAACGAACAGGGCTTTATGAAGGAATCACCTGCCGATCCTCAGGAAAACAGCGGGGAATTCAGTGCATTTTGTGAAAAAGGCGATGTTAAGGGTGTTTATTTCGGCCATGACCATAATAATTCCTTTAACGGCAAAATCAACGGAATAGATGTTGGATACACCCAAGGGGCAGGCTTTAATGTTTACGGCCCCGGTTTGGACAGGGGCGTTCGGGTTATTGATTTGTTTGAAGACGGTAGCCTTGAAACCTTTGATTTAAGATACAGAGACATTGTCGGGGGTAAGGTTGAACATCCGCTTAAATATGCCTTTTTGCAGTTATGCCCAACAAATTTTTTCGACGCAGTTTCAAGAATTGCCAAGGCCTTTGCCGCAATAGCTGTATTATTGATAATTATTCTAATTATAATGATGCTTACAATGTAAAAAAAGAGAAGGGTAGCCAAGCTATCCTTCTCTTTATATATAATCCGCACATCCGCCAAGAACTGAAGATAACCTGCTGATAAAGGCAGGTGGGCTTCATCCCACTATGCTTTGTGCTCCCAGCGTCCTGTTTAACAGGGAGGTCTGCATTCCCGCATAACGGAGGCTGAATCCCTAAAAAAAGGTTGTTCGGGTTATTTAAGCTCTTGGTTGCCGAGATGCACAGACTATTAACTATTATATTAAATTGTTTAAAAATTATTACTGCTCAGGTTCAAAATATTCAACCTCATATTTTTCTTCCACCATAGCCATAAGAATATCTGAAACCTGTTCGTATTCCATCTCGTCTTGGATTTCTTCAAGATACTCGTCGCCGTTATCGTCGTTAACTACCTTAAGAATAATAACCTCAAAGTCAGCCTCGACTATTTCTTCCTCATCGTCTCTGTATTCGGTAATGGCAACATAAACATTGTCTTCGGTTTCATATCTTTCAAGAAGCTCAAATAAAATTTCATTGCCGTCTTCGTCACTTACTGAAATAATGTCCGGCTCATAAATTTCTTCGTTATTCATAAAAACACTCCTTCGCTTTTTTAGTTATTATATAATTAATTATAAATTAAGTCAATAGGTTAATATTTCTGTAAATATTTAACAGTATGTGCAATATGAATAAAAAAATATAAAAATGTGAAAAAAAACTATTGACAAACAACAAAAAGTATGCTAATATTAAGTTGAACTTAAGAAAGGGCTGAGAAATTAGGTATTTTGTTAAAGCTCAAGTTCAAATATAATAAGGAGGCAAGTTCCAATGGGCATTGAACCAGAGAATTTAGCCACCTGTAAAGTATTCCAATAAAATAACGGTCATTCAATCGACAGAGGTTATGTCCACGGATTGTAGCTTTATTAAGCGCTTAATTAGTTATTTGCAGGGTTGGTAAAATACTGACAGGTGACGGCTACAATTTAATATTAAAGATATACAGATTATTTCCTGCAGATAGTCAGAGCTCAAAGGCTCTATAAATAATTGAAATTTAATAAGGGGTAAACTCCAATGTACTAGTTAGTTTTACTTATATTTTACGAAATGAGGTAAACTCCAATGGACAGCTAATTGTACCATCATACTAAAATAGTGGGGTTAGTCCAATGAAATGATTAATATACTCCCGACTTCGGTCGGGAGTTTTTTTGCGTTTAACGAATTAATCTGTACAAAATTTACAGAAAATTTATATTTTTATTGACATATTATTATTTATTAATTATAATATATGAGTAAAAATATGTTTGCTTAAATTAGTGACTTTGATTTAAAGCATTTTGCTATCGAATGTAGTCAGTAAATTCATAGCTTTTGCTTTCAAATTCGTTAGGAGGTTTTTAAATGAAAAATTCATCATTAAAAAGGGCTTTTTCATTTCTGTTTGCAGTTGCTTTGTTAGTTTCAAGCGTTCCCACCTATGCCTATACATTGCCGACTACTGTTTCTGATGAAACCGCTACGGTAAATAAGGGTTATTTTAACCATGCGAATGCTCACGACCCTACTATTGTTTCTGCCTATGAAATGACATCCACTGATGGAAAGGTTTATAACTTTCCGTTGGATTATATCGAGAAGAATAAAAAGGGTTATACATCTTGGGATAGTGTTTATTCTGATTACAGCATTAATTCATCAACAGTCAAAAAGGTTTATTGGATTTTCGGTACTCACTTTGATAATGAAAAATCCTATGACCTGAAAAATTGGGAAGTTGTATCTGATTTGGGCAGTATAACTATGTTTGGCTCTCAAAAGGACAGCACTTTCAGCACAGATGTTGACGGTACAATTCTTCAATACGGATCAACAGGCATTAATGCGGCAACCCTTCGTGCCAATTATCCGGAATATGATTTAATGTGCTCCTACGCTAAATACGCCGATGGCGAAGGCAGCGTTTGGGCGGCAGATATGGTTTATAACTATGCAATGGATTGCTGGACATATTACGGTTCCTGTTCAGCCGGTCAACAAACGGAAACCATTTTCTATGCAACCTCACAAAGACTTGACGGCGGCTTTATCTTCGGTCAGGACGCTAATGACCATACAGACTGCTTTGTTCTTGTTGGCGGATTTTCAACATCTGATTGGGCTAATCATCCTTTCCTTGAAGGTTCCAATTGTGCAGATATTTTCAAAACAGGTGCATATTTTGGATACACTCAATCAATAATCAATGCTAACGGAGACAGTCAGTGGGATAACACATCAACAACCAGTTATCCCGGATATATTGACCCGGCTGTTTTCTATGACGCAGACGGAAATCTTTGGATGGTATACGGTTCTCACGCTAACGGAATATTCTGTCTTCCGATTAACGAATCAACAGGTATTGCGGATTTTGAAAAAACCTGGGCAAATGGTTCCAGCTACACAAATAACGGTGGAAACGGACCTACAAAGTATGATAGATATTCAGGCGTTAAAATTGTTAACTCAGATAGCTCATCAAACGGCGAGGGCGCCTTTGTTGTTTACACAAACGGTGTTTATGTTTTATCGGTAACCTATGGTAACCTTGATGTATCACAGGGATACACTATCAAAACTTTCACATCAACCTCTCCCGATGGTCCGTATTACGATGCTGCTGGAAATATTGCCACATCAGATTCATCACCAACAACACACAGCTTAAATGATCTTACAGTCGGCTCGAAGCAAATGGGCGACTATTCATTCAGCTGTAACGATTATTCATATTCATCTCCCGGTCATAACTCAATGTTTACTACCGATACAAACGGAGACGGCGTTGAAGAGCTCTTCAATGTTTATCATTCAAGATATATCGGTATGAATTACTATAATGACGGAAACGGCGGTGTGTCTGACGGCTCTTCAACTGTTTCGGCGCAACCGTCAAGCGGTAACGCATATTATTTCAATGATTTTATTCATAGAGCTTTTGTTGTTCCTACTGCTGAAACAACCGACACAGGCACATACGGAACAAATACTCAAACTGCAACTGTTACAATGCCTTATGAATATTCCGGCGAGCAGATGACAGACCTCAAACCCTCGGAAATACAGGGAACATATAAAATTATTAACCATGGTAATTCCGTTTCAACCACTGTTGCAACAGATACATCAACAATAAATCTTAATACTGATGGAACTGTTGCCGGTGTGCTTCAGGGAACTTGGGAAAACCTTGGAAAAACCGTTAACGGAAAAACATATCCATATAACATTTATAAGCTTAATGTTGCCGTTACCGGCGGTAACTATGGAACACTTTACGGCGTGTTTATGAAGCAGTATGACGAAACATCCGTGTTTAAGGCTCAACAGGGAGAAAAGGACAATACAAATTATGTAGTAACATTTTCGTTTATGGGCACAAATAACACTGCGATTTGGGGTTCTAAAAAGCCTGCTCCTGCCGCAACTGATACTAATAACTCACCGTATTCACAGCTTTCCGTTTCACCTCAAATTTACACCTCAGGCGGTGACGGAACCG
>JBJEPI010000017.1:47053-72062 GCA_051881175.1 Eubacterium sp.
CGGCACTGTATATGCAACTCAAAATGCTTCGTATACTCCGGTTAGGGCATCCTATTATTATGATAAATCCGACTTAGAACACGGAACCAATGCACCGTCTACTGTTAACAGCGACGGAACATATACACTTAAAGCCGGATTAAATTCTATTTATAGAATACAGGCAGGAACAGTATTCTATAATGACGGCGTTTATCTTTATGATTCAACCGGCTACACATCTAACGGAACAAAAACCACTTCGTCAGCATTTACACTGAATACAGATCAGGTTGGTTATGCAGTCGGCTCTGCTTCACCTAGTGATTATTACGGTACAGAAAATTTTCTTAATTCAATGGGTTTGAATAGTAATAAAGGTGCCAATTGGTATTATGTTACTTTAACAGGAAATCTTAACGAAGAAGGAAACAAGTCAGCAGTGCTTTATACTGCATTTAGGCATGCATCTTCAACAACAAGACAGCTTGTTTGTGATATTAACTATGATGTAAATGTATATGATAAATCACTTGTAAGAGATGTACTTAACAGTGCCAATGTGGATGAAAACGGAAACCACCTTGTTGCCGCAAACTATACCGTTGAAACTTGGACTGCATATCAGCAAGCGCTTAAAGACGCTTATGATTATTGTAACAACTACAAGCAGGTTCCCGACGGCACGGATAATGATTCAAACGGCTTGGATGATACTGAGGAGGAACTTGCTAACGCCCTCCAAGAAGCATACGACGGACTTTTAAGTATTGATGATTTCACAACTGTAAGTGATACCTTTACTCAAATAGAAAATATTTACAATAATGTTTCATTAAGCAATATTTATACCGATGAAACAATTGCCGAATTTAACACCTTCTACGAGACTTTTAAGGATAAATACGCACAGTATATCAATTTTAATACTACCGATCCAAATGCTGATGATTTCTGGCGTGAAATAGATGCTTCTGAAAAGAATTATGATTCAGATGCAACAACCTCAAAGGCAGATTATGATAAGGCTATTGAGGAAATGCAAAATGCTCTTAGCAAGCTTAGACTTCATGTTGATGATACCGATTTGAATTCTATCATTGTAACTGCACCGACATCAATTAACAGCGCAGACGGAAAACAGTATTATACCTATGCGGCATACGCCGATTTGGAAAAAGACCTTGTTACCGCGAAGAACGTCAGCACGCAGTATAACGAATCCCTTTCATATTCAAATACTCCTATGTATGAATTTGGATATGAGGGAGACACAACAAAATATACTGCCGAGCAAACAACAGTAAACACTGAAACCGGTAAGATTTCAACTGATATTCAAAGGCTTCAGCGGTCTGCCGCAGACACGAGTCCCTATGATGCCCTTGTTGATATTGTTGAATACCAAGATATTGGTGCCTTTAAGAGCGATTATTACAGTTCTGCAAATTCAATTTTTGACATCATAAGCAGAAACGGTTCAATTACCGGCTCTGTTACCTACGATTACGGTGTAACCTCGGATAAGGCTCAAACCTGCGATACTCCGTCTTATACCTATGGTATGGACAATACCTGTTATGTGGTTGGTACAGACAGTAATATCTATGTGAATACTACCCAAGATGGCATAGATGATGCAGTAACAATGCTTCAAACCGAAATTAACACAGCAAACGACTTGAACTTATCAACTGTTTTGAATGAATATTCAGTTCAACTTATAGTTAACTGCGACGGAACTGAAAACGCTATTTTAAACGCAACCTATAAATACGGCCAGGTTTTTGAATACACACCTGATTCTTCTTACGGCACCTGCTATAAATGGAGCATTAAGGTTGGAGAAGCAGATCCTGTAGAAATTCCGTCATCCTCTGCTTATTCCTTTAATGTTCATGATGATACTGTTGTAACCTGCTATACTTCAACTGATACAATCTCTTCTGATTTAGTTAGGGTTAAAGTGGAAAATATTTATGGTATTTCTTCTCAGGAATACACAGTTAGCAGTAATTATAAGCTTGTCCTTGCTGAGGGCACATGCAATATTACTGATGCCGATGGCAATGTTGTTGCTACTTATACGGCTGAAATTGTTCCGTTCTATTATAGTTCAGGTTGGCATCTTAACGACCATTCAAGGAATTACGGAACGTATACCTTGGCCGATGTTGCCGACGAAAATTCAACCATAGTATTAAGACCGACTTACAATGTTGATCCTAATTCTTTTGACATAACATTTGATTCAACCGCAATTAACGCTGTGTTTGATAGCAAGGTATCTCTTACCTCAACAGAGACAGATGCTTATGCAATTGCATACTTTGACGGAACCGATTATTATGTTGTAAATTACGGCAATACTTACGATTTTTATGCAATAGCCGCATCAAGCTTTGTTACAATAACAAAGACGGATTCCAAGTATTATGTTGCAGGCACTGAAATTACCGATGCTGAATTAATTGAAAAACTCGAACAGAAACTACCGTTTAACTCATCAATCGGCAAAAAGGATAGTAGCTCGTTCACAATATTCAGTGCTCCGTCACTTAATGCCGGTGTTGAAATCACCGAAATGGGTACAATTTACGCTTCAAGTGCAGTAGCTTGGGACGAAACATCACTTGTTATCGGCGGTACAAGCGGCGGTAAATCAACCTACAAGATTCAAGCAAAGAATCCGGATGAGCTTTCACAGCAATATTTCTTAAAAATTAATTCTACGGCGGGAATTGTTGCAAGGTCTTATGTTAAGTATTCTTACACAGTAAACGGAACAACAATTCAAACAATTGTTTACGGAAACATTGTTTCCAATAACTGATTTAGGAGGTTTTAATATGAAAAAATATTATACATCTCCTGAATTGGAGATTGACAAGTTCACCATTGCAAATGTTTACACTACTTCACAAAATCCCGATTCAGGTATTGGTGATAACGGTGAAGAGGTAACACTTCCGGATGAATTTTAACAATGAATTTAGAGCAGAGGATTTTCCTCTGCTCTTGTTCTTTATCAATATAAATGTAAATATAGTTTTAATATTGTAAACAAAGTGTTAACAAACCATTGACCTATTATATTATAATCATTATACTATATTGAGATAAAGCTGAAATACTATAAAACAGCTTTTCAAAGGAGAAAAATATGATTAAATCAATGACAGGCTTTGGCAGAGCAGTCAATGAAATTGACGGCTATGTTATAACAGTTGAAATTAAATCCGTAAATCACAGGTATTTTGAGTTTTCATCACGAATTCCAAGACAGTACGGCTTTTTAGAGGAAAAATTGAAATCTTATATTAATTCAAGAGTTTCCCGCGGTAAGGTTGAGTGCTTTTTAACAATTGAGGCATTAAACACAGACGCCGCTGAGGTTGTTGTCAACAATACTCTTGCAAATGCCTATGTTAAGGCACTTAAACAGCTTTCGGCCGACTATCAGTTAAAAGAGGATTTCGGTGCCTCAACCATCAGCCGTTTTCAAGATGTGCTTATTGTAAAAAAAGCTGATGAGGACGAAGAAAAAATATGGCAATATGTTAAATCCGTTGTTGATGAAGCACTTGACAGATTTATTGAAATGAGAACTGTTGAGGGTGAAAAAATGCGTGACGATATCTATTCAAGAGGGCAGTTTATTCTTGATTGTGTTTCGTTTATTGAAGAGCGTTCCCCTCAAACAGTTAAGGAGTATAATGATAAATTAATTGAAAGAGTACATGATTTAATCGGCGACGCTACCCTTGATGAAGCAAGAATTATTCAAGAGGTTGCAATTTACGCCGACAAGGTAGCCGTAGCCGAAGAAACAGTAAGGCTGCGTTCACATATTGACCAGCTCAATGCATTTATTAATGCTGATGAACCGGTGGGCAGAAAAATGGATTTTCTTGTTCAGGAAATCAACAGAGAAACCAACACAATCGGTTCCAAGGCTAATGATGTTGACATTGCCCGTAAGGTTGTTGACATTAAGGCTGAGGTTGAAAAAATCAGAGAGCAGATACAAAACATTGAATAATTCTTTAGGAGATATTGTATGAATTTAGTAAATATTGGCTTTGGAAATTTAATAAATGCCGACAGAGTTATTACTATAATTTCTCCGGATTCTGCCCCTGCCAAAAGAATTGTTCAAAAGGGTAAAGAAAACGGAACTTTAATTGACGCAACTCAAGGCAGAAAAACACAAAGCGTTATTATTACCGATTCAGATAATGTGGTTTTAAGCTATATGGACTTAAAGCAAATAGCGGCAAGATTTGGAGCGGAGGTAATAGCAAATGACTAAAAAAGGAATGTTGGTTGTATTATCTGCACCCAGCGGTTGCGGTAAGGATACTGTTTTTAAAGAGCTTACAAAGCTTCGCAATGATGTTTGCGAATCAGTGTCTGTTACAACAAGACAGCCTCGTGAGGGTGAAATAGAAGGCGTTAACTATTATTTTAGAACGGTTGACCAGTTTAAAGAGTTAATTGAAAATAACGGCCTTTTAGAGTACACATTATATAACAATTGCTATTACGGAACGCCTATTGACGGTGTAGAAAAGGCAATTGATGACGGTAAGGTATGTTTTTTAATTATTGATGTAGACGGCGCGCAAAATATAATGAGAATGCGACCGGATTGTGTTTCAATATTTCTATTACCGCCAAGTCTTGATGTATTGGAGCATCGCCTTAATAAAAGGCAGACTAACGATCCAAGCGATATAAAACGCCGTATGGAGCTTGCTAATAAAGAGGTAGAGCTTGCTCACCTTTATAAATATGTTGTTGTTAACGATGCGCTGGAAGGTGCAGTTAATGAAATAAATGAAATAATAAACAATGAGCTTTCAGCTCGTAATTAATAAGGAGAATCACTATGTTTAATCCAGATTTAAAGAAAATGTTAGAAAATGTAAACAGCCGTTACAGCCTTGTTGTAGGTACTGCTAAAAGAGCAAGAGAAATCCGCGACGAGGCTATCGCAAATGAGGAGCAGATTGACGTTAAAACAGTTTCTACTGCCATTGCTGAAATTTGTGACGGAAAGTATGTTATTGAAGAACCGGAAGAACTTAAGAATATTACAAAATGATTTATACTGTTGCAACAGTTGCCGTTGATAATACCTTTTTCAGCTTTGATACGGATTACAGCTATGCTGTCCCCGAGGAATATGCCGAAAAAATAGAAATCGGCTCTTTGGTAAAGGTGCCCTTTGGCAGAGCTAATTCCGTTAGAGACGGTATAGTTATCTCAATTAACACAGCAGATAATACCGAAAATCTCAAATCAATAAAATCATTGGGCGAAAAGGTTTTGTCTGACGAAATGATTAGTCTTGCCCTTTGGTTAAAGGAAAGATGCTTTTGCACCACATACGATTGCTTAAAGCAAATGCTGCCTCGTGGCTTTGGAAAAATAGCCGATAAAAGCTTACGCATGGTAAGGCTTGTAAATGACGATGAGGCATTACTGTCAGGCGTAACAAAAAAGCAAAGGCTTGTTTTTGAGCTTTTGCTTGATGTTGGCACTGCCGAAATTAACGAGATTTGTCAGTTTTGCGGCGTAGGAATAGGCGTTATTAAGAATCTTGAAAAAAATAATATTGTAGAGATTTATCGTAAAGAAATTTACAGAAATCCTTATGCATGCGTTGAAAATCAAGGCGATAAAAGCGAAATTAAGCTTTCAAAGCAACAGACAGAGGCTTTTAATACCTATAATAATATGCTTAAAGGTGACGGTGGAAATGCACTGCTTTTCGGCGTTACCGGAAGCGGTAAAACACAGGTTTATTTAAAGCTTATTGACTCTGCACTTGATGATGACAGGGATGTTATTGTTATGGTGCCGGAAATAGCATTAACCCCACAGGCTTTGGCTATTTTTCATAAACGCTACGGTAATAAAATTGCAGTCTTTCACAGCGGTTTGTCCATTGGTGAGCGTAATGATGAATATAAGCGTGCCGACAGAGGAGAGGTTAAAATAGTTATCGGAACCCGTTCTGCCGTGTTTGCTCCTCTCCATAATTTAGGCTTAATTATTATGGACGAGGAACAGGAGCATACCTATAAATCAGACAGAACTCCAAGATATAACGCAAAGGATGTAGCAAGATTTAGAGCAAAATATAATAAGGCCTTGTTCTTAATGACATCGGCTACACCCAGTATCGAAAGCTTTAGTAACGCGTTAAAGGGTAATTATACTTTATGTGAGCTTACCGAGCGTTACGGTGACGCTCAACTGCCACAGGTTATTACTGTGGATATGAAGCAGGAGCTGAAGCTTGGAAATCGTTCTCCCATTTCTTCAAAACTAAAGGAGCTTTTAACCGAGACGCTGAACAATAACAAACAGGCGATTTTATTGATAAATCGCAGGGGATATAACACCTTCATTGCCTGCAATGAATGCGGCCATGTTATTACCTGTCCCAATTGTTCTATTTCGTTAACTTATCATAGCTATAATAACAGGCTTCAATGTCATTATTGCGGCTATTTAAAGTTGCTTGACAATATTTGCCCTCAGTGCGGAAGCGAGTCTGTCAGGTATAGCGGCTACGGCACCCAAAGAATTGAGGACGAGCTTAACGCAATGTTTCCAAATGCAAGAGTGCTTAGAATGGACGCTGATACAACAACTTCAAAGTTTTCACATGAAAAGCTTTTAAATTCCTTTGCTGACGGAGAATATGACATTCTTATAGGAACGCAAATGGTTGCAAAGGGACTTGATTTTGACAACGTAACACTTGTGGGTGTTGTTAATGCAGACAATTCACTGTATGACGAAAATTATACAGCCTCTGAAAAAACCTTTGATTTAATAACTCAGGTTGTTGGGAGAGCAGGCAGACGGGGTATAGCAGGAAAGGCGGTTATTCAAACCATTAACCCCTTTAACGACACCTTGGAATATGCCGCAAAACAAGATTACAAAGGCTTTTTTGACAGAGAAATTCAAATGCGAAAATTAATGATTTATCCGCCGTATTGTGATATATTCTCCGTTTCCTTTGTATCAGAAAACGAAGCTAAAGCGGCCCTTTGTGCAAAGGCATTTTTTGATAAGCTTGTTGAACTTAATAAAAACGAGTACAAGGACATAAAGCTTGTTGTTTTAGGGCCTACGCCTGCCAAAATTTCAAAGATAAACAATTGCTATCGTTACAGATTAGCTTTAAAATGCAAAAATTCTTCATTGATTCGTTCAATGATTACAAAAATTTTAAAATATATATCGTCTAACAAGGATTATAAAACAGTCAGCGTCAGCGTTGACCTTAATCCAAATGATATTTCGTAAAAGAGGAATAAATATGGCTTTAAGAAATGTAGTTAAGCTTGGTGATCCAATCCTTAACAAAAAAAGCAGAACAGTAGAAAAATTTGATGACAGATTATCACAGCTTATTGATGATATGTTTGATACAATGTATGACGCAAACGGAGTTGGACTTGCAGCTGTTCAAGTGGGCATGCTCAAAAGAGTTGTGGTAATTGATGTAGGTGACGGTCCTATTGAGCTTGTTAATCCAGAAATAACTCTTAAGGAGGGCGAGCAAAGGGAATCGGAGGGATGTCTTTCTCTTCCCGGAAAATACGGCTTAACAGTTCGCCCTAAAAAGGTTCAGGTTAAGGCACAGGACAGAAACGGCAAATGGCAGGTCTTCACAGGTGAAGATTTAAAGGCACGTTGCTTTTGCCACGAAATTGACCACCTTGACGGTGTTTTGTTTACTTCACACGTTATTGGAGAGATAGAAGGCTAAATTATGCGTATTGTATTTATGGGCACGCCCGATTTTGCAGTGCCTTGCTTAGATAAGCTAATTGAAAAGCATCAGGTTGTTGGGGTTTTTACCCAGCCTGATAAGCCGGTTGGCAGAAAGCAAATTTTAACACCTCCGCCGGTTAAGGAGCTTGCTGAAAAAAACAGTATTCCCGTATTTCAACCTGAAAAAATTAAAAATTCAAATGCTCTTGAGATTATTAAGGGCTTAACCCCCGATGTGATTATAGTAGTCGCTTACGGAAAAATTCTACCACCTGAAATATTAAATGCCGCCAAATACGGTTGTGTTAATGTTCATGCGTCATTACTTCCAAAATACCGCGGCGCCGCGCCTATTCAGTGGGCTGTTCTCAACGGTGATAAAAAAACCGGTGTTTCTATAATGCAAATGGACGAGGGGATTGATACAGGCGATATTATTTTGGTTCGCGAAACCGATATAAATCCTAACGAAACCTCTGAAGAGCTTTTTGACAGATTGTCCGTTATGGGCTCTGATGCTCTTATTGATGCATTGGAATTAATCGAAAACGATAAGGCTAATGCCGTTCCTCAACCTAAGGGCGATTTTGGATATGCCAAAATGATTGGGCGTGAGCTTTGTCCCATTGATTGGAGCAAATCTGCCGCTGAAATTCATAACCAAGTAAGAGGTTTGCAAAGCTGGCCTGTAGCCACAACAACAATTAATGGTAAAAATTTAAAAATTCATAAAACCAAAATTGTTGACAATATCGGTGATTGCTCGGGAAAAATTGTAGATAATAATAAAAGGCTTATTGTTTCATGCGGTGATAATAAGTGCCTTGAGATTTTAGAGCTTCAGCTTGACGGCAAAAAGAGAATGAATTCACAGGCCTTTCTCTTAGGCAATAAAATCGAAATAGGTACTGTGTTAGGAGAATAGAAATGTATTACGCTTATTATTTCACGGGAATAGTTATGATTCCTGTGCTGATATTTTCACTTATTTGCCAGGCAAAGGTAAACAGTAATTTTAACAAATATTCAAGAGTAGGCAGTTCAAGCGGCATGACAGGTGCTGACGCCGCATACAGACTGCTTCAGCTTAACGGCATAAGCGATGTTAAAATTAAAAGAATTCCGGGAAATTTAACAGACCATTATGACCCGAGAACCAAAGAAATATGTCTTTCTGATAAGGTATTTGCATCAAGCAGTATTGCCGCTATCGGCGTTGCCTGTCATGAGGCAGGTCATGCGTGTCAGCATGCAAACGGATATGTGCCCCTTAAGCTTAGAAATGCTATTATCCCTGTAACAAGGATTGGCTCTTGGCTTGGAGTACCGCTGTGTATGGTTGGCTTGCTTATTAATTCAGCTCCTGTTGCTTATGTAGGCTTGGTGCTTTACGGGTTTATTGCATTATTTCAGCTTGCTACTTTACCTGTTGAGTTTAATGCCAGCCGCCGTGCATTATCAACTATTCAGCAATACGGATTTATGAGTGATATTGAATATAACGGCGCAAAAAAGGTGCTTACTGCGGCCGCTTTAACCTATGTTGCCGCATTAGCATCATCTATTGCGACAATTTTAAGAATTTTACTTGTTTTAAACGGCGGAAGAAGACGATGAAGAATGCAAGACTTGCCGCATTTGAAATGCTTTATTCAATAATGCAGGAAGGTGCTTATTCTAATTTAACTGTTGAAGATTATCTTTCAAAGGTTGAAGCAAAGGATAAGGCTCTTGCTTCCTGCTTAACCTATGGGGTTATTGAAAGAAGGCTGACTCTTGATTATTTAATCAATAAATTTGTTAACGGCCGCCTAAAGCCCAAGGTTCGTGTTATTCTTTACCTTGGCGCTTATCAGCTTTATTTTATGGATAAAATTCCAAGCAGTGCCGCAGTTAACGAATCTGTTAAACTGTCAAAAGAGGTTGGCGTTTCATATTATTCAAAGCTAATCAATGCAGTTTTACATAAAATTGACGATAACAGAATAGATATTAATTCAATTGACGATTTAGAGGTTAAGTATTCCTGCCCAAGAAACTTAATTAATATGTGGATTAAGGCTTATGGTGAGAAAAATACTGTTTCAATGCTTGAAGCAATTAACAACAAGCCTCCCGTATTTGCCGTTTCAAATATTCTTTTTGTTGACCCGGAGGAATGCTTGTATGAATTAAATTCTCTTAATATTGAGGGGGAGTGCATCGGCGATATTTTAATGCTGACATCTTCCTTTGATTTAAACAGTTGTAAACCGTTTCAAGACGGCTTGTTTCATATTGAGGATTTAAGTTCATATAATTGTGCTTCAGCCCTTGATGTTAAAGCCGGAGATACTGTCATTGACGTTTGCTCCGCTCCCGGCGGAAAAGCCTTTACCATTGCCGAGAAAATGAATAATGAAGGCATGGTTTATGCCATGGATTTACACCCACATAGGGTTAATCTTATTAAGCAGGGCGCTGATCGACTTGGCATAAAGAATATTAAGTGTGTAGTTAATGATGCTACTGAATTTAACGGTAATCTACCGCCGGCTGACAGGGTGCTATGTGATGTTCCTTGCTCAGGCTTTGGAATTATCAGGCGCAAGCCGGAAATTAGGTATAAGGAGCTTGACTCTCTTAAAAATTTACCCGATTTACAGTATAAAATTCTTGAAACATCATCACTGTATTTAAAAACAGGTGGCAAGATTATTTATTCAACCTGTACTTTAAATAAAAGGGAAAACGAAAAGGTTGTTGAACGTTTTTTAAGTGAACATTCAAATTTTGATTTGACAGAGCAGAAAACTGTCTTTCCGTCTGTTAACGGCGGCGACGGATTTTACTACGCTTTACTGGAAAAGAAATATGATTGATATAAAATCATTAAATTATGATGAACTGAATAATGAGCTAAATAAGCTGAATTTACCAAGCTTTAGAGCAAAGCAGGTGTATCAGTGGCTCCATAAAACAGGCGTTGACTCATTTGATGAAATGACAAATCTCTCATTGGATTTAAGAAAAAAGTTAAGTGAGGACTATTTTATTCCAAGCTGTATAATTGAGGATAAATATCAGTCAAAGCTTGATGATACGGTTAAGTATCTTTTTAGATTATATGACGGAGAGTATGTTGAAGCGGTTGTTATGAAGTATAAATACGGCTTTACAATATGCATTTCAAGTCAGGTTGGCTGTAAAATGGGGTGTAAATTTTGTGCTTCAACTTTAGCGGGTTTTAAAAGAAACCTTTTGCCTGCCGAGATGGAGTCTCAAATACATAAGGCTCAAAAGGATTTAGGCATTAGAATTTCACATATTGTTATGATGGGCATTGGCGAACCCCTTGATAACTATGATAATGTAATCAAATTTTTAAAAAGTGTTAACGACGAAAAGGGACTAAATATTTCACTTAGAGATGTTACAATATCAACCTGCGGAATTGTTCCAAGGATTAAGCAATTATCAAAAGAGGGACTTCCTGTTACCTTAACTCTTTCGCTTCATGCTCCAAACGATAGGCTTCGTTCGTCAATGATGCCTGTCAACGATAAATGGAGCGTTAATGAGGTAATTTCTGCCTGTAAGGAATATGCAGATATAACTAAAAGACGGGTATCCTTTGAATATACGCTGATAAGCAATGTTAACGACACTAAAAGATGTGCAACAGAGCTTGCCGAAAAGCTTAAAGGATTTAATGCTCATGTTAATCTTATTCCCGTTAACGATGTTGAAGAAAGAGGCAATGTTAGAAGCAGTGATTATGCCATTAGAAATTTTCAGCAAACCTTGAAATCAATGGGAATTAATGCTACAATAAGACGTACATTAGGTAAAGATATTAATGCTTCCTGCGGTCAGCTTCGCAGGAAAAAGAATGGTGGTGGCAGTAATGAAAATTGTTGCTAAAACAGATAAGGGAATGGTAAGAGATTCTAATCAGGACGCTTATGCAGTGGGCGAGCTTCCGGGCGAGGTTGCCTGGGCAGTTGTTTGCGACGGTATGGGCGGTGCCGCAGGCGGTAATATTGCGTCTGCCTTAGCGGTAAAGGTGATTAGTGACAAGATTACAGCGGCTTATAACGAAAAAATGCGCGATTCCTCAATTAAAAATATGCTGGACTCGGCTATTACTGCCGCTAATATTGAAGTATATGATATGGCAGACGCCCGCCCTGAATTAAGGGGAATGGGTACAACCGTTGTTTGTGCCATCGTACGTGACAATATAGCCTATATTGCCCACGCAGGCGACAGCAGGGCATATATTGCCAATTCAAAGGGATTAAATCAAATTACTGTTGACCACAGCTATGTTCAGGACTTGGTTAATCAGGGAAAAATCACACCGGAAGAGGCTGAAAAGCATCCCAGAAAAAATGTTATTACCCGTGCAGTGGGTGTTGACAAAAGAATTGAAATTGATTTTGTTCAGGCAGATTTTTGCGATGATGAGGTTTTGCTTTTATGCACGGACGGCTTAACTAACTATGTTGACACCAACGATATGTTTGACGACATCAGCGACGGACAGTATTATGCCTTTGCCGATAGACTTGTTAAACATGCAAACAGCAACGGCGGCGGTGATAATATTACCGTTGTTGCAATTGCTAACTAAGGCTGTTATTTGAGGAATGTTATATGGATAATTATGTAGGTAAAAGATTATACGGCAGATATGAAATTCAGGAAATTGTCGGCGTTGGCGGTATGTCTGTTGTTTATAAGGCGTATGACAATGTTGATGATCGAATCGTTGCCATTAAGGTTCTTAAAGAGGAATACCTTAATAATGAAGAGTTTAAAAGACGTTTTAAAAACGAATCAAAGGCAATAGCACTTTTATCACATCCTAATATTGTAAAGGTATATGATGTTAATTTTGACGAGAAGCTTCAATATATAGTTATGGAGTATATTGACGGAATTACCTTAAAGGAATACATTACTAAGCAGGGTGCTATCACTTGGAACGATGCTTTATTCTTTATGACACAAATTTTAAAGGCTGTTCAGCATGCTCATGATAAGGGAATTGTGCATAGGGATATTAAGCCACAAAATATAATTCTTCTTCCAAACGGTAATATTAAGGTTACGGATTTCGGTATTGCAAGATTTTCAAGATCCGAAACCAAAACATTAACCGAGCAGGCAATCGGCTCTGTGCATTATATTGCACCGGAGCAGGCAAAGGGTGAGTACACAGACGAAAAGGCCGATATTTATTCACTTGGCGTTGTACTTTACGAAATGCTTGCAGGCTCTGTTCCGTTTGAAGCAGACAGTGCGGTTTCCGTAGCTCTTATGCAGCTGCAGGCTGACGCAAAAAAGCTAACTGATATTAATCCGGACATTCCTGTTGGACTTGAACAGATTTGTATTCACGCTATGGAAAAAAATGCCATGGACAGATATCAAACTGCAACAGAAATGCTTCTTGATATAGAAGAAATTATCAGAAATCCAAATACAACATTCAACTACTTTTCAAAGGTTGATTCAAATCCAACAAGAATTGTGGGCCGTAAAGGCGCTGTAGCACCTGTTAATGAAGAGGCAGTTGTTGACGAGGAAAACGATGACGATTATGATCCTGATCATAAAAAGAAGGTAATTTCTGCAATATTCATTGGTATAATCGTTTTAATTGCGGCCATTGTACTTTTGGTTATGGGTATTATTCAAGGTGAAATCTTTGGAATACCAATCGGCCAGGGAGTTAATGCCACAACCGTTAGGCTTGAAAATTTTGTAGGTACTAACTATGACGATATTGTTGGAGCCTATGACTATGATTTTACCTATGAATATGAAAAAACCGACGATTATGAGCAGGGTATTGTAATAAGGCAACAACCTAATGCAGGCGAAAAGGTACTGAAGGGTTCAAAGGTAACCTTGGTTATTGCTACCTCCTCTGAGGATATTGTTGTGCCGCAAATTTACGGCTACAAACTGGATAAGTCGGAGGAACTGCTTGATAACGCAGGTCTTGTAAATCATAAGATAGTTGAAATGTCCCACGAAACCGTGGCTGAGGGCGAGGTTATTTATTCCGATCCTAAGGCAGGTACAGTTGTTTCTGCCGACCAAATGATCACTATTTATGTGTCATCCGGGCCGTCAACAACAGTTATTCGCAGTCTTAAGGTTCCCGATGTAACAGGCTTGTCCCAGGCAGGCGCCCGTTCATTCCTTGAAAAATACGGTTTTACAAATATTTCCTTTGTAACTGAGGACAGTGAGGTTGAAAAGGGAATTGCTATTTCACAATCTCCTTCCGCCGGCTCTACCGCTCAGGAAACCGACACAATTAAGGTTATTATCAGTTCAGGTGTCACAACAACTACTACTCAAAAGAATGCAAGAATTTCCTTAACAATTAAGCTTCCAAAGGTTATTGAGGACGGAAGCGAATATGCCGAAGACACAATTACAATAACCCTTAACGGAACAACCTATACAAGCAATATGGTTGCCCTTGACGGCAATAACAGAGAATACAGTGTTGACGGTGACGGCGGTTCAATGAAGATTGTTGTAACTCTTTCCGGAGCAGTTAATGCAACTGAAACCTATACCTTTGACGGAACCGAGGATAAATCTCAAATTGTTGATTTTAGCTCATATTCATCAGCAACAACGCAAAATTCAAATGAGTAGGTATTAAATGAAAATAGGAAAAATTATTAAAGGCATCGGCGGCTTCTACTATGTGGACGCCGATGATGTCATATATGAGTGTAAGGCTCGCGGCAGCTTTAGAAATCAAAAATTAACACCCCTTGTTGGTGACAATGTTGAAATAACCGTTAACCGGCAGGATAACGCTGAAAACACAATAGATAAAATTCTTGAAAGAAAAAACGAGCTTGTAAGGCCGCCCCTTGCTAATCTTGACATTTTATTTATCGTTTCTTCAATTGTTGATCCTAAAATAAATCCGCTGATAATAGATAAGCTTGCAGCGATAGCTGAATATAAGCATATCGAACCTGTTATTGTTTTAACAAAAATTGATAAATGCAATGAATTTGATGAATATGTTCAAATTTACGAAAAAGCAGGATTTAAGGTTATTACCTGCAATAATTGTGCAGGGACAGGCGCCAATGAAATTAAAGAGCTTTTAAAGGGCAAAATCTCCGCCTTTACAGGTAATACAGGTGTGGGCAAGTCAACCTTGCTTAACAATATTTTTCCAAATCTTAAGCTTGCTACAGGTGAAACAAGTAAAAAGCTTGGCAGGGGTAGGCATACCACTCGTCATTGCGAGCTTTTTAAGGTTGACGGCGGATATATTGCAGACACTCCGGGATTTTCTTCATTGGATTTTGAAAGATGCGAAAAAATCTTAAAGGATGATTTACCTTATTGCTTTAGGGAGTTTGAACCCTATTTAGGACTTTGCAAATTCAACAGCTGTTCTCATGTTAATGATAAGGGTTGCGCTGTGTGTGAAGCCGTAAATAACGGTTTAGTACCAAAATCAAGGCACGATAGCTACATTTCAATGTATAATGATGTTAAGGATATTAAAGAATGGCAAATGAAATAAGAAAATGCATTGTTGTTTCCGGTGCTCCAAACGATTGTTGTGATTATCTAAAAAAGAACATAAGGGATAATGATTATATTATCGCGGCAGACTCTGGATATACAAGGTTAATAACCACCGGTATTATTCCAAATGTAATTGTCGGCGATTTTGATTCATCAAATCAACCTGAAATTGATTGCGAAATAATCAAGCTTCCCTGCGAAAAGGCATATTGCGATACCCTTGAATGTGTTATGCTTGCTATCGAAAGAGGCTTTAGCGACATTACAATTTTAAATGCAATCGGCAACAGAATGGACCATACCTATGCTAACATGCTGATACTCAATTATTGCCGCGAAAAAGGGGCAATTTGCCGCATTTGTGATGAGCATAACAGATTATCATTAATAACTGAAAAAACGGAAATATACAAGGATTACAACAATTTTTCGCTTTTTGCTTATTTAGAGGATTGCAAGGGTGTAACCATTAAAGGTGCACACTACACGGCAGGCTTTTATAATCTTGAAAAGCTTGATATAAAACAAGGGGATATGTTTGCCGTCAGTAATTTTGTTGACAGTGATAAATGCGAAGTTGATTTGGAAAGCGGAACACTTCTTTTAATTGAGAGTAACGATTAACACACCTTTTCATATAATATAGTAAATGCAGCAATCGAGGTGTTTACTGTGAAGAAAATGTGTAGACGGGAATTTTTGTTAATAGCCTTTGGTGTAGGTTGTGTTTTGGCATGCTGCTTACCAACTGTTTGGGTAACAAGAGTTCTTGCTATCATGGTTATTATTCTGGGAATACTGTGCTGCAGAAAATGAGGGGTGTTTTTTATGAAAATTGTAGTTGTAAAAAGTCCAAAGGCAATTGCACCTATTCTTCGTGCAGTATTCAAGATTAAAAAGATTACCTATAACGATTAGTATAAAGCCGTCGGTTTAATATAACTGACGGCTTTTTACTTGACAAACATACTGTTTTTTGATAAACTAATCTCAATATTTAAAGGCTGTGATTAAGAGGAGTAAAATGTAATTCCTTTTAGAGAGCAGGCGGTTGGTGAAAGCCTGTAGGATAGCGTTTGAAGGTAGCTTATGAGCCGACAGAGTGAAACAACAGTAACCCTGTCCGTTGCCCTCGTTACGGGTTAGAGTGGCATAATTTACTTATGCAATTTGAGTGGTACCACGGATTTTTTTCGTCTCATGTATATGAGGCGCTTTTTTATTATAGGAGATGAAAATATGGCAAAAGAACTTGCAAAGCAATACGATCCCGGCGAGGTTGAGGATCGCACCTATGACTTTTGGTGCAAAAACAAATACTTTCACGCAAAGCGTGAGGAGGGTAAGCCAACCTATACAATAGTAATCCCTCCGCCAAATATTACCGGTCAGCTTCACATGGGACATGCCCTTGACAACACGCTTCAGGATATTCTTATCCGTTATCATCGTATGGCGGGATACGATACCCTTTGGCTTCCGGGAACAGACCATGCGTCTATCGCAACAGAAGCAAAAATTGTTGAAAAAATGCGTGAAGAGGGACTTACTAAGGAAGACCTTGGAAGAGATAAATTCCTTGAGCGCGCTTGGGACTGGAAAGAGCAATACGGCGGCAGAATTATAGAACAGCTTAAGAAAATGGGCTCCTCCTGCGATTGGGACAGGGAACGTTTTACCCTTGATGAGGGTTGTTCTAAAGCAGTTCGTGAGGTTTTTGTCGGCCTTTATGAAAAGGATTTAATTTATCGCGGAAACAGAATGGTAAACTGGTGTCCTCATTGTAACACCTCTATTTCCGATGCAGAAGTTGAATATGAGGAAAAGGACTCAAACTTCTGGCATCTTTTATACACAGTAAAAGAAACAGGTGAACAGCTTGAGCTTGCAACCACAAGACCGGAAACCATGCTCGGTGATACAGCTGTTGCCATTAACGATGATGACCCGAGGTATTCTCACCTTCACGGATGCCACGTTATTTTACCGCTTTTAAATAAGGAAATACCCATTGTATGCGACGAGCATGCAGATATGACAAAGGGTACCGGTGTAGTTAAAATTACCCCTGCTCACGATCCTAATGACTTTGAGGTTGGTCTTCGTCATAATTTACCCATTGTAAGAACCTTCACTTATGACGGCCACATGACAGGTGCTGAAGATAAAGCCATTGCCGATGAAATAATTAAAAGCGGAAAGGCTACTCAAAATGAGCCTGAGGTACTTGATTGCGGAAAATATGCCGGCATGACAACCTTGGAGGCACGAAAAGCTATACTTGAGGACCTTGAAGCAGGTGGATATATCAAGGAAATTGAGCCTATTAAGCATGATGTAGGAACCTGCTACCGTTGCCATTCTACAATTGAACCAATGGTTTCAAAGCAGTGGTTTGTTAAAATGGAGCCTCTTGCCGAGCCGGCTATTGAGTCTGTTGAAAAGGGCGACATAAAATTTGTTCCTGAAAGATTTAAAAAGAATTATATGAGTTGGATGAGAGGCACTCGTGATTGGTGCATTTCCCGTCAGCTTTGGTGGGGACACAGAATTCCCGCATGGTATTGCGACGATTGCGGTGCAACAACTGTCAGCAAGGATGATCCTTGCACCTGTTCACAGTGCGGCAGCAAGAATATAAATCAAGACCCTGATACTCTTGATACTTGGTTTTCATCGGCACTATGGCCTTTTTCAACACTTGGATGGCCTGAGGATACCGAGGATTTAAGGCATTATTATCCAACCAATACTCTTGTTACCGGATATGACATTATCGGCTTTTGGGTTTCAAGAATGATTTTCTCCGGCCTTGCATACACAGATAAGGCACCCTTTGACACTGTTCTTATTCACGGTCTTGTTCGTGATGCTCAGGGCAGAAAGATGTCAAAATCTCTCGGCAACGGTATTGACCCACTTGAAATTATTGACGAGTACGGCGCAGACGCTTTAAGATTTACTCTTGCAACAGGTAATTCACCGGGAAATGATATGCGTTTCTCCGATGATAAGGTAATGGCTTCCCGTAATTTTGCTAACAAACTTTGGAATGCCGCACGTTTTGTATTAATGTATCTAGGAGATGATTATAATTACAGCGGCCTTCCTGAAAATCTTCTTATTGAGGATAAATGGATTATTTCAAAGGTTAACTCTCTTGCAAAAGAGGTAACAGATAATCTTGATAAATACGAGCTTGGTATTGCCGTTCAAAAGCTATATGACTTTATTTGGGATGTTTTCTGTGATTGGTATATCGAGATTGCTAAAATCAGATTACAGGGTGATGATGAAACTGCAAAGAACAACGTTAAAGCAGTTCTTGTATTTGTTTTAACCTATATCCTAAAGCTTTTGCATCCGTTTATGCCTTTTATAACGGAAGAAATATATCAGGCTATTCCTCACGATACTGAGTCAATTATGATTTCTAAATGGTGCGAATATGACAATGCTCTTTCTTATTCGGTTGAAGAGCAAGAAATGGAAAGAATTATGACAGCCATTCGTTCAATTCGTAACCGAAGAGCCGAAATGAATATTCCGCCAAGTAAAAAAGCCAAAGTATATATTGAAACAACGGATAATGCTTACAGTAAAGGCATTGAATTCTTTAAGCGCCTTGCATCAGCCGGAGAGGTTGAAATTAATAACAGCTTCGTTGATTTAGGTAATGTTGTAACAATAATTACCAATGACGCTAAAATCTATATACCTTTGGGCGATTTGGTTGATTTTGATGCTGAAAAGAAGCGCCTTGAAAAAGAGCTTGCTAAGGATGAGGAAAAGCTTGCTTTCATTATGAAAAAGCTTAACAATCCCGGATTTGTAAACAAGGCTCCCGAAAAGGTTGTGGCTCAAAACAAAGAGGATGCCGCAAAGCTTGAAGAAAAAATTTCTCAAATTAAAAAATCAATTGAGGAAATTGGTTAATGGAATATTCAGAAGCCATAAACTTAATACTGAATAAGCAAAGCCTCGGCATAAAGCCGGGGCTTAATCGTGTTTTAGCTTTATTAAGCGAAATGGACAATCCACAGGATAAAATTAATATTATCCATATTGCAGGAACTAACGGAAAGGGAACTGTGGCAAAAACCATAGCCGATACCTTGTTTTCTAACGGTAAAAGAGTAGGCCTCTTTACATCTCCGTGGATTGTTGATTATAGGGAGCAAATTCAAATTAATAATGAGTTCATCAGCAGATTTGATTTTGCAAATTATGTAAGTCAGTATAAAAATAATGATTGTACCGAATTTGAAATGCTGGTTGCAATAATGTATAAATATTTTGCAGACAATAATGTTGATTATGCAGTAATTGAATGCGGTATGGGCGGCAGAGGCGACGCAACAAATGTTGAAAAGGAAAATGTTTGTTCTGTTATAACATCGGTATCTATTGACCACACATCGTTTTTAGGCAATACCGTTGATGAAATTAAAGTTGAAAAGCTTGGCATATCAAGGAAAAATTCACCATGCTTTGACTATGAGGATTATGCCGAAGATTTAGATTTCAATGTAAATAATTTAAATCTTGCAAAGGCTGTTGTTGATTATCTTGGATATAATAGTGATATTAAGCTTTCAAGGCTACCTGCAAGGCAACAAAAAATCGGCAATATCCTTATTGACGGAGGTCATAACATTTCCGCCGCAGAAGCACTTTCAAACATTATTGATAACGAAACAGCCGTAATAGGTATGATGGAGGATAAGGATATTGAGGGATATTTAAAGCTTGTTGCACCTAAATGCAAAAGAATTATTGCAACAACTCCCAATAATCCTCGCTCTATGCAGGCTGAAAAGCTATCCGCAATTGCTAAAAAATATTGTAATGACGTTATATCAATTAACAATCCGATGCTTGCAGTTAAGGAAAAGGATGTTAGTTTAATCTGCGGCTCCTTTTATCTTGCAAGGGATATAATAAATTTAATTTAAAATCCATTATATTTCTACAAATTTTATAATACCAATCTGTTATTTTATTAGCAGATTGGTATTTTTTTATTGGAGTGAATGTTATGAATGTAACAATTGAAGCAAGCGGAAATTTGATTATTGCTTATCTAATAGGCGAAATAGACCACCATTCGGCAGTAGAAATAAGGGAAAGAATTGACGATACCATAAGCTTCAAAAAGCCACAGCATTTAATACTTGACTTTAAAAATGTAAGCTTTATGGATTCCTCGGGAATCGGCTTGGTAATGGGAAGATACAGACTTATGCAAAATTTTCACGGAACCATGGAAATACGCAATGTAACTCCGCAAACAAAAAAATTAATGGAGCTTGCAGGTCTTGGAAGCATAGCAATAATTAAAGAATTATAGGAGAAAAAATATGGATACTAAAAATGAATTTAAATTAACCATTGACAGTAAAAGTATAAACGAAGCCTTTTGCAGGTATGTAGTTTCTGCATTCATTACGCCTTTGGATCCCACAATTGAGGAATTAGCGGATATTAAAACCGCAGTATCCGAAGCAGTTACTAATTCCATTGTTCACGGCTATGGAGATACAGTCGGTCAAATTTACATAAATTGCCAAATAGTTGATGACAATGTTGTTATTAAAATAAAAGATAAGGGCAGGGGAATTGCAGATATTAAAAAAGCCATGACTCCTCTATACACCTCAGGCGGCAGTGACAGGGCAGGACTTGGCTTTACGGTTATGCAATCCTTTTGCGACAGGGTGCGTGTAATATCAAAGGAGAATAAAGGTACTACCGTTATACTTACAAAAAGGATATTGGGACGTACAAAATGATAACCGAAAAAAGAGATGAAATGATAGTTAATAATCTCGGTCTGGTACATTCCATAGCAAACAGATTTAGAGGCAGAGGAGCAGACTATGAAGATTTGTATCAAGCAGGCTGTGTCGGTTTAATTAAGGCAGTTGACAATTTTGACGAGTCAAAGGGATTTGCCTTTTCTACCTATGCCGTTCCTGTAATAATGGGGGAAATAAAACGTATTTTTCGTGACGGAGGACCTATTAAGGTTTCAAGGTCATTAAAGGAAAAATCAATTAAAGTACAAGCTATTCGAGATAAGTTTATCAGCAAGGAGCTTAGAGAGCCGACTATCAGTGAGCTTTCAAGCTTATGCAACATAGATGTTTATGAGCTTTCGGAAATTTTAAACATTATTAATCCTGTAGTATCTCTCAGTTATATTACCGAAGACGGTGACGAAGAAATGGATATCCCCATTGATGAAAGCGACAGCCTATTTGACAAGCTTTCAATAAGTCAGGTTATGTCAGCTCTTCCCGAAAAAGACCAACAGCTAATAAAATACAGATTTTTTGAGGGTAAAACCCAATGCGAAACAGCCAAAATACTTGGAATTTCTCAAGTACAGGTATCTCGTAAAGAAAAAGCCATACTTTTAAAGCTAAGAGAAATGCTGACATAAAAAAGGGACTATCCTTTGATAGTCCCTAAATTTATTTGATTATCTCTTAATATCGTCCCACTTAACGCCGTCAACCTGGAAGAGGTCGTCAAACTTATATGTATTGCTTTCTTCCTTAGTGTGTGATGGATACCAAACCTGAGCAAAGAACGGATTTGTCTTTGCAATCTTGTCGTAATCCCATGCCTTTTGAGGAACATAGCATTCAGGGCACCAGTGACCGCCAAGAAGAATAAGGTTTGGCGAAGCCTCAAATTCAGCGCCGCAGCAACCGCACTTCCAAACAAGCTTTGTTGCAAGGTCGCCCTTCTTCATCTCGGTTGATACAAGCTCACCGCCACGGAATGCAGCTGCTTGTCTCATATCCTCAATATCAAGCTCTGATTCGGGCTTAGTCTCGTCATAACCGTGGTCAAGCTTGTAATTTTCAGCGTCTGCGTTATCCTTATTGAACTTAATAATCTCAAAGTCTTCCCACTTTGTAGGAATCTTAAGATAATCTTCATAAGAACCGTAATATGCTGAAAGTCTTTCAGGATTCTTGGTCTTAACCCAGTCGATTGTACCAAAGTCCTTAGTCTCGGCAATTTTCTTCATAAACGGCTTAGCTGCTGCTGCAACAAGATTCTTAGGAAGATAACGAGGAATTTTAAAGTAGAACTCAACCTGATCGGCAAGTCTGTTGAAGTAATCCTTAACAGGAAGATTCTCACGGAAATGAAGGAATTCTTCAAGCTTGTCGCCGTCAGCATAGAATTGACCGTGGAAATTCTTTGTAATGAACCAGTTAGGATCAAAGAGCTTTTCAGGACCTGCAAGACCGAGAGTACCCAGAAGAAGAACTTCAAATTCATAGTTTGAAATTCTGTATTCCTTACCGGAACCAATGTTAAAGTAGTGATTCCAGAAATCAGAACCGAGGTTGCCCTTCATATCCTCAAGAACAAGGTTGCACATAAGGCGACCTGAATCCTCAACAGTACACCATTCAAGCACACCGTTAATCGGTACATGGAACATAATCGGGTCCATATTCTTAAGAATGTTTGGATAAAGAATACCTGATTGACGCATTACTACCCAATTCTTAATTCCGCTTTCAACAAAGGTACGCTCTGCAACAACCTTTGAAACAGCATAGTGGTCATAAATTGAAACCTTGATAGGATCACCGCAACGGCCCCAATGGATGGGATAGTTACGTCCGCCTGTTTCTGCAACAGTACCGATATAGCAAACCTTAATAGCGTCAGGATCCGGTTGAGAAAGAACTGCTTTACAAATGTTTTGTGCAGCGCCAATGTTTGTTTTTTGAGTTCTGTAAGGCTTCCAGTCAGCCGCAGGTGATACCATACCGCCAACGTGAAGAACATAGTCAGAGCCTGTTACACCTTCAAGAATTGAGTCATAATCTGTAAGATCGCCCCATACAATCTTAACATTAGGCTTTGCCATAATCGGAGCAAGAAGCTTTTCGTTTTTAGGACTCTTTCTTGCAAGCATTTTAATTTGAATTTCGTTTGGGTGCTTGAGCATTTCCTGAACAGAAGCCCAACCCATATTACCGGTACCGCCGGTAATAAACACGGTTTTCTTTGCCATTAATAAATTCCTCCTTAAAATTATGAACCGTTAATTGTGTTCAAAAATAGATTTGCCGACAATGTCACAAATCAGTTAACTCTAATTATAAACTAATTCTAAACAAATTACAAGTATTTATACTAACTTTTGCCTATATATTTAATATTTTTAGTTAATCTTTTTAGTAAGAATTGACTAATAAGAAAAATCAGTTGACATTGAGGGGTAAAAAGTATATTATATTCCTGTAATAAATATATACTTTATCAAGAGCAGTTGAGGGACAGGCCCAATGAAACTGCAGCAACCTGCTTTATGTAAGGTGCTAAAACCTGCGGTAATACCGAGTGATGAGGACTCAACACATGCGGTATTCCGTATGTGTTTTTCTTTATTTTGATGTATAGGAGGTAATATTATGTCAAAGTACTTATTCACCAGCGAATCTGTTACAAAAGGTCATCCTGATAAAATTTGTGACCAAATTTCAGACGCTATTTTAGACGCTATGATTGAGCAGGATCCTAAATCACGTGTTGCCTGTGAAACCACAGTAACAACCGGTCAGGTTCTTGTTATGGGTGAAATTACAACTACTGCCCAGGTTGATATCCCTTCAATTGTTAGAAAAACAATTGTTGATATCGGCTATGATGACGACGCCAAGGGATTTAACGGTAACACCTGTGCCGTTTTAACTGCTCTGGATAAGCAATCACCTGATATTGCAATGGGCGTTGACAGGTCCTTTGAGTTAAAGGACGGCGAAATTGACGAGGATAACCTTAACGGTGCCGGCGATCAGGGCATGATGTTTGGCTATGCCTGCACGGAAACCAAGGAATTAATGCCCCTTCCTATTTCTCTTGCTCACAAGCTTGCACTTAAGCTTACCGAGGTTAGAGAAAACGGAACTCTCCCTTATCTTTATTCTGACGGCAAAACTCAGGTAACCGTTGAATATGATAACGGCAAGCCTGTTAAGGTTACAACTGTTGTTGTTTCCTCTCAACACAGTGCAGATGTATCACTTGAACAGCTTCGTGCCGATATTATCGAAAAGGTAATTAAAAGCACAGTGCCTGCCGAGCTTATGGATGATGACACAGTGTTCTATGTAAATCCAACAGGCAGATTTGTCATCGGCGGTCCTATGGGTGATTCAGGATTAACAGGCAGAAAGATTATTGTTGATACATACGGCGGATATGCCCGTCACGGCGGCGGTGCATTTTCAGGTAAGGACCCGACTAAGGTTGACCGTAGTGCCGCTTATGCCGCAAGGTGGGTTGCTAAGAATTTGGTAGCCGCAGGTGTTGCAGATAAATGTGAGGTAGAGCTTGCTTATGCTATCGGTGTAGCAAAGCCTGTTTCTGTTTTAGTTGAAACCTTTGGTACCGCAAAAATCAGCGAAGAAAAAATCAGCGAGATTGTTAGCAAGGTATTTGATTTAAGACCTTCTGCAATAATTAAAAGACTTAATCTACAAAGACCTATCTATAAAAATGTTGCCGCTTACGGTCACATGGGCAGGGAAGACCTTAATGTTCCTTGGGAAAAGCTGGATATGGTTAACGAAATTAAAGCTTGCTTATAACTAAAAAACTATCTTATAGACAGTAAAAAGGCTGACTCGTT
>JBJEPI010000018.1:0-3679 GCA_051881175.1 Eubacterium sp.
AGGTAAGCTTAACACTAACGACGTTGTTGAGATGGTTGGTCTTGAGGAAGAAATCAAGTCAACAGTTTGCACAGGTATCGAGATGTTCAGAAAGATTCTTGACTACGCTGAGGCTGGTGACAACATCGGTTGTCTTCTTCGTGGTGTTCAAAGAACAGAGATCAAGAGAGGTCAAGTTCTTGCAGCTCCTGGCTCAATTAAGCCACACACAAACTTCACAGGTCAAGTATACGTTCTTTCAAAGGACGAGGGTGGCCGTCATACTCCTTTCTTCAACAACTATCGTCCACAGTTCTATTTCAGAACAACTGACGTAACAGGCGTTATCACTCTTCCTGAGGGAACAGAGATGTGTATGCCTGGTGATAACGTTGATATGAATGTTGAGCTTATTACTCCTATCGCTATTGAAGAGGGACTTCGTTTCGCTATTCGTGAGGGTGGTAGAACAGTAGGTTCAGGCGTTGTTACAGCAATCGCTGAGTAATTTAGTTTTCTATAAATAACAGATAGAGCAATCTATCTGTTATTTTTTTGCCTAAAAATGGGACAATTAATTTTAAATTATGCTTAAAATCCTGCCTTATTTATGCTATAATATTAGCATTAAGCATGGCAGGTTGTTTTTATGAGTGAAGAAATGCTTGAAAAGTTAATAGGCACCGTTGAGGAAATATCCTTTTACAGCAGTGATACAGGCTTTTGTGTTGCCGAAATCAGCACCGACAGTGAGGGCGTAACTATCGTGGGTGCAATGGGCGAATTAACCGTTGGTGCAAAAATTGAATGCTTGGGCAGATGGGATATCCACCCGTCCTTCGGCAGACAGTTTGGGGTTGAGTCTGTCAGTCAAACTCTTCCTGCCGACGCCGCAGGTATACTGAAATACTTATCATCGGGTGCCATTAAAGGCATTAGAGAGGCAACTGCCACAAAAATTGTTGAGGCCTTTGGGATTAATACCTTTGATGTGCTTGAAAAGGAACCCGAAAGGCTTGCCTCCATAAAGGGGATTACTCATTCAAGAGCAAAGCAAATCAGCAATGATTTTAAAAGTCAGTTTATGGCAAGGGAAACCATTGTTGCACTAACCGCCTTGGGCTTATCTCAAGGTGAGGCTATCAAGGCCTATTCACTGTTTAAAGCCGAGGCAGTTGACATCATTAAGGCAAATCCCTACGCGCTTATAGGCGGGGCAACCGGTATTACCTTTGATAAGGCTGACGAAATAGTTGATAATTTAGATGATAAACCACCCTTTGAATACAGGGCTCAGGCGGGAATTTGCCATATAGTAAGGCATAATTTAGGCAACGGTCACACCTGCATTCCAAGAGACAGAATATATGCACCTGCCTGCGACTTGTTAGAGTGTAATAACGATAATGTGGATATAGCAATTGATAATGCCGTTGAGGCAAAAATGCTTGTACAAAAGGAAATTGACGGCAGAGCATTTTTGTTTATGCCGGAAATTTATGCCGCCGAGGCTTCAATCGCTGACAGAATTGTAATAATGACGCATTTTCCCCCAAAGGAAAGTGAAATATTCTCCGGGGAAATATATGCATTTGAAAAGGCAAACGGCATTGAATTTGATGACAAGCAACGCAGGGCCATTGAAATAGCCGTAAATAAAGGCTTGCTTATACTAACAGGCGGTCCGGGTACAGGTAAAACCACCACCGTTAAGGGTATAATCAGTTTGATGAAAAACAGGGGCTTAAAGGTTTGCTTGGCCGCCCCTACGGGAAGAGCCGCTCAGCGTATGGAGGAACTAACCGGATTTGAGGCTAAAACCATTCACCGATTATTGGAGGTTGAGTTTAAGGAGGGAGCGCAATCACCTGAATTTGTGCATAATTTGAGAAATCCCCTTGACTGCGACGCAGTAATTGTTGACGAGCTTTCCATGGTGGATGTTACTGTTTTTTCCGCGCTTTTAGATGCCCTTCCTCTCCATTGCAGACTTATTATGGTTGGGGATAAAGATCAGCTTCCCCCTGTGGGGGCAGGAAATGTTTTGCGTGATATGATAGAAAGCAATGTTATCGATGTAATAACACTGGACAGGATTTTCAGACAGGCAATGCAAAGCAGAATTGTTACCAATGCCCACAGAGTAGTTGCAGGACAGATGCCCGTTATTGACAACAGTGCCGAAAGTGATTTCTTCTTGCTGGCGGAAAATTCTAAATATAACGTACCTAAAAAAATTCTTGATTTGGTAACAGTAAGGCTTCCTGCAACCTATGGCTTTGACCCTATGAATGATATTCAGGTATTATGTCCAAGCCGTATCGGTGAGGTAGGGACACAAAATATTAACGCTGTTCTTCAGGCAAGACTTAATCCGCCGTCAAAGGACAAAAAGGAAATTAAATATAAGGGATATACTCTGCGCGAAGGTGACAGAGTAATGCAAATAAAAAACAACTACGATGTTCCCTGGTTTAGGCCTAATGAAAGCGGAACAGGCGTATTTAACGGAGACATAGGAATACTCACCAATATTGACAGGGCTAATGATATTATTAACGTTAGATTTGATGACAGGGAGGCAATGTACTCTGTAGAAAACGTTAGAGAATTGGAGCTTGCCTATGCAATGACCATTCACAAAAGTCAAGGCTCTGAATTTTCGGCAGTGGTAATGCCCGTTATTGCCACACCCCCAAAGCTTGCTTATCGAAATTTGTTCTACACAGCCTTAACAAGAGCAAAAAGCCTTTTGGTGCTTGTGGGTAACGAAAACGGCATTAAGCAAATGGTGGATAACGATAAAAAATCCAGGCGTTACAGCGCCCTTAAATTCTTTATTGAAAACAATGGTGAGATATAATATAATATTAGTGTTAATTTGATTATTAGGAGTATTAGCTTTGTTTGGATACGATTTAGGTATTGATTTAGGAACAAGTTCAATTGTAATTTCCGTGCCCGGAAAAGGCGTGGTTTTAAACGAGCCGTCCTATGTCGCCTATGATACGGAAAATGATAAGGTTTTATATGCCGGCAGGCGGGCTTATTACCTTGAGGGCAGGGAGCCAAAGGGTATTGAGGTTTGCCAAACCATCAAAAACGGAGTTATAAGTAACTATTCCTTGGCTGAGCAAATGCTGAGATATTTTATAAACAGAGTTGTTAAAAAAAGCATTTTCAAGCCAAGAGTTGTTGCTTCATCACCGGCCCTTGCCACAGATGTTGAAAAAAGAACAATCATCTCTGTTTTGATTACTGCCGGTGCCCGTTCGGTTTGCTTGGTTGAAGAACCCCTTTGCGCCGCTTTCGGTGCAGGCGTGGCACCCCTTCATCCCAACGGCGTTTTCGTTATTGATATCGGTGGCGGAACAACTGATTTGGCGGTTATCTCACAAGGTACTATGAGCCAAACCGAAACCGTAAAAATCGGCGGCAACGATTTTGATAACGAAATAGTTAAGTTCTTAAAGGAAAAGCACGATGTTTTAATCGGCGTTAGGTCTGCCGAGGAAATTAAAAAGCAAATCGGTTGTGCCGTCCCGCGAGATGAGGAGGTTACTATGGCCGCAAAGGGCAGAAATGCCAATACGGGCATGCCCAAGGTGGTTGATATCAGTTCAAATGATATCTGTCATTGCCTAAAGCCTCTTCTTGAGGAATTGACATCTGCCGCTCAGGTTATGTTTGAAAGAACATC
>JBJEPI010000019.1:0-19127 GCA_051881175.1 Eubacterium sp.
TTATGATTTGCAAACACAACATATCACAACAAGTATTTAATATCCAGCGAATAATGAAACTAATTATAATTATCACTGCTTTCAATCGTGTTATTGAAAATATAGTTTTTGATAACGGATTTCAGGAACTGATCAAATTGTTTTTCATTGCCGTTGTAACAGATTTCAACACTTCTTATGTTATCTTGAATTATTAAGTTGTTATTGTTGCAGCGAGGCATAAGCCTCACCTAATTTTATATGTTTTCTATACGCACCCCTCTCTTTAGACCTCAGCCAATGCCGAAGCCTTTACTAAAATATATTTTGTTGTCATAATTTAATTTCCTTTCTGCCCGACGATTCCTCGCCGGGACTTTTCGTTTTAATATTTAATACATTGTCATTTCGTATTCCTCATAGCCGTCAGATTTCTGACCGTGAGCAATACGCTTTTCAATTTCTTTTTGAGATAATTTAAATCTCTTTCTATGGTAACGGCTTTGATTGTTTATCATTTCAAAAACATTACCGATAAAATACAGACTGTCGTTAATAACACTTGTATTGCGGTTGGTATTCCAATCAGAAGCGGTAACAGCTTCTTCTTGATTTGTTTCATATCCTGATTCAAATTGTTTGATGCCGAGAGCATACTCTCGTTCACTTTCCCAACCTGTTTTGATAATTCCGTCTGATGTTTGTCCAGCAAGTCCTGAATTGTATCCGTTTGATCTGATATTTCCTTGCTCAGCTGATAAAATATCTGTGTCGAATACTGATCGATTAGTTCTTCGTTCACTTGTTCCTCCGCTATCAAGCTCAACTGACGATTTTGATTTCGGTTCAGCTCTATCAAGGCTTTCCAGTAATCGCTCTCGACTATCGTTACCGATGTGGCTTTCTCCATAGTCGAAATCATTTGGTTGTTGCTCTTTTTCAGGGCTTGCAAGTCTTTCTCGTAATGCAAATTCTACCTCCATATTTACTTTTAAAAATTTTTCTTCATGCAGATTATCATCTCTGCATCTGCGATTTGGATTTGACTTTTCAATGTAGGTTATGTTCTTTCTTGTACCTGACCACTTAATTACATAACCTAACCTGTCCATTTCATCAATGAATTCCTGCTTGTTCTTCACTCGCTTCATTGCAAATTCAATGGCATTTATCATTTTAAACTTCCAACTTCTGCCCGCCATTGCAATGTAGTATTCTTTCGGTTTCATTGTTTTTACCTTTTGATTTTTCTTAGGAACACAAACAGGCAATCCATATTTGATACACAGCTCGTCATTTACCTTTCGCATTTGCTCAAGCTCTTTTGTGCTTTGATGTATCTTTCGACCTGTTTTCATATTCACTGAGTTAATGATTATGTGTGAATGAACACTGTCTGTGTCAAGATGAGTTGCAATAAACACTTCGTGATTAGGATAACATCTTTTAGCCCATTCTCTTGCAATCTGATGTGCAAGCACAGGATTGATTTTCAGTCCTTCTTCAAAGGATTGAACTGCATAGTAATATTGCACACCGTCTTGCTTATTCCATTGCCTTTTGGTTGCGATAAATTCTTTCATCGCAGTTTCAGGCATACAGTTGATTCCTGAAATCAATCTTGAATTTTCATATTTAGTTTTGTATTCTTGAGCACAATATGCAATCACGTTTCCAAGCGATGCAATGTTTTTAACATCTTTTCTCTTGATAAAATTCAAGGTTGCCATTGGCTTGTCCTCTTGATTATCTTTTGAATTGATTTGTTTACCTCAAGCAATGCTGAGGTACATTCATCAAGATTTGCAAACTGTATATTGCCGAAATTAGCAAGCATACGAATTTGATTAATGTTGTTGCCGATTTTCTTTAACTGATGAATGATTTCATCAAAAGATTCTTTGTCACCTACACAATAAATCTTTTCGACTATTGCACAAGCAGTAAGATAATTCGTCATATTCATACCGACTAAATCTGCTTTTTCTTTGATGATTGATTTATCAGTCGGTGTCAAATGCAAATTGATTCGTTCTGATTTAATTTCTTTGCTTACGGCTATCACCATTCCTTATATTAGTTTTACAGCAAAGGATACTTGTACCTTTGCTGAGAGGAGAAACATATGCAGTGATTGTTAATGATTTTCAATCATTTTAATCACGAAATATGTTTGGACGAAGGGGTCCGGGTCTCCCGGTCATTCGGCAAAGTGCCGAAATGATGCGCCTAAGCGCTATGCTTGGACTCTCCTAAAGGAGAGTTCTTACAAGGAAAATTATTATATTCTGTTTTCTTTATATCCTTGCACAATATCCTCACAAATCGCCCACAAAGCATTTTTATTCAATTTTCGAGTATCTTTGCTGATTCATAAGTGTTCTGCAAGAAGGGCTTTTAGTTGTTAGCGTTTGAATTTGTTACCGGTGCCGGTTTGAATTCTGTTCAGCGTGTAGATGTTTGATAACTGTTGTTGCTCTTTTGTAAAGTCAAATCGGCTTGTCTTTTCAATCAGTCCCTTGTCTATCAAACCACTTAATGCCTTGTCTACCGTGGTTACTGAAATGTTGCACTGTCTTGCAATAGTTCGTCTGCTGGGAAAGCATTTATGGCTCTTGTCCGAGCATTTGACTAGGTAACTGTAAACCACAAATTCATTTGCAGTTAACCCCTCATCGAATATTTGATTCGGCAGTCTGAAATAATTTTCAGTCATTCGTATTCCTCCTTTCCTAAACTCGAAAGAGAATTTTCTTGGACATTTGACAAATTATTGTTGTTCAAAAAATCTCTTTCTGCTATGATAGTAATACAGTAAAGAATAAATCACTATGCTTTAGTGAAAAATGAAATTTTTAAGAAAGATTGATTATGGACAAAGATATTGAATTAAGAAACGGACTGTATATAAATTTCCAAAATAAAAATATTGCTCAGCGACTTTGGGTTAGTGATGGCGGTGTTAAGAGATTAAAGCCTGTTGATTTCAGAATGGAAATTCAAAGCTTCTGTGATTGTGATTTCAGTGATTTGGAAGATGATATTTATAATTTGTTGCACCTAATTGATATCAGCAAACCTAATGATGACGAATTAAGAAAGGCAATCAACAGGAGTTATGATGTTGCAGAGATAATAAGACAGAGAAACAAAACCTTAGGAGCTCTGCTTTCGGGAACATTTGCAGAGATTGTCAGTGATAAAGAAATACTCCTTGAATATGAATCAAAGGAGGATCTTGAAACAGCATTAACAACTTTAAGCATAAGACTTTATGAGCTTCTTGTAATTCAAAGAAAGGTTCGAAATTTCTTTCCTTGTATAATCCACAAGGAATTGTTTGAAGATTATTTAAGTGAACTAATTCCAAAAGCAGTTTTCTGTAAAACGGTTTATACATATATTGACGGACAGGAAAAGAGCTTTCTGTTCTTTGATTATGTTAAGGACTATTATGAATATTTAATGCTATTGTTTTACAACAGAAAAGAAACTGTTTGCGAATGTGAGCTTTGCAGTAGGTATTTCATTCCAAAGACAAAAAAGAAAACCCTGTACTGCGACAGAGTTTTCAAGGACGGTAAGACCTGCAAGCAAATTGGACCTTTGATGAAGCACAAGAAGCTTGAGGAAAATGATTTTGTTTTACAGACCTTCAATAAAGAAAAGAACAAAATGTATAAGCGAATGGAACGAGCATATGTGTTTGGCGAAACACCAAAATCAATATCACCTGATGAATATACATCTTGGCTTGACAGAGCAGTCAATGCTAAAAATATGTATCTCAATAATGAACTATCCGAAACTGAGGTTTTGGAGATAATTAAAACTGAATAGATTTGATATTAGATGCAAGCATTATCTTTTATGCTTGCATTTTTGTTATTTTGAAATTATGTTTTATATTGCTGATTTCAGAAATTTATGATACTATCTTTATAGACATGAAAAAGGGATGATATTATGAACATAGCTATATGTGATGATGACAGAGAATACATAAAAAATATTGCAAATTATGTGAATTTATATTTTGAGAATAAATGCATTGATTTTGAGTGTTCTGAATTTGAAAACGGTGAAAACCTGCTTTCCTCAAATCAAAACTTTGATATCCTTTTCCTCGATATTGAACTAGGTGATTCAAACGGTATAGAAATTGCAAAAGAAATGCAGGCAAGAGACAAACCCACAGTTATTCTAATTGTAACTTCATATCATCAATATTTAGACGATGCTATGGACATTAATGTTACACGTTATATTGATAAACCCGTATCGCAAAACAGGATTTTCTCTGCACTTGATAAAGCTTTATCCATCATTAATGAAAGTGTTATTACATTTACTACCAAAGATCATCAGATTGCACGACTAAGATGTTCTGACATTGTATATGTAGAAGCAAAATTTAAAGGTGTGTATATTTACACTAAAAATGGTGATTACAGAATTAAAGAGCCAATTAAGCAATTGCGATCTATGCTTTCGGGCTCGTGCTTTGCCGTTCCGCACAACAGTTATATTGTAAATCTTAATTACATAACTGATTTTAAACGAGATGAAATTACTTTAACAGACCCATATGCTAATATTAAAATCTCAATAGCAACAAGAAAACAAGCAGAATTCAAAAGGCGTTTTTTAGACTTTGTAGGCGAGGATATTCTAAATGACTAAGATGATTATAGACATATTTATGTATCTATTTGAATTTGTTTTGTTTTGGCATTATTCAAATACGCTGTTCAAGCCAAAGAAAAATAAAAGCATATGTTTCACAATAATGTTTATTAATAATGCTGTTTTAGGCATTGTGTATCAATTTAATATTACATACCTAAATGTTATTTTAATGTTTGTTACATATACGCTAATTCTGTTGTATCTTTATAATATTTCATTTAAAACGGCGATGTTTCATTCACTAATCTTTATGGTTGTAATGCTTACTTCGGAAATATTAGTAATGGCAATCAGTTCTATTATATATAAGAATTTTAACGCACTGGAAAATAACACATCGGCTTATTTGTTCGTTGTTATAGCAAGCAAATTGATTTATTTCGGTATTATGATGGCTATATTGAAATTATTTGCTCAAAAAGAAAACGCAGAGCAGTCCAACAAATTTTTTTGGCTTTTGTTTGTAATGCCACTTACAAGTATAATTGTTTTGCTTTGTTTTCGATATATTACTTATCAAATGCAACTAACTCATTTAATGGGAATCTTATGGGCGGTTGCCTGCATAGGACTTCTTTTTGCTAACATACTTGTATTTGCAATATATGAGTATTCATCAAAAAGCACAAAAGAACTTTATGAAATAAAAGCAATTCAGCACCAAGAAGAACAGGACAAAAAATATTTTGAAATTATTGAGCAGTCAAATAAAGATATGCGTGTGTTTTCTCATGATATAAAAAACCATTTAACACAGATAAGAAACCTTGAAGATATTAATGCTGTTCATAAATATATTGACAAATTATATCCTGCTATTGAAAAATTCAATCATACCGGAATAAGCAAAAATAAGATGCTGGATTTAATTATCAGTAAATATTCTAAACTCTGCGAAAGCAAAGAAATAAGATTTGATGTTGATGTTAAGACTTCAAATCTTTCTTATATTGATGATGTGGATTTATCAACACTTATGAATAATCTGCTCGATAATGCCGTCGAAGCTGCAGAAAAAAGCTATAATGCATTTATTCAAATTACTATATTTTCAAAAAACAATATTTATGATGGTCTTATAATAAAAAATAGTTGTTCCGTTTCGCCGGTGACAGATAACAAGGAGTTAAAAACAAGAAAGAGCGATAAAACACATCATGGGTTAGGTATTAAAAGTATAAATAAAATAGTAAAAAAGTACGGTGCTGTTTATGACTGGAAATATGACGATCAGCAAAAAGTCTTTGAAACTGAGATTATTTTCATGAAGAAAAGTTAATATATAATACTATTAACGTGGGGGTTGACATTTGTTTGTCAACCCCTAATTTTTCTGCATTTATCTTTCCTGCTTCTGCATTTGTCATTTTCGCATTACTTTCCTATTTATATTTGCTATATTAAAATTAGAGATTCATAAGAGGTGGTTTTATGAAAAAGATAACTTGTTTACTTTTATCAATAGTAATGGTGATGTCTGTACTTTATCCTTGCCGAATTGTAATAGCCAAAGAAATTGAGAGGCACAATACAGAATTGTTCTGCGAGGCAGTAGCCGAGATTAATGATACATATAATTCAGACTCCCAAAAATTAGAGTTTTCAGAGAAAGAAACTGATGAAAACCCAAATATGAATTATACGGAAAACCGTTTAATTGTCCGGACTAAAAATGAAATCAATGATGCAGACGCAGTTGATTGTGTTTACGGTCTTGATTATACCATTCTTCAGTATGATGATAAGTCGACTATGGAGCGTGCATATGATGAACTGACAGAGAAAGGGTACACAGTTGAAAAGGACAGAGTTTTGAGTGTTAAGGACAACTCTATTAAAAATCTGCGCACTATGGATGACGAGGAAGGTATAGATAGAGAAGAAGTTTCACGGACATGGGCATATGAATCTATTATGTCCGATTATGCAAAAGCAGAAATTGAAGCTTCATCTGCCTATAATAATGAAATTGTTGTGGGTGTACTTGATTCAGGTGTAGATTATACTCACGAATTATTTGACGGAAGAATTACAGATACCACGTTTAATATGAGCTTTTCCGGAGAAGAAAATGACTGTATGGATGATAATGGACACGGATCTTCTGTTGCAGGTATTATCGTCCTGTCAACTCCTGATAATGTTAAAATTAAACCATATAAAGTAATAGATTCGGCAGGTACTGTAACCCTATCTGAATTCACAGCCGCAATGGAGGTTATTCTTGCGAGCAATGATTTGCCTGATATTATGAATGTAAGCTTAGGCGGTTATCTGTTTGAAGAAAATATGTCAATAGAAACAGAGCTTATCGGCAGATTAGTAGAAAAGGGCGTAACAGTTTGTGTTGCATCAGGCAATGATAATCTTCCTGTTGAATACTGCACACCTGCAGATTATGAAGGTGCAATAACTGTAGGTGCATATGATTATACAAATCATATCTGCTCTTTTTCAAATTATGGCAAAGAGGTGGATATTGCTGCCCCGGGTTATGATATTTACACGGTTGATTTGTACACCGACGATACCTATACCTATGAAGGTGATGGCTTTACAGGTACATCAGCTGCCTGTCCGTTTGCAAGTGCTGCCTGTGCTTACATCCTTATGCAGAATCCTAAATTATCACCTGCAGAGGTACAGGACAAAATCAAATCGTCTGCAATATCTATGGGTGAGGATGAAAAGGACTATTATGGCGCAGGAATGCTCAATTTTCCTAATCTTTTAAATGATAAGGAATACTCGATTCCCGAGCCTTCAGCCAAAACAGGATTGTATCATGGGGATCAGATTGTAGAGTTCAATAATATCCCTGCTGATACGCAGCTTGTTTATACTCTCGATAAATCAATACCGAGCTGTATAAATGGTACGGTATACACAGATCCGATTATAATTGATAATGAAATGCAACTTAACTATGCGTTGATAAAAGATAATAAATACGTAAGCAATATTTCATCGCAGTATTATACAGTTCAGTATTATGCAGATGAAAATGATTTTGAAATATCGGATGATGGTAAAATTACTGCCTATAATGGCGATAAAAATAACATTATTGTTCCTGATACTATAAACGGCATTGTCCCAACAACAGTATACTCCACTTTAGATAGCACCGACACCTTCAAAAAAGATAATATGACATCTGTTATTCTTCCCGATACCGTAACTACATTATCAGGCTATGCCTTTTACAATTGCAAAGAGCTTAAATATGTTAAAGCATTGGGTGTAACAACGATAGGAAGTTCTTTTTGTGGTTGTTACAGTTTGAGATTTTTAGATACTCCTAATTTGAAAAAAGCGGGAACTGCGGCATTCCAAGATTGCTCCATGATGCATGAAATCAACTTTGAGGATACTTTGGAAAGCATTGGTAGCAGTACTTTTGAGTATTCAGGACTGATGTCAGCGAAATTTCCCAAGCTGACTTTCTCGTCTTCACGTATACGCACTTTTATAGGCTGTCCTTTGATTAGCTGCAGCATTCCGGGGATTACTCAACTTTCTCTTGAATTCTTTGCAGACTGTAACTTTTTGCAGGAACTTTATGTTCCTAATGTAATTGTTATTGATTCCTTTGCATTTAGAGGATGCTGGTTTCTGACAGAAGTGGATTTTCCAAGCTTAACGAGGATATATTCAAATGCATTTGCATATTGTTACATTGATACGCTTTATGCACCCTCGCTTACCGATATTCGCGACAGTACCATTTCTTCATCATCACAGGGAATTGCTTATAGGTCGTATATACGGGTTATTGATTTACCAGCTATTACTGAAATTTCAGGTCACTTTTTGTTGTCTATGTTTGTTGAGGAGTTATATCTTGAAAATGTTAAATCGATGGATTATTATTCGCTTTTCAACCTTCCTGATTTGAATGTATTATATATGCCTTCTATACAAGACTTTGAACCGCCGAAAACGCTTAAAACATATGATTTGAATTATATGGGTCCTATGGAAATTGTCTGGATACCCAATGCTGTAACAACAGATACTTTTCAGGATTTTCCCAACACATCAAAACTTGTATATGCACCAAGCATTACAGATATTCAAACAAATAGCTATGATACTACCTTTGTTCTCTCTGAAAAAGCAACAAATATTTGGATAGGCTGCGGTCGTTATTTGGAAGGAATATACCCCACAATAATTGCTCCGAAGGGTTCGGCAGCAGAAGAATTTGTTAATTATAAAAATACCAATGAAACATTGCCTACTAATTTTAAGTTCATTGACTCAGACAGTATTGCGACGGCAATCGGCGGACAGATACGCATAAGAGATAATGGACTACGTTTTGGATTTGTACTTGATGAGAAAAATCTCGGCTTTGATTTAAGCGAATATGAAAATCTATACAGCAGAATAAATAAGGAGTATGGTTTCGTTTATTCCTTTGACGGAATTGATGAAAACTCAGAAACTGCAAGTATGGATTTAAGAGCAGGGAATGAAAACTCTTATTTACGTACAGCAGATAAACGCAATGTTGACGGAACGATATCATATTACAATGCCGTGTTTACAGGAATTCCTAGCAGTCATTATGATAGTGAAATTTCCGCAAGAGCATATATATGTATTGACGGAATGTATTTCTATTCTCCTGTTATAACAAGGAGTTTCAGCGATGTTGCCAATGCGATACTAAATGACAATGAAATAGACCAAAATACAAAAGATGAAGTCAGTGCTTTAATAAATGGGGAGGTGTAATAATGAAAGATATTTACGAAAAACCTATTGCTCACATTGATGAATTTAAAACCGTTGATGTTATCACAACAAGTTCCGGCGGTGATAATGAACCAGATACGGATATTCCTTTTCCTTGGAGTTAATATGAATAAGAAAATATTGTTTATAATCGGCATTATAATAATTATTTCCGCTTTGGTTGCCTGCTCAGGAAATAACAGCAGTATTGAAATCACTTCCACTACTGCTGTTACTGACATTGAGGGACAGACCCATTATTATGAATCAGTTATCAATGAAAATGGTGAAACTGTAACCGATAAAGAAGGCAACACTGTCCTTTCAGAAATAGAAACAGATACTTATGGTAAAGCTGTTACTGAAAAAGATGGTAGATATGTTACTAACGAATATACTACTGTTTTGGCGATTGAGAGCTTAACAGAAAAATCAAGTATCACAGAAAAAGTATTATCTGATACCACAAAGGATATTACTGATGCTGATAATCATATTGAATTTGAAACTTCTGCGGACGATACAACAAAAACAACCACAATTACTCAAGCTAATACAACCACGCAAAAAGCAACAACCACTACAACACAAAAGCAAACCCAACCTGCCACCGATCAAGACGGTTGGATAAATAAGTGGTACTAAAAAAGGGAACTGATGAACTTAAGCCCATCAGTTTCTTTTTAATCATATAGGGAGTCTAGCCATTTTTGAAACTTTCGATCATGTGCAGATAGAATTACTTCATCTAACAATTCTCGTGTCGTTTTATCAATCTCAATGTTTTCATTATATAAATTCTCACAAAAATCCATTTCATCTACTTCGCGTAGATAACGAAAATCTTTGAATGCAAGCATAATGCTATTAAAGGTTTCTTCTTTGTATTTCTTTTTATCTCTTACTAAATCATATAAGACTGCTTGAGGATTAAATATTCGATATTCGTTACCATTTTCTGTTGTATGTTTTATTATGTTATTGGAAGATAATATTCTTTCTAACCAATCATCATATTTATCATCTAAATTACTATAAAAGTGTTGAATTATTCTACTGTCATGGATTCTTAAAGCGTTCCTATTAGTACCTAAATGTATTTTTTTAGGCTTTTCTTTAATGATGCCAAAAAAATAAAGAGCACTGTCCTTCACTAAAAAAGCGTGAGGATATTTTTTTAAAATTAATTCATAAATATCATAGTTATCTTTTTTATCTGAATATATTCCTTTTTCAATTTTATATATTGATTCCTCAATAATAGCTTTTTTTAATTTGTAGTCAGTTCCGTATAACTTTATAGCTTCATTATAATTATATAACATTTTATCTCCAAATATACAATAATGTACAAAGGTGTGAGTAATTACTTAAATCGAGTATAACTTATAATCTGCATAAATACAAGGTTTTTCTTGACAACAGTTTTAAAATATGATATCTTGTCCTTGGGTAATTGTGCCCAGAAGACTGCTATAGGCGGTCTTTTTTTATTTTACAAAATTAAGCATCAAACTTTGAGATTTCAAGTTTGGTGCTTTTTTTGTGCCTAAAAGGAGGTGAAAACATGAAAAACAAGAATGAAAGAAATGGTCATTATATTTTTAGGCCATATATTCGTAATGCTAAAACAGGCAAAATTATTTATGCAAAAAATTATGGAAAAAAGGCTTTCAAAATATGGATTGAAGATTAATTGAAACTGTTTTGAAAATCCTTATGGGGAGGTGAATTTAAATTTAAAATTGAATATCAGCAGTAAGAGGGACAAATCAACATTTGTCCCTCTTACTGTTTTGTTAGTAAACTATTATTATGCTTTACACCAAGGTGGCGTTACCATCAGGTTCTAGTGGCAGCAATGCTGTGAGGGTTCAAGTCCCTTCTCCTGCACCACGTCGGAGCAAGCTTTATATCGCTTGCTCCGATTTTTTACAAAAATCAGAGTGCACTCATGCCGCAACTCCTCCTTTCCGCAAAAAGTCACACTCGGCTCACCTGCTCAGTTGTAAACGCCCTCGCAACGGTTTGCTGTCGCTACCAACTTTTTGCGGGTTCAAATCACAACCGGCATTTTATGTCGCATCTTTTTAGTCACCTGTTGACAAAATACCATAGTACCGTAGTGTGCTGTGGTATTTTTAGTATTTCTAGGACTTGAACCCTCACGCATACAAAAACTGACGCACTACTGTACGGCAATTTTAATGAAATTTCATTTCCCTGCACCAAGGCAAACCGAAAGGTTTGCCTTTTTATTATAGTCTTAAAATATTGTTTGATAATTGTTTACATTTTCAACAAAAAAATACTAAATTTATGATATATAATCAGTTATAACATGATTAAGCATTAATACTAAAAACAGACCGAATTTATTTTCATTTTATAATGTTGTCTGCAAAGTTTATCCATAGAAGCACTAATATTTGAATAATTTTAAGAAAGGATGATTTCTATGACAGAATACATTACAGGCGGAAAAGGTGAAGGAAAAACACGCATGCTGTTTGAAGCAAGTGTAGGAACAGCAGATGCAAGCAACGGTCACGTAATATACGTTGACTCCAGTGACAAACTGCTAAAAATTCTTCCAAACAACATTCGATTGATAAATTTCAGCAATTACGGTTTATCAAGTTCAACTGCTTTTATTGGATTTTTAATAGGCTTATGTGAAAGTGATTATGATTTAACCGATGTTTTTGTTGATTCATCGATTAACTTTGTTTCATCAAAAACCGATACCGATGACTTTTTCAAAGTCGTTGATATTATTTCTAACAAAACCGGTGTAAATTTTCATTTTGCAGTAACCGATGAGAGCAGAAAGCAAGTTAGCTTTGTTGCAATGTAAAATCACGCCAACCTTGAATGGGAACAGAAAAAATATTAAAACCTCTAACTTCAAAAGGCAAACTTTTTGGTTTGCCTTTTTATTTGTATTTAACGCATAATAGTGATAAATCTTGATAAATTCTTTTATTATGATATAATTATTTTGGTGATAATATGAGAAATGTTGAAAAATGCATTAACATTATAAACGAGCTTCAGGCTGACGCTTTGTTACTTTGCAACGAGGCTAATATGCATTATATTTGCGGTTTTTCCCCCAGCGAGGGTATGATTTTAATATTCAAAAACGGTAATGCATTTCATTTAGTGGATTCAAGATACACTGAGATTGCCCGGCAAAATGCTGCCCAAAGCGGATTAAGAGTTATTGAAATTGACAAAAAATTCAGCGAGCATGTTTCCGCTTTAATAAAGGAAAACAAGGCTAAATCTTTGATTTTTGAAAACGAAACAATATCCTATGCCACTTATACGGCAGTAAAAGATGCATTGGACGCTACGGAATTAATACGCCTTGACAACAAGCTGATGCTTCAGCGAAATTGCAAGGAAGCCGAAGAAATTGTTTATATGAAAAAAGCCAATGCCGTTGCCGAAAAATCCTTTATGGAGCTGCTCAATTATGTTGAGGCAGGAAAAACCGAAAAGGAGCTTGCCGCGGAATTTGAATATATAATGGCGAAAAACGGCTCAGAAGGAATATCCTTTGATACAATTCTGTTAACGGGTGCTCACACATCAATGCCCCATGGCGTGCCAAGTGATAAAAAAATAGAAAGCGGAGACTTTGTTTTATTTGACTTTGGTGCAACCTATAAGGGCTACCATTCCGATATGACAAGAACTGTTGCTGTTGGAAGCGTCACAGATGAAATGAGAGAAATGTATAACCTTGTTTTAGAGGCTCAAAAGGCAGGTATTAAGGCCCTTGCAGAGGGTGTAAAATGCGCCGATGTGTACAAGGCGGCTTATGATGTTTTAGCCGAAAAAAGTATGGCACAATACTTTAGACACAGTCTCGGGCACGGTGTAGGTTTAGAAATTCATGAGGGCTTCAATGCTTCCCCCAAAAGCAATGACACCTATCAGGTAGGTAATGTAACATCTATCGAACCGGGCATCTATATTCCCGATAAATTCGGCATAAGAATTGAAGACGTATGCTACATTTCGCCACGAGGCAGAGAGAATTTAAGCAATGTAACAAAGGAATTAATAATTTTGTAATACTAAACGCAATAGTGTTGTGAAAGATATTAAAAGAGCGAATGGATAACCCATTCGCTCTTAACTATTTATTATCTTTTAAGCTTAATCGCAAGCTGATATGCCGTCTCTGTAGCATTTGCAATTCTGCCAACCTTTACGCTGTCGCCGATATTGTAAACCTCATAGGACTTGTTTTTATCCTGATCAAGCTCGGTGAATAAATTATTATTAGGTCTGCAACCCATGGACAGTACAACATGGTCTGCCTCAACCTCGGTTAACTCCCCTGTTTTTGTGCTTTCAAGAACTACGGAGTCATCCTTTATTTCAACCAGCTTATAAGACGGCATAAACACGGTTCCTGCCTTTTCCAAATGAGGCATAGCGTCATCAACCTGTTGGAACCAAGCGCCGGGGGCGATTTGGTCTGCCATTTCAACAATGGTAACCTTGTTAAACTGCTTGCATAAAAGCTCGGAGGTTTCAAGCCCTGTCATACCCGAGCCGATAACTACAACCTTTTTATAATAAAGCTTAACATTGCCGTTTAAAATGTCCGTAACCGTTGAGACATTTTCTCTTTGGAAGGCTTTTGGATAAACAGCGTCTGCGCCTGTTGCACAAATCACGTATGCAGGCTTCATATCATCAAGCATTTCCTTTGTAGCAACAGTGTTATAAACGATTTTAGCGCCTGCATTTTCTGCATTTACCAATAAATCGTCAACACACCAACCGATTTTTTCCTTATTAGGAGGCATTTTTGCAAGATTGATTTGACCGCCGGCACAATCCTCTTTTTCAAATACGGTAACATCAAAGCCACGCTTTGCCAAAAGCTCAGCGGCAGTTAATCCTGCAACGCTTGCACCTACAATGGCAACCTTTTTACCTTTACCGTTACGATTTAAAATTTCGCCCTCACGGCCCACAAATGGATTAACTGAGCAATGACCGTGTGTGTACTTATATGCATTGTGCATCATGCTTTCAAAGCAATATAGGCAAGCAATACAACGCTTAACTGTATTCTCCTTACCGCTTTGAACCTTTTCAACCCAATAGGGATCTGCAATAAGCGGTCTGCCAAGTGATATAAAATCCTGTATTCCTGCTTGAAGCTGTTGCTCTGCCTGCTCCGGAGAACGAATCATATTTGCCGCAATAACAGGAATATCAACAACCTTTTTAACCTCCTCGGCCAAATACTTGCGCCAACCCGGAGTAAAGGTTGTAGGCTCAAGCCAATAGTTAAAGGTATCATAGCAGGCAGAAGAAACGTCAATTGCGTCAATTCCCTTATCGCTGAGGATTTTAGCCATTTTCAAGCCTTCCTCCAAATCATATCCCTTTCCCTTTTGACCGATTTTTTCGTACATTTCATCAACGGAAAGACGAACAACAATAGGAAAGTCCTTGCCGCACCTTTCACGAATACCGTCAATTATTTCAAGAAGAAAGCGCATTCTGTTTTCAAGACTGCCGCCGTATTCATCGTTTCGCCTGTTTGTGTTAGGTGACAAAAATTGCTGAATTAAATATCCGTGAGCGGCATGGAGTTCAACACCGTCACAACCTGATTTTTGAACACGGACAGCGCCCTCAACAAACTGATTAACAAGACGCTTAATACCGAATTTAGTAATACCTCTGTTAACGCTTTCCGACATTTTGGACTTTTCGCATTTGCTTGGGGCAATTACTCTTGGAACAATATCGTTATCCTGAAGCACCTTTCCCGGGGGAATAATTGCGCCTGTCAAAAGCTTTGCATAAGCACTGCCCATAAGCGAATCGCAGGCATTTGAAATCGGCACTGTTCCAATCATTAAGCCAAGATTTTGTCTTCCCGGATGGTGAAGCTCAACCATAATCTTTGAGCCATAGGAGTGAATACGCTCCGCCATTTTTTTCAAAGGCTCAATTTGATAATCGTGGGACATGGCAAGCTGACCGAATGACGAGGCACCTGTAATATCGTTTACTCTGGTGATTTCCGTAAAAATCAAGCCAACTCCGCCCTTGGCACGCTCAACGTAATAATTCATCATAGTGTCGGTAACCTTGCCGTTAAACTGACCAAAGCCCATACACATCGGAGCCATTACAACTCTGTTTTTAATTTCAACATTACCTATTTTCATAGGTGTAAATAGCATCTTGTATTCCATAAAAAAACACCCTATATAATTCAAGGGCAAACCGAAGTCCGCCCTTATATTTAACCAACTAATCGTCTAATTTGCTTTTACTGTTTCTAAATTCCTGCTCTTTTTTTATTCTTTCGAGTCTTTTATCCTCGCTTCGACACCACAGTCGATACCATAAATAAACCAAAAACACCAAAACAAGAGCACCGATAACATAGATTAAAACTTTAAGCACGGTTTTGAAGGTGTTAAGATTTTGCAAAACAGTGTAATAAAATCCACCGATGACATAAACATCATCAACACTGCCGTTTACCGAACCGTTAGGATAGTAGAAGCCGTCATTCAAATAAACCTTTTCACCTGTATCATCGCTGATATAGTAAACTCTGATTGCTTGAGTAACATCTACTGTTGTATCCGGATCAAAATCCGGATTATCCTCACGGTAAAATGTCATATACTTGCCGTCAATAGGCTCGGTGCTGGTAATTTCCTTATCCATAAGCATCAGTACAAATTTTGACTTAAAGTTAACCTCAGTACTGAAGCTGTCCTCATAGCTGTTCAAAGTGAAATAGCCAACGCCTAAACCGATTGCAACCGCAATGGCAACAACAATTGCAATTGTGCATCTGTAAAATTTTAGGTCCTTTGCGTTTGCCTGTATTGTTTTTTCATCCATAATATTCACCTTAGATTTAACAAAAGGAGCAGTTATCTACTCCTTTTGGAAAACTATTCCTTATCCTTCTTTTTTGCCTTTTTAGCCTTGCCGGCCTCCAAGCTTGCTTTAGCCTTTGCAACAAGCTCTGCCTGTTCCTCGGCGGCTTTTTTCTCTGCCTCCTCACGCTCTCTCTCGCGCTTGATGGCATCCTGACGTTCTTTTTCTTCCTTTGCGGCTTTACGGGCAAGTCTTTCCTCTTCAAGAGTTTCATCGCTCTTTGCCGGAGCCTTTGCAACAAGAAAATTAACAACCGTAGCAATCAACAGTAACGCAAGGGCAACAAAATATCCCCAAGCAATACCGCCGTGTGCGTTATACATTGGTATGTCGCCGAGAGTGAAGCCGATATAATCAGCGGTGCTTGACATACCCACTGTGAACAGTACGCCGCTTGTGATTGCCGAAGCAACTCCGATTACATCAATAATAAACATAGCCTTTGTTTTGGAATGCTTGAATGTAAATATAATCAGGAAGAAGGCCACAACAAAAAGTAAAAGTGACAGCACCATAAATAACAGCGAAAGCATTGTGTATGTAACAGGGCCGCTGTATCCCTCATAGCTCATATTTGTAAAATAAAGGCCAGCATTACCGAAAAAGCTTTTAAACAAATCGATTAATGATTTGCCGTCGGTAAATATGCCGATTACATCAAAGCCAAGGCTTTCGGCGTCGCTCTTGATATATGCCCAGGGAACAATATAACCGATAATGGGAACAAAAGAAAGAATAATTCTGGCGATTCTGAGCTTAGTTCCCCAAATTGAGTAAGCGATACGGTTAAGGTTCTTATAAAAGGTTAAAAACTTGCGCTCTGCCCTTTCGTTATCCTCCTCCAACCTTGCCTCCCAATTATAATTCGGAATACTGACGCCGCAGGATGAACACTCTGCTTTAATATTATAAATATGCAGCTTTTTGCCGCAATTTGGACAGGTACTTGCCATAAGGACACTCCTCAAACTTTATTCACGAACTATTTTAATATCTTTTAATAGCAATGTCAACTAAAATATACAATCACAAAAAATTTTGTCACATTGAATAATAAAGGTGTAATAATTTCGGTATTTATGAAACTATTATTTTGGGTAAAAAACTATTGATTTAATAACTGTGCTATGATAATATAGTAGTGTTAATTAACTTGGGGCATATTGCACACAACCCATTTTAGAAATGAGGGATTATATTTGGCAGAAGCAGCAGTAGATGAAATCACTACCGAAGAACAAGCCGAGCTTGATAAGCTTGCCTACACCAATAAGAGGTATTTAACTCCAAAAGAGATTGCCGCTTATGTTCTTGTAAATTTCGGTCAAAAGAATTTAAGCCAGTTTGTTGACAACTTTAAGGAATTCTTTATGATTCAGTTCCTTAAGTTGAACACCACATATTATGCAAACATCAACCTGTTCGCCTCAATTTACGATGCAGTTGATGATACCATTTCAGGCCTCATTATCGACAGAACAAGAACCCGTTGGGGCAGAATCAGGCCGTTCTTCATTATCCCCTTACCCTTGTGGGTAGTGGGCGGATGGATGATGTTCACAGCCCCTGACGGCTTATTATCTAAGCAAAAGGTTGTTTGGGCGGCCGTTGCAATTGTAATTTACGGTTTAGGTATGAGTTATTTCGGCGCATGGGGACTTATGATTTATAACATCACCCCTAACACCAATGAAAGAAATAATCTTATTACCATAACTAAATTCTTTGAGCTTTTCGGTACATGGATTCCGTCCCTTGTTCCCGTTTTGGTAACAGTTATTCCTAAATTGACCGACAGCATTTCCATGAAGGATATTTACAGCGGCTTTGCAAGGTTTATGCTTATTTTATCAGCGGCCTTTGCTGTGTTCGGTTGCTTTAATATGAGAGAGCGTGTTCCGCTAATGAGCCGTGAGGAAATGAAGGAAACCTCAGTTCTTGAGTCATTAAAGAACATTATTACCAACAGACCTTTGATTTCCGTAATCTTGGCTAATTTCTTTAACTCCTTTAAGGCAGTTGGCGGCTCTACGGAATCATATTTCTGGCTAAACAACACCGGTTCTCTTATGAATGCTACATTCTGCGGATTGTTTACCGGTATTCCAAACTACGTAATGGTTCCCCTTGCTGCTAAAATGGTTAAAAAATGGGGTGCAAGAGCAACATCAATTATTGCAGGATTGTTTGGATTCTTTGCATACATGACCTTATTCTTTATTGGCTATCACCCATTTGGACAAACCTTTGCAGACCACAAAATATTAAACCTTGCATGGGTAATTTTCGCTTTAACAATTTGCGGCTTGCCTAACAAAATTCTTAATGTAAGCGGTCAAATTGTTACTGCCGAGGCTCTTGACTATATGGAGTGGAAGCACGGCCTTAGAAACGAAGCTCTTGTTACAACAGTACAGGGATATTTCGGTAAGCTTGCCACATCTGTTACAGGCTGGCTTTCAGGTATGGTGCTTACATGGATTAACTATATTCCGCTTACCGATTCACTTGGTAACGCAATTCCTCAAACAGATCCGAAAATGCTAAGCGGTATTTGGGCTATTTTCTGTATTCTTCCTGCACTTGCCCGTGGATTATACGGCGTTTCATTTATTCTTTATCCTATCCACGGTAAGCTTCAGCAACAAATGATTGTTGAGCTTGCAGACATTCGTGCCGAAAGACTTGCAGAGCAGGAAAAGCTTCAGCAACAAATCACCGGTGAAGAATAAACAAATATTACATAACAAAAAGCTTGGTTTTAACCAAGCTTT
>JBJEPI010000020.1:0-18929 GCA_051881175.1 Eubacterium sp.
GCAACGCCTGTCAGGAATCGGCGTTTTATCACCTTGCCTGCATTTCTGCAAGAAAGGGTGATTACGACACCGCTCTTGAGCACATTGAAAATGCCATAATCAAAAACGGCAGAAACTATAAAGCAAGAAATCTTAAGGCAATTATTTTGATTAAACTTGGCAGAGAAACTGAGGCTATAAGTCTTGCAAAAGAAACAAACACCATTGACCCTATGGATTTTATCTGCCGTTTGATTTTAGACGAAAAGCCTGAAATGCGAGTTGACACTGCCATTGAAATTGCTCTTGAATATAAGGCAGGCGGATTTTATGATGAGGCAATTAATGTACTGCTTGAAATAAATTCAAATTATCCTCTTGTGCATAATCACCTTGCAGATTTGTATGCTATAATCAGTGATAAAGAAAAGGCACAGTATCATCTTAATGAAGCAGAAAATGCCAACAGCTATCTCTGCTTCCCGCACAGGCTTGACGATATGCTTGTGCTTGAAAATGCAATAAAGTACAACGACAGCAACGCAATGGCAAATTATTATCTTGGTTGCCTGTATTATGACAAAAAGCGTTATGATGACGCTATAAAATGCTGGGAGAATACGGCAGAGAAAAAGCCTGAATTCCCAACGGCACACCGCAACCTTGCCCTTGCATATTACAACAAAAAGGCTGATGAAAAATCAGCACTTAAAGAGCTTGAAACGGCTTTTGAACTTGATAAGACAGATGCAAGAGTTTTAATGGAGCTTGACCAGCTTTACAAGAAAACGCAGATGCCTACTAAGGACAGACTTGCATTTTTGGAAAAGCATATGGAACTTGTTAATTTCCGTGATGATCTATATACGGAATATGTAACGCTTTTGAACCTGAACGGCGAGCACGAAAAAGCACTTGACTGCTTGATGACACACAGCTTTCACCCCTGGGAGGGCGGCGAAGGCAAAGCCCCTGCACAGTATGTTGCCGCTCTTTGTGCCTTGGCAAAGGCTGAAATTGAAAATAATGAGCCGAAAAAGGCAATTTCGCTTTTGGAACGCACCTTTTCTTATCCGCATAATCTCGGCGAAGGCAAGCTTTACGGTGCACAGGAAAACCTGCAAAATTATCTGTTAGGCTTGGCATATGAAAAGCTGAACAATTCAGAAAAAGCAAAGGAATATTTTGAAAAAGCGTCTACGGGACTTTCCGAGCCGCAAAGCGCAATGTACTACAACGACCAGCCGCCTGAAACGATTTTCTGCCAGGGACTTGCTTTGCTGAAACTCGGCAAGACAGATGAGGCAAATATTCGTTTTAACAAGCTGATTTCCTATGCTGATGAGCATATGAACGACAATGTTAAAATTGATTATTTTGCGGTATCTCTGCCGGATTTCCTTGTGTTTGACGAGAATTTGAATAAAAAGAATAGGGTTCATTGCCTGTTTATGAAAGCACTCGGACTCCTCGGCAAAGACGATAAAGAAAAGGCTAAAGGAATTTTCAAGGAAGCATTTTCGCTTGATAACAGCCATTTTGCAATGAATTTTTACTGTAAAATGTTTAATTAAACTTTAATTAAGTTGGAGTAATTATGACATATGAGCAAATGCAGTCCTATCTGCAAAAAATAGATGATATAAACAATAACGGAAAATATAAGCCCGAATGGGAAAGCCTTGCAGGATACCCTGTTCCACGGTGGTACATGGAGGCAAAATTCGGCGTATTCATTCATTGGGGCGTTTTTACCGTGCCTGAATATTTCAGCGAATGGTACCCAAGATTAATGTACTACAAGGGCAATCCTGTTTACTGGCATCATAAAAAGAAATACGGAAAAAATTTTAACTACCGTGATTTTATTCCTATGTTCAAGGCTGAAAAATTTGATGCAGACGATATAGTCAAAGCCGTTAAGGACTGCGGTGCAAAATTCGTTATGCCTGTTGCGGAGCATCACGACGGTATAAAATTGTACAATAGTGAATTGTCCGAATGGACAACACCGAAACTACCTGTTCAAAGAGATTTCATAGCCGAATACAAAACCGCCTGTGAGAATAATGGCATTGTTTTTTCAACATCATCACACAGAGCCGAGCATTTTTGGTTTTTGAACGGTGGTAAAACAATAGGCTATAAAAACGAAACACAGGACGATAAATACAGAGAGCTATACGGCGAATGTGAAAATGTGCATAAGAGGAATAATCTTAAAACTCTTTTGAAGCAGGAGCACGGAATTGAGCCTACTGAAAAATGGTTAAAGGATTGGCTTGTGTCCTCCTGTGAGCTTATTGACAAATATCAGCCCTCTTCCCTTTTCTTTGACTGGTGGGTGTCATACAAGGCATTCAGACCGTATATGAAAAAATTTCTTGCCTATTATTACAACCGTTCACTTGAATGGGGCAAGGAGGTCTGCGTTTATTATAAATCGGACGCAATTATGTATAATTGTGCAATATTTGACCGTGAGCGTGGTCAGCTTGAAAATATCAGCCCATATATTTGGCAGGGCGAAACCTCAACGGCTTACAACTCCTGGAGCTATTGCACAACAAACCGTTTCAAGACTCCCGAAATAATTGCTTGCAATCTGCTTGATGTTATTTCTAAAAACGGTTGCTTTGTTCTTAATATCGGACCTAAAGCAGACGGCTCAATTTGTGACGAGGAAAAGCAAATACTAATCGAACTCGGAAAATTTACAAAAACAAATGCCGAGGCTATTTGGGGAACACAGCCTTATAAGGTTTTCGGTGAGGGCAAAAAGCAAAAGGGCGGTTCCTTTAACGAGAAATTAAGTTATACAAGCCGTGATTACCGTTTTACCTGCAAAACGGGCGTTGTGTATGCTTTTGCACTAAAACCAAACGGCAAAAGTGAATTTAAGATAAAATCACTTGCCGACAGTATGGATTTGTTCCACTGCGTTATCAAAAACATTTCCATTCTCGGTAGTGATGAAAAGGTTACTTATTCACAGGACAAAAAATGTCTTAAAATTAAAACAGGCAAAGTTAATTCAACAATGCCGATATGCTTCAAAATTGAGGTTGACTAAACAAAACAGGAGAATAATATATGCCCAGACTTGAAAAAAGAAATTATCGTGTTTCAAATTTTACAAACGAAAACAATTTGCCGCACCTTTCGCAATCTACGGAAACACACAAAGCAGTATCTACAATAGATGATTATGAAGGACTTTTTATTGATTACGGCTCTCGTGAAACCTCATATCCGTATACTCAGCAAAATGCCTATTCGGAGGAAAAGGAACAGGAAATAACCGTTGCAGTTTTAGAAAACGAATATCTTTATGCTGAATTTTTGCCGACCCTGGGCGGTAGGCTTTGGAAGCTGTTTGACAAGAAAAAACAAAAGGATATTTTGTATACAAACGATGTTATTCGTTTCAGAAATTTGAGTATAAGAAACGCTTGGTTTTCCGGAGGTGTTGAGTGGAACTGCGGTATTATCGGTCATTCGCCCTTTACCTGCTCGCAGATGTACTGTGCTTTTGTTACAGGTAAAAATGCAGAAGATGTTTTGCGTTTTTATGAATTTGAGAGAACGAGAGAAATATACTATCAAATTGATTTTTGGCTTGATAAAAACAAGCTGATGACATGTGTTCGTATTGAAAACACAAATGCTAATGTTGTGCCGATGTATTGGTGGTCAAATATGGCAACACCAGAATACAAGGGTGGAAGAGTTATAGTTCCTGCAAGCAGTGCCTACAATAATTCCGACGGTATGGGCATTAAAAAATCATCAATTCCCTTTGATAACGGTATTGATGTTTCATATCCCGAAAATATACCTAATACCATTGACTATTTTTATGACATTGCTCCTGATGAGGACAAATTTATTGCAAATGTGGATAAAGACGGTTTCGGTCTTTTGCAATTTTCAAGCAATAATCTAAAGGGCAGGAAGTTGTTCTCTTGGGGACACAGAAAGGGATCTAAACATTGGCAAATAATGCTTACCGATAAAGCAGGAGATTATGTTGAAATTCAGGCAGGACTCGGCAAAACACAGTATGAGTGTATTCCTATGCCGCCTAAAACTATTTGGACCTTTGCTGAATGTTATACTCTTGCAGATATTTCAAAAGAAATGGTAACTGCCGATTATGACGAAGTCGTAAAAGCAGTAAAGTATCAAATAAATGAGCTTGGCGACAGTAATTATTTAGACAGCAGATTATCCGATTTTGCGGAAAATATCAGCCTGCAAAAAGGAAAAACGGTTTTGACAGGCAGCGGTTTTGGTTATCTTAACGGACTTTTAGGCAGTAGAATTCCGAATCAGCTTGAATTTACACAAAGTGATGACATAAATGGTTGGCTTTCTCTCATAAACGATGAAGAATTAAACTCCGATTTATCCTTTGCATTCGGCGAAAGAGTGGAAGGTCTGCTTTTGAAAAATCAAGATATCTGTAATTGGAATATTCCGTATCAGTTGTCTTTACTCTCCTATGACCGCCGTGATTTTGAAAAAGCTAAAATGTGGTGTGAAAAAAGTCTTATCCTGGACAGCAATGAAAAGAACAATCATCTTTACTCCCACATACTCTATCAGCTTTGTGATGATAAAAGCGTTTATTTTGCAAAAAAATGTTTGCGTTTTGATAACAATAGCTATGCACTTGCTGAAAGTATTTTTACACTTTTGCTGAAGCAAAACGCTTTTGATGCAATTATTAATGAATTTTATCTGCTTGATGAAACGCTGAAAAGCAATCAAAGGCTTTTGATGTATCTTTCAATGGCATATTTGAAGAGCGGAAACCCAAAGCGTGCCGAGGAAATACTCACCGGAAACGGCGGACTGAATGTTGTTGATTTTCGTGAGGGAGATAAATTTTTAGACGAGCTTTACCGTGGAATAAGAAAAGAGCTTTACGGTGAAAACGACAGCGAAATTATCGTCCCCGAGCAGTTTGATTTTATAGTTTTTGGTTTGATTTAGTACCGCAATCATAAAAATAACATATGTACAGTTAACAGAGGGTAGTATATGCTAAAAGTAAAACAGTTTGTAACAGAAAATGTCGAAAAATTAAAGATATATTGGAGCAAGCCTCCCCTTGGCAGATATATGCCTTTTAAGGAAATTGCTTCCTTGGCATTCGGCGGAATGGGTGTTAAGTTTATATGCTATGCCGTTCAAATGATGCTTTTGAGCGTTGGTAATACACTTATCGGAAATACAATAGGTATACCGCCTCAGCCATTATACCTTATTTACATAATCAGTATAATTGCAAGCTTTCCGCTGACTGCGGTTAGGGCGAAAATGGTTGACAGTGCAAAAAACGGCAAGGGCAGATTTAGACCTTACATATTCACAATGGCAATTCCAACCGTTATTCTTGCTTTGGGATTCACTTGGATGCCCTATGACAAAATGACGCTTTTTTGGAAATGCTTTACTGTTTTGATATTTAATATAGGATTTCAGTTTTTCTATACATTTATGTTTGATTCCTATACAAATATCATAAATGTTTTGTCCCCAAACACCTATGAACGCAGCGATGTTTGTTCTGTTACTGCCGTAACTGACTCTCTTGCACCGACAATCATAGGCTTTATAATGCCTCTTTTGGCAAGGGCAATAACAGGTGAAAACACAATTTACGATATGAAAATCTATCGCGTTGTTTTTCCTCCTATTCTTCTTGTCGGTTTGCTCCTTACAATACTTATTCATGTAAATACCGAGGAAAAGGTCATTGAAGCGAAAACCCATGTAATAAAAATCGGCTTTATGGATGCTCTGCGTGCAGTTGCTAAAAACAAGTATTTTTGGATAATTTCCTGTGCAAGTTGGATAGGCTTTCTCGAATCCTCGTTTGGCACCATACTTGCATGGCTTTATAATTATCAGGATGCCTGCACACCCTTGCAATATTCAATTGTAACCGCCGTATACGGTAACTCTGCTTTATGGTCAATGCTTTTTGCTCCGGTTTTAATTCGTAAAATCGGTAAAAGAAATCTGCTTCTCTATTCAAATTTGATGAGCATATTCTTTATACTTTGTATGTATCCGGTTGTTACCGAGGCTCCTAAAAGTATGATTATTTGGCTTATGCTCGGTTGTATGTTCATTAACGGACTCGGCACCTCGCTTGGCAACCTTTTACAGTATAGCCTAAACGGAGATATAAGGGATTACCAGCAATATCTCACAGGCGAAAGAATAGACGGAATGTTCTTTACAATCGGTCTTATCGGCAGTGTAGTCGGTATGGTAACAGGCTCCGTTCTTCCTGCAATTTACAACTGGGCAGGTCTTAATGAAACTGTTGCAAAATCACTTGGATATGACGGCAGTAATGTATATTATGTACTTTATGACCCTGATTATTTCAAAAGAATATGCGGCATTCTTGTTATTGCGTCTGCGATTGGTGCGGCACTCAATGCAATACCCTATTTCTTCTATGATTTAACCGAGGTTAAGCAAAAGGCTATGGTAAGGGTACTAAAAATCCGTGCACTCTTTGAGGATTACGGAAACAATGCTTTGTCGGACGAAAATCTTATTGAAGCTATTGATTTGATTGATGAGGCTTATGAGTATTATGACAAGGAAGCAGTTAAGCCCGATAAGTTGGAAATAAAAGCGGCTAAAAAACTGAATGACAAGTCGGCAGTAAAAGAAGCCAAGGCAAAGTATAAAGAGCAAAAGGAGATAAATGAGAAAATCGTCATAGGCAAATTTATTGTTAAAGAGGTTGAAAAATTTGACAGTCCGGCAATGAAAATTCAGCTTGAAAGGGCTGATAAAATTGTAGCATCAGGACTTGACGGCTTAAAGGACTTAAACACTGTTACCGTTAAACAGGCTCGCAAATTGCCAAAGGCTACTGCCGATGAAAAGGAAATTCGTAAATATGCAATAGAAAATGCAAGAGCAGAAAAAGCATCTAAAAAAGCACTTGAGAAGAATTATTCAAACGGCATTACCGAATTTGACAGTGATATTTTCGGAGAACTGTTCAGGCAGGAGGATGCACTTGATTTAGAAATAAAGGCTCTTATTGATGATTACCGAAAGGCAAGGGAGAAAAAGGACAAGTCAAAGGCAAACGAAATCAACGCCGAGATTAAAGCACTCAGAAAGAAAAAGTATGCCGTTCAAAAGAAAATTAAAGAATTTACGGCACAGTATTCTGTCTATAACCGTGCGGCAAAGCCGTATATCGACGCTAAAAAGCTTTTAATTCAACAGGAAAACTACCGCAGATACGATGAGATAAAGGCGAATTATGAGGATTCAAAGCTGCGTGCCGAGGCTCAAAGAGCTGAAAGAGAAGAGGCTGAAAAAAGAGAAAAGGCTGAAAAAGAAGCCTATGCCGAACAGTTAAAAGCAGAGCGCAAGACCGCAAAGCAAAGAAAAACAAATAAAAAATAATTTTTGAAAGGATAAATCTATGCTTAAAAATATTCCGAAAATAATCTCTCCCGATTTGCTGAAGGTACTTTGCGAAATGGGACACGGAGATGAAATAGTTATAGCAGACGGTAATTTTCCGGCGGCGGCAAATGCAAATATTCTGATAAGAGCAGACGGTATATCTGCCTGCGACATGCTGAGCGCAGTTCTTAATCTGCTCCCGCTTGATCAGTATGATTCAAACAATTTTGTCCTTATGCAAAAATGCGACGGTGATACCGCCGATACAAGTATTTGGAACGAATATGAAAAAATACTGAAAAGATATGAACCGAATGCCGAAATCTCGTTTGAAGAACGCTTTGCTTATTACGACAGGGCAAAAAAGGCTTACGCAATAATTGCAACAGGCGAGGAAAAACAATATGCAAATATAATTCTCAAAAAAGGTTGTATAATCAGTAAATAATGTAAAGGAAACACAACTATGTCATTATCAATTCAAATACCGAGAATGCGAATACCCTATTTCGCAAAATGGGCAAGGCTCAATACACCGTTCACAAAGGAAAAGCACTATTTGAAAAATAACAAAATCTGCTTTGATGTTGTTGAGGGCGAGGAATACGCAAACCATATTGAAACCGCAGGCTTTTACTGTGCTTCAATTATCAGCTACGGTGCCGACAGTAACGGCAATTTAAGGCTGATGCGTCATACAACATTTCCTACATTAAGATGTTATCCTAATTTAACGGGCAGTTCGCTTGACCGTAACTTTAACGGATATTCCGTTGTTATTGACGGTCATACTGTCAATGAAAAAGCAACAAAATTTGTCTTTGACGGAATACTGCATATTTACAGCAAAGCAGGTAGTGTTGAAATTCACCGTTCAATCTTTTCTGCAAGAGAGTGTAAGGCTTGCATTGAACGAGTTGAGCTTATCAATAAATCGGATAAAACAGTTAGCTTTAATCTTAAATGCAACGATAAGGAGCATATTACAAAGGCTTATCACGGCGTTGACAGAAGAAGATACAGATTTTTCACTCAATGCAGTACAAGTACCGATATGTATGTTGAGCCTCAGTCATCTGGTGCTATTTTTGCGGCATACTGCGGTGCCGATTACAACGAAAGCTTCACCGTTGATTTTGAAAAGGAATTGTCCTTGAGAGAAGCATTTGTTGACGAAATTTCAAAAATAACGGTTATCAAAACTCCTGATGAAAAAATTAACACAATGGCGTTTTATACAAAAATCCGTGCCTGTGAAAGCATATTCAAAACAAAGGCAGGGCTTATGCATTCTCCGGGCGGCGGATATTACTATGCTGCAATTTGGACAAATGACGAGTGCGAATATGTAAATCCCCTTTATGCGTATCTCGGCTACGAAACAGGCAGAAAGCAAGCACTCAATACATACAATATGTATCAAAAGTATATTTCGTCCGATAAGGCTTTAATCACAAGCATTATTGCCGAGGGTGACGGTATATGGCACGGAGCAAAGGACAGAGGTGACAGTGCAATGTACGCCTATGGCTGTTCCCGTTATCTGCTGACAAATGGCAGTAAACAAACGGCTGAAAAGTACATTGATTCAATAAGAAAATGTATTGACTATACTATTTCTCAAATCGGTGAAAACGGTGTTGTAAGGAGCGATTCCGACGAGCTTGAAAACAGGTTTGAAAGCGGAACATATAACCTATGCACATCTTCTCTTACATACGACGCACTTATCAGCGTTTCTTATCTTGAAAGAGAATTCGGCAACAATGAGCGAGCAGATGAATTGATTGCCGTTGCAAAGAATTTAAGAAAAGCCATTGAAAAATATTTCGGCAAAAATGTTGAGGGCTTTGATACTTATATGTATTGCGAGGAGGAGAAAAACCTCCGTGCTTGGATTGCAATTCCGCTTGCTATGGGAATTGACGACAGAAGTAATGAAACGGTGTCCGCCCTGCTTTCCGACAAGCTGTTCAAAAACGGCGGTATTGTCACACGAAGCGGAGAAAAGACTTATTGGGACAGAGCAACGCTTTATGCTTTAAGGGGTATGTTCTATTCAGGTCATCAAAACGAAGCGGTTGAACTGCTGAAAACATTTACCTCTGCAAGACTTTTGGGCGAGCATATTCCGTATCCCGTTGAGGCATTTCCTGAGGGCAATCAGGCTCAATTATCGGCAGAAAGCGGACTTTATCTGCGTATATTCACCGAGGGCATTTTGGGTTACAGATCGACAGGCTTTAATAGCTTTACGCTGAAGCCGAATCTGCCTGACGAATGGAATGAAATGTCAATTAAAAATATTATGCTTTGCGGCAAGGCGGCGGATATTTTCGTTTCAAGAAAAGACAACGGCTACGAAATTAAAATAAATTTTGATGATAAATCATTAACCGAATTTACCGCACTTGACAACAAAACAGAATTTGTTATATAAAAATTCGGGAATCGCATTAATTTTGCGATTCCCGATTCATTATTTTAATGTGATTATATACCCAATTTTCTCTGGTAGATTTATGTGAAGCTTGTTGTTTTTGATGGGAATATCCCTTATATATTCATTGCCGTTTTCGGATATTCGGTAAATCTCTGCCATTGTTTTATTGTCTTCAAAAATATCCCAATCACGGCAATCTCCGTTTTTACTGTATGCAATATAGGTGCTTTCTTTGTGGACAAAAGGCAAAAACAGTGTGTCGCCGTCCTTGATGATTTTTCCGTTTTTGGTTATTTTTCTTCCTTTTGAATAGGAAACAACACCGTCTGAAAATTCGCAGAATTTGTTATTTCCCTGTCCTTTAATTGCTACTCTTTTCAGCGAATTAAGATAATGACCGGGCACCTGATATGTTGCAAAGGAATAAATAAAATCATTTACCCAATCGGCGTTATCCTTTTTAATAATATCCTCGCCGTGCATATTTCCATAGAAAATATTGTTAAGCGTTTTTTCCCTAAACGTGCCTTGACAGTAGATTTTAGGGGATGTTTCAACCAATTCCTTGTCGGTCATTCGGTAGCACCACCAGCTCATAGGAATAAGTCCAACCGTATCCATAGGAGAAGATTTGAAATGGTCTCTGGGCAAACCGAAAATAGGTTTATTCGGTAGGATTTCGCTTTCCTTATATGTAAATTCCGAGGTGATGTCAATACCCTTTGATTTTACATATTCTATCATTTTGCGCCTTGCCGATTGCATTTCCTTTATGCTGACATAGGGCGCATAATTTGTGTAGCACTGAAAATTATCAACATGGATTGTTCCGGCTTCGGCAATGAACGGGAATGTATCAATAAAGCGGTCAAACTGTCTTTTGAAAAGTCCCGATTCCCAATAACCCTTATGGCAGGTTTTGTAGCATTTTCTGCCGTTGTATTTTTCAATCGGATTAGGCTTGCCATTCTTTTTTCTAATCAACGCACCTGCTTTTACAAAATCGTCAAAGGACGGTGCGTTGTCGTATGCGTCGTTAAAATTGATATGAACGCTGATAACGGAATGATATTTTTTCGCTTCATCAGACAGCCACTTAAAGCTGTCATAAGCATTTTTGTCCTCTTTTCTTTTCAGCGATTCGTTCACATCAAAGAAATCAGGATATTTATCATCGTGACCGAGATATTGCCAGCCGACAAGATAGTATATTTTAGTTATTCCCTGCGTAACATTATCAATCTTTTTTATGTATTCAAGTGCTTCCTCAAAGGTAAGAAACACCTTACTTTTTTCCGGATTTTCCTTATCAGGAATAGCCATGCCTAATTTCATTACCATACACTCGGAATAATCATAGTTAAACTTTAAAGGTGTTTCCATAAAAGCACTCCTTTTGGATATTGTGCTTTTATTATATCACCGATTAAAAGGTATGTATTTAGAAATTCATCCCGATAGTTTAGAAAAACAATCACAAAAAAGCAGTATTTCTAAATAATATAGCATTTTTTCTTAATCATTTTTATCAAAAAGGATTTATAATGATTGTATAACTGAAACAAGAGGTAGTTTTATGGAACAAAAGGAAGGCTTAGGCTCAAAAATTAAAACAGGTGTTGCTACACTGAAAAAGCATTGGAAAACACCGCCCGAAGGGTATTATGTAAATTACAAGGAATTTCTTAATATGGCACTCGGCAGCGGTTCGATTTCTTGGCTGAGCGTTATCATCAGCTGGACAGGTATTGCCATCAATATCCCGATGATGATTAGCTATTTTAAGGTGTCAACAGGCTTCATCTTCATTGCGGGAATTGTTGCGTCAATTTTCGGTCTTGTGCGTGCACCGATTCTGTCTATGATGATAGACAATTCAAATTCAAAAAAGGGCAAGTTCAAGCCGTTTTTACCTTGGACATCAATACTTACCGTTGTATGCTTTACATTCATTCCTTTTATACCTGAGGCGTGGGTAGGCAATATTCTGTTTGCGTTTGATATTCCGTCTATCCCGATTTTCGCAGTTGCGGCATCGCATATTGAGGTTTCTCTTGCAAGCCTTGTAATGTTTATGCTTATTCAGGTAGGCACATTTTTCTTCACTCTTTTGTCGCAATGCCTTGTGGGAATTGAACAGACTATTTCTCCCGTTTCACAGGAAAGAGCAAATATCGGTGCGTTTAAGGGCTTGATTTCAAACATTCCGTCATCTGTTGTAAATATCGTTATTCCGCTTGTTGCGGGCATTGTCTTTGCAAGCAGCGAAAACCCGATGAACAATATTGAGCTTTACCGCTGGGCATTCCCCGTTTGCGGTATCGGCGGTATTGCATTTGTATTTTTTGCATATTTCGGTACTGAGGAAAGAACCGTCGTTCATAAGGAATTTGTTGCAAAGGTTAAGTTCAGCGAGGGCGCAAAGCAGTTATTTACAAACAAATATTTTTGGATTATAACAATATTCAATATCGTTGTGGGGATCAGAGGTAACATCAATATGTACCTTTGGATTTGCAACTACGCAATCGGCGGTCAAAGCGGTGCATTCGCTCTAACCGTATGTAATATGGTGCTTAATAATGCGCTCGTTCCGGGTATGCTTGTAGGTCCGTTTATGATAAAGAAGCTGGGCAAACGCAATGTTATGCTTATTTCAACAATCGGCTTTACCGTTATGGCATTTATGCAGTTGTTCACTCTTAAAAGCCCGTATCTTATGCTTGTTGCAATTTTCTTCCAAAATCTTTTTAACGGACTTAGCTATATTGCAACAATTATGGTTCCCGATGTGCTTGACTATCAGCAATGGAAAACAGGCAAACGTCTTGAAGGTTTTTGGCAAAACTGCAACGCCTTTGTTATGACCTTCTGCGGACTGTTCACAAGTGCGCTTATGCCACTCTTTATGAGCTTCGGCGGGGTTGGCTTCGGCGATAATATTGATACTGCACTCAAAAATCCCGACATTATGTATGGCACATTCAAGAGTGTTACATGGCTTGGCATTATATCATCCGTAATCTGCGTTATCCCGATTATATTCTACGATTTGTCGGAGAAAAAGCACGCCGATTATATTCGTGCGTTAAAGATAAGAGCAGTTGTTCAAAACTACAAAAACAATGAGCTTTCAAATGATGATATTGCAGAATTAACCGAAATAGTAAATTTTGCAAACGAAAATAATAATCAGTTTGTACTTGATGAACTTAACAAATATATCGAAATTAATTCAATACTTGAAGCAAAAACACAGGCGGTAGAATAAATGGAAATCACTATTGATGCAAAGCCAAAAAAGGTTAAGTCGGGAGATTTTAACTATTCAAATATAGAAAGTGCTTACGGTGTAAACACTCAGTATTTTACCAAAAACGGAAAGCCATATACCGTTATTGCAGGCGAATTGCATTTTTCAAGACTGCCGAGGGAACGCTGGAGAGAGACCCTTTTAAAAATGCGTGAATGCGGTATCAATACCGTATCTACATATGTGTTTTGGAATTATCACGAGGAGATTAAGGGGCAGTTTGAATTTTCGGGTAATAAAGATATTTCTGCATTTCTTTCAATTTGCAGGGATATTGATATGCCCTGTATTCTGCGTATAGGTCCTTGGTGTCACGGCGAGGTTATTAGGGGCGGCTTTCCTAAACGCATAAATAAAATGGCGAAGAAAAGATGTGACAATCCTAAATATCTTGCAGAGGTCAAAGACTTTTGGCAGGGACTGTATAACGAGGTTAAGCCTTATCTTAACGGTGAAACGGTAATCGGTATTCAGCTTGAAAATGAATACACAGGCTCAACAGAGCATATCCGTACTCTCCGCAAAATTGCAGAAGAAATCGGCTTTAAAACACCGTTTTTCACTATGACTGCCTGGCCGTCAGGTAAGCCTGACAATGACTTTTTGCCTATGGTTGGCGGTTATCCCGACGCACCCTGGACTCACGGAAAAACTGTGCTTAAGCCTAACAACCGCTTTGCAATCACTCCTGCAAAAACAGAGGGTGAAATCGGCGGAGATTTGTTCAAAAGTAATGCAGAGCAAAAGGGTGCCTATGACGATGTGCCCTACGCCTCCTGCGAAACAGGTCCCGGTAATCAGGTTACCCAGCACCGCAGACCGTATATATCCGAAAAGGACGGCTACGGCGTTGGCTTTGCAAAATTTGCAAGCGGTGTAAACTGGCTTGGCTACTATATGTTTTGCGGCGGTGCAAATCCTAACGATAGGCTTATGCAGGAAAACAGGCTCACAGGCTATCCTAATAATTATCCCATTATTGACTACGATTTTCAGGCGCCCATAAGCCGTTACGGTGTATGCCGTCCTCACGGCGACAGGCTCCGTCTTATGCACCTGTTTATAAATGAATTTGATAATGAAATATGCTCAAAGCAGGCATATTTTCCAAAATGGGAAAGCAATAATCCAAACGATATTTCATTTCTTAAATGCTCTGTCAGAGCAGATGAAAACGGTAGCGGTTATTTCTTTGCATCAACCTATGAAAAAGGCTTGAAATATGAGGATTTCAAGGATGTAAATGTTACATTTACAATCAACGGTAAAACTGTTAACCTGCCGAGTATTGATGTAAAAGCAGGGACAATGTTCTTTTATCCGTTTAACATAAAGCTTGGCTTGGTGAAATTTGATTATATTCTTGCACAGCCGATTGTAAAAACAGTTGTTGACGGAAGGACCGTTTGCTACTTTGCCAAATGTGATGGCATTAATCCGAAATGCTCTGTTGACGGCAGGGAAATTCCGCTTAATTTCAACGAAAGCGGAACGGAAATTGATGATGTTAAAATCATTGTTATACCTTTTGAAAAAGCAAAGCAGTTTCATTTTATTAGCGGCAAGGCATATTTCATTGACGGTACTGTTTATTGCGACAACGGTAAAATTTACTGTGAGCAGATGACCAATACCGATTTAAAAAATGAAATTACACTCACGAGAATAAGCAAGCAAAAATTGCCCTACAATTATTTCCTTTATTCAACAGGTAAGCGTGGCTATTATGAGCTGAAACTACCCAAGGATATACTTAAAAACTGCTTTGATGCGGTGCTTGAATTTGATTTTGACGGACTTAATCTTCAGGTGTTCAGCGGTAAAACCCTCATAAACGATTACTTTAACATTGACCGCAAATTTGTTATGTACCTGCGTGATTATAAGCAATATCTTGAAAGCAATTCAACCCTAATTATCCGCACCGCACCTAAAACAAAGTTCGGCATTTCCAATGTGTATAACGAAATCCCGATACCGCTTTATTCAAACGAGTTAAAGCTTATAAGCGCAAGAGAGGTAAAGGTATAATTTTAGCCCTGACAAAATATCGTCAGGGCTTTATTGTTTAGAATTTCAGTTTTCTGAATTTACCGGGTGAAATACCTTCGTTTTCAGTGAAAAAATATATGAAATTTGATTCACTGTTGAAGCCGATTTCATACGCTATTGCAGACACCGTCATATCTGTTACCTGTAAGAGATACTTCGCTCGGTTAAGACGGGAGATTAGAATATAGTCGTACGGCGAAAAGCCTGTTTGCTGTTTAAATACTCTTGAAAAATGGGATGAACTCATATTAATAGTTTTGGCAAGAGCGCCTACCGTTAGGCTTTCATTAAGGTTTTCGGCTATATATTCTTTAACGATTTGAATACTGTCTTCATAGCTGTTTTCGCCCTTGCTTTTTGTACTTTGCGGGTTCAAGAGCTCTGTGAAAATTTTGTAAATATCAAGAGAAACACTCAATTCCGTTGTCGGATAATCGCCTTTCATACCGTCAAAAATACGAAAAAGCAGTTTTCTTAAATGCTGAACATCCTTGCATTTAATGAGATTTCCCTCACTTCTCTCAATTTCCTCAAACAACTCGTAGGAATTTGCACCTGCAAGATGAATCCAAATTGATTCAAAATTATCGTTTGTATAGTATTCGTGGGGCTTGTAGCAATCAAGAATAACCGTGTCACCCTTGCGTGCGGTTATATGCTTGCCGTCTTTTACAAAAGTAAAACTGCCGTCAAGGATATGAGTAATCAGCAGACTGTTATAATTTTTACGCACTAAATGATAACCCTTGACGCAGAAAAAATGCCCTGCGCTTATAGGATAAAAATATATTTTTTTTGCTGTTTGAGACGGAGAAGAAAAATACACCTCCGATTTTTTCAAAACGCCTGTTTCATTGCACTTCATAATTGTCTGTTCCTTTGTGATAGGATTTCTAAATTATTTGATAGATTTTCGCAATAAACTTTTGCAAAACTATTGTACAATTTAATTGTATAACTGTCAATATCCATTAGCAAAGGAGATTTATGTATGCAGGAAATTCAAGAGTATTTATCTCAAATTGATGAAATTATTGAAAAAGGGCCATTTAAGGACACATGGGAAAGCCTAACTGATTTTAAGGTGCCGTCATGGTACCGTGAAAAACGTTTCGGAATATTCATTCACTGGGGCGTTTATTCAGTTCCCTCAACCGAGTCTGAATGGTATCCGAGGCAAATGTACAAAAAAGGCACAAAAAGTAATGTTTTTCACGATAAGGAATACGGCAGAGATGTTGAATACCGCCATTTGATTGATAAATTTAAGCCGGAAAAATTCAACGCTGATGAGTGGGTTTCTATTTTTAAGCAAAGCGGTGCAAAATACATTATGCCCGTGGGCGAGCATCACGACGGTGTAAAAATGTATAAAAGCGACCTAAACCGTTGGAATATGGCAGACCTTAACGGCAGAGATTATATGGCAGAGCTTCACGAGGCTTGCGACAAGGCGGATATGGGCTTTCTTATCAGCAATCACCGTGCAGAGCATTTTTGGTTTTTTAACGGTGCAAGAAAATATTACCCCGACAGCGAGGTTTCAAAAAATCTTTATCCCGATTTGTACGGTCCTGCCTATTTACCAAAAAGCGGAAATATGGAAAAAACCGACGAAGAGATAACTCCGACAAAGGAATATCTTGAGGAATGGCTTGCAACTGCCTGTGAAATGGTTGATAAAAACAAGCCGCTTGCCGTATATTTTGACTGGTGGGTGTTCAAAAAGGAGTTTTATCCTTATATGAAAAAATTCCTTGCCTATTACTACAACAGAGGTGTTGAATGGGGCAAGGAGGTTTGCGTTTTCTATAAATATTCCTCAATATTTGACGGCTGTGCAATTTACGATGTTGAGCGCGGTCAAATTGACGGCGTTGCAAGAGAGCTTTGGCAAAACGATACCGCCATTGCAAAAAATTCTTGGGGATATACAAAGAACAATCAGTTCAAAACGCCGGGAGAAATTGTCCGCAATATGATTGAGGTGGTTTCCAAAAACGGTTGCTATATGCTCAATGTAGGTCCAAAGCCCGACGGTACAATCTGCGAAGAGGAAAAGAATGTTCTTGTTGAAATCGGTAAATGGATGAATGTAAACGGCGAGGCAATTTACGGCTCATATCCTTATGAGGTATGTGCGTCGGAGGGTAAAAAATCAAAGAACGGCGCATTTAAGGAAAACAAAAAATTCTCATCAAAGGATTATTGCTTTACTGCCAAAAAGGGAAAGCTGTATATCTTCCCTATGGGAAACAAATTACCCCAAACGCTGAAAATAAAATCAATGCGTTTTGATAATGAACACGGCATACGCTACGATATTAAGAGAGTTTATATTCTCGGCGAGAACAAAAATTTACACTTTGAGCAAAGCAAGAAGCATCTGCAAATAGAGTTAGGTGAAAAGCGAAATAACGATATGCCTGTCTGCATTTGCATTGAAACAGAATAGAGGAGAATAAAAATGAAAGCATTTTTCAGTAAAAAGCCTGTGAAGATTATTATTTCAATAGTATTAGCACTTGTGTTGATAGTTTGTATTTGTAACGGATATTTTGCTTCTGTTGCACTTAAAGAGCAAAAGGGCGTTGCGGTTTGTGATGAATGGAGTGCAGAAGATACATACACTCCGGATTATGCACAAAGCCTTGAAATATCAAAGGATGATTTCAAAATCCTTTGCTTAACCGATATTCATATCCGTAATTTTGCAACCTTTGGTGCCTGTATCGGTGTTAATTTTATCCTTGACGGTATGAGCGAAATTCAACTCAAAAAGCTCATTAACGAGGTTAATCCCGATTTGATTGTTGTTGGCGGTGATACCGTATTAACTGCTTGGAATGATATTTGCACACAGCAGTTTTGCGATTTTATGGAAAAGTTTGAAATCCCCTGGGCGCCGATTTTCGGCAATCACGATTATGAGGGCAGAGCCGATAAATCAAAGCTTTGTGAAATTTACGAAAGCGCCGAGCATTGCCTGTTTAAATGCGGTCCTGACGGTATGAACGGTATGGGTAATTATATTGTAAATCTTACCCGAAATAACGAGGTTGTTTATTCTCTGTTTATGCTTGACGACGGTCAGTACAGAATTACCGATGGTGCAATTACCGACGGCGGTGTTAATGAAAATCAGATTGAGTGGTACAAATGGGCGGTAAATGGCATTAATCAAACAAGTGAAAAAGCAGTACCCAACATTGCATTTATGCATGTTCCCGTGCCCGAATACAAGGAACTGACGGATAATTTTGAAATGGGTATGAGGCAGGAGGACAGCTGTACTGCTGTAAATAACGACGGATTTTTGCAGGTGTTTGCAGAAAACGGCGGAACACATATGTTTGCCGGTCACGACCATAACAATAATTTTGTTGCCGATTATAACGGAGTTAAACTTTGCTATATGACAAAAAGCTCATATAACTGCTATTTCTCCTCAAAAACACTCGGCGGAACAGTTATTACTATTGATGATAACAATAATGTTAGTTTAGAAATTAAAGATTTTTGAGGTTTTAAATTTGAAAACATACGGTACATATTTTGTAAATGATGAAAAGGAGCCGTTAAGATACGGCGAAATTAATTTGATTAATCCTCCCCGTCAGCGTTTAAGGGGCGAGGAGAAAAAATCAGGTATTGAGGCTATGCCTGTTTTCTGCGGATTTTGCGGAA
>JBJEPI010000021.1:0-69043 GCA_051881175.1 Eubacterium sp.
TTATTACAATATTTTAAAATCTAAATAACTTGCATAAAGCATAAACTTATGATATTATCGTGTTGTAGAATGTCGAAAAAAATCATTCTATTTTACAATAAGGATGTGACCTAATGACATCACTGTCAAAGGTGAAAACTGACAAAAGAATATATCTTGGCATATTAATTACTCTGGGAGTTTCAATGCTTATGCCCGAATATATTGCGCCGATTTTCATTTTTGTTTTGTACATAATGTTTATGAAAACATTTAAAGCAACCAACAGAAACGCAAGGCTCGGCACATTGGGAAAGGTGTTTTTTGCATATACTCTGTATATGCTGGTATCGGCTATATGGAGCAAGGAGCATTTAATGTCGGCGCTGATTGCATTGCTTTGGATGGGTTGCTTTCTTGGATATATTCTTGTTGCAAATATTATCAACACGGAAGAAAAACTGAAAAAGGCCATTATGGCAACCGGAATATCGGCCGGAATAATCGGCTTTATTGCCATTCTTGAAATGGTGACATATAATCTAACCGTTCATTTTGAGTGGTTTGACTATCTGTTCCCAAATCCATTTTATTGGCATGTTAACAAGTATTTCTTTGAAGCGTTGCCCATTGATGTAATCAACTATATTTTTGCATCAAGAGCCTCTGCAACCTTTGATAATCCGCTGATTCTTGCAACGTATTTATCAATTACCGCTCCCTTTTGCGCTTACGGCTCTGTTAGTTTTACGGAATCAAAAAGCAGAAAAATATCACGGCTTTGTTTTTTATTTGCCATTGGCGGCCTGATATGTACAGGTTCAAGGAGTGCTTATATCGGCATTGCGGCTTCGCTTCTTATTTTGCTGATTAGCAATAAACGAGTATTTAAAAAGCTGTTTCCGTTTGTTCTTGTTTTAGCTATATCGGTTCCAATAGGTTTGTTTTTAAGATACAGAAACACCTCAAGCATTGACTTTTCCGCATCAACATCAAACAGATTTTATATTTGGCAGTCCTGCTGGGATTTGTTTTTAAAGCACCCGATTCTCGGTCTCGGCGCAGGAACGGAGAATATTCATCAGGAGCTTATAACAACATACGGAGTTTACAACAGATCCCATGCGCACAATCTGTTTTTAGAAATGCTGACAGAGGGCGGAATTGTAGGATTCGGCTTTGTTTGTGCAATTGTTTATTTAATTGTCAAAAATCTTATTAAGGTATTTAGGCTTAAGGACAGAGCTCACAGAAGCTACGGTTTCCTGTATGTATCTTCTTTAGTTGGATTTACAATTATGTCAATAACAGAATTCACATTGCAAAGTGCTAAGGAATTGATGATACTGTTCTTCCTGCTTGGTTTAATTGAGGCAAGCTTAAGAATGGTAACAAATACCGTTCAAATGGCCCCTGACGAGGCAATTATTTACGAAGAAATTGCAGACAGTGAGTTTGAAAAGGAAAAAGAAAAAGTCCTTGAGACAACTGAATAAAACATAAAAGGCTTGAATTTGTTTTCAAGCCTTTTACTATACTGTTTCATACATTTTTACAGCGTCATCTTTAAGAGCATGCTCGTTAATTTCCAGCACTCTAAAGCTACGTTCGTTTTGACCGAGGGACACCTTAATAATGTCGCCGACTTTAACATCATAGGATGCACGGGCAGGCTTGCCGTTAACCTCTACCCTGCCGGCATCGCAAGCCTCGTTTGCAACGGTACGGCGCTTTATAATTCGTGACACCTTAAGATATTTATCTAAACGCATTGTATTTCCTTTCAAAAAAAGGGCGTCGTTTTTGACGCCCTTTTAATTGGTGCTATATTACTTATTGATAGCGTCCTTAAGTGCCTTACCTGCCTTGAATGCAGGAGCCTTTGATGCAGCAATTTGGATGCTCTCTTTTGTAAGAGGGTTGATACCTGTGCGAGCTGCACGCTCTTTAACGCTGAATGTACCAAAGCCAACAAGTGCTACCTTGTCACCGTCAGCAAGAGCCTCAGCGATAGCATCGAGTGTAGCTGATACAGCTGCTTCTGCTTCCTTCTTTGAGAGTTCTGCCTTTGCAGCTACTGCTGCTACAAGTTCTGTCTTATTCATAATAAAATTCCTCCGTTTTGCTGATTACTCAGCTTTAATTTTCTTAGCCTCATCCCATAAAGCGTCAAGTTCTTCAACAGTTGCCTCCTTCATATTGATGCTTCGTTCTTTTGCTAACCTTTCAACCTCAGTAAATCTGGACAAAAATTTATCCGTGGCGGCAGTAAGTGCCTCCTCGCTGTCAAGATTTAAAAAGCGTGAAATGTTAACGCAGGAGAACAGAACATCGCCGAATTCGTCCTCTATTTCAGAGCTGTCGTTATGGGACATTGCTGTTTTTAACTCATTAATCTCCTCATACAGCTTATCAACCGCGCCGTCAACGCTTTGCCAATCAAAGCCAACCTTGGCGGCCTTATGCTGTATCTTCTGTGCTCTCATCAATGCCGGAAGCTCACGGGGAACGCTAATCATGGATTCGCTTTGAGATTTCATTCCCTTAGATTTAAGCTTGGCAGAGTCCCAACTATCCAAAGCCTCGGCTGTGTTATTGGCAACAACCTCACCGAAAACATGAGGATGGCGGATAACCAGTTTTTTTACAATATCGTTTGCAACATCGTTAAAATCAAAATTACCCTTTTCTTTTTCCATTTCGGCGTGGAGGGCTACCTGAAGCAAAATGTCGCCGAGTTCTTCCTTTAGCCCCTCGGTGCTTTGCTTGTTGATTGCCTCAACAACCTCATAGGTTTCCTCAATGAAATTCTTTTTGATAGACTCGTGGGTTTGCTCTCTGTCCCAAGGGCAACCGTCCGGAGCACGAAGAGCAGAAACAATGGCAATAAGGTCGTTAATATCGTAATTATCCTTAATTTCAAAATTAACAGCCATACCTGCTCTACTCTTTCGATTAATATAGCCGAATTAGATAATTCGACCATTAAGATAATACTATATTTTTAGGCGTTTTTCAAGTATTCAAGGAGCTTTTTTTGCATTTAATAGTATAAAAAAATCCCCTAAAATTCAGCGTTTTTAACAAAACACACAAGATAATGAACAAAATTCCAAAAATTCCTGCTTTTATCAACAGATTGATTAAAAATCCGTCAGATTCAGGAATTTTTGATAAAATTATCTCAAAAACTGCCATTGATAAAGCAAAAATCAGCATTGGTTTTATAATTGAAGCAAATTTTTTAATTTTTACTCCGGTTTTCCTTTGAAATACTCTTATGTTCATTATAAGCATAACGGCATAGCTTATTCCGTCGGCGGCTATTGCACCTAAAAGCATTAGTGGGGTAAATCTAATAAGAACCACATTTAATACTACCCTAATTATGCCGGACACAACATAGGATTTAATCGACAGCTGAGGAAAGCCTATTGCCTGAATGGAAAACACAGCCACTCCTGCAAGAGAGAGAAACACTACAATAAATCCGCAGGCGATTACAAGATGATTGCAACCGAAAACAATTTCGTTTGAAGATGAATACAAAAGCGAAAGTAAATCTTCACTGCAGCATATTAAGAGTCCGCCTCCCAGCAAGGCTAATAAAGAGGTATATCTAAAAATATTATTCACTTGATTTGACAGTTCGTCCTTATCACCTATTTCAAAGGCGGCACTGATTACGGGAACGGCACAAACACCCAAAGCCATTGTAATTCCGGGCACAAGATTTTTAAAATCCATAGCCGTACTGTAAAGGCCGTATGCGTAGGTTGTTAAGTCCTCCTTAGTAATGTCTACGGCATTTGACAAAACATAGGCAGTTCTAAGGGAAGCACTGCTGATTTTCGACAGGGAATGTTGTATGGTGGATGTGCCCAAAAACTGAAAAACTCCCTGTACGGCACTGCTGATCATAATGGGCAGTGCCAGTGAAATCAGTTCATCCTTGGCCTGCTTGACAGACGGCTTTATGCATTTGATTGTGTTGTCGTTATTAATCAAATGATACACCTGAACATACAAAAGGCTAATAACAGAGCCAAGAGTCACCCCAAGCATTGCGGAAGCAGATGTAAAGGGATAAATAAAGCTTAACGCTTGGGTACTGTTTTCAAAGCTGTGGCCAAGCACAACACCTGTTGAAGAATACATAGTGAACAAATAGGCCATAGAAAGCTTGGCGAACATAAGACCGAAAACAAGCTTAAAAAGTGCCTCAATAAACTGTGATATTGATGTGGGAACCATATTCATATATCCCTCATAATATGCACGATAGGAAGCCGCCATACAAGAAAACAAAACGCTGGGAGCCAGCACCAGAATTGTATATATGCTTTTGGGTGCAGAGGCTATGTACATTGCATAGGGATAGGCACACAGAAGCATTATTCCCATGCCGATAAATCCAACCAGGGAAAACAACCTAAGGGAACCTACTTTTAGGCTTTTCAGCATCAGCTTATTATCTCCGGCATTATATTTACTGACAAGCTTTGACAAAGCGATGGGAAAGGCGCCCATTGTTATGGAATGAATAGGCATGCACAGATTATATGCCGCGGCAAAATATCCCCTGCCGACCGCACCGATAAAGGAAGTCAACGGAATTTTATAAACTGCTCCTATTACCTTAACTATAACTGAGGTTAGAACCATCAAAAAAGCAGAGGATAAATATTTAGATTTAATATTCACAAAACCACCACAATAAAAAATAAAGCAATGCATACAGCACTGCTTTAAATTATATTATTGACTTAATGGAATTATTACTCAGCGGCATTGATTGTTGTTTCAACTTCGTCAGCCTGTGTACTGTTATTCTTATTGCCATTAGGATTTTTTTCTTCAGGCATATTTTCAACACTCACTGCGCCTTTATCGTTATGCTTTGGCTCTTTTTTTGAAAGACTTTCAACAAATAGCTTTTTCAGTTCTTCAATTTCCGAATCCAAGATTTCATTTCTGTTTTTTTGAAGCTGAATTTCATCAATGCAGGCGTCAAGCTCGTCTTGGCTGACATCAAGGCCCTCGTACAAATCATATTGGAGCTTTCCGTATTTCTCATAAGCCTTAACAAGCTTGGTTTTGGAATCCAAAAGCTCTATCTTTTTCTTTGAAATTTCAAGCCTTTCTGCACTTTTTTTAGCCGCATCCTCAGCATAGGCTTTTGTTTTAAGCAAAACATCGTCAAAATTGCCGGTTTTTGCGCTGTTTAAAACATCATCAAAAATTCCCATATTTATCCCCCTTTAGGATTAGTAAAGCTTTATTCAGTACTATTATATTACAAATTGTAGTATTTTGCAATACCAAATTGTATATTTTTATTATTTATTATAAAAATCAATTACACCCTGTTTTCTTTTAATAACTTCATCGAAATTATTTATATACTCATAAGGATATTTGTAATTATAAATTCTGTCAATATGCTGAGTTACAGGATTTTTAAGCTTTGTTACGGCTCCTGCCCCTGCAGACAGGACGGTATGGGTTTCGTCCATCATAAAAACATTATAAAGGCAATCGAAGCCATCCCTGCACCAGCCAACATTTTCAAGATTTCCCAGAGATTTGCTTTGGCGATACATATAGTAGGGATAATAGCCTGCGTCCTTAAGGGCATTATATGAATAATCTATCATATCATAGGCCAATGTCTTTTGGGATAAATCATAATATTCATTTTCCGTAACCAAAAACGCCGCGCTTTTAAGTGCAAGGTTATGAACTGTTACGGACTCGGCCCCAAGGTTTATTGCCTTGTCAATGCTTGATTTAAAGGAATCAAGTGTGTCGGCATTAAGTCCGGCAATAAAGTCCATATTTATGTTTTTAAAGCCGCATTCTCTTGCAAGCATATAGGCATCTATGGTTTGCTGGGAGGTATGCTTTCTGCCGATTTTTTCAAGCACGAAATCATTAAAGCTTTGAGGGTTAATGCTGATACGTTCAACGCCGTGATTAAGCAAGGTGTCAAGCTTAGCCTTGGTAACAGTGTCAGGTCTTCCTGCCTCAACGGTATATTCGCGGAGATTGGATAAATCAAAGGAAGCTTCAATGGTATTAAAAATTTGATCAAGCTGAGGGGCCGAAAGTGTTGTAGGCGTTCCGCCGCCGAAATAAATTGTTTCAAGCCTTAGCTTAAGCTCATGGGCAATCTCACCGTTTCTTTTGAGTTCGGTACAAAGCAGTTCCACATAGGGTTCAATTAAATCACCGGCGTTATGAATACTGTGAGACACAAAGCTGCAATATGAGCAACGGCTCGGACAAAAGGGAATGGAAACATAAAGAGAAAAAGAATTATCCGCAGAGAGCTTTATAATTTCATTTTCGCGGTGCATAACCTCAAGAGCCAGTTCAACCTTTTGAGGCTGAACTCTATCATTCAAAAACTTTTTCTTTGCATTTTCTTCACCGACTGCTTCAACGGTAGCATGCATCAGTCTTGCAGGGCGAACGCCATACAAAATACCCCAAGGGGGCTTAAATCCGGTAAGGTGACTTAAAGCATCATAAAGCAATAACGATAGCTTGTTGCACGGGTCATCACCTAATATTAAAGTATCTTTCTTAGTTAACTGCTTTGAATACATTCGTGCGTTAACTATTATATTATCGTTTTCAATAATTGTTTCAACAACGATTTCGGCCTCGCCCTCATGCTTAATCTTTTCCAGCGGAAAAAACATTGTGACAATCTTTTCGGTATGATAGCCAAAATCATGATTAATATCTTTTAAAATCATAGTGACATATACGGGTTATGCTCTTTTTCGTAGCTCAAGGTTGTTGTCTCGTTATGACCGGGATAAACCTTATAATCGCCGTCAATAGAGGCGAGCAGCTTTAGTGAATTTATCATTTCTTCTACGGATCCGCCCGGAAAATCGGTTCTGCCACAGGACATTTTAAATAGCGTGTCACCTGTAAAAAGGCAATCCTCGGCCAAATAACAAACCGAGCCCTTAGTATGCCCCGGGGTGGCAATAGTTTTAATTTTTATACTGCCTAATTCAATAACATCGCCATTGGCAACAATAATATCGGCATCCGCATTGTTTTGGGGAGCGTCGCAAAAAACAGCAAGGGACAGCTTTGAAGAATTAAGCATTGGGGCGTCAGGACTTGAAATAACTATACTTGCGCCGTACTTTGCTTTTGTATCCCTTGCGCCGCCGATATGGTCAAAATGGCCGTGAGTTAGAAGAATATATTTCAAATCGGTATCGCCGATTAGCTTCTGTGTATCTTCATTAAATTCGGTGCAATCCACCAAAACCGACTGATTTGTTTTTTCATCAACAATCAAATAGCAATTAGCACCCATCAAATCAAAGGTTGCACTTTTTACTATCATTATTTAAGCTCCTTGCTGTCAAGAATTATTGTAACAGGCCCGTCATTAACAAGTTCAACCTGCATATCAGCGCCGAATTCACCTGTTTCAACGGATTTAACCCCTGACCTTTTTAACTGTTCAACAAAATATTCATAAAGCAAATTTGCTTCATCAGGCGGTGCTGAATTGGTAAAGGACGGTCTTCTGCCATGGGAGCAATCGGCACAGAGGGTAAACTGTGATATAACAAGCATTTGTCCCTCAACATCAAGGCAGGACAAATTCATTTTTCCGTTTTCATCCTCGAAAATTCTAAGATTGGGAATTTTTTTAACAAGCTTGTCAGCGTCTTCCTTGGTGTCGCCGTTACACACGCCAAGCAAAATCATAAAGCCCTCATTGCACTTACCCACTATTTGGTTGTCAATTTTAACATTTGAATATTTAACTCTTTGAATAACTGTTTTCATAATTTTCCTTACAAATCCGAACGCTCAATTAAGTAAACGCCCTGAATTCTGTTAAGCATTTTTATAATAGAATCAAGATGCTCCTTACCGTTAACGGAAATAGTCATGGTTGTCAGGCAATTTCCGTCATTAATAGGACGAGCATTTATTGAGTGAATTTTGATATGTGCGCTTGCCATTGATGTTGTGATATCAAGCACCACACCGTCACGGTCGATAGCGTATACATTAAGAGTGGAACGTGCGTCAACCTTAATACTGTCATCCCATTTGGCGTTAACCCAACGTTCAGGCTCCGGTGACGAAGCAATATCAACAGGAACATTTTTGCAATCCCTGCGGTGAACGGTTAAGCCGTGACCTCTTGTAATAAAGCCGATAATTGACTCTCCAGGTAAGGGATTGCAGCATTTTGCCATATTGATTAGGCAGTTGTCAATGCCCTCAACGATAACTCCGCCGGAGGATTTGGCTTCACGGTTAACCTGCTTAATTTTATTGACAGGAGGAGCAGCCGGTGCTTCCTCCTTAACACGCCAATTTCTGTTATATTCGTCCTTAATTCCGGGCATAAGCCTGCTGATTTGAACACCGCCGTAGCCAATGGCCGCATAAAAATCCTCGGCATTGGAAAAATGCTGTCTTTCGGCGATTTTAAGCACGAACTCATCAAACTTATCACCCTCAAAACGAAGATAGTTACGTTTGAATTCATGCTCCAAATCTGCCTTGCCCTGAACAATATTTTCTTCACGGCGTTCTTTCTTAAACCAGGAACGGATTTTGGAACGTGCCTCGCCTGTTTTAACAATGTTAAGCCAATCTCTCGACGGGCCTTTACCCTGTGCGTTAGAGGTTAATACCTCACAAATTTGGCCTGTTTTTACAACCGTATCAAGAGGGACAATTCTGCCGTCCAGCTTTGCTCCCACCATTCTGTTACCTACAGCGGAGTGAATAGCATAAGCAAAGTCGATAACGGTTGAACCCTTTGGAAGTGATTTTACATCACCCTTTGGTGTGAAAACATAGATTTCATCAATTGACAAATCGCCTTTAATTGACGACACCATATCCTCGGCATTATCGGCACTTTCGCCGCTTTCAAGAACCTGATGAATCCATTGAAGGGAGGCGTCAAAATTATCCTTTCCGCCCTTGCCCAGCTTGTATTTCCAGTGAGCGGCAATACCGAATTCAGCAGTACGGTGCATATCCCAAGTACGAATTTGAATTTCAAATGGCACGCCGTGACTAATCACCGTTGTGTGAAGAGACTGATACATATTTGGTTTAGGGGTTGAGATATAATCCTTAAATCTTCCCGGTAAGGGAGTGAACATATCGTGAACAATGCCTAAGGCATTGTAGCAATCAATCATTGAATCAACAATAATTCTAACTGCGTAAATATCGTAAATTTCTTCAAAGTTCTTGCCCTTAATATACACCTTGCGGAAAATTCCGTGAACGGATTTCACACGGCTGGTAATTTGGCAATTCTTCATTACGGGGGTCAGCTTTTCGCTGATTTTAGAAGTAATTTCATTAAGGAAGCGCTCGCCCTCTTCCTTTTTCATGGACAGATTGTTTTCAATCTCCTTGTAAGCAATGGGGTCAAGGTATCGAATTGCTAAATCCTCAAGCTCCTCCTTGAAGGCACGAATACCTAAGCGGTGTGCAATGGGAGCGTAAATTTCAAGGGTTTCAAGTGATTTTTCCCTTTGCTTATAGGGGGGCATATGCTCAAGAGTACGCATATTATGAAGCCTATCCGACAGCTTGATAATAATAACCCTAACATCCTGATTCATGGCAATGAACATTTTACGAATGTTTTCCGCCTGAACCTCCTCACGGGTAGAAAGAGGAATTTGACCAAGCTTTGTAACGCCATCTACAAGAAGGGCTACATCGTCGCCGAATTCCTTACGAATATAATCAATGTCGTACTCCGTATCCTCAACAACATCATGCAAAAGCGCACCTATAATACATTCGTTATCCATACCTATGCCGAACAGGATTTTTGCCACGGCAACAGGATGCATAATATATGGCTCGCCGGAACGCCTGCGCTGATTTTTATGGGCATCGCGGGCAAGCTTATAGGCCTTTTCAATTTTCACGCTATCATACTGTGGATTTTCTTTGATTTCATCGAAAAAATCATAGAAACGGTCGTTATAATCCTCCAGTTTGATTTTGTCAGTCATTTTGAAAGTCGCTCCTTTAAAGAACTTAGAATTTTTGTTTTTTCCAAATCGACCTTACCCTTTACAGGGTTAAGCATAATTTTTGTATCAAAGGTAATCAGCCCTGCCTGGGCAAAAGCCTTTAATGAATAAATTAGCTGAGAGTAGGTTACCTTATCCTGAAGCCGAAAATACAAATTATCAATTCCGTAATTATAACCGTTATTTCGCTTAAGATAGCTGTAAACCGCCGCACAGGCCGTTCTGTCAGGATAAAGCCCATCACAAATTCTATTGTTAAGCCTGAAAAGCTCATAATCGTTTTTTTGTGAAAAATACTTATCGTCATCTGCCGAAGCCAGCTTAACATCAACAGCCTGAACGGATAAATATGTTTTTTCGTTATAAAAATTTTTTGATACTCTAACGGCAATATTAAGGATATCTCCCACAGAATAAGGAAATCCGGAATAATCCTCGCCGAATTTTACCACCTTTATTTTCTTACCTTTTTTCTCAAGCTCCATTCTAATATGCTTGCCGTCACTCATGGGAGAAACCGACAATAAGCGCATATTATAAATACCGAACACGGCTTGAGGATTCCCTGCACCGTAGGGTTCAAGAGATGACAGGCTATCCACCAAATCAAGACTTAAATAAAACGGAGAAAGCTTGCAATCTATCACAAGCTGCTGCGGCGGCATTAACGGATATTTTTCAAGGGCATACTCATTAATTTTTCTTCTGAAATCATCAACCCTGTCGGCCGAAAGAGTTATTCCTGCGGCCAAAGGATGACCGCCGAATTGTATTAAATCATCAGCGCAGAAGCTGATTGCCTCAAAAATATTAAAGCCGTCAACCGATCTTGCAGAGCCCTTGGCAATGCCGTCGTCATCAACGCCGATTATTATTGCGGGCTTACCGTATTTTTCAAGCACATGGCTTGCAACTATTCCAATAACGCCGTGGTGATAATCTTCACCGGCTATTACAATAACCCTGCCGCCAACAAGATTGGGGTTTTCGTTTATTTTATTATCAATATCGTCAAGAATTTTCTTTTCAGTTTCCTGACGGTAGGAATTTTCCAAATTAAGCTGCTCACATTTGAAGGAACAATCCTCCTGATTATCACTGATTAAAAATTCAACGGCGCGCCGTGCGTCGCCCATTCTTCCCATGGCGTTGAGCCTTGGGCAAAGCTGAAAGGCAATATCATTTGCACTGTATTTTTTTTCGCCGTTTGACTCGATAAATGCCTTTATTGATGTTCGCGGATTATTGTTAATCTTTTCCAAGCCTGCACGAACAAAGGCTCTGTTTTCATTAATTAGGGGCATAACATCTGCAATTGTTCCAATGGCAACAAGGTCCGCATACTCATTAATCAGTTCCTCTATATCGCCCTCGTACATTGCAGAAATCAATTTAAATGCCACGCCCACACCACAGTAGTCGCAAAATTTTAGATTATTATCAGGCCTGTGTGGATTTACAACAGCCTCCGCCCTGGGCATAGTATCTGCCAGCTGGTGGTGGTCGGTTATTACCAAGGACATTCCAAGCTCATAAATATGCTCTGCCTCGTTTACGGCGGATATTCCGTTATCAACGGTAACAATCAAATTAACACCCATTTCAGCGATTTTATCAATTGCAGAATTATTTAAGCCGTAGCCCTCATGCTCACGGCTGGGTATGTAGTAGCAAACATCGGCACCCTCATTTTTCAAAAAATCATATAAAAGTGCGGTTGATGTTACGCCGTCACAATCATAGTCGCCGTATATACAGATTTTGTCGCCGTTATCAATTGCATCGCCGATTACAAAGGAGGCCTCCTCCATATCGGCAAAATCGTAGGGGGAGCAAAGCATATAGCTGTCTGCTAAAAAGCCGGATACAGCCATATCGTCGTCTATTCCCCTGGACACCAGCAAAAAAGCAATAAACGGATCGATATTAAATTTTTCGCTTAGCGCAGACGCCTTTTCCTTATCGGCATCACGCACCACCCATTTCTTATATGACATTATGAATTTTTATCTACCTTGTGAAAATTTTTTAAATTGCCTGCTTTTTCGGCACGCTTTTGGAGAACTGCCTCAACATCCTCAATGGTAATGCCCTGATCCACCATCATAACAAGTGTATGATATAAAAGGTCGCATATTTCACCGACAGTTTCATCCTTTACGCCGTTTTTTGCGGCAATTACCATTTCGGTTGACTCCTCGCCAACCTTTTTTAAAATTTTATCAATTCCCTGCTCAAAAAGATAGCAGGTATATGAACCCTCTTCCTTTGCTTCTTTTCTTGCAAGGATAGTTTCGTAATCATTTCTAATATAATCCATAGCTAGTCCTCTTTATTAAAATCAATATCCTTGAAAAAACAGGAGTGGTTACCTGTGTGACAGGCGGCCCCTGTTTGAATTACTTTAATCAAAAGGGTATCATCGTCGCAATCGCCCTTAATTTCCACAATTTTTTGAAGATGACCTGAGGTTGCACCCTTATTCCAAAGCTCCTGTCTTGAGCGTGACCAAAACCAAGTATATCCTGTTTCAAGAGTTTTTTTCAAGGAGTCCTTATTCATATATGCCAGCATTAAAACCTGGCCGGTTGACTCCTCCTGAACAATGGCAGGAATTAAATCTGCTTTTACAAAATACTTATCCAAATCTATCATTTGCACACCTCAACAGCCTCTCTTAAATCAAGAGTTCCTTTGTAAATTGATTTTCCGCATATAGCGCCGTACAGCTGACAGTCTCGCAGAGCAATAATGTCATCAATATTTGTTACTCCGCCGGAGGCTGTGATATCACAGGATACAGCGTTATTAAGTTCAACAAGCTGTTCAATATTGGGGCCCGAGAGTGTACCGTCCTTTGATATGTCGGTATAAATAATGGTTTTAACGCCCATTTCCTCCATTTGCCTTGCAAGGTCAACAAAATGAGTATCACTGCCCTCTGTCCAACCCTCGGTGGCAACAAAACCGTTTTTAGCGTCAATTCCAACGGCGATTATATCGCCGAATTCCTTAACCGCCTCTCTTACAAGCCGGGGATTTTTTAATGCCACAGAGCCTAAAATAACTCGGCTGATATTATTTTGAGCATAAAAATCAATATCGTTCATTGTGCGAATACCGCCGCCGATTTCAACCTTAAGGGGAGTTTGCTTTGCAACATCTATGAAGGTTTTGGAATTAATCGGCTTTTTTTGAAGAGAGCCGTCCAAATCCACCATGTGTATCCATTGGGCGCCTGCATCAACAAAGCTGAATGCAGTTTCAAGAGCGTCATCGGCAACCTGCTCGGCTGTGGAAAAATCGCCCTTAAAGAGCCTTACCGGCTTTCCGTCTATTATATCAATTGCAGGAAAAATAAGCATATCAAAGAACTCCCTTTGTTGATAGTACAGAGCCGTCGGCATTCTTTTTAACGGCAATATTTAAAGCGTGCGCAACTGCTTTGAAAATAGCCTCAATCTCGTGATGGGCATTGGCACCGTAGGGAACAATTATGTGGAGTGTAATGCCTGAATTCATTGCAAATGCACGCCAAAACTCCTCGGTACAGCAATTTTCATAGTCGCCGCATTTTTCCTGCTCAAAGGAAGCCTTGAAAACAAGAAACGGTCTGTTGGAAATATCAAGTGAAACCTGAGCAAGGCTTTCGTCCATGGGAATAGTGAAATTGCCGTAACGTTCGATGCCACTCATATCTCCCAAGGCCTGCTTAAAAGCCATACCAAGAGCAATGCCGGTATCCTCAACCGTATGATGAGTATCAACATTTAAGTCTCCGGTAACCTTGATTTTTAAGCCAAAGCCGCCATGCACGCCAAAGGCGGTAAGCATGTGGTCAAAAAAGCCAACGCCTGTTGAAACATCAACCTGACCGCCGTCAAGGTTAAGTTTAACACTGATTTGTGTTTCCTTTGTATTTCTTTCAATAACTGCAGTTCTCATATTACCGACAGCCTTTCTAAAATTTGTTTAATTATTCAAATCTAACCTTAATGGAATTTGCGTGAGCAGTTAATCCCTCAGTATCTGCAAGCTTAATAATATCATCCTTAGCGTCAAAGAGCTCCTGTGCGGTGTAATAAATAAATGATGATTTTTTAATAAAGCTGTCAACGCTGAGAGGTGAGAAAAATCTGGCAGTGCCTGAGGTTGGCAAAACATGGTTGGGACCTGCGTAGTAATCACCGAGAGGCTCCGGAGACCAATTGCCAAGGAATACCGAACCGGCATTATCAATTTTGCCGATATATTTAAGAGGCTCGGCAACGCAAAGCTCTAAATGCTCCGGCGCAAGCTCGTTAGCAAATTTTATTGCCTGTTCCAAATCCTCACAAACAATTATTTCGCCGTAATTCTCAAGTGAGTCCTCAATAATAACCTGTCTCTCAAGGGTTTTAATTTGCTTGTCAATTTCATGCAGGGTTGCCCTTGCAATATCTCCCGATGTAGTAAGCAAAATAGCTGATGCAAGCTTATCGTGTTCGGCTTGAGACATAAGGTCTGCCGCCAAAAAAGCAGGATTGGCAGTTTTGTCGGCAACAATAAGGATTTCCGACGGACCGGCTACCATATCAATATCAACCACGCCGTATAAAAGCTTTTTGGCAGTGGCAACAAAAATATTTCCGGGGCCCACAATTTTATCAACCTTTGGAATTTTTTCGGTACCGTAAGCAAGAGCCGCAACTGCCTGAGCGCCGCCTACAAGAAAAACCCTGTCAACGCCGGCAACTGCTGCCGCCGCCATAATATTTGGATTTGGGTTACCGTCCTTTGCAGGAGGAGTAACCATAATGATTTCCTTAACACCGGCAATTTTTGCGGGAATTGCATTCATCAATACCGATGACGGATAAGCGGCAGTTCCGCCGGGAACATAAATTCCGACTCTGTGGAGTCCTCGAATTCTCTGCCCCATGATAACTCCGTTTTCCTGAGTTGTCATCCAAGACTGCTGAGCCTGACGAATATGGAAATTATAAATATTCTCTTTAGCGTTAATGATGGCATTTTTAAAATCATCGTCAACCCGGTCAAGATATTCCTGAAGCTCGTCCTTTTCAATAACGGTTTTTTTAGGAACTCCGCCGTCAAAACGAACCGTATATTCTCTAACCGCGTCGTCGCCGTTTTCCTTAACCTCGCTTATAATTGTTGAAACAATATCAACAATCTTTTGGTCGGTTTCGCCGCTTCGCTTTTTTAAATTTTCAATCAAGGCATATTCTGCCTTGCCGTTTGCCTTAGTAATTTTCATCACTTTGCCTCCTATACTCTGCTTGCAAGCTCCAAATCATTGAGAAAATCTTCAATTTCATTCTTCCTTAGCTTCATTGAAGCCATATTAACAATAACTCTTGCAGAGATTGGTAATATTTCTTCAACAATCTCCAAGCCGTTTTCCTTAAGAGTTGAACCTGTTTCAACAATATCAACAATTCCGTCGGCCAGACCAAGCAACGGTGCAAGCTCAACACTGCCCTCTATTTTGATAACAGAAACATCCATGCCCTTTGATTCAAAGAATTCCTTTGCAACCTTTGGATATTTTGACGCAACTGTTTTTCTTTTGTAGCCCGAAAAGAAATCCGTACCCTTAGGACATGCCAAAGCAAATCTGCACTTGCCGATGTCAAGGTCTATTACCTCATAAAATGATGAGCCATGCTCGACGATTGTATCCTTACCCACAATGCCGATATCACAAACTCCGTGCTCAACATAGGTTATAACATCGGGTGCCTTTGAAAGCACGGCCTCATATTTATCCACAGGAAGGATCAATCTTCTGCCTTTATTTTCAAGCTCGGCAGTATCAAGTCCCATTGTTTTGAAAAGCTTTACAGATGATTTTTCAAGCCTGCCCTTTGTGAGGGCTATTCTAATAGGCCGCTCAACATTAATCACCTCGCGCATTGCCTCACATACAGCGGACACCTCAACACCAAAACCAATAGCAGGTGCAGGCATACCGAACTCGCCCAGCAGATTATCATATCTTCCGCCTGATAAAACAGTAAGCCCGGAGCCCTCGGCATAGCCGTGGAAAATAACGCCTGTATAGTAATTAGAACGATTAACAAGCCCTAAATCAAGCATAATATAATCCTTTAAGCCAACCTGACAAAGCTTGTTGTAAACGGTTTTAAGATAATCAAGAGCCTCCAAAGCCTTTTTGTCGCTGTATAGTTCCTTAGCTGTATCAATTACGTCAATATCGCCGAATAGGCTTGGAAGCTTTTTAATAAGCCTTGTTTCACGATTATCGCCTATTCTGTCAAGCAAATCACCAAGCGCGGCATAATTCTTGCCCTCAATCAGCTTGCAAATATCTGCCTTTGTGGTATTTGAAATTTCCATTTTATCAAGAACGCAGTTGAAAAACGCCGCGTTGCCTATTTCTATTTTAAAGGAATTCAGGTCGCAACGCTTTAAGCTTTCAACCGCCATGGAAATAACCTCAATATCCGCTTGCATTGAGCCGTCGCCGATTAATTCAACACCGCTTTGTGCAATCTCATTAGGACGTCCGTTTAAATCCTTGGAACGCACAAAAACACTTTGATTATAGTAAAGCCTAACCGGAAAATCCTCGGCATTCAGCCTTGTGGCTACCATACGGGCGATGGGCATTGTATTGTCAGGGCGAAGAACTGTTGTTCTGCCCTTTGAGTCGGAAAGCTTAAACATTTCCTCAGGCTCTATGCCTGTATTATCGCTTTTGAAAACATCAAAATATTCGATAGCCGGCGTTAAAACCTTTCGATAATCGTTTTCTTTAAATAAATCCGATAGAATATGCTCAACCTTACGGCGATCGTCACATTCCTCAAACAAAAAATCTCTTGAGCCCTCAGGGGTAACTTTTGAATATCTTTTCATAGCATTAACCTGTCTTTCGCTTTAGCGTGCTAATATGCTAACACAATAAAGTGCTTATGTCAACTATTATTTTTATAATATTAAGAACTAAAATCCAAAGAAGGAAATCTGCCTTGTTTCCGGCAAATCACCAAGAGCACCTGCCTCACGCAGAGCGTCAACAACCGACTTGCCTACACCCGGCTCGTTTGCCAAATCGTCAGCGGCGGTAAAGCCCTCGGGATTACGCTTAACGGCATCGGCAATGGCAACAGCCGCGGTTTCGCCTATTCCGTCAATAGCGGAAAAGGGCAAACGGATTTTTCCGTCTTCAATTTTATAAACACGGTAGTCCGATTTAATCAAGTCAACCGGTAAAAACTCGTAGCCGCGGGCAAGCATTTCTATTACGATTTGGAGTACAACATACTGGGATTCCTCCTTGGCTGTTGCATCGTTGCCCTTAAGCTTGATTTCGTTCATTTTCTTTTTAACAGCATCTTTTCCCTGAACTGCGGCAACGGCATCAATAGCGCCGCCGCGAACAGTGAAGAACGCACTGTAAAACTGAAGCGGATAGTATATTTTATACCAGGCAATACGCAGAGCCGCAATAACATAAGCGGCGGCGTGAGCCTTGGGGAACATATACTTTATTTTGTAGCAGGAGTCGATATACCACTGTTCAACGCCTATCTCCTTCATTGCTTCCTCATAAGGCGGAAGCTCCTTAGGAGCCTTGCCCTTACGGGTATATTCCATAATTTTAAAGCAATCCTTTTTAGATAGCGGAGATTTTTTACCGGTTCGTTTTTCATAGTTTTCAGCAACGTGAATAAGATGAGTCATAATATCATCACGGCAGCCGATAACATCTGAAATAGTACAGGTTCCGTCTTTAATAAGCTCCTGTGCATTACCAAGCCAAACATCGGTACCATGAGATAATCCCGAAATTTGAAGCAAATCGGCAAATGTTTTGGGCTTAGCCTCGGTGAGCATACCCACAACAAAGGGGGTGCCCATTTCGGGAATAGCCAATGTACCTGTTGGGTTATCAATATCCTCAGGCTCAACGCCCAGCGGTGCACATGAGGTAATTAATTCATAAAGCTTTGGATCACATAAATCCACATCCATAACCGGAATACCTGTTGAATCCTCAAGATACTTATATAGGGTTGGATTATCGTGGCCAAGCTCATCAAGCTTCAGCAATGTATCGTGAAGAGAATTTTTAAAGTCAAAATGAGTGGTATAAGTACCCTTTTTTTCATCATTTGACGGATACTGAATAGGTGTAAAATCCTCAACAGTGTATTTATCGGGAACAACAACCATTCCGCCCGGATGCTGACCGGTTGTACGCTTAATCTTCCCCTTATCAATCAATGCGGCAAGGCGGTCAATTTCCGCTCTTGGAATAATTGACAGCATACTGTTGCTTTCTGCAAGATTATCCTTTGCCTTTTCAACCCGCTCGCCTGTATTCTTGTCACGCTCACGGTAATAGTTAAGAACATAACCGTAAGCCGTTTTTTCGGCAATGGTTGCCATGGTACCTGCTTTAAACACATATTCCTTACCGAACAGGGTTTCGGTAAATCTGTGAATTTGTCCCTGAACCTCACCTGAGAAATTAAGGTCGATATCAGGCTCCTTGTCTCCGTCAAAGCCAAGGAAGGTTTCAAAGGGGATTTCGTGCCCGTCGCGATTCATGGGAGTACCGCAGTTAGGACAATTCTTTGCCGGCAGGTCAAAGCCCGAGCCCACAGAGCCGTCAAGAATAAACTCGCTGTGCTTGCATTTTTTACAGTAGTAGTGAGGTGCTAAAGGATTAACCTCGGATATACCGCCGAAATGAGCCGCCAAGGACGAGCCGACAGAGCCTCTTGAACCAACAAGGTATCCTCTTCTTTCGCTTTCCTCAACCAAACGCTTTGCAATAACATAAAGCACGCCGTATCCGTTAGATATAATTGAGTTAAGCTCTCTTTCAAGACGGGAAGCAACATATTCGGGTACAGGATCGCCGTAAAGCTCCTTTGCCATTGACCAGCACTTATTTGTTAATTCCTCGTCGGCGCCCTCAATATACGGCTGGAAGGTTCCGGGGGGAATAGGCGGAATATTATCCTGAATCATGTCTGCAATTTTATTTGGATTGTCAATAACAAATTCCTTTGCCCTATCCCCTGCCCAAGCAAAATCCTCAAGCATTTCTTCCGTAGTTTTAAAGTACAAGGGCGGTTGATTATCGGCATCGTCAAAGCCCTTTGACGCCATTACAATGGCACGAAGCTTGGAGTCCTCGGGCTTAAGGAAATGAACGTCCCCTGTTGCCACAACCAACTTGCCCAGCTTATCTGCCAGCTCCACAACCTTTTTATTAATATTTGTTAAATCCTCTTGGGTATTAATTTTCCAATAAGGATTATATCTTTGCTCTCCCTTTTTGCTGACGGTATATTCCTGATTGCTTTCACGAAGCATAAACTCATTATTGCCGTTTGGCTGAATTTCCAAATAATCATAAAACGACGCAATGCGAAGTAGTTCTTCGTCATCTTCGCCGCGAAGAATAGCCTGAATAACCTCGCCAAGCTCGCAGGCAGAGCCAATCAAAAGTCCGTCACGCTTTTGGGCAAGCATTGATTTTGGGATAAGAGGCCTTGACCTAAAGGTTTTAACATTTGAAGCAGAAATCATTTCGTACAAATTTTTTCTGCCGTACTTACGCTCCTCCTTTGGAATGCTCTCATCAAGGGAGGTATCCTCCTTAACAAGAAGGATTATATGATGACGGCGAAAATCCTTTAGCTTTGCATTCATATAATCGGGATAAAGCTCATCATCAACCAAATAACCCTCCATACCTAAAATCAGCTTAATGCCGTTTGCCTTTGCGGCACCGTAAGCCTCAGGCAGGGCCTGTACAACACCGTGGTCGGTAATTGCAACTGCTTTGTGTCCCCATTTAGCGGCACAGGCAACCAGCTGCTTTGCAGGAGTCATTGCGTCCATTTCCGACATGGAGGTATGCATGTGGAGTTCAACACGCTTTTCGGGAGCGTTATCCATTCTCTCGTGCTTTTTAACCCTTTCAATGCTGTTCGGTCTCAGGACAAACTCATTGGAAAACTTATCATATTGATAGCCTCCGCTGATAATGAGAGTTCCTGCCTCTTCAACTGCCTTGATAATCGGCTCAACAACACTGTTTCTGTCAAATATTTTAACTGATATAGACGATGTATTATCACTTACGCAGAATGAGAAAATCTTTGAGTCTCCGCGCTTTGTGTCCCTAACGTCAACGCCGAAAACGTCGCCCCAAACGGTTACATAGCCGTCATCGGGCTGAACGTCGATAATCGGCTTTGGCAGTTCACGGATAGCTCGTCCCATAATCACCTTACGGGTATCGGCATAAAGCGGCAAATCGCCCAACATTTCATGAACTGTATTTTGTTCCTCTTCTTCTTTTTTCTTTTGCTTTTCCTCTTGCTTTACCTTAACCGCCTCGGCAACTGCCTTTTCGATATCAAAGCTTTCGACCTCTAAAAACGATACTTCAAATTCAAGGGAGAATTGGTCGTAGATAAGCTGAGAAATCGCTTTATGTATATCCTGATTTTCAAGAAGCTCCCTGCCGCCTTTTTTCAGGCAAAGGGTTAGCTTGTTATCCTTAAGCTCTGCCTCCACGCCGTCAAAAAAGCCGTTAACGGCACTGTGAGTCAGTCTAATAGGAGATATAATGGTTTCAATATCTTCGGTATCAAACAAATCGGGACTGTATTTAACCTTTAGCACTGCCCTCTTTAACTCAAGTCCGTTGCAAAGAGAGCTTTGAACTGACTCAATAATTTTATAATTCAGCAAAAAATCACTGATTATGCCCAATTCAAGAGTACGCTCATCTCTGGAAACCTTCATTGAGGTAATTTCCGCAGAGCCTACATAAACCAAGTCCTGTTCACTTATATATTTTGAAAAATAGGTACATACCTGTTTAAATTCTTTTGACATTATAATTTATCTATCTCTTTCATCAATTCGTCTAACAATTGGCTTTCCGGCACTTTTCTTAAAATCTCGCCTTTTTTGAATATAAGTCCGCAGCCGTCGCCGCCGGCAACGCCGATATCTGCCTCCTTAGCTTCACCGGGGCCGTTAACAATGCAACCCATAACTGCAACCTTAATGGGCTTTTTGCAATCGCGAAGTCTTTCTTCAACCTGCTTTGCCAGGCCAACCAAATCAATTTTTGTTCTGCCGCAGGTGGGGCAGGAAATTAAATACGGACAATCTGTTTTTAATCCAATCGCCTTTAAAATATCAAAGGCCGCATAAACCTCTTTAACAGGGTTATCTGTTAAGCTAACACGAATGGTGTCACCAATGCCGTGGGTTAATAACGAGCCGATGCCCACTGCAGACTTGATAATTCCCATTCGCTCGGTGCCTGCCTCGGTTACGCCCAAATGGAGAGGATAATTACATTTTTCCGCCGCAAGCTCATAGGCTTTAATCATTGTGTTTACATTTGATGACTTAATGGAAATCACAATATCGTCAAAATCAAATTTTTCCAAAAGCGAGGCGTGGTATAAGGCAGATTCAACCATAGCCTTAGGGGTAGGTGAGCCGTATTTTGCAAGTATTTCCTTTTCCAAGGAACCTGAATTAACGCCGATTCTAATGGGTAGTCCCTTTTGCCTGCAAATATCGGCAACGGCCTTAACTCTGTCCTCGGTGCCGATGTTTCCGGGGTTAATTCTGATTTTATCAATACCTCTCTCGGCGGCACCGATAGCAAGCTTATAATCGAAATGAATATCGGCAACCAACGGAACGGTTGTTGCGTTTTTGATAGGCTCAATTAAAGCTAAGGCCTCCTCATTGGGTACGGCAAAGCGAATAACCTGACAGCCTGCCTTTTCAAGCTCCACTGCCTGCTTAACGCTGTTTTCAATATCGTCGGCCGGAATATTCAGCATTGACTGAACTAAAACCGGAGAGTCGCCACCCATATAGGTGTTACCTATCTTAATTTTTTTAGAATTTCTGTTCATAACTACCTCTAAACTACCTCTAAACAAGCTTTGTAATATCCGAAAAGGTTATTACACACATTAATCCAAGTAATAAAACAAGTCCTACGCCGTTAATTGCCCATTCCCATTTGTCGGGCATTTTGCGTTTGAATATTCCCTCAAAAATCAGCAGGAACAAGCGCCAACCGTCAAGAGCGGGAATTGGGAACAAATTGAATAATCCCACATTTATTGTCAAGAGCGCCATTATTCTAAGCATTGACATTGCACTTGTTTTTACCGCAGTAGACACAACGCTTACGGCGCCAACAGGGCCGCTCATATCAGTTAATCCGTATCTGCCGACTATAATGTCATGAACGGATAAAAACACCATTCTTGTAAAGGAAATCCACTGCATGGCGGTTTCCTTAACAACATTGCCAAAGGTTTTCGGAACACCTAAAAGCCAAAAATCCATTGAAATGTAATTTTTACCCTCGTATTCCTGCATATCAAATTTAACATCAAGATTAAGGGTTTCGCCGTCACGCTCAACCACCATCTCAAGTGTGTCATCCGGAGAACGTGAAAGCCCTGTTGTAACATCTGTTGATGTATATACTCGCATGCCGTCAATGGCTTTGATTTCGTCACCCTGCTGTAATACCGAGGAGCTGACAGCCGCGTCATCGAACTTTGCAATTTTTGGGGTACCAACCAAATTATTTGATGAAACCATAACTGCGATAATAAGAAATCCCAATAACAAATTCATTAAAGCGCCGGCAATAACAACAAATATACGCTGAATAACCCGTTTTTTTGCAAAGGAGTTGGCGTCGTCGCTTTCCTCGCTTTCGCCCTCCATTGCACAATAACCGCCAAAGAGAATTAATCTTAAGGTGTATTTGGTATCGCCCTTTGTAAACTGAAACAGCTTTGGGCCCATACCTATTGAAAATTCATTGACCTTAATTTTCATCAATCTTGCGGCAATAAAGTGGCCGCCCTCATGAATTATAATAATTAATTCAAAGAACAAAACTGCAATCAATATTGGGTATACAGTATTCCAAATATTTGCTAACACTTAACCGTCTCCAAAACAAAATCTCTTGCAGCACGGTCCGTATCAAGGACATCCTGCAAAGTAAAATCTTTTTTATCGGGGGCATTTTTCATAGCCTCATTATTAAGATATGCAATATCGGTAAATTTAATTTTACCGTCTAAGAACAATTTTACGCTTTCCTCGTTTGCACCGTTTGCCGCCGCCGGATGCAAGCCGCCAAGCTCAATTGCATTTTTACAAACATCAATGCATTTAAAGGTTTCGTAATCCGGTTCAAAGAATGTGAGTTTACCGTAATCAGCCAAGGATAAGGGTTTAACAGGACTTGGCACTCTTTCGGGATAGGTCAGTGCATACTGAATTGGTATTCTCATATCGGGTACGCCAAGCTGTGCAATCATTGAATTGTCCTGATAAACAATGGCAGAGTGAACAACGGACTCCCTGTGAACCACAATTTCTATATCCTCATTAGGCATATCAAAAAGCCATTTAGCTTCAATAAACTCAAGGCCCTTATTCATCATTGTAGCCGAGTCGATGGTGATTTTTGCACCCATATCCCAATTTGGATGCTTAAGGGCATCGGCGGCGGTTACATTTTCAAGGTCAGCCAATTGCCTGCCGAAAAACGGTCCGCCCGAGGCGGTGAGAACAATTTTCTTTACTGCCTCCTTACAGGGTGAGCCCTGCATTGCCTGGAATATTGCGGAATGCTCACTGTCAACAGGTAAAATTTGAACGCCGTTTTCCTTTGCCAAATTTGTAACAAGATGACCGCCGGCAACCAAGGTTTCCTTATTAGCCAGGGCAATGGTTTTTTTAGCCTTAATTGCTTCCAATGTAGGCTGAAGGCCAACCATGCCAACCACCGAATTAAGAACGGTATCTGCACCTGAATATGCGGCACAATCAATAAGTCCCTCCATGCCGCAAACGACCTTGGTATCGGTATCAGCCAATCTAACCTTAATGTCAGCGGCTGATTTTTCATTCATTAAGCATACAAGCTCAGGCTTAAATTCTCTTGCCTGCTGTTCAATTATATCAACTCGTGAGTTTGCTGTCAGGCATTTGATGTTGTAGCCCTGCATACGGCAAACATCGAGAGTCTGGGTTCCTATTGAACCGGTTGAACCTAACAGTGAAATATTTTTAGTCATAGCTTTATCCCCTATTTCGCAAATGAATTAACAAATGTTGCGATACAGTATGTAAGTGGAATTGTAAATAATGTTGAGTCAAAGCGGTCCATTACTCCGCCATGGCCCGGAAAGATTTTTCCAAAGTCCTTAATGCCGAAGTTTCTTTTTAATACAGATGCAGTAAGGTCGCCCATCATACCCATAAATGATACAATTGGAGCAAATCCAAGAAGCACGGCGATATATTCCGCCGGAACAGGCTGTGCGGCAACCTTATTGTAAATTGCCATTGCAGAGCCGTTGAGTATAAAACTGAAAATCACACCGCAAACTGCACCCTCAACGGTTTTCTTTGGAGAAATGTTCGGCGACATCTTATGCTTGCCGAAGGCCATGCCTCCAAGCTGGGCGCCCACATCTGTGCCAAGGGCACAAATAAGGCCGTAGAAAATCAAGTAAATTCCAAGTTGTGTTTCAAAGCCAAACATATCGCGGAGAATTCCAAACATTGAAAAAGCATAAGGAACAGCTACGCTTGCCACAGTGGCGATAGCAACGTCTTCAAACTTTGTATTTGCATAATCCTTAAGCATTGCCAAAAAGAATACAAGGACAATAACGGTAATATCCACCATGTCGGGAATTGCATTAATAACCCTTCCCCAAACATCGGCAGATACCCAAGGCTCAAGAATACTTGCGCTGGACTCAAAAGGTATTAATCCGGCAACCGCTGTTCCGACACATAGTATGAATTTATTTTTCAGCTTTGCACATTTCATTATTTCGTTAGCGGCAACCGCTGACAAAAATGCAATAACAAAAATAAAAGCCGGTGTATATATTTGCCATACAACTATTGCTAAAACGCAAAGCAAAACAATGGCAGTAATAACTCTTTGTTTCATATTCTATCCTCTCTGCTATGCACCGAAACGGCGATTACGCTTTTCAAATTCACGAAGGGCGGCAATAAGATCATCACTTGAAAAATCAGGCCAAAGAACATCGCTGTACCAAAATTCGCTGTATGCCGCCTGCCACAAAAGAAAATTAGAAAGTCTTTGCTCTCCTGACGGCCTTATAATCAAGTCGCATTCAGGAGTTGTGTAGAGATTATTTGAAATATCGTTTTCGCTGATTTCGGTTTTACCTTGAGCTATAAGCTTATTGACTGCCGAAACAATTTCCTGCCGTCCGCCGTAGTTTACAGCCACATAAACTGTTGTTCCGGTATTATTTGCAGTTTCCTGCTCTGCCTCGTCCATAAGACTTAGCAATTCCTTTGATATACCATCACGCTGACCGATAAATTTCAGTCTTATGTCGCCGGCCTGTGTAACATCTGCCTTTGCCTCAAGCAGATAGTTTTTGAACAGAAGCATTAAGGCATCAACCTCTTCCTTAGGTCTTTTCCAGTTTTCGGTTGAAAAGGCATAAAAGGTTACATATTCAATGCCGAGCCTTGCACATTGCTTGGAAATGTTTCTAAACACCTCTGCCCCTGCCTTATGGCCTGCAGTTCTTGGCAGGCCGCGTTTTTTAGCCCATCTGCCGTTGCCGTCCATAATAATTCCCAAATGCTTTGGCAAAACAGAAAACTGTTCGTTAACCAATTCGGCTTCGGCAGAATTTTTTGAAAATAAAGCCATGGCTTTGTCTCCTTAAAAAGCATTTTAGGGCGAAGCCGGTTGCATCGCCCATAAAGTTAATTTAAAGCTGTTAGATAGAAAGAATTTCTGTTTCCTTCTTCTTCTCCATTTCATCAACCTGTTTAATATATTTGTCAGTGATGTTTTGGAGCTCTTTCTCACCCTGCTTTTGGTCATCCTCGGTAATTTCGTTGTTTTTCTTAAGCTTTTTGATATCATCCATTGAGTCACGGCGAACGTTTCTGATAGCAACCTTTGCCTCTTCAGCTCGCTTGGAAACATCCTTTACGAGAACCTTTCTGTCCTCCTCGGTAAGCTGTGGGAAATTCAAACGAACAACCTTGCCGTCGTTTTGAGGATTAATGCCGATATCAGCAATATTTATTGCTTTTTCAATATCTGCAAGGGTTGAAGCATCCCAAGGCTGAATAACAAGCATTCTCGGCTCGGGAACGGAAATTGCCGCCATTTGATTAAGGGGTGTTGGTGTGCCGTAGTAATCAACTACAACATTGTTAAGAACATTTGGATTTGCTCTGCCTGCTCTGATTGTTGCATAATCCCTGTCAAGGCAGTCGAGACATTTTTCCATTTTCTGTGTTGTTTTACTAAATACCTGTTCCATAAATTTACCTCTCTTATAAATTACTTACGGTGGTTCCTATTTTTTCGCCGTTAACTACACGAACGATATTTTCAGGATCATCAAGGTTAAATACAATTATCGGCATATCATTGTCCTTACAAAGGGAGAAAGCGGTTGAATCCATAACCTTAAGGTCACGGGTGATAACCTCCTGGAAGGTTACGTTATCAAACTTAACTGCATCATCAAACTTGTTAGGATCTTTGTCATAAACGCCGTCAACATTGGTGGCTTTTAAAAGAGCGTCGGCATTGATTTCAACGCTGCGAAGAGCTGCGGCCGTGTCTGTTGAGAAAAACGGAGAGCCTGTGCCGCAACCGAATATAACAATTCTGCCCTTTTCAAAATGGCGGATGGCCTTATTACGAATATACGGCTCGGCAATTTGACGCATCTCGATAGCTGTTTGAACACGAACAACTGCACCAAGCTGCTCAAGAGCGTCACAAAGTGCCAATGAGTTCATTGCAGTTGCAAGCATGCCTATATGGTCAGCTCTTGTTCTGTCCATATGCTCGGATGATCTGCCACGCCAGAAGTTGCCGCCGCCAACTACGATTGCAACCTCCACACCTAAATCCGCAACTGCCTTAACAGACTTGCAGATGCTGAGAACTGTTTCGTTGTCAATGCCCCTGCCGGCAGGTCCTGCTAAAACCTCGCCGCTGAGCTTGAGTAATATTCTTTTATAAGCTACGCTCATTAAAGTATACCTCCAAAATATTCTATTTTATTCTTTAATATAATAATATAAAATATTACTAAAGTAAAGAATTTGAACTAAAAAATAGTTTACAAATTGGTTAAAAAGCAAACAAAGAAACAGACCGTCGTTAAGACGGTCTGTCAAAGAACATATAGCATTTGCTTTTAAATCATCATTCCTGTTCTTCGGCTGCAATTTCTTCCTTTGTTTTACCGCAGTTTTTGCAGGTATCCTCTTCATCATTTTCGCCGAAATCGTGGCCTGTGGCTGGGATTTGATAAAGCACATTGGTTTCACCGCAAACAGTACAAACATTGGCAACATATCCGTTCTGGGTGCAGGTTGCTTCAACAGTCTGTTCCTCCAAGGTGTGCTCAGGCTGTTTTTTTACTGCATTAATGATAATGGCAAAATCCTTGCCGTTAATTACACCGTCGCCGTTTGCGTCAACATAAGAGGTATTATCGGTGCCTGTGCGGTTAATAACCCTTGAATCTGCAAGAGACGGATTCCATTGTGCATAAACAAAACCGGGATCAACTGTTTCCTGTGTAAAGCAGTAAGTGCATCTGTAATGCATTCCTGCACAATCAAGCTCACCGGTATAATTAAAGTTATGTCCGGCGGCAGGCACTGTGTTAATTCTTGTTGTTTTGCATATAGTACAGGTGTCCCTTGTTGTTCCGCTTAAATTGCAGGTTGGAGAGGTTAATTTTTCGTTGGTATAAAGCCCGTCAATCCATTCGTCATGGCGCATAGTGGCTGTTTGAGTTGTACCGCAGCGAGAACAGGTTGGCGTTACAAGTGAATGGCCGGGCTTATTCTCGTCGGTTAAGTCAACGGCAACATCCTTGTAATTATGGCCCAATGCAGGAATAGTAATTTCAAATTCAGAACCGCATACAGTACATACTGATACCGCACTGCCATCTTCAACACATGTTTCCTCGCTTATCACAATGTAATTACTCTCGTCAACAGTATGACCCAAGGCCGGAAGAGTTGATTGCTTTGTTGCGGTACAGCGTGAGCATTTGTAATAGTCGTATCCGCTTTCGGTACATGTTGGAGCCTTGCCGTTACCTTCAACAATAACATAGTCATGACCTAATGCGTCAATATTTTCCGACTTTGTCATTGTGCAATTTTGACAGCCGTAATAAATTTTACCGACAGCAGTACATGTAGGCTCGGTTTGAGAGGTAACATACCATTCGTGCTGGCCGTTTGCAGGAATTGTTACGGTTCTCGTTTGACCGCAAACATCGCAAACATCCCTTTCTACACCGTCAATAACACAGTGTGCCTCACTGATAACCGTTGCCGTGTAATTACCCTCAACCCACTGGACATGGGTGGACTGAACAATCTGTTCGCCGCAGGTACGGCAGATGTACACTGTGTGAGTGTGTCCGTCTTCCTCGGTATTATCTATAACCTCCAAAATATCGGTATCGTCATAGGTATGGCCTAATGCCGGTATAGATTGGGTTATAGTTTCACCGCAGATAGTACAAACACCCTGTTGCTCACCTGCCTCTGTGCAGGTGGCTTCCTTGGTGACGGTATACTCTTCAACATTATGCTTTCCCGAAGAAACCAAATGTGTTTCCGTGCGTGTACATCCTGTTACGGTGCAGGTATATTTTTCATATCCTGCCTTAACGCAGGTAGCGGTATTCTCGTATGTATAATATCCGTCAATCCAAATGTAATTAGTGGCACCGTCGGTTAATTGCTGATGAGTTACAATATCTCTGGAGTCGCCGCATCTGGTGCAGGTTTCGGTTGTGTAAATATGGCCGTCGATAGCAGTATTATCAACAGTTTCCGTGGTTTCGTAGTTGTGGCCAAGGGCATCAATAGTGCTTTCCGAAATAACAGCACCGCAATCATCGCAAACCCTTTGGCTTACACCTTCGTTAAGACATGTTGCCTCAACTGTAACAACCGTGCTTTGATTTAAGTGCTCACACTCATCAAGAGATACAAAGGCATAACTGTTGGAGGATGCAAATTCTTCGGCTGTTGAGCCCTTATGGCCGTAAACAGTTATAGTTTGCTCAGAGCCGTTACATACATCTCCCGAAAGAGAGGTGTTTGGATTGTTAACAGTGAAGCTTGACAGGAAAACGCAATCGGCAAAGGCACGTGTGCCCACAGATGTAACACTATCCGGCAGTTCTACGGCGGTCATTTTGCACTTGAAAAATGACCACATGCTGACGGTGGCTACGTTTTCACCCCAATTAATTCTCTTAACACCGGCCTCGTAGAAGGCGTTTTCACCCGTTTCGGTAATACCTGAGCCGAATGTTACCGTTTCAAGGGCTGTGCATCCGGAAAAGCAACCGTATGAAAGGGTTGTAACGCTGTCCGGAAAAGTAATGCTTTTTAAAGATGTGCAATCTTTAAATGCACAGTTTTCAATAGTAGTAAGGTTTTCGGGCAGTGTGATTGATTGCAAGGATGTACAATTTTGGAAGCATCCGTAGCTGGTTGTCATGGTACCTGAACCGTGCAATGCTGTTAAGGTTGAGGGAAGAGAAACACTGACAAGGGCCGTGCAATTATAGAAATTATAGTTGCCGATTTCAGTTATTCCCTCCTCAACAACAAGATTGGTAATATCTGATTTATAGCTCTCCCAAGGAGCCTTCGAGAGCATGGCATTATAATTTTTAGTAGCTCCTGTACCGCTGATTGTTAATGTTGTTGTGGCAGAATCATAGGACCAGGTTGCACTGTCACCGCAGCTTCCGGCGGTAGCGGCAACGACAGGCGTAACGCCCACCGACAGCATAGTTGTTATAGCGAATGTTAAAGTAAAAATAAAAGACAGAACTTTTGACATTTTTCCTTTCATAATATCACCCTTATAACATAATTATACAAATTAATCATAACACATAAAGCATAAAATTTCAAGCAATAAACTATTTGATAAAAAAACAGTTATATTTTCTGTTTTGAAGTACTATAATATAGAGGGGTAGCGAAACATCACAAATGCTGAAAGATGCGAATGTTTCGGCGGATTGAGCACACTTTTTATCACGGTCAAAAAAGTGTGCTCAATTTTTTTGTTACATTTTAGATTTCGGGGTACTTAATATATGAAGAATGTTTTTTATAAAGTTTATGTTTTTGGCAGGCCGCAAAATTACTGAGCATTTTAAGTAAATTTGAAGTTGCCTGCCGATTCGCATATTACGCAAAGCAAAAAACGCTCGGAAAAACCGAGCGTTTTTTGTTATATTTGATACCATTTAATTTCGTTGGCCTCAAGATGTAAATCAAAGCTGCTTCCGTCGCCGACATAAACAGTAGTATCCTGCGGCTCGTAGGTATTGTTAACCACGCAGTACTTACCGTTTTTAACATAGGCATGCACCTCAACATTGTAGTTTGATGAGAACCAACGGTGGAGTTCATTCTCTGCCGAAGCGCTCCAAAGCACAGCACGATAAAGCACACGGCTGTTTTCAAAGGAATAAGGAAGACCGCTGATATAAACGCCCCTGCCCTTTCCAAACTCTTTAACCGCCATTTGAACCTCTGCCTCGTTTCTTACCATAAACGGCAAAGGAGTGCAGTTTTGAACAAGCACCTGTGTACCCTCGAGAGCGACAATATTTTTCTTTCCCTCTCCGAAATCAATATTGCCGTTGTCGGTATCCTTCAGGATAAAGTGATCCCTATGCTCTTCAACATTGTATCTGTCGGTATTTAAAGCAAAGCCGTTTTCTCTTTCAACGCCTAAAACATCATCAAGCTGGAAAAATTTACCCTGCCATTGATGAGCGGCAGGCTCGCCTACGCCGATAAATCCGCCGCCGTTATACACAAATCTTTTAACGGCTGTTATTATTTCCTCGTCAATCCAGTATTCACCGCCTGATTGGGCTGTGTCCGCATCGCCCACATTGATAATAACGTCAAAGCTATCCAATAAATTTTTATCGTTTTTAATATCATCAAAGCTGATAAACGAAACATCAAAGGGGGCACCGCTCAGCGCCTCAATAATTCCAAAATAGGAATAATTTTGCCTATAATAAAGTCCGTGATGGACCATGTGATTGCCCCAAGAACGCATTTTACCCCAGCAATTAAGCACGGCTACGCGTTTAACACAATAAGGGGTTACGCCCTGAATATTGTCATAAAGGGTACGGAATTCATCGCAAACATCTTTAATATAATCAACAAACTCGGGGAATTTCAGTGCAAGCTTTAGGTATCCGCCGTAGCCGATACGCTGAATAGGGCTTCTAAGTATTGCCCGCCTTGCCGTTACCCAATTAACCTTTGCTTCTTTAATCGGATCTCCGCCCTCGTGGAATACATCGGGGAAGAAATAGGGCAAAAATCTGCCCTCGGTGTATTTAACATTTTTAATATCGCTGAAAAGTCTAAGAGTAGCGCCGTTGCCCACACTGCCTACAACAGCGTCAAGGCCGATTGATGCAAACTCATCCATAAAGGGCTCCATGCCAATCCAATGGTCGCCCATAAACATCATGGCTTCCTTGCCGTATTCGTGAACTATATCAACCATTTCCTTTGCAAGGGCGGCAACCTCTCGCCTTTGGAATGCCTGAAAATCCTTAAATTCCTTGGACGGAATACGATAGGTGTTGTTCATATAACCCTGGTCAATAATGTATTCCGGGCGAAAAGCATAGCCAACCTCTTTTTCAAACTGCTGAAGAACATATGGGCTGACTGAGGCCGAATAGCCGAACCAATCAACATATTTTTCTCTGGCAAGCTCGTCGAAAACAAGGGTAAACTGATGGAAGAAAGTAGTAAATCTTACAACATCAACATATTGGTGTGTATCAAGAAATTTACGCAATCTTTCTAACGAATGGGCTCTTGTTTTAGGCTGACGAACATCAAAGGTAATTTGAGGCTCAACGTCCTTCCATTCGTTAACCACTGCATTGTACATGTGAACAGGGTCCCACATAATATATGCCAGAAAGCTTACTGTATACTCGTGAAAGGACTTGGCATTTGATATTGTTACATCTGTGGTCTCTTCGTTATATGCCCACTGACTTACAGGCACAACCTCGCCGGTGGTGCGGTCAATAACCTCCCACCATTTTGTAATATCATCACGGCTGTTTACCTTTAGCATGTCGGGATAAAGGTGGTCCATAAGATGAATTTTAAGAGTATTATCAACCGCTGTGTGGAATGAGGTCATAATATACATCTGCTGAATTTCGTCAGGATTAGCCTTTGCCCAAGCGTTATCCTTTCGGGTTGTATAGTAGGTTGCATACACCTTTGCGCCGGCGTCCTTTAATTCCTGAGGGAACTCGGTTCCGTCACAATCACGAATTGCGTCTGCACCCCAAACATCCATAATTTCCAGTGTTTCCTTTACTACATCCATATCGGTTGGAATAGTAACTCTTCCCTTTGTTTTTGCCATAAAGCACCTCGCTGAATTTTATTTTTCGATTTTAATAATTTTGTTGTCTTTTAGAGTCATTTTACCGTGATTTCTCTTGCGAACAAACGGAACGCCCTTTCTGACATAGAAGGTATTGTTTGCAACATAAGCGTCGGGATTACTTGCAGGAGTCATGGTTCCGCTTAAGTCATCGTAGCTTAAATTATCGGTAAAGGTGTTATGAACCGCCTGCTGCATGCAAAACATCATACAACCGCCCTCGTTAAGCCTTGAGTAGTTATATTCATACTTTGTTCCGTCGCCGGAATCGGCATCGTAGGCCATACCGTCTTGATTGAGCTTTGTGTCAACCGCTTCATTGTATCTAAGCAAAGCGTTTTTACATTTCCAGGGCCAAATAGCCGCCGCAACCTTGCCCATACGCTTTCCCGGGTAGCGATAAACTCTGTCATTCATTTCCGTTGCACAGGAATCGGATGTGTTATGTTCAACCAACGGATTTAAGGCATACATTGGTGTAATGGCGTCGCCGCCCACAAATTTTAAGTAATTGTTTTTAATAAGAATATTTTCATTGCCGTATTTTTTGAACAGGTCTGCCTCCAATTCCTTAGAAGCAAATTTGTCATGGCAGTAGGTATAGCCTACGGCAATACCCCAACGGCTTACATTTTTAACGTAGCAACCCTCAACGGTTACGCCGTCATATCTTGCCACGCCGGTTTTTTCTTCGTTTTCGGGGGTAAAGGATGTCATATAAATACCACCGTTATTCATGTGCTTGTTATACACGTTTCCGTTAACATCGTGAATATAAAGATTTTCAAGAACAATGCTATGCAGAGTTCCCCTGTTTTGTGCAACAACGGCAACGCCGGTTCTGTCCATTTTATCAGCGGCGGAATAATCGGTGTCGTTGCTGATATCCTTATTAACAATTTCAATATCACGGATAATGATATTTTCAACATCATAAAGCAAAATCGCCGATGAAACATTGCCCCTGTAAACATGGTGGGGGGAATCAAGCTTTTTTCCGTAATCCTGATACCAAACGCCCTGACCGTTTGCAGAAATGCGGGGCATATCCTCACCCTCGCCGTAGGAAGCAATTTCTATTGCTTCGCCGTTAATGTCGCCGCAGGCTTTAAGGTGTAAAAACTGATTTTCAAAAACAGAGCCTTTTTCAAGCAACACCTTATCGCCGGCATTAAGGGCCGTTGAATTAATTTTATCAAGAGATAAAAAAGCGGTTTCTCTGCTTAGTCCGTCATTTGAATTATTGCCGTTAAGAGAGCTGACATAATATACTGTTGATTTCGTCATCGTATTGTGCCTCCCTTATTTTTTTATCAATAACCGTTGCAACCTCAAAGTAGAAAAAACGCTCTCCGCCGTAGCGTGTAAACAAATCGCGGTTGTTTTTATAAAAAGCCTTTTTATCCTTTTTAGTGATTTCCCTGTAGGCGTATTTCTCCTTAATTTCGGGAATTTCACCTGCAAAATCAAGCTTAAATCTTGTCAGCTCGTAGTCCAAATATGTATCAGGTGAAAAATGAGTAACGCCGTAAACTATTTCGTTATTTTCCAGCTGTTTTTTTCTTTTTTCGTTTTCTGCATTGCATCTTGTGAGCACGGCATCAAGACTGCTGTCTTCAATAAGTCCTAGCCTTTTTGCAAATTCAAGACAGGCAATGGCATATTTTTTCTCGCTTTCGCTTGAAAAATGTAATTTGTTCATAAGCTTTCTCCTAAAATAACTCAAAACTATACTCCACAAATATATAATATTGATTTTTGGCAATTATTGCAAGAGAAATTAATAATTATTTCTAAATGATTTCAATTTACTATAATTGCCAATTACCCAAAAACTATTGTTAATCGAAACAACGCAAAAAATGAGCAGGTTTTTAACCTGCTCATTTTTACAGTAACAATTTGTAAATTAAAAAATCAATTGCAATAAATCCTATTAAGGGTACAAAATTTGTCAGTGCGGTAACTCCAACTGCTTGCCAAACATTATTAACCTTCGCTGACAGCTTTTCTTCAAAGCTACCCATAGTAGAAATTGGTAGCAAAACAAACAAGAAAAAAATCAACACCAATATGATAAGAATTATTATCACATAAAGCACAACAGGGATAAACAACAGAAACAAGCCTGTTTTTGTACTAAAGGTTCGAACTGCAGTACGCAGGGTGTCTATAAATAGCAAAAAAAGGACACCTCCGCCTATAGCGGGAATAGGAGCATAACAAATTGCACGAATAATTATGCTAAATATGCAAATTTTATTATTTGCTCTTAAATCCTTAAATACTCTTTCATTGCTAATTGCTATAATCACAGCAACAACTAAAAATATAATAACGCCAATATTTAGGAATACTCCTTCGTTAGCTTCAAGCCACGCCTCTGCATTAGCCGCAAAATCAGTCGTTTTACTTGCAATTTCACCTATTACACTAAACCCAAGCAGTAATAGCACCCCTATTACTATTACTATTGGCCATAGATCAAAAAAGAAAAATACCGTCATAATACTGCTTATTCAACATTATTCATATTTGAATAAGTGCTGTTAATATACTCTTGATTCTTTTTAGCTCTGTTATACTGAATAAAGCCTTTAATTGTTCTAATAGGAAAGATAATAACACCAACAAAAAAGGAAATAATACCTTTTATGCAAAAATATATTACCCATCCAACAATAGGCAGCCACAAGAAAAAGCTCGGTGTAATTTTATTTAATGCTTTCCAACCAACAGGCAGACTAATCAAGGCAACAACTACAACAGGGAGAAGAATGCAGCCTGCTAAAAAATCTCCTACGCCTCCATGCTGTGTAATAACATAAATTATAGCTAAAATGAATCCACCCACTATGCCGATAATTAGCTCAGCAAGATTTTTTACCGCGTTGTTTTTCAAATTCATATTTCTGTTAGTAGCACATTCGGTGCAAAGCGGTATTTCGTAGTTGGAAGCACAGCTTTTACATAAAAATTTACCGCAATCGGTGCATTGGGCAACACTTGGTTCACTTTGATGATAATAACAATACATAACTTTTGTTCTCCTTTCTCATAATTCCGTTTTGGAATTATATCAATTATAATTCTAAAACGGAATTTTGTCAATACTAAATAATAGTATATTTTCATTAAGGAGGTTAGTTATGAAAATACGTAAAAAAGAGTACGGCTCCAGCAATGTTGTCGGAAAGAACATTGAAAGGATAAGAAAACAAAAAGGCTATAAGCAAAAAGATTTCATAGCAAAAATCCAATTACATGGTTTAGATATGAATCCTACAAGTTATTCAAAGCTTGAGGGTCAAATTAGAATTGCAACCGACAAAGAAATATATGTAATATCAAAAATATTAGATGTATCAATTGAAGATTTATTTGATAATGAACAATAAATACCGATACCTCTTTACTTTATAGTTTTACTATTTGAAAAAGCGGCTCCCTTCCATAGAGAGCCGCTTAAACTGTTATCAAATTTACCGTTATAATTATAAAAAGGTTTTAGAATTTATAATTACTACCAAGTGCTATTTTACTATTTTAAACGAAAGAGTTTTGGTGCCGCTGTAATTACCCTTAAATGTAACCTTTACATTATAGGTGCCGACCTTCCTTCTTCCGCTTGAATAGGTAACTGTGTAGTCGGTGTTTTTAACTAAGGTTTTACCCGAGCTGTCCTTTACTATAACTGCAGGAGTTTTTACCTTGTTGTTATACTTGTATTTTGTTGCAGATAGCTTTACTGTGCTAACCTTCTTTATTGTTGTTACGGTTTTTTTGCCGCAGTACTTGCAAACCTTGGTTATGCTTCCGTCGGCACTTGTGGTTGCTTTCTTTGTGGTTGCAGTGTAGCTATGGTTTGCCGAAACAGAAACCACAGGCACTGCAGAATCATAGAATTTCCAAGCACATGGATAAATGCCTAAATTAGTGGAGCAATATGATTGATTGTATAACTCATACTCGTTTGCATAGTAGTTATTTGAGTAAGTCGGCGAATAATCATAAGTATAACCTACAGCACTCTTTCCGTAATTGGTGTAAATATTATTTGAAAATGTTGTTGTAGGTGCGGCGTAAGTATCATCATATTTTGTATTATATAACTTGCCAACAATATATCCCGAGTATTCGCTAGCATAGGGTGAAGATACATTTGCTGTTTTGGTAATAGTAACTGTACTTGAGCTATTGTAAAGTTCTCCGACAATTCCGCCGCTGTTGCCTTCAGTTGCAGAAATTGAAGCTTTGCTTATGCTGTTTGAAATAATAACTTTTCCGATTTTGTAACAACTGATTTCACCAACAAGGCCTCCGATACATGTAGCGCCAACAACCGAACCTGTACCTGAATTACAGTTTTTAATTGTTGTACTTCCTGCGTTGTTAACATATACACGGCCTACCAAACCTCCCGCTTTATATTGAGAATTAACGGTTGATGAATTTGTGGTAGTGCACTGATTAATTAACAAAGATGTTGCATAAGAATCTGTTGAGCCAATTAATCCGCCTGCGTTATATTCAGCCTTAACAGCTGCTGAATTATACGACTTAGAAAGGGTTGTTGGTGTTCCTGATGATAAATAGCCGATAACTCCGCCTGCATTGCTTTCCGTTGCTGTAACAGAGCCCTTGTTGGAAAGTGCATAAACAGTGTATGAAGAACTGCCTGATGTCGGCTTTGATGTTGACATATATCCACAAACGCCGCCTATACCCCATTCACCTGAAATGGCACCGCTGTTTGTGTTTGAATAGTATTTTGAACCGCGTACCGATGCATCACCTGTAATTCCGCCAACATAGTCTTGACCGGTAACCTTGGCACTGTTAGAGCACTTGTAAACGCTTACATAGGAGCTTGATATACCAATAACTCCGCCTGTATAATTTGTACCCTTTACAACAGATGAGCTGACGGAGCAATTGCTGACATAAACCTTGGCGTCACTGCCACCGTAAATGTAGCCGACAACAGCTCCGGTATAATTATTTTTACCGTTGATATAGCTGTTTTTTATTTTAAGATTAGTAATACTGCCGCCGCAATAGCCAAACAAGCCTGCGTAACCATCGGAACTGTTTACATACAAGCCTGAAATTGTATATCCGTTGCCGTTAAAATTCCCGTAGAACACATTACTATTACCGATAGGCACCCACCGACGAGCCGGTGCGGAGCTACCCCACGAACTGTAATTTGATGAATTACTGTTCAAAATAATATCAGCTCCAAGCTTATAATAAGCGTGCCTGTAGCTATAATAATCGTAATTGCTTGAATTAACGAGATTTCTCATTCTTGCAAGTTGTTCGCCTGTTTTGATAATATACGGACTGCTTTTTGAGCCGTTTCCGCCGGCAAATGAGGAAGCGGCCTTACCGCTCCACACAGCGGCAGAGGCTGTAATTTGCATACCGCTAAACATTGTTACAAGCATTAAAGCCGATAGCAATAAGCTTAAAAACTTTTTCTTTCTCATATGAATCTCCTCTTTTGTTGATTATTTACTGTAATATATTACCACATTAATTTTTTGTTTGCAAGCAAAGATATTCATCAAATTACAAAAGCCAAAGCCGTAGGCATAACATAGAAAACCGAAAGGCATTAATTAGTATAATCAGAGCTACTGATTTCATAAAGGTAAACAGTCCGCTGAAAAGCTAACTGTTAAACACTTATATTTGATTTGAATAGCTTTATTTTTCTTCAGTATGCCACCTGTATTTTTTTAAGTCGACAAGGCCGTCAACAACCTCAACACCCTCTGACAGCAATAATTCCGTTTGAGCAGTAATTCCCCCAAAGGCAAAATTATCAGATAAAGCGCCGTTTTTGTTTACAACGCGATAGCAAGGAATTTCATTGGGATTTGGATTGTTATGAAGTGCATTTCCAACCGCACGAGCATAGTGGATATTACCGCACATCACTGCAATTTGGCCGTATGTAGCTACTTTTCCGTAAGGAATCTGCCTAACAGTGGTGTATATCTTATCATATAAAGTCATTTTATCACCAAAGAGATTTTAACATATAGCTAACTGCAGTTCAACAAAAAAAAGTACCTCGTTGGAGATACTCTTTCTATTGTGTAATATACTGTTAAGGTTATAAAGCGAAGCATTTGCAGATTTGGGCAAATGATATCCGCTACCTACGCATCAATATTTATGCCTTTGTTGTAACCGCCTTATACTTTGACCAGCCTGAATAGTACTTAGTTCCGTTTACAACCTTGTAGGTGCGAACCCTTACATAATACTTTTTCTTAGCACTGAGGCCTGAAACAGACTTTGATGTGGTGCTGTTTTTTGTAATTGCAACGGTTTTAGCATTGCTGAAGCTACTGCTTGTTGAATACTGAACTTGATAGCCTGTTGTTTGGGTGGCCTGCTTGTTCCACTTAACAGTGAATTGCTTTGAGCCTGACGTCAGTGATGAAATACTTGTTCCCTTTGGTTTAATGTAGAAATACAAGGTCTTGGTTCCGCTGTAATTGCCCTTAAAGGTAATCTTAACGGCATATTTGCCGACATACTTTCTGCCGCTTGAGTATGAAACAGTGTAGTCAGTATTCTTAACAAGTGTTTTGCCTGTTCTGTCCTTAACTGTTACGGCAGGGGAATATACCTTGCCGCTGTATGTATAGCTTGTGCCCGAAAGCTTAATGCTTGACACTCTTGGAATTACTGTTAAAGAAAGTGTTTTATTACATACGCCGCAGACATCAGCTATCTTACCGTCGGCACTTGTTGTTGCTTTTGTGGTTTTAACCTCTCCGCATCTATGGGTGCAATTAATAACACCGTCAGAGCAATTGATTGTAGCATTCTTTAAGCAATCATTTCCTGTTTCGGCAATTTCGATTTTATTCCATTGGCTGATTGTATCTCTATAAATCACATCACACAAATAATTGCAGGAATAAAATGCATCACTGCCTATATTTGTTACAGCCTTTGACATATAAACAACTACCAAGCTTTTACAATTGTAAAACGCACCGTTTCCAATAACAGTTACAGTGTCAGGTATAGTTAAATACACTAAACTGTTGCATTCTCTGAAAGATGAAACGCCTATACTTGATACAGTATATCCGTCAATGTCAGACGGAATAGTCAAATCGGTGGCTGAGCCTGTATATTCTTCTATTTCCACTGTATTGTCATCAAGCAGTACATATTCAAAATCACCGCTTGATATTGCATAGGCTGATAAATCAATACCTGCGGTAATGCTTAACAGCATCGCAAACGATAATAATAAGCTCAATGTTTTTTTCATATTATTCCCTCCTTGAAAATATGCAATTATTATTGCTGATAATATTTTAGCATATATCGTAGAATAACACAAGAAAAATGAGCAGGTCGGTGACCTGCTCTTAAATGTTAGCTGTTGATTGCTTTGCTAAGTTTTTGCCGAACTTGGAATAAATAAAGGGTTTGAGATGTTTTTCTTATTCACTAATGTAAATATGTTTTGGATATGAATCTTTTATATTTTTCCATTCATTAATGTTGTCAAATGGATAATTACGTATATCCCTCATTTCTTTATCTGTCATAGATTTACAGTTTTCAAACATTGCGTTTGTAGATGTTAAACCGTACGAACCATTTTCTAAATATGCACAATTACTAATTAACAGACCTTGGGTTTTATCGCTTCCTACTATTGCTCCAACCTTTTTGTTAGTTCCGTTAGCGTCTATTTCTCCGGCATTATAGCAATTATGGACATTCAGGGTTTCATACTCATAATTCATTCCTACAATACCGCCAAAATATGCCATACATTGAATTGAATCCTCGGTAACATTTCCGGATATTTTTCCTGTATTTGCACAATTTTCTATTGTAACACTACCTAAACCATCTCCAAAAATTCCTCCAACATAACCTTTTGCAAAATAACCTTCGGGTAATGAATAACTACACTCGATCATTCCGCTATTTGTACTACTGTAAATCTTTATTTCTTCACTACGACTATATCCAAACACTCCGCCAACTGTAGCATTTTCCGCACTGATTTTTCCTAAAAACTCACAGTTTTCTACTAATGTAATATCGTCGAAAGTAGAAGGGCAGCCTCCACATATACCACCTATGTTACAACCGAAATCACCCATTATTGGTTGAGCAGGTTGCGTGATTTCCATACTACTTTTACAATTTTTTATTATACCGATTGAGGTAGCACCGATTAATCCTCCGATATGCCAATATCCATCACTGTCAGTGAATTTAATTTTTCCTGAACTTGAACAATTTTCAATTTCTTTTGCAAAATCAGCTAAAGCGCCTAAATACTTGTCTCTATTAATATCGCAATCTGCTATATTCAAATATATATCAACATTTTCAACATTAAAATTGCAAATAATGTTAGCGGTTGAAAACAATCCGCTTTCTGTTGATTTCAAATTTGAGACGGTATAATTATTTCCGTCAAAGGTAGAATTGTTGCTAATACCCTCCCAATTGTCTATTGAACTTAAATCAATATCATTCATTAATATGTAATTTGCATCAACATTAAATGCAGCGTTTTTTAAATCATCTACAGTATAAATTCCTATATATCCGTTTGGTACCTCTGATAAATGTTCTATTTGACTTTCCGTGGTCTCTTCTGTTTCAGAAGTATTATCAACATGTGAACTGCTGTCTTCGTCAGTATTGTCTGCATTATTATAGCAGCCGTTTAATGACAAAAGTGCAAGTGCCGCTAAAGTTAAGCATAAAATAGATTTAACTTGTTTTCTTTTCATTTTTTTACTCCTTAAATTAAAAAATGCGTACAGCCGAAGCCATACGCATAAAAAACACATAGCTCAACTGTCGCCAAACAAAACCAATATGACATCAAAGAAGCATACTGAAATAGAGCATGTATTTTTATCAAGTGATAAAAATATTATGCTTCCGTAATGTCAAAGTATTCGGTTTTGTTTGGCATTTTCAGTTTAGCATATAATGTAAAAAAATGCAAGAAAAATGAGCAGGTCGGTGACCTGCTCTTAAATGTTAGCCGTTGATTTGCTATGAAGAGTTTTTATATCAACTTTTTTATTGATTCAACAAAATCGTTCATTTCATCAAAGATTACTTCAACGATAATTGACCAATTTATGCCCTCATAATCGTGGACAAGTCTGTGCCTTAAGCCGGCAACAACGCTCCATATAATCTCAGGGTGTTCTTTTTTCATTTCATCGCTGATTTTATATACCTGTTCACCGATATTATACAAAGGTGTTGTAACTGCCCACTGTGAAAACTCGTCATTCAAAAGCTGTTCCTTTGTAATTGAATGTTCTTTAATCTGTTTTTGCAAGGCTTCCCAAGTGGAAACAATCTTTTTAATTCTTTCGGTATCTGACTTTTTCATGCTATTTTAATTCCTTCTTCTATAACACTATCATAAAACGGTGTTGAACGGTCAACCTCGCATATTTCAAAAGCGTCAACACTTTTTCCCGTCATTTGTCTTAACTCTTCTGCAAAGGCAAAGATATTTGACTTTTTAAAATTTTCACCACCGAAAACCAAAACATCTATGTCTGATTCTTCCGTTTCCTCTCCCCTTGCATACGAACCGAAAAGGAGTGCATATTCAGCATTGTAACGAACAAGCAGTTCTTTTATTGATTTTTCAACATCTGTTCTTGTTGGCATAAGCATTACCCCTTTCATAGTTTCCATATTTATTATACACATAAACCAAAATTAAATCAACACATATTCTTTCAGGTAAGAACATCTAAAACATCACCGATTGTTTCAACGGTATAGTCCGGCTGTTCTTCAATATTTTTTACGCTTTGATATTTTGCAAAGCCTTGACGAACCCAAATGGTTTTCATACCAAGCTGTTTAGCAGGGACAATATCGTTATCAAGTCTGTCCCCTATCATAAATGCTTCGTTTGATTTACAGCCTGCCTGCTCAAGTGCAAGGTTAAATATTTTTAAATCAGGTTTAGCACATCCTGCCTCTGCTGAAGCAACAACCACATAAAAGTATTTACCGATATCCCAATTATCAAGGCGTTGCTTTGTGCCCAAAGACTGATTAGCAATGATGCCGAGTTTATATTTCTTCGACAATATTTCTAACACCTGATTAGTATCTGAATACAGTTTTTCTAAACTTTTATCCCATTCGGGCAATTTAATATTATAAAAAGCACATGCCGTTTTTATTGCAGTTGCGCTGGTTTTGGCTGATTCATAAACCTTTGACAAAAATTCATCACGGTTTAATTCTTTTGAATTAACTGCAAAATCTATCCTGCTGTTATAACATTCAGTTTCATCTACTAAGGTTGAACCTAAATCAAAAAACAGCCATTGAATATTTTCCATAAATTATCTCCAAACTTAAGTTCTTATTTGCTCAAATGAATACATCGTTTGTGGGTTATCATCAAGGGTATTTATTGTAGTTAATGTGCAAGATGGATAAATAAAATCATCTCGTCCTGCACTGTATCCGCTGACGGAGCTTAACTGATAATATCTTCCGTTATAGAATGAACACATATTGTTGCTATGCTGATGACCGCAGGAAATAAGCGTAATATATTCGTTATCTTTAATTACATTGTCAAACACATCATCATTTTTAATTTCATCATAAGGATATGTATTATACATATCAAAGCCGGCATATGCCTCTCCATTGTCATACGCAGTTTGGAAAGCGTTAGTCGGCATATGGAAAAATACGCTTGTTTTGACCTTACGGGCATTAACCTCATCATTAAGCCAATTTGCTTGATTTTCACTAATTGGCTGATATGAGCCTATTGCCTTTGGCTTTCTTGCACCGGAGTCCATAATTGCAACACTATGCACAAGCTTTTCATTGTAGTAAACATCTATGACAAACTGCATTGAGCCGTCAATATTGTTTGAATTACCGTAAATAAAATGCTCATATTGCATCATAAATGCAATAATATCCTCATTGCTGCCGTCAATTTCGAAATCGTTATTTCCCGGTGCAAAGGTCCATGGAGTATCGTATTCCTCGATAAGATTTGCAAACAAATCAATAGCTCCGAATTTATCATAATTGCTCTTCAAATTGAAGCCGTCAACTAAATCTCCGTTTACAACAATAAGGTCACAGGGTGTTTTGTCTAAAATTACCCTTAAATCCTCAAGAGTATGCTTATCATCCTCGCACACACCGTCAAAGAAATGAGTATCATTAATCTTTAAGACTTTGAAAATGCCGTTGTCATCGGTTGATAATTTAACTTGGTCTGCACTGTAAACAGTATCGTAGCTGTTAGTTGCATTTGACTTATCGCAGTTAAATCTGTAAAGCAAATATCCGCCGAAAGAGCCGACTGCAATTAGTACAATTGCCAAAATTATTGCTATTACTTTTACAATTAGTTTCTTTTTGCTTTTTTGCATAGTAATCCTCCTAAAAAAATTAAATTATCAAAAACATTTCTTTATTATTAGATTAACACAACAATAATTCTATAGCAAGAAAAAAGAGCATCTCGTTTGAGATGCTCTTGAATGTTAGCCGTTGATTTGCTTTGCGAAGTTTTTTGCTGAAAGCACGGTATATCAATGGTTTCGAGCATTTTTGAATTTTCATTTACGCAACTTTTACGCAAGATTTAAGAACTTTTTACGCAACCGATATTTTAGAAAACCACATCATATACTATTTGATTCCGGTAATTTATAATCAAATGATTTTCTTTTATTAAGATTTTTACCGTTTCTGTTATTAACCGAATTATCGTGCCATGTAGTTATGTTTGTTAAACAGGATTTTATAAATACTTCTTTATATATCTCTATACACTCCTGTGTTCCGTTAAAATTATAACCATGTATCACAGGCTCTTTACCGTCAAGAAAAAGTTTTCGTAGTTCAAAAGCATTAAGCGCATTATTATCAAAATCGGTAAAATATGTATTAAAAGACGGATCAAATATTACCCATTTATCCTTGTCGCTTAAATAAGCATGAACCACTAAATGACATCCAAAACCTTCATAATTTTTATCACCTATAAGAGCAACAGGATATGCCTTTATTCCACAAGCAAGCAAAATGTCTGCAAAAGCAATTGCTTTATATCTGCAATTTATGGCGTTCTTGAAAGGCTTTTTATAAGCATATTCAAGAATATCAAGCGTATTATCTGATATAAGCTTATACTGCATACCGAAATAATAAGTTGAGTCCGTAAGCCACTGCATTAATGAAAGTGCTTTTTCAAAATCGGCTTGTCCTTTTGTATAATTATCAAGACAATATTTTTCTTTAATAATCTTATAATCATCTATGTAAGAAAATAAATTATTATAATCTGTTTCTTTAAGGTCTTTTATATCGCCTACTGAAAGTGGAGGAAATTTTGTAGTATCGGTGTTCTTAATTACTTCAATATATTTGTCAACACTTTGATACTTTTTGAATTTAATCGGATAAAATATTTCTCTAAACAAAATAATTCTTACTCCTTAATTTGCTTTGCGAAGTTTTTTGATAAAAGCACGGTATATCAAGGGTTTCGAGCGTTTTTGAATTTTCATTTACGCAACTTTTACGCAATTTGTTTTAATAATTTACGCAGCACTTTCATAAATAGTCAAAATAAATTTACGATTTTGTCAATTGTTTCAATAGTGTAATCAGGTTGTTCATCATTACCTTTAACACTTTGGTATTTTGCAAAGCCTTGGCGTACCCAGACGGTTTTCATACCAAGCTGTTTAGCAGGGACAATATCGTTATCAAGTCTGTCCCCTATCATAAATGCTTCGTTTGATTTACAGCCTGCCTGCTCAAGTGCAAGGTTAAATATTTTTAAATCAGGTTTAGCACATCCTGCCTCTGCTGAAGCAACAACCACATAAAAGTATTTACCGATATCCCAATTATCAAGGCGTTGCTTTGTGCCCAAAGACTGATTAGCAATGATGCCGAGTTTATATTTCTTCGACAATATTTCTAACACCTGATTAGTATCTGAATACAGTTTTTCTAAACTTTTATCCCATTCGGGCAATTTAATATTATAAAAAGCACATGCCGTTTTTATTGCAGTTGCGCTGGTTTTGGCTGATTCATAAACCTTTGACAAAAATTCATCACGGTTTAATTCTTTTGAATTAACTGCAAAATCTATCCTGCTGTTATAACATTCAGTTTCATCTACTAAGGTTGAACCTATGTCAAAAAACAGCCATTGAATATTTTCCATATATGTACCTCCGATTTAGCTTTGAACAATCATGGACTGTCCCCGATTGTACAAACATGACCTATTATAAAATTTTTTTAATCCATTCTCCGTTTTCCTGCTTCCACTGAAATTCCTGTAAATCATCGCTTTGAAAAATCTCAAACATTTCTTCAAAATCACTTGCTAGTTTATAATTTTTCAGTTCTTCCGGTTTTATCCAAAAAACCTTACCCTCAGCTGAAGATTTCAGTTCACCGCTAAATTCATTCGTTTTATAAAAGAACACAATATAGCGAATCTTTTTATTTATCTGCCACTGTTTTACACCGCATATTTTAGGCTTTTTAATATCAAGTCCCGTTTCCTCTTTTATCTCCCGTATTACAGATTCAACGATGCTTTCCTCTTTTTCAATATGTCCGCCGGGAAATGTTACGCCGCCCCACAATTTACTAACTCTGTCCTGAACTAAAATATTACCGTCATCATCATATATCATACACATATTTGTAAGCTCGGTTTTCTCATAATTACGCATATATTCTCCTCTTTTTTCATTAATATTCCTGTCATTATCAGTTTATCATACAAGTCGGGGAATGGCAAGAAAAAAGAGCAGGTTGCTGACCTGCTCTTGATTGTTATAAAATTAGCCGTTGATTTGCTTTGCGATTTCCTCTGCGAAGTTCTCTTCACGCTTTTCAAGGCCGTCGCCCTTCATCATACGGATGAAGCCGTTTGCCTTAATCTCTGTGCCGAGCTCCTTAGCAACTGAATCGATATAGCCCTTAACTGAGCCTTGGAAAAGGTCTGAACGAACAAACTCTTGTTCAACAAGGCAGTTTTCCTTGTAATACTTGCCCATTTTACCAGCGGCAATTTTAACAAGAACAGCCTCAGGCTTATTAGCCATTTTAGGATCTTCCTTCATTTGAGCGGCAAGAATACCTTGCTCGTGCTCAATAACATCTGCAGGAACAGAAGCTTGGTCAAGATAAGCAGGGCTCATAGCAGCAATTTGCATTGCAACATTCTTACCCATAGCCTCGAACTCTGCTGTATCAGCCTTTGACTCGTCGGCAACATCAAAGCCAACCATAACGCCAACTGCGCCGCCTGCGTGGATATATGTTGAAACAACACCCTCCATTCTCTCAAAACGGCGAACCTTCATATTCTCGCCGATTGCAAGAACAAGGTCGTTAAGAGTTTCGGTAACAGTTCTGTCTGTACCGTTGAACTTTTCTTCCTTAAGAGCTTCAACATCGGCAGGATCTGTTGCAAGGATAGTTTTAGCTACACCCTCAACAAAAGCCATAAACTTTTCATTTTTAGCAACGAAATCGGTTTCTGAGTTAACCTCAAGAACAACACCCTTTTTAGTTGCCTTATCATAATATGGAAGAACTACACCCTCTGCGGCAATTCTTGTTGCCTTCTTTTGAGCTGCGGCAAGACCTCTTTCACGAAGGAAGTCAATAGCCTTGTCCATATCGCCGTCAGCCTCAACGAGAGCCTTTTTGCACTCCATCATACCAACGCCTGTCTTCTCACGAAGAGCCTTTACATCTTGTGCTGTAAATGCCATAATGATTTACCTCCTATAAAACATAAGTTAACGAAACGAAAAAATCATTTCACAATAATACTATTATTCAGCAGCGGCTTCCTGGGCAGGAACTTCCTCTTCAGCACTCTCTACTGCGTCTACACCGTCTCTGCCCTCGATAACAGCGTCAGCCATTGCGCCTGCAATAAGCTTTACTGCACGGATAGCGTCATCGTTACCCGGGATAACATAATCAATCTCGTCAGGATCGCAGTTTGTATCAACGATAGCTACGATTGGAAGACCGAGCTTTGTTGCCTCTGATACAGCGATTCTCTCCTTGCGAGGATCAACGATGAACATAGCCTGAGGAATCTTCTTCATTTCTGTGATACCGCCAAGGTACTTTTCAAGCTTTTCGATTTCAAGCTCTAAGCCTGCAACCTCTTTCTTTGGAAGAAGATCAAATGTGCCGTCCTCCTGCATAGCCTTAAGCTGAGCAAGACGGGCAACTCTGCCTCTGATTGTTTTGAAGTTTGTAAGCATACCGCCAAGCCATCTTGCGTTAACATAAGGCATATTGCAACGAATAGCCTCTTCCTTAACTGAATCCTGCGCTTGCTTTTTTGTGCCTACAAAAATGATTTCGCCGCCGTCAGCAGCAAGGTCACGAACGAACATATAAGCCTCATCAAGCTTCTTAACTGTTTTTTGAAGGTCGATGATGTAAATGCCGTTACGCTCTGTGAAGATGTATTCAGCCATTTTAGGGTTCCATCTTCTTGTTTGGTGTCCAAAATGAACACCTGCTTCTAAAAGCTGTTTCATTGAAACTACATTTGCCATTATAATTTCCTCCTTTAAGGTTTATCCTCCACAATTCGCATGGCACAGCCCAAATTTACAACCTAAGGCTTAACGAATTGTGTGCGTTCTTGGCAATTGGGCGCAATTCACCCTTTGCCAATGCTGGAATATGATACCACAACGGATATGAAAAATCAAGTACTTTTTAAGTAAATCTTTTAATTAAAGAATTATGGCATTGATTTTCGTAAAAATCGTCAAGGCTTTTTAATTCGTGTTTTAGCGCACGGCTTAAAATCTCATCGGCAAAGCGGGGGTTTTTAGGTAACAAAGGGCCATGAAGATATGTTCCAAAGGTGTTTTTATACTCAACTCCCTCGGTTAAATCCTTGCCGTTGTTTCCAAAGCCGGACACCACCCTGCCAAGAGGCGTTAGGGCTTTATCAAGATAGGTTTTGCCGCAGTGGTTTTCAAATCCAACCAGCTTTCCGTAGGGGGTGTCGGTTACCACATTTCCAATCATTCGCTTAGGTGCGGAAAGTGTATAAAAGGGCAAAGCCCCTGTAAGGCTGATTTCGCTTTGGTCTGCCGCTTTATAGTACTGCCCCAACAGCTGATAACCGCCGCATATTGCCAGAATAACCCTACCCTGTTCAACGCAATAGCAAAGCATTTCCGCCTTATGCTTCAGGTCACGGGAAATTATTTTCATTTCCCTGTCCTGACCGCCGCCGATGAACAAAATGTCAAAGCATCCAAGTCTGTCCCCTATACCCACGGGAACAATTTCGACCTTATAGCCGCGCCAAGCCAAGCGATTGTAAAGACACATAACATTGCCCACATCTCCGTAAAGATTAAGTTCATTTGGATAGAGATGCGCAATAACTATTTTTTCTATTGCCAAAACTCCTTTCCGCCAAATTGCTCCACGAGGGAGTGGCGCATATTCATCATGGAGGTGTAGGTTGACAGCACCACAAAATCCCTGTCCGTTGACCTTATCAAATCAATCAGCCGGTAATAATCCTCGCCGTCAATTACATTTTCAACAGGTATTTCTGCATATTTCAGTCTTAAAGCCATATCATAGGCGCGCTTGCCGATTGTATAGGCTTTCAGGCTTTTTGAGGTCAGGGGTGTAAAATCGGCGTCCCAAATCCAGCTTACATCTCTTCCGTCTGCCTCGTTATCGTTCAAAGCGATGGCAAAATCAAAGGGCATGGTCATTTTTGATGAATATTTAATGCAGTTTGACAGACCTACGGGATTTTTAACAAGCATCAGCGTTAAGGTGTGATTGCCGTTTTTAAACCGTTCCAAACGGCCAAAGGCGCCGTTAAAATCACCGATTGACTTAAAGGTATTGATGTTCAGTGCTGATAATCCGGCAACGGCGCACACATAGTTATACACATTATAAATCCCTCCAAGGGATATACTGACAAGCTCTTCATTCATTACAAAGGAGGAGCCGTCACCTGTGATCTCAATAATACTGCTAACCGAAAAATCGGGGGCAGTATGCTTATATCCGCATTTTGGACAAAAGAAGTTACCTAATTGTGCAAACACCCTTGACTTATATTCAAGAAGACTGTTACATTTTGGGCAAAAGCGATTGTCCGACAATGCAGAGTCATTAAAATCGGCATCTACACCAAAGGTAACAACCTTTCCGCCGCAGTAATCCTTTAACGAATAGGTAAGAGGACAATCGGCATTTAAAACCACTGTTGCATCGGGCATATTTTCAATGCTCTGTTTTATTTTGTCATAGGTTGTGCTGACCTCGCCGTATCTGTCAAGCTGGTCGCGGAAAAAATTAGTAACCACCAAAACATCAGCATCAATGTATCTTGAAATCAGCGGCAGGCTGTTTTCGTCGCACTCCAAAACTGCATATTCCTTTTTACATTTTCCAAATAGGCTTGAATTTGCAATAAATGCAGTGGCAACACCTGAAAGCATATTTGCTCCGCCCTTATTGATAAAATAACTCTTTTCGGCTTCCGTAAGGCCTTGCTCAATCAATGCGCAGGTGGTTGTTTTTCCGTTTGTTCCGGTGACGCATATTATTTTTACGCCCTTTGACAGGGTGCTTAAAATGTTATACTTTAAATCAAGTGCAATTTTTCCGGGCAGGGTTGTTGCTCCCCTGCCCAGCTTGCGAAGGATAAAAAGCACGAGCTTTGCAATAATAATAGAAAATATCATAATTAATTTATATTGAAAAAATTTCAATATATGATAAAATTAAATAAATTCATCAGGGAGGCATGGCTATGCTGAATAAAATTGTTGACGCCGTTAAAAAAGCAGGCGAAATATACAAAAGCGCCGGAAAGGATTTGGGAATTACCGAAAAAAGCTCAAGTGTTGATTTAGTTACAAAATACGATAAAGAAATACAGGAATTTTTGATAAGCGAGCTGTCAAAAATAATTCCAGATGCAGGCTTTTTAGGTGAAGAGGGCGAAGATAACAAAACACTTACCGACGGTTATTGCTTCATTATAGACCCTATTGACGGAACAACTAATTTCATTAAAGGCTTCCAACACAGCGCCATAAGCGTTGGCCTTGCAGAGGATAGAGAGTTAATTATAGGAGTTGTTATGGACCCTGATTTAGACAATATCTTTTACGCGGAAAAAGGAAAGGGTGCATTTTTAAACGGCAAGCCCATTCACGTAAGCAAATGCAATATGGCGGAAAGTCTTGTTCTTTTCGGCACATGCCCTTATGAACACCATTTGGCACACAAAACCTTTGAACTGACAGAAAAGGTATTCTGTAAGGCATTGGAGGTTAGACGAGGAGGCTCGGCGGCATTGGATATTTGCTATGTTGCATCGGGCAAGGCCGATTTGTATTACGAGCTTATTTTACGTCCGTGGGATTGGGCAGGTGCTACACTGATTTTAAGGGAAGCAGGAGGAATTGCAGCAACAATGGACGGCGAGGATTTAAACGCAAACGAAATTAAATCATACCTTTGCGGAAATTCTAAAAACATTGAGGAATTTTATGGAATATACAACGCTTAACGCATACCTAAAAGAGCGTTTTGGATGTAAGGTGTATAAGCTGGCTCTTGACGGCGGATTTACCTGCCCCAACCGTGACGGAGCCTTGGACACAAGAGGCTGTATTTTTTGTTCAAGGGGCGGTAGCGGGGATTTTGCCGAAAGCAGAGATTTAAGCATTACACGACAAATTGAAAATGCAAAGGCAAGAGTGTCAAAAAAGATAACCGACGGAAAGTACATTGCCTATTTTCAGGCCTTTACCAACACCTACGCTCCTGTGGAAAAGCTTGAAAAAATATACAGGGAGGCAATTAGCCACAGGGACATAGTGGCAATTTCCATCGGCACAAGGCCTGATTGTCTTGGTGATGATGTTATTGATTTGTTGGAAAGGCTTAATAAAATCAAGCCTGTTTTCGTTGAGCTTGGGCTTCAAACAATCCATGAGAATACAGCAAGGTACATTCGCAGGGGGTATGATTTAACCGTATATGACAATGGGGTGGAAAGGCTTCATTCAATTGGAATCAATGTTGTTACTCACTTAATTATCGGCTTGCCCGGTGAAAGCAAGGAGGATATTTTAAAATCAGTTGAATATGCTTGCAGGGTAACTGACGGAATAAAGCTTCAGCTATTACATATTTTAGAGGGCACAGACCTTGCCGAGGAATACAGACAGGGTAAAATTGATGTACTATCATTGGAGGAATACACCGACATAATAAAAGCCTGCGTTGAAATAATACCCAAAAATGTTGTAATACACCGATTAACAGGTGACGGAGCAAAAAATGATTTAATTGCTCCCCTATGGTCGGCGGATAAAAAAAGAGTGCTTAACGCTATAAACAAGACTTTGAATAATTAGAGCTTTACATAACAAAAACGGATTGCATTGCAATCCGTTTCAGCGTGTAGAAAAAGTCAAATTACAGATTTCTACACGCTGGGAGACTTCGAGAAATGGAGATGAATTTCGTATTTTGCGAAGGAAGATGTACAAGGGTACCTCGACTGAGCAAAGACGGAAAACGCCAAAACAGCCTTGGATTCGATGTCCAAGGCTGTTTTAAAATCCCTCTGTCAAAGTTAAAGCTTTGCCACCTCCCTTTACACAAGGGATGCGAAAATAGGTATATTTTTTTGTCGGCGTGGTTCAGCCCACTTTATCGACAGTCTGAAAAACGGATTGCAATGCAATCCGTTTTTTGTTAATTATAACACCTTTGAAAGAAAATCCTTTAATCTCGGGTCCTGGGGGTTGTTGAAAATTTTCTCCGGAGTGCCTTCTTCTAAAATCACACCGGCATCCATAAACACAACTCGAGTTGCAACCTCACGGGCAAATCCCATTTCGTGTGTTACCGTTACCATTGTCATACCTTGACTTGCTAAATCTTTCATAACCTGAAGAACCTCGCCAACCATTTCTGGGTCAAGGGCAGAGGTTGGCTCATCAAAAAGCATTACATCAGGTTCCATACACAACGCTCTTACGATAGCAACACGTTGTTTTTGACCGCCTGAAAGCTGACTGGGATATGCATCGGCTCTGTCATCAAGGCCAACTGTTTTTAATAATCTGTGCGCCTTAGCCTCTGCGTCCTCCTTGCTTTCTCCAAGAAGCTTCATAGGGGCAATTGTGAGGTTTTTTAGCACTGTCATATTTTGGAACAGATTAAAATGCTGAAAAACCATTCCCATTTTTTGCCTATGCTTATTAATATCAAGCTTTGGATTTGTAATATCGCAACCTTCAAAAATTATCTTTCCCTCGGTAGGTAGCTCAAGAAGGTTAAGTGAACGGAGAAGGGTTGACTTTCCGGAACCGGAGGGGCCGATAATAACAACAACCTCGCCCTTTTCAATTTCAATATTTATGCCGTCAAGGGCTCTAACATCTCCACCGGCATAGTGTTTCTTGACACCTTGAACGCTGATAAGTGCGTTATCGTTCATTCTTGCGCAACCTCCTTTCGATATTGCCGACAATCTTTGTTAACAACATAACCATAATTAGATAAACAGTGGCAACTGTTAGTAGTGGCATATAGTAAATATAGGTTGTACCTGAAATGCTGTTGCCGGCTTTTGTCAAATCTGTTACGGCAACATATCCCGCTACAGAGGTTTCCTTTAATAAAGCAATAAACTCGTTTAGCATAGTAGGTAATGCGGCCTTAAACATTTGTGGGATAACGATATATCTCATAGTTTGGAAATAATTGAAGCCAATAGAACGGCCGGCCTCAAACTGACCGTTATCAACGGCCATAATACCGCCACGAAAGATTTCAGCAACATAAGCACCTGAATTAACGCCAAATGCTATTATACCTACAAGAACACCATTAGAGCATGACTTTAACAAGATAAAGTACCAAATCAAAAGCTGAACTACTACAGGGGTACCTCTAAAGATAGTAAGATAAACCTTACAAAGTCCATTAAAGAATTTCAGCAAAAGATAGCCAAAACCACCTTTAAATTTTAGATTTTCCTCGTTTTTATCATATGAAGATCGTACCGATGCAACAACAACGCCAATTACAACACCAATGACGCATGCACACATTGTCATTATCAAGGTGTTTTCAAGACCTGTTAACATAAGCTTCCATCTATCTTTTTGTATAAAGCAGATGTCAAACTGCGTTTTGAGGTTCTCAATAATAGTACTTAAATCAGCAGTAATCAAATACATTTATATTCTCCTAAAAACAAAGGGGTGGTAAAATTCCACCCCAAATAACTTTTTATTGTATTATTCAGCAGTGATGTACTTGTCTAAAATCTTTTGAACTGTACCATCAGCAATCAATTCTTCAAGAGCATCATTTACCTTTTCCTTGAGCTCTGTGTTATCCTTTGCAAAGCAAATTGCATATTCTTCTTCAACATAAGCTGTTTCAAGAATCTTTAAGCCTTCGTTTGCAGCAACAAATGACTTTGCAGGCTCGTTGTCTATAATAACACAATCAACCTTATCATTCTTTAAAGCCTCGACAGCTGCACCGCCATTTTGGAACTCAGAAACAGCATCCATACCATAATCGTCCTCAGCGTAAATACAACCTGTTGTACCAACCTGAACACCAATTTTTGTGTTTTCTGATAAATCATCAACCGACTTAATAGAACTGTCTTCCTTAACGATGATAACCTGAACGCCCTTAGCGTATGAATTTGAAAAATCAACGCTCTGCTTTCTTTCATCGGTAACTGTCATACCTGCCATACCGATTGTATATTTGCCGCCTTGAACACCCGGAATAATAGAATCAAATTCCGTGTCAACAATCTCAAGTTCCATACCTAACTTTTTGGCAATAGCTTCTGCAATTTCAACATCAATACCAACGATATCTTCACCTTCCTTATATTCGTATGGAGGGAATGTAGCGTTTGTAGCCATGATTAATTTTTCTTGGCCTGAGTCTTTTGACTTTGAGCATGCCGCAAAGCAAGCACATACAGTTACGATTGCAAGAACAACGCAAAGTAATTTCTTTAATGTTTTCATTTTTCTTCTCCTTAAATTTTATTTTTATACATTTAAGTATGCAAATAAAATAGCACAAACCAAATTATTTGTCAATAAACTTGTTATATTTATTACGAAATTGAATAAATATGCAAAAAAGCACACCTTTTGGTGTGCTTTTAACAGGTAAAATAGTACTAATTACTCAGCAGACCTATTTTGTGCGTTTGAGATACCCTGACGAATACGACGAACATCTGTAAGTGCCTTATAGAGAGAGTCATCAATTGAAAGGAGAGTATCGTCTGCATAGTTATTAACTGCATTAAGCATTTCTCTTGACTTATTTTGTGCAGTTGTAACCATTTCGTTAGCCTGTGCAGTAGCGTTGCCGAGAATTTCAGAAGCCTGGTTTTGAGCCTCTGTTACCATAGCGGTGCCCTGCTCGTTAGCCTTTGCAATAATTTCCGTTGCCTCAGCCTGAGCGGTTTTTGTAATCTCGTCACGGGCAACAAGCTCCCTTGCCTCGGCCTGGGCCTTCTTAATAATCTCAGCGGCTTCCTTCTTTGCTTCGTCAAGAATAGTATTTCTTGAGTCAACAATAGCCTTAGCCTGCTTTGTCTCCTGCGGTGTGTTTAATCTGATATCCTCAATGATAGTCTTGATTTTTTCAATATCAACTGCGTACTTTTTAGAAAGAGGAATTGCAGTAGCGTCATCAAGCACATCTTCAAGATCTTCAAGTAAAATATCGGTATTAGTCATTTTTATTATCTCCTTTACATCTTTTATAAATATCATCTGCTATTGAGCTTGGCACAAACGAGCTGATGTCGCCGCCCAAGCTGCAAACTTCCTTAACCATACTGCTTGACAAAAACATATTTTCGCCCCTTGCGGTTAAAAAAACAGTTTCAACATCAGGATTAAGTGATTTATTGGTTAAGGATTGCTGAAATTCCCAATCAAAATCGGAAACAGCACGCAAGCCCTTAACTATTGCAACGGCGCCCTTGTTTTTAGCATACTCAACAAGCAGGCCGTTGTATGTATCAATTTTCACATTTGACTTTTTAATACACCTTTCAAGTAGTGATATTCTTTCGTCAATTGAGAAAAGAGAAGTCTTTTTTGAACCGTTGCTCATTACAAGAACAATTACCTCGTCAAATATATCGGCGGCACGTTCAATAATATCTAAATGTCCTAACGTAACCGGATCGAAGCTACCCGGACAAATTGCGATTTTCATTTAAGCATTATCCTTTCGATAATAGGTTAGCTTTGATTTGCCGTAAGGCTTAATTTTTTTTACAATCCAGGCGTTAACCCTATCGGGCAACTCCTCGGTCTTAGCCGTTTCGCAGATAATTACTCCGTCATCAGCCATATTGGCAGTCAGTTTTTCAAGACAGGCTGTAACTAATTCCTTGTTGTAAGGCGGATCAAGCAGGGCAATATCGTACTCACCCCTACGGCTTAAAAAAGACACCGCATCCGAAAACACAAGCTGAGATTGCTCTCCCATTTTGCAATTGTTGATGTTTTCTTCAACAATTTTATATGCTTGCCTGTTGTTTTCAACAAAGGTACAAAAAGCGGCACCCCTTGAAAGGGCTTCAATACCAAGCTGACCTGAGCCGGCAAACAAATCAAGAACTCTTTTCCCCTCAAGTTCAAACTGAATTGAACTGAATAAAGCCTCTTTAGTAGCTTGGGTTGTAGGTCTTGTAACATCATCGCCGGGCAGTGTTTTCAAATTTCTGCCTCTGGCGGAGCCGGTAATAACTCTCATACGCTTGTCCTTGAGATGATAGGCAAATGCCTAATTTTTTACTCTTAATATTATACCTGTATAACAAACTTTAGTCAAGTTTAAAATACGATTTTTACAAATTAGAATAATACTCCACAATATCTTGTGCATTCTTTTTTGTGATACTCTTTACCTGCGATAATTCCTCGGCAGTAGCATTTTTAATTGCGGAAATTGTTTTAAATTCCTTAAGCAATGCCTTTGCTTTTTTATCGCCGATACCCTCTATTTTTGTAAGGCTTGACGAGAATGAACTTTTTTGGTGTTTTTTGTGATGATAGGTTATGGCAAAACGGTGAACCTCCTCCTGAATTGAGGATACCAAGGTGAATGCCGAGCGGTGGGAATTTATTTCTATCTCTCCCCCGTCAAAGGCAATGGCACGGGTTCTGTGCTTATTATTCTTAACCATGCCGAAAACCGGCACATCTATTTTCATTTGCTTAATCACAGGCAAAACGGCATTAACCTGAGGCTGACCGCCGTCAAGTAAAATCAAATCCGGCAAAATCTTAAAAGTGCTGTTTTCGTCATCCTCATAGTAATGAGTAAATCGGCGTTCCAACACCTCACTCATTGAGCCAACATCGTTTTGGCCGTCAAAGCCCTTAACGGAAAAACGTTTATATGCACTTTTCATGGGCCTTCCGTTGTGATAAACCACCATGCCGGCAACATTGTCCGCACCGAAGGTATGGGATATATCATAGCTTTCAATGTATTCCGGCGGCTTGGGCAAGCCCAATAATCTGCCCAATTCCTCCAAGGCGGCCATTTCTTTTCCAAGTCTGCCCTGATTTTGAGCCAAATGCTCGTTGGCATTTTTTATGCACATATTTACAATAGCAAGATGCTCGCCCTTTTGGGGATGAATTATTTCAACCTTTTTTTCACGCTGAGCCTCCAGCCACTGACGAAGCAAGGACTCGTCGGTAATTTCGCCATCTACGGCAATGCGAGACGGAATACCGCCGCGCATTGAATAATATCTTTCAATCAACTCAAAGCGTGCGTCTTGCACGTTATCCACGCTGTCAATCAGCCAGCTTTCGCTGTCAACAAGTCTGCCGTTTTTAAAGCGTATGGCTTCAAAGCAGGCTTTTTTGTTTGAATTAACAAGGGCAAAAACATCTTCCTCGGGCACATTGATTGATACAACCTTTTGCTTTTCATCAAGGTTTTTGATTGCCTTAATTCTGTCACGCATAGCCGCCGCCTTTTCAAATTCCAAATCATTGGAATACTGCTCCATTTTTGCAGTCATTTCCTTTAGGGCATTTGCGCTTCCGCCCTTAAGAAAAGAAACGGCATCCTTAACGGCAATATTGTAATCCTCTTTTGAAATTCTGCCGTTACAGGGTGCAGAGCAAAGCCCCATAAATCCGTTTAGGCATGGGCGGCTTTTATTGTAATCCTTTGGAAAGCTTTTATTACAACGGGGCAGCTTGAAGATTTTTAATGTTTCTTCTACTGTATTTTTTACCGAAAAGCTTGAAACATAGGGGCCTAAATAGGTAGCGTTATCATCGAGAATTTGCTTGCATTCGCTGATACGCGGAAATTCGCCTTTTGTAATTTTTATATAGTTATAACCCTTATCGTCCTTTAAAAGAATATTGTATTTTGGCTGATGCTGTTTAATCAGAGAGCACTCCAGCACCAAGGCTTCAAACTCGGTGTCGCAGAGTATATAATCAAAGTCATCTACATTTTCAACCATTTTGATAACCTTCAAGGAATGGTTTGAATGACTGCCGAAATAGGAGGACACACGGTTTTTAAGTGCTTTCGCCTTGCCGATATAGATTATTTTCTTATCCTTGTTTTTCATAATGTAAACGCCCGGTGTAAGCGGAAGCGCCATTGCCTTGCGGCGTAATTCCTTTTCGGTCAAATCCATACCCCCTTTCAAAGCTATTGTATGTTAAAAAGTAAATAAAGGCTGCCAAATTAAGACAGCCGTTTAATAATTATTTTTTAGTTTCGGTTTCGTGATTAACAGTTGTTTGAGTTGTTTGCTGAACAGTTTTTGTTTTAAGCTTTGTGTAGCCTGATTTACTGTCATTCACATCGTTTTGCTTTAATACTGTTTTTAAATCCTTACTTACAAAATAAATACCCTTAATATCAAAATTATAGGTTTTATCGCCGTTTTCATTCGGATTTGGATTTTCAACAAGAATCTGATAATGAGCCTCGATGAAATCGCCGTCATAGCCTTCAATTGTAACAGGGTCAGGGCAGGTGTATACCCGACAGGATTTATACTCCTTTTCTGTCAGTCCAAGCTCCTTGGCGGAATATTCCTTCATCAAAGCGCGGACATCAACACAGGCCTCATCCTCGGTAACGGCCTGGGTAACGGTGGAGTCGGTTGACGGGTTTTCGTCTTTGCTTTCCTTAGAGCAAGCGGCAAACACACACATTATCATAGATAAGCATAATAAAGCAACAATAACTTTTTTCATAAAACAATACCTCAAAAATTTATATCATTATTATAGAATAACCCGCGGGTAAAGTCAATCGGTATTAATCCCCAAAATAATACAAATCTATTAATTTTTTAACCTGTGATTCACCAAAGACCTGTATTTCGTTTTTACTCAGCAAATCAGCAGTAATGCCGTTTCCGTCACAAAGATTGCCGCTAAAGCTTCCGTCATAAATTTTACCGAAGCCGCAGGAGGGCGAGCGTTCCTTTAAAACCGCACAGGGAGCGTTAGTCTCTTTAGCAATATACAAGGCTTGCTCGGCGCCCTTTTCAAAGGCCTTTGTAACATCCTTTCCCGATTTTGAAAGCACCCTGTCGCCGACAATCTCACTGGGCTCACGAGGAATGGGCAATTCGCCGAAGCATTCGGGACAAATCGGTATAATTTGAAAATATTTTTCCAGCGAGCATACCAAATCATTCTTATTATTTGAGCCGTTATATTTACAATTTTCTCCCAACAGGCAGGCACTGACTAAAATTTTTGTTTTCATATTCAACCTCAGTATGTATAAGAACTAACATTGCTGTAATATGTGTAGGTCTTAACTCCGTTAGTGTATTTTATATACAGTCTTGCACTTACAACTCCTGTTGAATCACTGGAGCCGTAGGTTACAGACTTAATATTAGAGTTAGGCTCAAAGGTGATTTGCCTCAAAGCAAAGCCACTGCTGCCCTTTTGTCCTGCGTTTTCAAGAATCATAAAATCCTCGTCCTGATTTTTACCGTATAAAAATCCGCATTCCGTTACTGTATATTCAGTACCGAGATTTACATGGGCATAGAAATCACGCTTATTACTTGCCGACTCATTTTGCTCATTATAAATATCGGTTACAACAGGATTGCCTTGATTGGTGTATTTAGTATCAATATTAAGGGATTCGCCCTGAACATAACCGTAATCCAAAAGAGACTCGTCATCAAAGCGATTGTAATGGGCATAGCCGAAATCCTTGCCGTTAACAATTCCGTCCTTTATAAAGTCGCCGTATTTAATAACAAGCTCTCCTTTAAGGTTGGTTTTGTTCGGTGCAATTGTTGTGGTTGCAATAACGCTTCCATGCTTTTTAACTAACACATTATAGCTTAGACAGCACTTAATTTCATCGGCAACAAATTTGCCGTATTTATTTGTTACGGCACAAAGCTCTCCGTTAATATAAACCTCTGCGTCGGCAATGGGTTTTCCCTTTGTGCTTTTAACGGTTGCCTTTACAAAGTGCCCCTTTGTTTGGGCAGAAAGATAATTTGAATAAACAGTCTCGTTACAATCAACACAATTATAATTAACCGTAACATCATAACAGCAATTAGGCAAGGTGCTATCCTCTGTATATCCTCTTGAATGGCCACAACCAAGGGACACAAAGCCACAGCTTTTGTCGCTGATATAATCCTTGGTGGTGGAATCGTTATAGCAATAAACCACCGGAACATTTACATTTTCAACAGAATTACAAAGCAATGCTTTTGTTGCAAATACCGTTTGCTTTGAATAATTTGTAATGCTGATAAGATTAACACAATCGTAAAATGCATATCTGCCTACGGACTCGCAATCATTTAGAGTAACTGATTTAATCCCCTTGCATCCCCTAAATGCCGAGTCGCCGATATATTTAACATCTGACGACAGGTTAAGGCTTTGCAGTGACTCACTGCTGATGTACCAAGGGGTATAGGTGTACAGCTGGTGATTTGAACCTGTATTGTAACCCGGCATGGTGCCGCTTCCCTGAGTAAGGGTAATGGTTTCAAACGACGAACAGCCATACCACACAGATTGGTTAACCGGCACGGACATAGAAAGGGGCATTGTCAGCTCCTTTGCCGATTTGGCATTGTAAAATGCATATTGTGAAAGCCAAGTTGCATTATCATCAATAACAATATTTTGGATTTCAGCCATATAGTCATACCAAGGAACAGAATCAGCGGTAGAATATGAATACATTTCTCCGCTGCCGGAGATTGACAGGGTTTTTGTGTCATAATCATAATGCCAGCTTAAATCTTCGCCGCAATTACCGGTATTTAAGGAATTCGCTTCAAAGCCGTTATCAACTGCATACTGATAGGCTTCGGCGTCTGCATCGCCGTAATAGATTAAATCATTTTTAACAATGCCGTTATCGTTATAGCCGTAGCCAATGGAATAATCGGCAAAGGTTGAGCCTGATGAATAAACTCTCACTGCATTTGGATACTGTGTAAGTAAAAATGCATAGGGCTGAACATTAATTGCACTGTCTATTGTTAAGCTTGGTGACTTATAGCTTGGAAGTGCCATAACAATATTTCCCACCGAGTCGTATAGTATTGAAGAACTAACAGTGAATTTATCGTTTGAAACAATTGTTAATGACGAAGCGTTCAGGAAAGCGGTTGCTTCAAGATTTTCAAGGCTATCAGGCATAACAAATTCACCCGATGTGGTTAAGGCTGAGCAAACAAGAGTTTTTCCGTCGGCGGAATAAAGGCTTCTGTTGATCACCTGATAATTATCACCTGTGTAAGAATAACTGTAAATTCTATTGCAGCCGTAAAATGCAAAGGGAGAAATATATGTTATACCCTCGCCTAAGGATACTGTTCTGATACTGTCCTTATAGCTTGACCAAGGTGCAGAAATGTTCATATAGTCATACATTGCTCCTGTACCGTCAATGGATAGCACGCCCAAATTATTCAAGCTAAAGGACAGGTTATCACCGCATATGCCGCTGATAACTATTGCGGGGCTGATATATTCGCCGTTATAAGAATAGCCGCAAACAGAACAGGTATACTTTGTATATCCGCTGTCGTCACCGCTTGGAGCAAACAGCTCCGTTAAAAAATCGTGATTGCAACCAAGGGAATTAAAGCTTATACCCTCGGCATTACAATATGTTTCGGCACAGGTATTACTGTATCCGGTAATTTCAAAGCCTTCACTGATATTTCCAAAGGCACCGTTTCCTATATATTTGACATTTTGGTCAAACGCAATACCGTCTAAGCCACTGCAACCGTAAAAGGCATAATCTCCAACAGAAATGAAATTGGAGCTAATATCAAAAACGGCGTTGCTCATATCATAAAATGAATATGAGCCGATAGAGTTAACAGAGCTGTCAACGGTAACATTTAGTATTTTGTTTGAATATAACGACCAAGGCTGACCGCCTGTGGAATAATCAATTGTGTTGTAAACGGTCAAATCACCTTGCGGCAGTGATAAACTGTAATCGTCGTTTTGATATGTAATATTGCCGATATTGGGCATACCGTAGCCATAATATGAATCAAGTCCGCTGTCGCCGTAATCAATGGCAAAATCGGTCATAATTTCATAAACCTGAGCCTTGGTTAAATCGGTATTCATGCTTTTTATATTGGCGCATACTGCGGCAACATAAGGCGCCGAAAACGAGGTTCCGCTGTATGAGGCGTAGCCTGAACTGCCGTCGGTATTTGGTATTGCAGAGTTAACACTTGAACCCGGTGCACAGAAATCCACCTCGGCACCGTAATTTGAGTAGCTGGCAATACCTGTTAGATTTGAATTAAGGGCAGAGACCGTAATAACCCCGGGTGTCATAGCCGGATATGAATTGGTTAAAAGACTGCCCTTATTTCCTGCGCTGGCGCATACGCAAACTCCGTTATCAACCGCATAGTCAACTGCTTTTTGGTAGGAGGCTTCACCAAGCGAAGAGGTAAAGGAAGCGTTAATTACATCAACCCCCATATCCGTTGCGGCATAAATTGCAGAAATACAGGCCGACAGGGTTTCAACATTTGTTCCAAAGGGAACCACCTTAAAGGGGATTATTTTAACATTATCCATGGTGTTATTGGCTATAATTCCGGATACAAAGGTTCCGTGAAAATAAACGCTTTCGCAGGACTTGTCATATTCGGCGTTTTCATTACCGTCGGCAGAATAATCATAGCCGTCATTATAAAACCTGCCGCTTAAATCATCGTGATTAAGCATAACGCCCGTATCCAGCACTGCCACAAGAACATCGTCGGCAGTAATATTAAAGCTTGGAATGAACGAGGAAATACCCAGTGCATCACTGCCGGTGGGGTTCATTTGGCATTTTTCATAGGAATTTAAGGTTGCCGCATAATCAGGGTCAACTATATAGCCGTCATTTATCATTCGGTCATAAGCGTTAGAGGCGTCCAAGCAGGTATCATACTGAAGCAAGGCAAGGCTGTGCTTTGTATCCTCAACAACATCAACGGCGCCGTAATTCTTTCCGTCATAGTTTGAAACAATCAAGCGCTTTAACGCAAAGGGATTGGTTGTATCTACGGTTGAAAGAGCGGGATCGTATTTTTGATAGAGAGAAACCATTTCAGCTTGAAATTTAGAATTATCACTATTCTCTGCATAATTAAAATATGAAACGCCTAAAAAAACAGCTGATATTATTACGCAAAGGGATACAGCGCACGCAACAGCGCTTTTAATTTTTGCCATAATATCACCTCGTTTCCAAAAAATATAACAATTATATGAATATTATATCACAATAAATTGACTTATGCCATAAAAATGTGTTATTTTAATTATATAGCACATACAGGTCGTTTTGACTTGCGGGGTTTTTCCCCTATTGCTTAGAGAGGAGTTAATTATGGAAGAAAAAAAATATGTTCCTAAAAACGAATGGCTTGCCTACGGCATAGGTGCTTTAGGTCAAGGTATGGTTTACGGAATTATGAGCTCGTACATTTCCGACTTTTACATAAGTGTATTAAAGGTTGGCCCGGTGTTTGTTTTATTCCTAATGCTGCTTGCCAGAGTTTGGGACGCTATCAACGACCCCATTATGGGTTATATAGTTGACCACGCAAATCCTAAGCACGGAAAGCTCAAAACATATTTGATTTACACACCGATACCTGTTGCATTGCTGACATTCTTTCTGTTTTTCGCTCCAAACCTAAGCGATACACAAAAAATGATTTATGCCGGCATTACCTATGTTGCCTGGGGCATGATTTACACCGCCTCAGATGTTCCGTTTTGGAGTTTACCGAATGCGTTAACACCTAATGCGGACGAACGCGGTTCGATTATTTCAAAGGCACGAACCCTAAACGGCATTGGTTCGGCAGTACCCATGGCTATGTTTATGTTGCTTGGCTTTATTTTGCCAAAGCTTAATCTTTCCGGTCTTGCACTTGAAAAGACAAAATACACAGCTATGGCGCTGATTTGTTCAATAATAGGAAACATTCTGTTTGTTAGGGTTTATTTTAAAACCAAGGAAAGAGTTAATATTCCCGTTCCGCCGAAAAAGGATAAAAATCAGCCGAGCTCATTAAAGCTGATATTCACCTGCAAGCCGCTGATGATTACCGCGGCTATGGGCGTTTTGTCCGCCGCAAGATATATGTTTCAGGCAGGTGCTGTGCATGTTGCAAGATATTCCTTCTACATTGGCAAGGATTTGGAAGGTCTTTCAAAGCAGGAGGTTGAAGCGGCACTGCAATCAAACATTTCCACGGTTTCCATGGTGCTTGCAGTTGCCAGCGCAGTTGGTATGTTCGGCGCTATGCTGGCAGTAACACCTTTAATTAAAAGGTTTAGCTATAAGCAAATCATTATTGTTTCATCCCTGCTGGGTGCCGCAAGCTCCCTGGCAATGTGGTTTATCGGCTACGAGCATTTTTGGGCTTGCGTGCCGTTATTGTTAATATCCACAATCCCCTGCGGTACAATTAATGTTTGCGCCTTTGCAATGGTTGGAGACTGTCTTGACTATATGGAGCTTCACACCGGCGTAAGGCTTACAGGTATGGGCTCCGCTATTCAAAGCTTTGTAACAAAATTCGGTAATGCTATTGCCACATCCGCAATTATTCTAATGTATATTATTGTTGACCTTGATTTTTCAAAAATCGGAACAGCATACACTGCCAATGTTAACGAACTGACTTCATTCCAAAGGCAGGGAATGTTCAGCATTATTTCGTTAATACCGGCAATTTCATTATTGCTTTGTATAATACCGATGTTCTTCTATAATATCACCGGAGAATACAGAGAGGAAATGGAAAAGCAATTGGCCGAGCAACGTGCCGCAAAGGGCATTGAAATTGAATAGAAACACACAAAAAACAGGTTGATAGAATTTCTGTCAACCTATTTTTATTAATCCGTATTTACTGTTAATTCTGTTTATTTTGGTAATAAACGGCTCGCCGAATATAAACAAAAACACTGCTGTTGCCGCACCGAATACAGCGCTGAAGGGCGCTCCCGAAAGGTATACCGACGCAAAGGCACCGAGGCTTAAATTATTACCGTACATTACCAAAACAGTTGATAAATCAACCACCAAGCCGTAAACGGCAAAGGCAAGAAGAAATCCTACGATACTAAGGCTCCATTTATTGTGCCTAACAGCCTTAAACACCAAGCCGGCGATTAATCCCACAAGTCCAAGGGCAACCATTTGAAAGGGAGTGTGATAGCCTTGACCGAAAATAAAGTTTGAAACAAATGCTGAAAACACACCGACTATATATCCCCTTTTTGCACCCAGGCACACGGCGGACACAACAACCACAGCCGCAATTGGCTTAAACTGCGGAATTAAATAGAAAGCGGCACGGGAAACTACCGCTAAGGCGATTAATGTTGCAATAAGAGTAACCTCTCTTGGGGTAATACTTTTTATCTCAAAGGAAATAATAAAGGGAAGCATTGACAAAATCAAAATGCAAACGCTTACTATGTAGTAATTAACAGTATTCGCAAGCATTATTTGCCACAGAACAACAAGAAACAGGCTTATTACTGCTACTACACCTGATATAATCGGCAAATAGCTTTTACTCAACGGACATCGCCTCCTTTAAATCGGGAGCGCTGACCACATTATCTGCGAAACCGTTTGTGATTTTACTGATTGAGGTTGTATAAAAGCTAAGCTGACTGAAAAAACTCCGTCTTGGTGCGGTAATAACAATTTTACCCTTTGATAAAAAGGATACTGCGTGGGCATACTCTCCCACAAATTCAATGTCGTGAGATACCAGCAAAACGGTTTTACCGCTATTGCAAAGCCTGTTAAGTAAATCTGCAAGCTTTTTCTTTAAAATCGGGTCAAAGCCCTTTGTAGGCTCGTCAAGCAATATAATATCCCCATTGGTTGCCAAAACCTTTGCCAGCGCCAAGCGTTGAGCCTGCCCGCCGGAAATATCATAGGGATGCTGATTTTTTATATCGTCAATTTCCAAAAAGCGGGTAATTTCTCCAAACTCAACCTCTTGAGAGCATTTTTCATATCTAAATAAATCATAAGGGTTTTGACAAAGCATGCTGATTTTTTCATTGCACTTAATTTTTCCTCTATATGCCCTGTTAACGCCGGATATACACTTTAAAAGTGTTGATTTACCGCTTGAATTAGGCCCCACAACGGCATTAATTTTACCTTTATACACCTTTAAGTTCAAGCCGTCAAGAATATTGACTCCCCTCTCATAGGCAAAGCATAATCCTTTTACCTTAAGCACAGCATTATCAAGGGCACATTCGTCACTTAAGGGCTTAAGGCTTAAGCTTGAAATAATCCTGCGACATCCGGCAACATCAAAAACATTGTCAAAAAGTCTCATTTGAGGGGGAATTGAATCAAGCATTACGTTATTACCGCTCATTAAATATGAGGCGGTTTTTCTCGGCTCTGCCACATATTCTAATCTTGATTGGGAAAGAAGAATGATTTTTTGAGCATAATCATAAATTAGGTCTGTATTATGCTCTGACATAATAACGGTTATTCCAAAATCCTTATGCAGTTTCTTTATCATTTCAATAAAGCGTTGTGAGGATATGGGATCAAGCTGTGCGGTAGGCTCATCAAGAACTAAAATCTGCGGCTTCATAATCATTACGGCCGCAAGGTTTACAAGCTGCATTTCTCCCCCTGAAAGAGAAGCAATCTCCGAGTCAAGCTTATTTTCAAAATCAAAGTATGACGCTGTTTCTGCCACCAAAAGCTCTATTTCATCAGCAGACTTACCCATATTCAGCAAACCGAAGGAAAGCTCCGAACGCACCTTGTCACAAACAATGCTTTCGGCAACATTTTGTGCAACGTAGCCAACGGTTCCGTTAACAAACAGTTCACCCTCCTGCCTGCCGTTGGGAGCAATTTCCTTTTTCAGCAGCTTAAGCAAAGTGGATTTGCCTGCGGCTGACTCGCCCATTACAATGCAAAATTCTCCCTCATTAACTGAAAGATTAATATTCTGTAATGCAGGTTTTTCTGCCAACGCATAGGTAAATGTTAAATTTTTGCAGATGATTTTTTCCATAGCAAATCCTCCACTAAATCAACAAAAAACGGTAATAACTCAAGAACGGCAAAAAACAGAAGCGCCAACGGGCTGTTTTTCTCACTTATAATCACAGGGTCAAACAGGAATTTAATTTTTCCCGTAATCATACTGAAAAGCACAAAGGCCGATAAAGCAAGTATTAAACTAAAAGCAAACGCATCACCGCCGCTCCACTTAAACCTGCCGGAACGAACCGCCTTGGGATTATATCCCCTGGCCTCCATTGAGTCGGCGGTAATTATACTGCTTTCCAGACTGTAGGTAACAAGGGCAGATAAGTTGCTTATTGCCGATTTTGTTTTATTGACTACGCCTTTTTCGGCATTCCCTCCGTTTAAGCCAAGCTGTGCCGATTCAATATCCTTTAGCCTTGATTTAAACCGAGGAATAAATCCCAAAACCATTGAAAAAATTAATGCAAGCTTTGGAGTAAACCTAAAAATGTATATTACCCTTTCACTGTCAAACATTTTTGAAAAAATTGAAAACCAAATTATAACCGAGCTTAAAACCATTCCCTGATTAAAGCCGTAAAACAGTGCTTCAAGTGTAAATTGGGTATTATTTACCCTAAACAGAACATCTTCGCCGTAATGGGCAAAAAGCATATTAAATACACTTGTAACAGCTATAAGCACAATAGTAAATATAAAATCCGTTATACATTGCTTTTTGTTAACCTTAACCGAATAAATCAAGGCGCCGAGCAATGCCGCTACGGAAAAGAATGGGCTGTTAACAGACATAATGATAATTAAGCATAACAAAAAGTACACCAGCTGTACCACCGGATGAAGCTTTGAAAACCTGCTCACAACACCACTCCTTTCAAAAAAATACGGCAGGGACACGCCCTGCCCTGATAATCAATATTCTATACCTAATCTTGCACCCACGCCATTGTCATAGGGGTGCTTAATTTTTTCAATATTACTTACATAATCGGCAATTTCAATAAGCTTATCAATTGGATTATGGCCTGTAATAACAAGCTCCTTTTCAAGAGCAAGTAAGTCCAATGCACAATCGAGAGACATAAAATGCGGAATAACATCCAGCATTTCATCAAGGATAATCAGCTGACAAGGTGAGCTTTTAACAAAGGACACAGCACTGTCAACCCACGCTTTATAGCTATCATCGGGATTAAAGGGCAAAGAATCCGGTGCATTAAACACCTCAAAGGGAAGCGCCTTAAGCTCGCTTGATTTGTTATTCTTAAGAAACTGTACCATTGCTACGCTCATACCTGCGCCGTATGCACGCATACCCAAGCCCACAGCGGCGGTGGTTTTACCCTTTCCGTTGCCGTAATAAATGTGAATCATCTAATTCTAACATCCTCTTTAGTTTTAAACTGATAGCCGTAATTGTCAAGAACATGCATTTTGGAAAGTGCAACCATAGCGCCCTTTGCAACGCAAAGGTTTGGCTGGGCTACTACCCTAACATCAAGATCAAGCGCCTTTGAAAACAGTCTGTCAATACCGTAAAGCTCTGCACTGCCACCTGTTAACAGCACCTCTGAGGTAGTGATATCGGCAACAAGCTGAGGAGATGTTCTTTCAAACATAACCTGAGCGGCAGATGTCAATTCCTCAAGAAGAGGCT
>JBJEPI010000022.1:0-3401 GCA_051881175.1 Eubacterium sp.
AATTTTTTCTGCTGTTTAATAATATTGTAACTTGACAATTGAAAGAATATATAAGATACTATTATTTGAGAAAATACGATTTTTTCCAACAAGAGGTAAGAATATGGGAATAAGTATATCAAATATTATTAATCTATTGGGCGGATTAGGCCTTTTCCTGTTTGGTATGAAATATATGAGCGACGGATTGAATCAGGTCGCCGGAAATAAAATGAAAAACCTGCTGGAAAAGCTGACACGCAACAGATTCAAGGGCTTTTTGCTGGGAGTTTTGGTTACTGCCGTAATTCAGTCATCATCTGCCACTACGGTAATGCTTATGGGCTTTTTGAACGCCGGAATTATGGATTTAGCTCAGGCAACAGGTGTTATTATCGGTGCCAATATCGGTACTACAATTACAGCCGTGCTTATTGCTATTGATGTTTCGGCTATTGCACCGATATGTATTTTTATAGGCGCCGCAATGGCTTTGTTTTCAAAAAAGCAAACCCAAACCTACATAGGGCAAATCATTTTGGGATTTGGTATACTTTTCTTTGGCTTAAAGTATATGAGCGGTGATAATGCAATGGGTGCATTGAAAACCAGCGAGGCATTCCAAGGCTTTATCCAAAATGCAAATAATCCGCTTTTGGGAATTGTTATCGGCATTCTAATGTGTAGTGTTCTTCAGTCCTCAAGCGCCTCCATAGGTGTTTTGCAGGTTTTGGCACTCCAGGGCTTAATGCCCATGCGTTTTGCAATCTATTTGATTATAGGTATTAACGTTGGTTCTGCAATGCCGCTGTTTCTATCTGCAATCGGTGCGAAAACCAATGCAAAGCGTGCCGCAATCATTTACTTTATTTTCGATTTGGTTGGAATGTTTATATTCACGCCGATTGCACTTTTAACACCTTATACCGATTGGTTGTCAACGGTGTCGACTAACGGCTCTGTTCAAGTGGCAACAGGTCATATTATATTTAAGATTGTGACGGCTGTATTTCTGCTTCCCTTTGTTCCCGTTATTGTTAAAATATCTGAAAAAATCGTTAGAAATAAAGAGCATGAAAGTGCATTCCGCTTTACATATATTGATAAAAAGGTTACGGATAATGCATTTACAACAGTGCTTCAAATAGGCAGTGAGGTTGAGCGAATGGCAAGGCTTGTCCGCGAAAACTTTGTGCTTGCCTGCGAGGGATTTTTGCATAATGACATATCAAATCAGCGTAAAATCCTGGATAATGAAGAGCTTATTAATTGGCTTAACCACAGTATTACCGATTTTATGGTTACTGTTACATCTCAAAAGCTTAATGCCAATGTATCAGAGTATATAGGAAAGCTTTTCCATGTTATTACCGACCTTGAAAGAATAGGCGATCATGCTATTAATATTCTTGAACGCACACAAATAGTACAAAACGACGAGTTGGGCTTTACCGAAAACGGACTTAAAGAATTTGATGAAATTTATCAAAAGGATTTGGAGCTGTTTGACAGAGCCATCGGTGCATTTGTAAATAAAAAGCTTCTTGATGAGGAAGAGCATCAGCTTCATTATCTTGAGGATACAATTGATTCACTTACTCTTCAGGCGCAGGACAACCATGTTCAGCGTTTGAGAGAGAAGAAATGCCATACCTCATCAGGTGTGATATTCACTAAAGTTTTGCAAGACCTTGAGCGTGTGGGCGACCATTCATACAATATCGCTTGGGCTGCTCGAAGAGACAAGGATTTAATTAGGCAAATCTAAAATTATGAAAGATAAAAGGACTACTGCTGACAAATTAAGAACGCTTTTATTCGGCAAGGATTTGCGAATCACAAGGGGAGATGTTTTTTCTACTGTATATCCCTTTGATTTTTCGTCGTACTATCCTGAAGATGAATATATAAAAACTCAGGAAATCCCAACCGAGAATGTTTATGATATTAGAGATTATGGCGCTGATATTCTTTCTGCAGATAACGCCGACGCAATTAATTCTGCCATAAGCGCGGCTGAAAAAACAGGCGGAACAGTGCTTATTGACGGCGGTGATTATGTAAGCACCACTGTGTTTTTAAAATCAAACATTACTTTGTTTATAAGCCGAGGATCATCTATTGAATCAAACAAGCATGGCAAAGGCTACAATTTTAAGGGCATTATCCATGCCGACGGCTGCGATAATATCACCATCACAGGCGGCGGCAAGGTAAAGGGCAACGGCGAGTTTTTCGGCAGAAAGCCCTTGCTTGACGAAAACATTACCATGCACCCTGAGGTGATTGATGTTATTCAAATGAGGCGGGACAATCGTGCTCAGCTTCGTTTTGCCCACGAGAGTAAATACGGCGGACCGATTTATTTTAAAAATTGTACCAATGTTAAGGCATATAATTTTATTATTGAAAATGCCGCTCATTGGTCATTTAGAATTGAAAATTGCGACGGCGTAAAGATATGGGACTTTATTATCAATAATAATCGCCATGTTGCCAATGCCGACGGCTTTGATGTTGCAGGCACAAGCAATCTTGATATTTGGCATTGCTTTGTTTCTACCGCGGATGACGGAATATGCCTGAAAAATGCTATTTGGCTTGGAAATAATAAGGCAATGGAAAACATACATATTATGAATTGCGAGGTTATTTCCTGTACAAACTCCTTTAAAATCGGCACGGAAACAACCTTTGATATCAAAAATGTAATCGTTGAAGATTGCTCGTTTATGATGACGGATATTTATCCCGGCTCTGTCAGCGGCATTGCCATTGAATCTGCCGACGGCTCGGTTGTCAGTGATATTGTGGTTCGTAATATTCAAATGGAAAGGGTTACCTGCCCAATATTTATAAGGCTTTGCAACCGCAACAGAGCAAAGGAGGTTGCAGCCGAAACGGCCAATGCCGTTGAGTTTGGCAAAAAACGAAAAAAGGCAATGTCGGCCGAAAAGGAAAGATTTGATATGCTGGGCGAGGTTAAGAATATAACCATTGAAAATGTTACAGCCTACGGTGTCGAGGTCCCTTGCATAATTGCCGGATTTACCCAAAACAAAATCACAAAATATGTTTATAACGTGATTTTAAGAAATATCGACTTAAATTATGCGCCTTACAAAGAGGTTTATGATAAAAGGTCGTATATACCGGAATACAGCGATGTTTATCCCGAGGCTTGGCGATTTAGAAATCTTCCTGCCTATGGCATTTGGGCAAGGCACGTTAAGGGCTTAAAGCTTCTTGATTTTAAATGTTCAACCCCCCGAAGCACTTGGAAGGAACAGTTTGTTATGGAGGATGTCAGGTAATTTATTGACATTTTTCGTCACTTGTATTATAATCTAATCGAATTATTTAATACGCAAAGACCAGCTATAAAAAGTCAATAGGAAAATAAAAAATATTTCATAGAGAAA
>JBJEPI010000023.1:0-3283 GCA_051881175.1 Eubacterium sp.
GTCATGATTACTTCCAAACTACATTGTTACAGTTTTTAGTTTTAATCTTTTTAGTACCTGAAAATTTATTACCTTTAAGGACAATACCGTCGGTATCCTTTGCGCTTATGCAATAGCCGCTGTATTTTTTAAAGGTGTTGCCTGTTAGTTTAACATTTTTATGCACGGCACCGGCATACACTCGGTTTTCGGGTTTAATAAGAATTGGAGTGCCGCCGCAATAATCAAAGGTATTATTTTCTATCGTAACATCCTTACACATACCGCTTTCGTACCAGCTTTTTGCATCGTCGGACAATAGAATACCGCTCATTGTTGTGCTGACAAAGTGATTGTATTTTACATTAACCTTGCCTCTTGTGGTAATCAGCAAGCCTCTTGTGATAATTCTTGTCATTTTGTTGTTTTCAAAATCAAGATTTGGACAGGCGTTTATGTCTTCAATAACATTTCCTACCTTTGCTTTGTCAGTATTACTGACGGTAAGCCTAATATCATATTCATTTAAAAGCTCTGATTTTTCAATAACTGCCGTACCCTCCTCAAGCAAGGTATCGGTGTTAATATACGCGATAGTATCGCCCTCTCTTAACGGATTAAAGCCGTGGGACTGAGGGTGCATAAAACGAACGGTTAGCTGATTATCCTTAATATCCGTAATCTTAAAATGAATACCGTGAACGTTAAGGCTGTCGTCACCTGCGCCGTCAAAATAGCTGTTCTTGATTGAAACATCGCCACGGCACATACAAATCTGAATAAAATCTGCAACCGACGCCATTTTCCTTGCTGAGCCTTTTTCAGGTGAAAAATCAATGTTGTTTACAGTTATGTTTTCGGTATCCTGTGCAACAAGGGCAAGTGAATAATTAAACCTTTGCTTGATGTTTTCAAGAGTAACATTTTCGCATTTGTTTATGAATATTCCTGCAAACTGACGGAGAACATCAAAAACATAGTAGCAATCACCTGTTTTAAATCTAAAGGTATTGGGATATGAAACACGAATTTTTCGGTTTCCCAAATCCTGTATCTTCCTTGCGGAAAAAAGAGGATGACAAACTCTTTTTATTTTATCGGGTGTATTATTTCTTATTTGTCCGATCCACCAGGAGTTATTTGCCTTATGATCCATTGTATAACGGTAATCCTTTGCAAAGATATAGGCCTTACCGTTTATAAATTCATACTGTGTGTCCCTGTCAATTTCAAAATCAACGGTTAACAATCCCTTGCGCACAACCTTAAACTCGTGCATATCGGGGTGACTGTGGCGAATTTCCATATTTTTTAGGGTAATGTTTTTGCAGTTTTCCATTGCAATATTAGTCACCTTGCCGTCAATTACAAAAACGGAATCACCGCCGTCAAAGGTAATGTTATCAAGACCGCCGAAATAGAACGGAACAGCGTTGAGATGAGGCGTTTTTTCCTTTGAAAACTCCTTGTCACCCACTGTATTAGTGATATAAAGCATATATTTTTTACACTTTTCACTGTCTATGTAATATGTGCCTTTTTCAAATATAACTGTTTTTTCTTCATTAACTGTATTAAGATAATCTAAAAGCTTGATAATGCTTTCGGTTATATCTTCATTGGCACAAATATTAAAATCATTCGCATTAATTATTTTCATATTGAATCCTCACATAAACATTTTGTAATAAAAATTCATTGCAAAATGACTGTTGTCAAGTGAAAATGCTTCGCTGAAAATTTCCTTAGCCTTTTGATTTTCACCTTTGCCAAGAAGTCCAAGGGCTTTCATAAACAGGCAGTGTACCTTGTTCTTTTTGTTCAAGTCCTCATCGAACACGAGAAAATCGGGAAGAGAAACGGCAAAATAATCTATTTTAACATTGTCGTTAATATGCTCGTCTGCATAAGAAATCAGCTTGTCAAAGCGAATATTTGCTTCCTCTGCTTCACCAAGTTTAAGCAGTGCAAGCCCCTGACAGAAAATTGTTTCGGGCGGTTGGTCGTTGTAATACATTGCGCTTTGAGGCTCTGAAAGTCCCGAGGAAGCCTTTTCAAAATATTCCCTTGCTTTCTCGGTATTGTTCATTTTTTCATAAGCAACGCCTAACAGATAGTTTTGCAGATTTTCCTGTGCGCCGTAAAGCTTACCCTCCCCCAGATTATGGGGATAAGTAAAGGTGTGCTCTAAAAGTGAAATTGCTTTTTCGCTTTCTGTTTCTTCTTTTGCCTGAGCGCAAAGAGAGGCAACATACTGTGCAGGTGCTTTACCTTCGCCGCCCTCCCAAGGGTGGAAGCTGTGGGAAATTAAGCAATCAAGTGCCTTTTCGTACTTGCCGTTTAAATTCAAAAGCGTTACATATTCCGTGTATAAATCATCACGGAAATTAACAAGCTCAATATGCTTTTCCAAAAATGCAAGTCTGCCATATGGCGGCATTTGTGTTTTCTTGTAAAGCTGGTCAAGCTCCATTAAAACTCTTGCATCTGTTTTGTCAAGCTCAAATGCAGTTTCCAGTTCCTTAAAGGCTGATTTTTCGTCGCCCTTTTTGTTGTAATATGCAAGTGCAAGATTGCGGTGAGCCGTTGGGAATTCGGGCATTTTCTCTGCTGTATTCTCCCAACACTTCATTGCATCATCATAACGCTTTTTGTCGTAATACAGGCAACCAAGATAATAGCTTGCCATTGCGTTATTATCAGCAATCTTTTCAAGCACAAGCATATCATCAAGCCTGTGTGGGAAACACAGGTAGCTATCTGCATTTTCACCTTTTTCAAGGTGGTATTGTGCCTTTTCGCTGTCACCTATTATAGCATATAAATCTGCAAGGTGATAATGCACTAACGGATAATCGGATTTTGTATCTGTTAAAACCTCGATTGCGTTATCGTAAAATCCCCCTGCCTTATATTCAAGGGCAATTTCAATAGCGGTATCAACTCGCATTTCAGGCTTTTCGCCTAAGATTTGGCGGCTGATAAAGTCCATGGGGTCAAGGGTGTTTGTTTCTTTTGCGAGGCTTATAGCCTCGTTTTCTCTGCCTAATTCAAGAAGAATAAGAGCTTTAAGATTTCTTGCCTTATAGTTTCTTCCGTTTTTGATTATGGCATTTTCAATGTGTTCAAGGGCGATGTCATATTCACCGTTTCTTGCAGAAATGCAGGCAAGGTGATAAAACGCCGATTCCTGACAGGCGTTGCTCCAAGCAGACTTGTAAAGTGCATCGTAGCTTTCCTCAAGCCTGTTTTGATAAAGCAGAGATAAGCCTAAATTGTAATACGGTTCACTGTCATAAGGGTT
>JBJEPI010000024.1:0-17171 GCA_051881175.1 Eubacterium sp.
TTCCGCAAAATCCGCAGAAAACAGGCATAGCCTCAATACCTGATTTTTTCTCCTCACCTCTCAAACGCTGACGAGGGGGATTTATCAAATTAATTTCACCGTATCTAAGCGGCTTCTTTTCATCATTTACAAAATATGTACCGTATGCTTTCAAGTCATCACCTCTAACATTACTTAACCGTTAATTTAACTATCGTATCAACTGCGTTGTTTCTCAATGCAAACTCGGATAGTATTATCTTTATTCCTTTGCTGTTTTGTATAAATTTTAATTTTTCGCCTTTCAGTATTTCGGCTGAAAGGATTTTTTTGTCAATAGCCGGGAGTGTTGTTTTTTCAAATTCCTTAACATCAAGAATGTGAATATAAATTGCATTATCCCTTTGCGTGCTGACATAAACATCATTAACCGGCTCAAAGCCAACCCTTGTTTCATAAATGCTTTCGCCGTAAATCTTCAGCCACTCGCCTATCATTTTGAGAGTTGATACTGTTTTTTCGGGAATATCTCCGTTTCTGTCGGGGCCGACATTGAGAAGAAGATTACCGTTTCTGCCCACTGCGTTGACAAGCATACGAATTAAATATTCAAAGCTCCATCCTCTGTCGTCGGGCGCATACCCCCAATGCTCCGTCAGAGACATATTCTTTTCCCATATAAACGGCGCAGAGGCTCCGTATATTTCGTGAGGTCCCTCGTCACATTCAAAATCACCCTTATAGCCGGAACGGGGTGTTACCATACATTTTGGATTGTAGGAACGCACTGTTTTGTTTAGCTTGATAGGTTCCCACAGCCAAGCGGCATCTGCGTCTGTTCCTTTGTGAGAAAGCCACGCACCGTCATACCAGAGAATGTCAATCTTGCCGTAATTACTGCATAGCTCCTTAACCTGACCGTAGCATTGCTCCTTCATAGCTAATGCACTTTCGGGATTTTTCTTTGGATTAAAATATCCGTCAAAGCGCCAATCCATAGGCGAATAATAAAGACCTGTTCTTAAATTATGAGAACGGCAGTTATCGGTAAAGGCTTTAACATAATCCTCACCGCTTCCGCACCTGACAGATGTGAAATCCTTATGTGAGCACTTACTGTCCCACAGTGCGTATCCGTCGTGATGGCGGGTTACCATAACTGCATACTTCATACCTGTCGAAAGGGCAACGTCCGTCCAATGCTTCATAATTTCATCGGCAGATTTGTTAGGCTTGAACTCATTTTCGGCAAGCCTTCTGTAATCGTGCTCGCTCCATTTCTCGTTGAAATACGCCCATTCGCCGTGACCGATAACCGAATAAACGCCCCAATGAATGAACATACCGAATTTTGCGTCACGCCACCATTTTACATCCTCATCGGTTAAGTGGAGCGACTCGTCATCAACTCCACCCATTATTTTCACTCTTACATTTGAGTTGTTTTGTTTGCTAACCTGACTTTTCAGCATTGATGCAAGCTCTGCACCTGTCATTTTTATTCCCATAATTACTCCAATTCAATTTTGATGCAAATAGGTAAATCTGTTGTAGGTTCGTTTTTAAGCTCTATTGATAAGCCGTCCTTGCTACAAGCAAAGCTTTCAACCCGGTTGTCCCCTAAAACCGAAACATTTTCAATGCATATTCCGCATCTGTCTGTGTAGAGAGAGTTAATTTTAATTGATTTTGATGGCTTCATTTGGAATGCGTAAAGTGTTCCGCTTTTGTATGTAAATCTGAAATCGTGCTCGTTGTACTTAACCTCACCCTCGCTGAACATACCGGAGCCTACCTGATTTTCGCCCTCTTTATAAAACTTATACGGTACGGTTTCGTAAATACCCTCGCCGTTAATTTTCATCCACTCGCCAAGCTCCTTGAGTACGGCGGTTTCCTCATCAGTAAATGTGCCGTCTGCCTTTGGACCGATATTGAGAAGAAGCATACCGTTTTTGGAAACAACATCAATCAGAGTTGTGGCAACCTCGTAGGTTGACTTATATGTATTGTCCTTTCGGTATCCCCAAGACTCCTTACCGATTGCAGTATCCGTCTGCCAAGGATATGGGAAAATATCGCCTAATGCACCACGCTCAATATCAAGAGTTGCAGTACCCAAGGCAAAGGCATTGTGCTTGTAATCAATGGTTACCTCCTCGCCCCATTCGTCAGCACGGTTGTAATAATATGCGGCAATTTTTTTGAGGTACGGCTTAAAGGATTTGTTTTGAATCCACCAATCAAAATAGAGAATTTTCGGCTGATACTTATCCACAAGCTCGCAGGTGCGCACCATCCAATCCTCAAGCCATTCCCTGCTTGCACCTACCTCGTCAACAATATCGCAGGTTGCGGTCATTTCCAAACCGAATTTATCCTCATAGTGTGCAGGAGCATAAAAATCAAACCACTCTGTGTTTGGATCAACATCGCTTTCAAAGGTTCTGCCCATATTCATAAAGAAATAATGCTCTGCCCTGTGGGTTGATGCGCAAAAGGTCAAGCCCTGCTTTTCACATTCAGCCTTCAGCTCACCTGCAATATCCCTGCAAGGTCCCATATTTTTCGCATTCCAACGGTTAAACTCGGTATCATACATTGCAAAGCCGTCGTGATGCTCGCAAACAGGCATAACGAATTTTGCACCTGCGTCCTTAAAGGTCTTTATCCATTTTTCAGCGTCAAAATTTTCAGCCTTGAACATAGGGATAAAATCCTTGTAACCAAAGTCCTTTGGGTCGCCGTAGGTTTTGATATGATGCTCGTACTCATAGCCTCTGTCCTTCATATACATATTGCGTGAATACCACTCACTGCCAAAGGCAGGAACGCTGTAAACACCCCAATGAATGAAGATACCGAACTTGCCCTTGTAGTACCAATCGGGTGTTTTGTGATTTGCAAGGGACTGCCAGTTATCCTTGTATTTTCCCTTTGCGATAACCTCGTCAATCTGCTTTAAGTATTCATTTACAGTCATAATTATATTTCCTTTCAGTATTTAGTAACGGACTTATTAAGAAAGCTCTTAGCTTTATTTAAAAATCCTTTATTTCCAAATTAACATTATTATTTTTGTCAATAGTAATTAAGGTTCCGCCAAGGGTTTTTGAGGAGAAATAGCAGTTATATGAGCTTTTTGTCATATAGCAAAGCTTAACTCCGTTATAATCCGCAACAAAGTTATTAACATGGTCGTGACCGGCAAACATATATGTTCCGCCATTGTCGATAAATGCCTGCAGGAATCCGTCGCTTTCAACTGCAGTACAGCTATCCTCCTGCCTCATACCCATTTCAAAATTATCCTTCAGTTCCTTGTATTCGGGCACAGGCACATGCATAAACGCAATGTTGGGAACGGCTTTACCGCTTGTTTCGTTAATGCCGTTTACTGCCCACTTATACCATTCAATCTGATTTTCATTAACACCGCCGTCGGTGATTGCGCCGTCAACTATTCTATACTGACCGTCATCAAGCATAAAGAGAGAATAAACAACCTGATTATTTCTTGTAAGATTTACAATATAGTTTCCCATACCGTTCATTCCGTCCGGGCCGCATTTGAACAGGCAGTGCTCTGCGCTTTCGTAAATCTCACACAGCTTTGATTTATCGGCTCTGCCCTCGTAATCGTGATTGCCGAAAATCGGTGCCCAGGGAATTTCAAGTTTCTCCATAAAATCGCAAAACTGCTGAGTGCAAATATCGTTCCAAGCGGTTAGAACGGTATCGCCGCCTACAACAATCAAATCAGGCTGAACCTCGTTAATAAGCTGCTTTAACTGAATTTCGCTCATACCGTCAAGAATAAAGTTAACACCAAGGCAGGCGGCAAAGGTGCCGTGATTTCTAATATGCACATCAGTAAGGCAAAGAATATTAAAGTCATCGTTTGTAATTTCAAGGCTTTGGGCATAATCGGGAGTATATGTATCCTCTGCGCTCCATTCATCACAAAGTGCAACGCCCTTTTGCTCCTTAAGTGCAACAGAAGCAAAATATCCGTTGCAAATGCAAACTATTAACACAAGTGCTAACAATATTGAAATGATAACCTTCACGGGTTTTTTAGTGAAAAAAGCTTTCATATCTATTCTCCTTAAAATTGTATTTCTTGACACTTACTCAATTAAATTGTACAATAGTTTTGGAAAGGTTTATTGCGAAAATCAATCAAATAATTTAGAAATCCTATCATAAGGAAACAATAATATGAGATGCTATGAAACAGGCGTTTTGAAAAAATCAGAGGTGTATTTTTCTTCTCCCTCTCAAACAGCCAAAAAGATTTATTTTTATCCCATAAGTGCAGGGCATTTCTTTTGTGTTGACGGTTATCATTTAGTGCGCAAAAACTACAACAGCCTATTGGTAACACACATCCTTGACGGTAGCTTTACTTTTGTAAAGGATGGTAAACACATAACTGCCCGCAAGGGTGACACGGTTATTCTTGATTGCTACAAGCCCCACGAATACTATACAAATGATAGCTTTGAGTCTATCTGGATTCATATTGCAGGGGCAAATTCCTATGAACTTTTTGAAGAAATCGAAAAAAGTCAGGGAAATCTAATTAAGTGCAAGGACATTCAGCATTTAAGGAAACTGCTGTTTCGTATTTTTGACGGCATGAAAGGCGACAACACACCCACGGAATTAAGCGCTTCGCTTGATATATACAAAATTTTTACAGAGCTGTTAAACCCCCAAAGTGCAAAAAGCAAGGGTGAAAGCAGTTATGAAGACAGTATTCAAATTGTTAAGGAATATATAGCTGAAAACCTTAATGAAAATTTAAATGTTGGAAGACTTGCCGAAATTGTTAATATGAGTTCATCCCATTTTTCAAGAGTATTTAAGCAGCAAACAGGCTTTTCACCTTATGACTATATATTAATTTCAAGGCTTAACAGAGCGAAATATCTGCTTCAGGTAACCGATATGACCGTTTCATCAATAGCCTATGAAATAGGCTTTAACAGCGAATCTAATTTCATATTTTTCTTTACGGAAAATGAGGGTATCTCTCCCGGAAAATTCAGAAAGCTTAAATTCTAAAACAGCAAAACCCTGACGGAAAAATCGTCAGGGTTTTTACTATGACCTTTTAATGTTAAGCCTATCGGCAATGAGCATTAAATTATCAATATCGCCCCGAACTAATTTTCCGTTTTTGTCAGGGGGAAGATTGATTACCATAACATTGCTTGTTTTTTCAAGAATACGGTAGTTTTTTATTATTTCTTCCGGGTCCATTAAGGGTTTTTCTGCGTATGTATCGGAATAGAACCAGCTGAATTTCTTGCGCGAACATATAGTCTGCTCAAATGGTAAATAGTATTCTTTTCCGCCGAAGGTATAAATCTTTGGGTCGTCCTCACGGCACATATACGGATCCCACAGTCTAAAATCCGACGGAAACATTTGCATAGGGTCACGGTCACGGTAATTCAGTGGCTGATAGCGTTTTTTGGGAACGCCCTTTCTTTCGCTGAATTCACCTATTGTTTGGTTAACTCCAATCTGGCAGTTTGGCTGTAAGCCTTTAACAAGACTGTATAATCTGTCTAACTGCCATGCACGGCAGGGCTTGTCCCATTCGCCGTCAAACCAAAGCTCAACCACCTCACCGTAACTGCCGTCCATAAGCTCGCGCAAGTGCTTTTCCATATACTGAACATAGGCTTCATCGTCTTTATAGCATTTTTCGTGCCTATCCCACAGAGAATAATACATTCCTAACTTAACACCGTACTTTTTGCAGGCGTCTGCCACTGCTTTAACAACATCGGTTTTATTCGGTGAATAATTGACAGAATAGGTTGTTGTATGCGTATCCCACAGGCAAAAGCCGTCGTGATGCTTGGTTATGATAATTACATAATTCATACCTGCTTCATAAGCGGTTTTCACCCAGCTGTCTGCATCTATTGCAGTTGGCTGATAGCTTTCAATAGGCAGGGTTCCGTCAGACCATTCTGTGTTATTAAATGTATTAATACCAAAATGCAGGAACATACCGAACTTACGGTCAATCTGTGCCTGCTGCCCCGGTGTAGGCACTAAAGACGGCTGCTGCATAATAGGATATTCTTTGTAAGGATAGGGTTGTAATTTCTTTCTAAAAAACATAATTATTTCTCCATTACAGGTTTATTTGTTAAGTTGATTTTAACAATTGTGTCGGGTGCTTTTGGATTTCTGCCGAAAACAGTAATACACAAATTTCCGTTTTTTACTTTGGTCTTTACCCTTTCTCCTGTTAAGCAAATAACAGATTTTAAATCATTATTATTGAACGGTAAGCAAAAACGCATAATAGGTAAACCGCTTAATATGTGGAGGTAAACGGTATTTCCCTTAAAGCAGGAAGCATATTTTTTGGTGGGCTTCCATATTCCGCCGTGTGTTTTGTAAACACTTTCCCCATATTTTTTAAGCCAAGCGCCAACCTCCTTCATTCGCTTTGCCTCATTTTCGGCAATAGTTCCGTCAGGCTTACAGCCAATGCTCAAAAGATAGTTTCCGTCACCGCCTGCACAGTTAATAAGCTGAGCAATAATCTGCTTTATGCTTTTGATTTTGCTTTGGGAATATGCCCAGTCCTTACCGAGCGGCATACAGGTTTCCCACATTCTTGTATTTTGGAAAAAGCCGGTGTGTCCCTCGGGAGTGTCATAATCTCCCGGCAAGCCTGCTCGGTTGTTGATAATTATATGTGGCTGAAGCTCTCTAACCATTTTTTCAAGCTCCGAGGAATTCCACATTTCCTTTGTGAACATTCCGCCGTTATATTCTGCGTCCCACCACAGTAAATCAATTCTGCCGTAATTTGTCATCAACTCACGAACGGTATTGAACATATATTCCTGATAACGCTTATGCTTTTCGGTAAGATACCATTTTTTGCCGTTCTTCATCTTGAAAAAAGGTGCCGTTTTTATTGCTACGGAATCTTCAGCGGGCACAGGCTCATAATCAGGATGTGTCCAGTCACGCTTTGAGTAGTAAACACCGATTTTCAGTCCCGCGTCACGAAAAGCATTAATAAGCTCTTTTAGATAATCCCTGCCAAAGGGTGAGTTCGTGATTTTATAATTTGAATATGCCGTATCCCACATATGAAAGCCATCGTGGTGCTTTGCGATAATCACAACATACTTAAAACCGCTTTGCTTTGCAATTTCTGCCCACTGCTTTGCATTAAATTTAGGAAAAGCAATTTTCTTTGCCCAGCCGTCATATTCTTCGTCGGCAACAGTACCGCCCCAATACGGCGGGTCAGGAAGCTTGTGAGTTTTCCTCGTCCAACTGATGTCAACCATTCCCATTGCGGAAATTCCCACATGTAAAAACAAGCCGTATCTTGCTTCGCGAAACCATTTTGTATCCTCGTCACTTGCAAAGGGATAGGAGTTCCAATCCTCCTCGCTGAAATATGTAAATTCACTTCCCTGCTTAGATTTATCAAAATCACTTTGCTTTAATGAATAGCCCATAATTACTCCTTAATTAATACCCACACACAACTGTTTTTTGTTAAATAAAAGCTGAGCTTTCCGTTCTTGATTTTTATCTGTTTGTTATCGTATAAATCAATCGCACGGTGTCCCTGTGGTACGGGAATTTCATATTTTTTAAAATGATTACTGCGGTTAAAAATAAAATATTCCGTACCGTTTTTGGTTTCCTTTTTACCTATTTCAAGGGCATCGTCAAATTTTGCAGGCTCATAATCCGTATCTAAAATTCTGTGCAGTCTGCCAAGCTCGGCTTTTGTATATTTGCTGACATAGTCCCCTGACAGTACCATACCTCCGCTGGCACGGATATAGACGTTATTAACCTTATAAAACTTTTTCTTTGAAAGAGATTTGCTTCTAATTCCGGCAGGGTCCATTATTTTAGCATCAGTACCGGTCATAACTAAGCAGTCCGGATCGTTTATCCACAGCTTTTTGTGCATCCAATTACGGCTGAAGCACTGCTCGGAAAGATTTGCCATGTGGCCGACATTCCTCACAACATCGTTTGTTACACGCATACCTGTTACCAAGCCAAGGGACGGCCACATAGGTGCATTGCAGCCGAGAATAAAAGCGTTATCATTGACTGCTTTCCAAAAAGCCTCCATACCTCTGCGGTAGGCTTCAACTGAGGTTGCTTTTTTGTCGTAACGCACACCAAAAGGCAAGGCGCCCCAAACATTTGCGTCAAGCTTAAAATATTTAACTCCCCAATTTTGATAAATCTCGTGTACAGTATCGAAAATAAATTTTTGCGTGTCGGGATTAGTGCCGTCAAGCATATACCAAGGAGTGTCACGCCAGCCTCTAAAGGTAACGCCCTCACAGCAAAGAGGTTTGCCGTTTTCGTCCTGAACAAAATAGTCGGGATGCTCCTTTAAAAGCCTGCTTTTTTGTGACGCAATAAAAGGAGCAAGCCATATTGCAGGCTCAAAGCCTGCTTTTCTTATATCATTGCAAATATCCTTCATTGGACGGTCAAATTTATCGCTTGTTTCGAGCCAATCACCCATAAAAGGCTGAAAGCCGTCATCAATCTGTATATATTTAAGCTCCGGTGTTTTTTCTTTAATTACCTTTAAATTATCAAAAATATCCTTTTCGGAAATATCGGGGCCGATGCAATACCATGAGCACCAGCCAACAGGCATTTCGCAGTATTTTTTAACAGTATGGTTTCTGCTAATCATATCAGCAAATCTATCTAAAATTTCATTTCTTTCGCCTGTAAGGATAACCATATCCTCAAGCTTGATTTCTTCACCTGCATTAAGCTGTAAATCTTCAAGGCATTGTACAATCTGCATTTGTGTGCGGTTAATTCGGATTTCAGTGCGAAAACGGTTACAGCTTGAAGCTCCTACCAAAAGGGTATTTTTGCCCGAGCCGAAAAGTGCATAGTTGTAAACAGTTTTAAATCCGTCGGTTTGGGGCATTTTGTAATGGTCTTTATCGGTATAACCTGTAAAGGTGTCAAAGCTTTCCACAGTGCCCCTGTACTGCGTGAGCTTTTGGTAGCCGTCGCCGTAAAGCGATAGGTTAGGTGCAAAGCCGTGCTCGCCGCTGAACAGAACAACTTCTTTTACCTTTGAAGTATCATTTAATGAAAAAGAAAGCTTATATATGCCGTTATTCTCACTGATTTGAAAATCAGCAGGTGCTTTTTTATCGTTACTGTCTAAAATACAAGGTGATTTAAAATCCATATTCTACCTCTTCTAAATATTCCATTTTTCTATAATTTGATTTGCCGTATCAACAACATCGCTTGTTTTGGGATTTGGATATTCTTTATAATCCCTAAGCCATTTTAGCTCAAATTCGTTGAGTTCTTTTCCAAATTTGTATGAGCGGTATTTGAGCCTGCCGGCATAACCGTTACCTTTTCTTATAAATAAAATCCGTTTATGCTCAAGGCAGTATATTGCTTTTTCGTAGAACTTACTCCAGCGGACATAATAGTATTCCTTAATAAGTCCGCTCCACTCACGCCAAGCATAATCGTATAGGGCGTAGGTTGTGCCGTTAATATCGCCCCATTGGGTGAGCAGTGTTCTTGCGTTAAGGTCAAAATATTTTCTTTCCTGCTCGTCTGTTGCAAGTGCGTGGGCGTCATTTATCCAGCGTGACAGGCAAAATTCCTTTCTGTGGGATAACAGATTATCCATATCAGCAAGCAGTTCAAGCTGTTCCTTTGCGATTTTTTTAACTGATGAAATGTCCTTTTTCTTATAGGCTTTTGCAAAATCAAGCTGTCTGTTATAAAAGCGATTGCCCATTACCTGCCTTACAAGGTCGCACAGGTCATACTGATAAGCATCTGAATTTTTAAAATCATTGCTAACGGCTAAAAATATTTCAACTGCTTTTTCAAATTTATTTGTATCATAATATGGCTTTACAACACAGCAGGGACCTGTTTTAACCGGTATCATCTGCGGCCTTGCCGCAAGGGCAGAGCCAATCTCGTTTTCTTCATATCCGTCGCTTTTATAGCAGGTTTCAAGAAGGATATTCCAAGCCTTTTTCAGTCGTTCATCATATTTGCCGTAACGGCGGAGAATGTAGTTACCAAGCCATTTATCAAGGTCGATTTCATTTGAGGCCGTCAGCAGTTCAAACTGTAAATCGTACACAACCGGGTTTTGTTCAATACCCTCCATAAACATACCCGTGCCCACAACGTTTGCACCGTTATCTTTAAGAATCTTATAAATGTTTTTACTGTGCTTTTTCAGCTTGCCCTGCATGGAATTTTTACCGCCGAAATTATGGAGCATACCGGACACAACAGGATAACCCCAGCAGTTATTATTATTTGGTGTTTTTTCACTGTTCAAGTCCAAAATCAGCAGTCTGTCCTTAGGTACGGCACGAACTATACCCTCACGCATTGTCCAAGCCTGCATAACCCAAACGGAGCTTTTGTCAAAGCTTTCATACAGATGATTGATTGCTTTACCAACCTCATTAAGGTATTTAACGGTTTTTTTAGGGGGCGTTCCCTCGTGAAAGGGATCGCAGGCAATAAAATGATGATTGCCGAAAAGTCTGTCCATTGTTTGCAGATAGACCGTGCCAAATTTTTGAAACAACGAGTCAAGGGGGTCAAGCTGTGCAGTTTTTGGATAACCGCACCAGCCTCTTTGCATTAGTATTTTTGCTTTAGGAATTTTCTTTTTAAGCAGAACGGGAACATGCCCCGAAAAGCCCTGCTGAATGGGATACATACCGAATTCTATATATCTTTCTAATATCTTTTTTCCCAGCTCAAGGCGTTCATAAACATACTTTTCGTCCTTTGGAGGAAGATAGCCCTCAATATTTGTCATCAACTGCCAAGCCCAAAAGGCAGGACCGGAAACAGAGCTTAGTGCTTCCTCTTTGGTAAAACCGAATTGAAGCAGAGTTTCATACCAAACCGCCTCTGTACCGACAACTGCAAGGGGCATATTAATACCGTTCATTGCCATAAAGTCAATTTCCTTTTCCCATCGGTCAAAATCCCACCAGCACATTGAATAATCAAGGGTGCAGTAGTTCATATATACGCGGTATTTCTGCTCAATTACCTTTGAAAATTCGCCCTCAAACATAACAAAACGGTCAATTATTATTTCAGTATTGGCACACCAAGATAACTGAACATTGCAGTATTTTTTAAGATATTCATATATGCCATGAAAGGCAGAAATATAGTTATTCGCTTTAACATACAGCCTTCCGTTTTCAGCTGTTATTACATAATAATCCTGTTCTCTGCTCTCAAAGGAAACAATAATATCGTTTTTAAATTCAGGCAAATTTCTTTCCAAAAAGCCTGCAATAATTTTATCCATAGTATCACCACAAAACTATAATAACATATTTTCAACAGCTTTAGCAGATTTAATTGTCAGCTTATGGGAATAAAGGGGTATAGGTATTTCATTATAAACATTTGAAATGCCGAATTTTGTTTTAGGCGCGGTGCGGATAATAAGTGTTTGATTATTCTCAATATATCTCTTGTAATCCCTTAAATGCATAACAAATTTTCGGTCAATGTTAAAGTAATCATTGATAAGCGTGTTTCCGCTGAACACCTGTAAATTAAGTCCGTCAAAATCAAATTCAAGCACCACATCAAAGCGGTTTTCAAGAATATTCTTTGGTAGCTTTAGTTCATAATAACTGCGTTTGCCTGTGGAATAAAGAAAATAGTTATACGGCAATTTTTGCTTACTAATTTGTGTTAAGGTAATTTCATTTTTCAAATCGGTATCGGTTATCTGCTCGCAGTAAATCTTACCGTTATCGCAGTAAACTGTGCCCTCAAGAAAATATGCCTTGCCGTTAATAAAATGAAACTGCTTTGCTTTTTCATAAGGTATAACAATGATTTTCACATCATCAATATCCATTCCGTTTTCGCTGAAATCAAGGGGCATTTCTTTTCCGTTAACAGAGCATTTAGGAGTTATTCCCTCACACTCTGCAAAATAGCAAACGGTTTTGCCGTCAACTACCGTTTTAGCAATGGGCTGTGCAAGGATATAATCAAGGTGCACCGAACCAAGTTTTATGTTAAAGGGATAGAAAAACATTGTGCCTGCTTTAACATCTATACTTGGTAAATTTAGTGTTTTATCATTAATTTTAAAGGTGACATTAACATCCTTGAAATCGTTATATTTCAAGCCCTTTTCGTATGTGCTTGCGAAAAAATATCCGCCCCCGTTTTCGTCTGCTCTGACAGAGCATTTTAAAAAGGAAACATCATTAGGATTACTGCTTTTCCACTTTGGAAAATATGCCTGCTTTGTGCAGATTTCATTATCAAAATCGCTGATAAACAGGTGCATAAGACGAAGCCTGTCGCCGTGTGCACGGCATACACCGTAACGGCTGATAGGTGCCTGAAAATCATAGTCTATAACAGGGTAATTATTTGGATAACCTGTTAATCGGTTTTCCTGCATTAGCCTATCGTTAGGGTTTGCACCGCCGCAGAACATATAGTAGCCAAGCCAGTTTACACCGCATGCAAATTTGGCAAAGCCAACGCCGTAGCCGTCCTTTTCGCTGATATACGGTCTGCGGTGCTGTGTTACCTGATTGCCCGGCCCTGTTTCGCAGGAGGCATAAGGAACATTATCATAAGCACCCTTTTGTTCGATATTACTTTTAAACAAATCCCCGCCGATTTCACCCTCTGTTTTTGCAGGAGTAATAGCAAAGCGGTTGTTGGGCTTAAGCGCAGTTTTGCCCATCATCCAAGGTGCATCGGGATAGCCGCCCATCATTGGCAGAAAATCATTATCCGGCTTGCCCGAGGGCCAGGCTGTCATTGTGAAAAACGGCGTCTTAAAGCCGATTTCCTCCGCAATTTTTCGCAGAGTTCTTATATGCTCCGTTGAGCCGGTGTATTCATTTTCAAGCTGAATGCCGATAACGGTTTTGCCGTCAAGATACGGCTCAACCTCGTTGTAAAGTTCCTGCCAAAATTCCTTAACCTCAGCAAGATATTTTGGATTGTCGCACCTTTTTTTCGCCAATTTGTTAATGCGTTTAGGAAAGCCGCCTCGTATAACCTCGCCGTGACACCAGGGGCCGATACGCAGAATACAGGGCATATTTATATCCTTACAAATTTGCAAAAAGGCAGAAATATCCTTATTTCCCGAAAAGTCAAACAGTCCCTTAATCTCCTCGTGATAATTCCAAAAGATATATGTAGATACGGTATTTATCCCGCATTCACGCATTTTGAGAAGCGTTTCTCTCCAACGCTCTTTCGGAAGTCTTGAAAAGTGCATTTCGCCTGCAATGACAGTATAGGGCTTACCGTTTTTAGTGAAATACTGTGTGTTTGCTCCGTAAGCACTTTCAATATTGGAATAATTAAAATTTCCTTCTTTAACCTCTTTGGGCTTTGCATTAATAGTTATATTCATTTATTTAACCACACGTAATTTATTGGATGAGAATTCACAATTTTATTTTACTATAGCAGAAAATAAAATAATTAAGAAAAACTGCTCTATTATTTAGAAAAACTGCTGTTTTTTGTGGTTGTTTTTCTAAACTATATGATTGAATTCCTAAATGCAACGGAAACAATTAGTGTTATAATCAGAGTATAAATTCAAAAGGAGATAATTTCAATGGATTTACCTTTAAAATTTAACTACGATTATTCCGAGTGTATGGTAATGAAATTAGGAATGGCTTTTCCCGATAAGAAAAATCCGGGCAAAAGCAAGGTGCTGCTTACCTTTGAAGATGTATTTGAATACATAAAAAAGATTGATAATATCACGCAGGGCATTACAAAAATATACTACCTTGTAGGCTGGCAGTATTTAGGCCACGATGATAAATATCCCGATTTTTTTGAGGTTAACGAGGCACTGAAAAGACCCCGGGACAAGACTGCCATTGACAGCTTTAAATGGCTTAGTGACGAGGCAAAAAAGCATCATTCCGTTATCAGCGTTCACATTAATTTTAACGACGCTTATGACAACGCACCGTCCTTTGACGATTTCGTTAAAGCAGGTGCTTTGATAAGAAAAAAGAACGGCAAGCCTCACGCAATTGAAAGATACAACGGCAGAAAATGCTATAAAACCTGTCATAAGGGTTACTGGGAATCGGGACTTTTCAAAAGACAGTTTGACCGCTTTGTTGATACATTTCCGTTCATTGCCGAAGCAGGCACAATCCATGTTGATAATTTTCAGTGCTACACAAATTATGCACCCTTTGTCAGCATTAAGGAAATGCAAAACTCAAGGCGTAAAATGATTGAATATGTTAAATCAAAGGGTATTGATATTACCTCGGAATTTACATACAAGGAAAGCGACAATCTGCCTAACAGACCTATTTTCGGCTTGCCCAGAGACCATTTCAAATCTTCACCTATGGATACAGTTGGGCTTATTCCCATGAGCTGGTGGTGTTACCGAATAACCGATGATGAGTTAATCAAGTATCCGCCCCAAATCTACTGCGGCGGCGAATTCAGAGAGAAAACTCTCAACAATATTTTCTACGGCAATATGCACGGCGAGGATATTGTAACAAAAAGCAATAATAATTGGGTAAAGGATTTCATTTATCGCTTTGCAACCTATCAGGTTCCCTGTCATTTTCTCAATACACATAAAAGAATCGCAATAAAAGGCAAAGGAAATAATAAATTCTGCGAATTTGATGGCGGTATTGTTTCCCACTCAAAGGGCAAAAAAATCACAAGAAACGGAAAAATCATAAAAGACGGCGACACTCTGTTTCTTCCCTTTGTGCACAAGAAATGCACATATATCGCATACAGTAAAAACGGTGACTGCCGTGATTGGGACATTTTTGAAAAAGATAAAACCAAAGCAGAAATTTGGAAAATCAGCGAAAACTCAAATGAGTTTATAAGAGAAATCCCAATTAAAAACAACAGGCTTCACATAAATATTCCCGAACAAATTGCATACTTAGTCACACTAAAATAAACAGTAAAACACATTGCTTTTCTGCAAGCAATGTGTTTTTTATGTGTATTCAGTTTTTTAATCCAAAAACTATAAAATCATACTGTTCGGGGACAGTAATTTCGCTGTCGCTTTCACTGTAAAGCTCTTTTCTTATTCCGCGGTAAAGTTCGTCTAAAAACTTATCGCCCTCACGAAAATCAAGAACATTCAGTCCGCCGTTTCCGGTGAGTATTTTCTCTGCACCCTTTGCATCACCGCTTTTTAAATACGACATTGAAAGATACATTAAAAGTCTTTGATTACTTTTGAGTACATCGTCAAGCAAATCAAATTCGTCAATTAGCACATCATAAGCATTTAGCTTCAGCAAAAGTGTAAAAATGCTTTCTGTAAGAGCGTAATTATTGTTATCGAAACGCAGGCACTTTTTTGCAAAATAAACGCTTTTATCGTCGCAAAGTTGATAGAGTATGTGAGCATACAAATGATTGTTTTTTGCATTACTGTCAAGTATAAGACTCTTTTCACACCACATTTTTGCTCTGTCAAAATCACGGCGGTCGTAGGAAAGCAAAGACAGCTGATACGGAATATTCCAGTTGCAAATATTTTGATTTTTCAAAAGCAGACTTTCCTTTTTTTCGCCGAATGCAAAGGATAAATCGCAGTTTATATCTTCACCGTTTATGAGAGAAAGCCAACCTTTTATATCATCACTTTGCGTAAATTCAAGCTGGCTTGGGACTTTACCGTTTAACATTCCGTTTAAGTAACCGAAGCCACTGCCTGTCAAAACGGTTTTACCTTTTTGCAAACTTATGCTTTCTGTGAAATATGATAATCTGCTGTCTAAATAATCACTGTCGCCGATAGATTTTATCTGCTCTTTTATAGCCATTACTGTTTTGGTGTAATCGGCGGTTGCCTTTTCTTTCGGTATATCAGCAAGAGTGTAGCACTCGGAAAAGGTCCAAACTGTTTTAGGCGGCATGGGAATGCACTCATACTGTGTTTTTCCAAGTCCTGCCTGAATTTCAACATAATCTCCTGCCTTGTCGGTAAGCATTCTCTGCCAATGGTTAGAGCCTTTTCTGTGTCCCCAGGAAAACAGCTTTCTGCCCTTGAGATTATTACTTGAAAATTGCAAGAGACCGAAGCCGTCTCTATCCACATTTGCAATGAATTTATCCTCGTCAGGTGAAATATCGTAGAAATAATCAACAGTATTCGGTATGTTTTCGGGATAGGAAACATCAATGCCGTTGTCGAATGGGATTGATGATTTTTTAATGCCCATTCCGTCGGAATTATTGTAGGCACTGCTTGCAGGCACAACAACTCTTCCGCCCTTGTATTCAGGTGTTGCCATTGTTGACCACCAATACATCGGCACAACATCTGTATTTGGATTTTCAATTCGAACGGCAGTCATCAGTTTGTTTTTGTCAAGCCAAAAATCAATTTGATAGTAGATTTCCCTTGTTCGTTCAAATTCATAGAAACGGAGCACATCCTCACCGTTTTTGCCTGTAACAAAAGCACAGTACATCTGCGAACAGGTAAAGGGTGAATGACCCATAATACCGCAATTCCACTCAACACCGCCGGAAAACCAAGCATTTCTTATGCTTAAATTTCTAAAGCGGATAACATCATTAGTGTATAAAATGTCCTTTTGCTTTTTCTTGTCATAAAGCTTCCAAAGCCTACCGCCGAGAGTTGGCAGAAATTCAGCATAAAGGTATTCGTTTTCAAGAACGGCAACCGTTATTTCCTGCTCTTTTTCCTCAGTGTAAGCATTTTGCTGGGTATAGGGATAGGAGGTTTCCCGCCAACCGTAGTTTATGAAAAGTCCTTCAAAATCGTCTATTGCCGATTTTGTTTTATGTACCTGCCTTGATTGTGAAAGATGGGGCAAATCATTGTTAGCTGTAAAATTTGAAACACGGTAGTTTCTTTTTTCAAGTCTGGGCATTTGTTTTTCTCCTGTTTTATTAATCAACTTCAATTTTGAAGCATATAGGTGACGGTTATGCAATAATCACATCCTGCGTAAGTAAGCCTTTTGTTAAGTCCATTTACTTTTTCCCTTGGGTTTTTAATGCGTTACTGCATTGCAAATCCGTCATGATTACTTCCAAACTACATTGTTACAGTTTTTAGTTTTAATCTTTTTAGT
>JBJEPI010000025.1:0-16972 GCA_051881175.1 Eubacterium sp.
CGGAAAGAATGCAGTCGATTTTTTATTTACGCTGTTTTTTTACAGCCCCTTTTTTTAACATTAATCAATTTCAACTGATATTTTTGCATCTCTGCGAGTTGCGGCGGCACGCATTACAACACGGATAGCCTTGGCAATTCTGCCCTGCTTTCCGATTACTCTGCCCATATCGCCCTCAGCAACATGAAGGTGGTAAACGACTACGCCCTCTTCGTTAGGTTCGTCAACATCAATTGAAACATCGTCAGGATTATCAACCAATCCCTTTGTGATGGATATTAACAATTCCTCCAAAGAAAACACCTCCTTATTAATTCTTGCTTAAAGCAAATTTGGAATTAAAGGATGCCTTCTTTTTTGAGAATGCTCTTAACAGTGTCAGTAGGCTGTGCACCGTTAGCAATCCACTTCTTTGCCTTTTCAGCGTCAATCTTAATTTCAGCCGGATCAACCATTGTGTTGTATGTGCCGATTTCCTCAATGAAACGACCGTCACGAGGATATCTTGAATCTGCTACTACTACACGATAGAAAGGAGCTCTTTTAGCACCCATTCTGCGAAGTCTGATTTTTACTGCCATTTTTGTTACCTCCGTAAAATATATTGTAAAAATAATTATCAACCAATTTAATTATTGGATTAATACAGAATTAAAAGCCAAAGGGATTTTGACTTTGTTGGCCCTTAACATTACCCATAAGCCTTTCAGCCATTTCGGGGTTTTGCTGCATCATTCGGCGCATTTTTTTGCTCATCTTCGGGCCGCCCTTACCGCCGCCGAATTGCTTCATCATCTTTTGCATTTGCTTAAATTGAGCAAGCAACTTGTTAACATCTTCAACCTGCATACCGCAACCGGCCGCAATTCTTCGTTTTCTTGAGGGATTAATGATTTCCGGCTTTGCCCTTTCCTCTTTAGTCATTGAATAAATGATAGCTCTAAAGAGGCCGAAAGCCTTTTCGTCAATATCCTCATCCTTAATTTGCTTGCCTATTCCGGGAATAAGCTTAATAGTGTCTTTAATAGAGCCCATTCGCTCAATTTGGTCAAACTGATCAAGCAAATCGTTAAAATCAAATTTATTTTTTGCAAGCTTCTTTTCAAGCTCGGCGGCCTTTTTCTCGTCAAGGGCAAGCTCTGCCTTTTCAATAAACGAAAGTACATCGCCCATACCGAGAATACGTGACGCCATTCTGCTTGGGTGGAAGGTTTCAAGATTATCAAGCTTTTCGCCTGTACCTACAAATTTAATAGGCTTTCCTGTAACGGCTCTAACCGATAAAGCGGCGCCGCCTCGGGTATCACCGTCAAGCTTTGTAAGGATAACGCCGTCAATGCCCAGGGTTTCGTTAAAGCTTTTAGCAACGTTTACTGCGTCCTGACCGGTCATTGCGTCAATAACAAGCAAAATTTCATGCGGATGAACGGTTGACCTTATGTTTGTAAGCTCGGTCATTAGCTCTTCGTCGATATGCAGACGGCCTGCAGTATCGAGAAACACATAATCGTGGCCGTAATCTTTAGCGTATTTTAACGCTTCTTCTGCGATTTTAACAGGATTTTCGGTGCCCATTTCAAAAACAGGAACACAGACCTGTTCGCCAACAACCTGAAGCTGTTTGATAGCGGCAGGCCTGTAAACATCACACGCTACTAACAAAGGCCTGTGGCCTTCATTCTTTAATTTTAATGCAAGCTTTGCAGAATGAGTTGTTTTACCGCTACCCTGCAGGCCGCACATCATAACAATTGTCGGTGGATGATTGGCAATAGCAAGTCTTGCCTCATTGCCACCCATAAGCTCTGTAAGCTCCTCGTTAACAATTTTGATAACCATTTGGCCGGGTGTAAGGGATTCCATAACATCGGCACCGATTGCACGCTCTGTTACCTTTTTTGTGAATTCCTTTGCAACCTTATAGTTAACATCAGCCTCAAGAAGTGCAAGGCGAACCTCACGCATTGCCTCCTTAACATCTGCCTCGGTTAATTTACCCTTGGCACGAAGCTTTTTAAACGAATTTTCAAGGCGCTCACTAAGTCCTTCAAATGCCAAGTGATCACTCCTTACCGAGATATTCGGCTATTGATTTTATTCTAACGATATTGTCATTGATTTCTCTTGACAGGCTATGCTCAAGGTTGTAATTGTAAATCCTGTCCGCACATTCCTTAATATCGTTAAGATTTTTTTCCATGTCGGCAAATTTAGCGGCTAAGCCAAGCTTTGATTCCATATCAAAAAGCTGAACCTCCGCTCTTTTAATAGCGTCCCTTACACCCTGACGGGTAATGCCCTCATTTTCTGCAATTTCGGAAAGCGAAAGATCTTCGTTGTAGTACAAATCTATAAAATCACGTTGCTTGCTTGTAAGCATTTCGCCGTAAAAATCAAGCAAATATGCAACCTCTAAATTTTTAGCCACAAAAATCTCTCCTTTCATAAATTGGGTGTAAAGTGATTCGCTTTGTAAAGCAATTTATCTTTACAGTGCTTGACTATTATACATAACCCGCCCCGCAATGTCAAGACTAAAAATTAATTTGTTACTGTTTTTTATAAAAAGTAAACCCTGCTCAAAAACTAAGCAGGGCTAATTAGTGAATAATTTATTTTGTTCGTTTCGACCATGTGTATGTACACTCATTTTGCGGTGTAGTGTCATTTACAAAATCATCTTCAAATCCTTCTATAGGAACAGATATATCATAGCTTTTTGAAACACATCCGGATACATCATCATACTCATAACAATGCTTCATTCCGTTAGTATGTCCGTCTGCATATGTTTCACTAATCAGTTCATATTTTGAACTGTATTTATAATTGCTGTTTTCCATAAGTTTTTTGTCATAATACATAGATTCGGTAAATTCAACCATATTTCCGTAATAATCGTATCCGTATTCAAAAACCAAGGTTCTGCTAAAGCTTTCTTCCTCATCATCTTCGGTTACAGAACAATCGATACGGAGTTCTTTTCTTATCAGCTGTCCGTTAGCGTTGTATGTTAAATCAATGTTGGCACTGCAAATTCCGTTCACACCTTCACCGTTAAATTTAACTCTTTTTCCCCTTGCTGTTCCAAAATAATTGTCAGCAGATTTTTCATATTCAAAAGACAAATTGCCAAGATTTATACTTCCGTCAGCGGAAGCATTGGTATATAAAGTTATTTTTGCTGTTTTCATTAATTCATTTTGATCAAATTCGTATTCTGTATAACAGTCACCCATAAGCCCAAATAATTCTTTTTTTGCTTGACCGTTTTCAGTATAATCAAACGAACCGTATTTATATGTGATATTGCTTAAGTAATAATCGGTATTGGGATTTTCCTCATCAGTTTCGACCACGCCGTCTGCTGTTGTATCATAGTTTTTTGGTTTTTCAAATACCGATTCACTTTGAGAAAATTCATCTTCCTTTTCACTGTCATTGTCAGAGGAAGCATTGACGGCTGAACATCCGTAAAACGCTGAAGCAATGAATATCAAGAGTATAGCGATTGATAATAATTTTTTCACGGTAACCCTCCATTCAATTGTATAAATTCCACTTCATTATAGAACAATATGTTCTAATTGTCAATAGAACATATTGTTCTTGTATATAATGCTTTTGGTGATAATATGAAATTTCAGCGGATACGGGATTTAAGAGAGGACGCCGATTTAAGTCAGGCAGAAATGGGGAAAAAAATCAATCTTCCCCAAAGAACCTATGCCTATTACGAAAGCGGGCAAAGGACAATTCCTCCGGAAATTTTAATTAAAATAGCAAAATATCACAAGGTATCCGTTGATTATTTATTAGGACTTACAGACATTAAGTAAAAGAACCGAGGTGGACTCGGTTCTTTTTATTTTAACTTTGCAATTGTTACTCCGTTTTCGCCCTCGCCGTATTTGCCAAGGCGATATTCCAAAATATTAGGGTGATGCTTTAGCTCCTCGTGAACGGCGCTACGCAGTGCGCCTGTTCCCTTTCCGTGGATAATGCATATTTCGCTCATGCCGTTTAAAACACATTTGTCAATAAACAGCTGAAGATTCATAATAGCCTCATCAACGGTTTGACCACGCATGTCAAGCTCGGTTTTAACATCTGCATCTGCACGGGATGTGGTGCGGTACAGATTACGCTGTGGCTTAACATCTTTTTTCTTTTTCTCGGTAAGCATTATATCGGAGAGCTTAACCCTTGTTTTAAGCATACCTGATTTAACAAGGATTTTATCGTTACTGATTTCAACAATTTCGCCCTCGCCTATACCGCGAATTATTACTGCGTCGCCCACCTTAGGCTCCCGTGGAAGCTTGTAGTCATAATCCCAGTTTTCGGCGATTTCACGGGGATTAATTAAATCGTCCATTTCTCCAAGCTGGGATTTAATAATCCGCCTTGTTTTTCTTGCAATTTCGGTAGCATTTGTATTGTTTTGCTCTTTTTTCAGTTTTTCAAGCTCCAGCAAAAACTCTGCCGATTGGCGCTTTGCTTGGTCAATCAGTTTTTCTGCCTGCTGTTTAGCCTTTTCAAGCTCACGCCGGCGAAGAACATTGATTTTATCCTTTTCCGATTGTGCCTTAGCCTGAATTTTTCTTGCATTGGCTGTGGCAAGCTCTGCCTGTTTTTTCTCCTCTTCAAGAGCCTGCCGTGTTTGCTCAAGCTTTTCAAGTACTGCCTCAAAATCACGATTGTTTGAACCCACAATAGACCTTGCATTTTCAACAACGCCCATATCCATTCCAAGCCTTTGAGATATGGCAAAGGCATTTGAACGACCTGGAACACCGATAAGCAGCCTATATGTAGGGCTTAGGGTTTCAACATCGAACTCACAGCAGCCGTTGGTTACGCCATCGGTATCAAGTGCATAGGCCTTAAGCTCGGCATAATGGGTTGTAGCGGCAATCTTTGCACCCTTTGACCGCAAATTCTCAATAATTGAAACGGCAAGGGCCGCGCCCTCAATGGGGTCGGTGCCTGCACCCAGCTCATCAATAAGAACAAGGGATGAAGGATCTGCCTTATTCATAATATCAATGGTATTAACGATATGGGATGAAAAGGTTGAAAGGCTTTGCTCAATGCTTTGCTCATCACCGATATCAACAAGAATTTTGTCGAATACGGACACCTTTGATTTATCCCCTGCCGGAATAAGCAAGCCGCACATAGTCATCAGGGTTAAAAGGCCGATAGTCTTAATAGATACGGTTTTGCCGCCGGTGTTTGGACCGGTAATAACCAAGGTGTCAAAGCTTTCACCAAGGGAAATATCAATGGGCACCGCCTTATTTTTGTCAATAAGAGGATGACGTGCTTTAATAAGATTAATTTCGCCCTCGGCGTTTACAATAGGCTTTGAAGCCTTCATTTTATAGCCAAGATGGGCCTTTGCAAAAATCAGATTTAACTGAACTGCGGACTCATAGCTGGCTTTAACGGAGTCTGCAAAGCTGCCTGCCTCAACAGAAAGCTCGTAAAGAATTCTGTTAATTTCGTCCCTTTCCTTGCCCTGAAGCATTTTAATATCGTTATTTGCCTCAACTACGGAAATAGGCTCAACAAACACGGTTGCTCCGCTTGACGATGTATCGTGTACAAGTCCGGCAACCTCGCCCCTGTGTTCGCTTTTAACAGGCACAACAAATCTGCCCGAGCGTTGGGTAACTATTTGCTCCTGCAACAGCTTAGCATAATGGGGAGAACGCACCATTGCGTCTAATTTTTCACGAATGGAGGCCGATTTTGCACGTATTTTTCGCCTTATCTCCGCCAACAGCTCCGAGGCCTTGTCTGCAATTTCATCCTCGCTGATAATGCAGGAGAAAATTTTATCCTCAAGATACTTATTTACCGTAATACTTTCAAACAAATAATCAAGGGATGTATTTACACCGCTGCAATGACTGCGCCAATCATACAAAACCCGAATGGCTCGCAGAGTATAACCGATTTTTAAAAGCTCCCCTTGGTTAAGGGAGCCTCCTGCGGCGGCACGGGCAAGGGCATTATTAACGTTTTTTAATCCCCCAAAGGACGGCGCACCGAAGCGTTCAAGCAAAGACGAGGCATCCTCGGTTTGATTAAGAAGCTGACACACGGTAATAAAATCGCTTGACGGCTTTATTCCAAGGGCAAGCTCGGCGGCATCCTCACATGAGGTTTCCGCCTGAAGCATTTCCAAAACCTTGTCCAGCTCCAATGTTTCATAATTCTTATTCATTATAGTAATCCTTTATAAAATTCCAATGTGGTTAACCTGCCGTCAACACAGCGAAGCAGGTATTTTTCAGTAATACTGCTTAAAATTTCCAGGTTTTCAGCTGACAGTTTAAAGGAGAAAACCTTGCCGATATCCTCGGTTAAGCAAATATATCTAATAGCGGTTATAACTCCGAGAGGTGCGGTAATTGCATTATTGCGATAGCAATCCTTACAATAGATACAGCCCTCTTCAATATCAAAATACATAATATCGCTTTCGTACTCACCACAGCGATAACAGGCTAAAACATTGGGCATATATCCCCCAAGACAAAGCATTCGCATTTCAACGGCGGATTTGATAATTTTTAAATCCTTATCGCCCTTACAAAGTAAATGCAAAGCATTTAAAACCAATCTCAGCATTTCCGGAGCAGGCTGTTCTTCCGCTCCCAAATGATATGTAAGCTGGGCAAAATACTGCGCCAGTGAAAGCCTTTCTATATCACTTCTAAGCTCAAAAAAAACCTCTATGGGCGAGGCATCATCAATAACATAGGCGTCCTTACCCCTGTAAAGTGTAAAATCGCCGTAAACAAACAGCGAGGTTGAAGAAAGATTTTTACTTTTAAATGCTTTAGCTCTACGAACAAAGGCTCTGATAATACCAAAATCAGCAGTCAAAAGAGTGACCAATCTGTCACTCTCCCCCGTTGTCTGTTCTCTGATTACTAATCCCTTGGTTGTTGTTTGCATTATTAAGCTCTGCCTCTTTCTGTTCGCTCTGTCTGTATTTTAAATAGTCAGCCACACTGCCTGTACTGACAAAATTTTTCCACAAATCAATATTCATAAAATCACCCACCATAGTTATTGTATCCTATGGTGAGTGGTATAATTTGTTCCAAATTAATCCAAGCCGAAGTTGTGAATCAAGCCTTCACGATTTCGCCAATCCTCTTTCACCTTAACCCAGGTTTTAAGATTGACCTTAATTTGGAAAAAGCTTTCCAAATCCTGACGGGCATAGGTTGAAATTTTTTTAAGCATTGCGCCCTTTTTGCCTATTACCATACCTTTATGGTTTTCTCTTTCGCAATAAATAACAGCATCAATATCAAGAATATCCTGATTTTCACGCTCACGCATTTTTTCAATGGAAACGGCAATACCGTGAGGAATTTCCTTATCCATTAAACGAAGAATTTTTTCTCTTATAATTTCAGCCGCCAAAACCCTTTCGGGCTGGTCCGTCAGAGTGTCATCGGGAAAGAAATGAGGCGATTCAAAGGAAATCTTTTCCATTTCGGCAATAAGCTCGTCCACATTTTCGCCGTTGGCGGCGCAAACAGGCACCACCGCCTCAAAATCATACAGTGAGGAAACCTGAACAATGCGCTGAAGCAATTCTTCCTTGTCGGCAAGCATGTCAATTTTGTTAATTGCCAAAATTACAGGCACCTTAAGAGACTTGAATTTTTCCAAAAGCTCAAGCTCACCCTTTTTCATATCGCCCTTTGCCTCAACCACAAAAAGGCAGGCATCAACACCGCCGATTGAATCACCAACGGCCTGATACATTTTTTCGCCTAACTTATTATGCGGCTTATGATAACCGGGCGTGTCGGTAAAAACCAATTGCACATCGCCATTGGTTAAAACACCCATTATTTTTGTCCTGGTGGTTTGGGGCTTTGAAGACACAATGGCAATTTTTTGGCCGAGCATTTTGTTAAGCAACGATGATTTACCCACATTGGGGCAACCGACAATTGCAATAAAAGCAGTTTTTGTCATGTTATTCTCCCATATAATAGCTATTATCACGCTTTAAGCCTATTTTGGTAAGTACCGTTTCTTCCTTTTCGCGCATACGAACCTCTTCCATACCGCCCAATTCATGGTCATAGCCAAGGAGATGGAGCATTGAGTGAACAGTTAAAAATCCAATTTCTCTTTGCAGAGAATGATTGTACATTTTTGCCTGCTCCATAGCCTTTTCAACGCTGATAACTATATCACCCAAAAGCTTTGCTCCGGTGTCCAAATTTGTATCATACTGTCCGTTTTCCCCAAGAGGAAAGCTTAAAACATCGGTTTCTCTGTCAACATTGCGGTATTCGGCGTTCAGCTGATGAATTCTTTCATTATCTACAAAGGTTACACTAACCTCGGCATCGTCGCCGAATTGCTCCTCCTCAAGAACGGCGTGACAGCAACGACGGATAAGAAGTCTTATTCCTGTGGGAATAGGCTTTACCTTTTGTTCATTGGAAATAATAACTTTAACCTTTTCCATATTACTTATTTTTCCCTTTTCTTATTTATCGTTTTGGCGTTTTTCATCATATTTTTCATACGCCTTAATAATGTCTTGAACTAATCTGTGGCGAACCACATCCTTTTGATTGAAACGAACAATTGCAATATCGTCAATATCCTTAAGAATATTTAGCACCTTTTTAAGTCCCGATTGCTTGCCGTCGGGCAAATCGATTTGAGTTATATCACCGGTAACTACCATTTTTGAGCGAAAGCCCAAACGGGTTAAAAACATTTTCATTTGCTCGGGGGTTGTATTTTGAGCCTCGTCCAAAATAATGAAGCTGTCGTCAAGGGTTCTGCCTCTCATATAGGCGAGTGGTGCAACCTCAATGGCGCCCCTTTCCTGGTAACGCTGAAAATTTTCAGCGCCGAGCATATCAAACAGTGCGTCATAAAGGGGACGAAGATAGGGATCAACCTTGCTTTGCAAATCACCGGGTAAAAAGCCGAGCTTTTCCCCTGCCTCAACAGCAGGGCGGGTTAAAATAATTCGGTTAACCTCCTTAGCCCTAAAGGCCGTAACCGCCATTGCAACGGCTAAATAGGTTTTGCCCGTGCCTGCCGGGCCAACGCCAAAGGTGATTGTGTTTGCTTCAATTGCCTTTGTATAATTTTTTTGCCCCAAGGTTTTCGGCTTAACAGGTCTGCCCTTTGAAGTAATGCAAATGGAGTCGGTTGTCATTGATGAGAGCTTGTCCTCGTTACCCTCGTTAACCAGCGATAAAACATAGCGAACGTTTTGGTCGGTCAGCGCCTCGCCTTTGTTAATCAACACAAGCAATGAGTTAATTGCCCTAACGGCAAGGGAAACATTTTCCGCATCTCCCATTACCTTTAAATCGGAGCCTCGGGATACAATGGAAACGCCGTATTCCCTTTCAATCATTCTAATATTTTCGTCAAAGGAGCCGAACAGGGACACTGCCTGTTCCATGGCTTCAAATGTAATTATCTGTTCAATCATAAATAGTCTATTCCTTATTTTGCAGGGTTACCTTAAGCTTTTCAATACGCCTGTCCTCTACCTTTAAGATTTCAAATTTTGCCCCGTTATATTCAGCAATTGTGTTAATATCTTTATTTGACGGAACAAAGCCAAGCTGACTTATAACAAAGCCTGCCAGCGTATCATAATCGCCCTCGGGGAATTCAAAGCCTAAAATCTCGCAGGCATCGTCAATATCGGTAATACCCTCAAAGATGTAGGTGTTTTCGTCAAGCTTTTTAACGCTTTCCTCGTCGTCATCGTATTCGTCCTCAATATCGCCGACCAATTCTTCAATAATATCCTCAAGAGTTACAAGGCCTGCGGTACCGCCGTACTCGTCAACAACAATTGCAAGTTGTATTCTTGTTTCGGTCATTTTTGCAAAAAGCTTTCCGCAGGGTATTGTTTCGGGAATAAACAGCGGTTCGCGAAGGTAGTCAACAAGACTTTCATTATCGTCGATTTTTGTGCCGATAAATTTCAGCAGATCCTTAACATAGATAATACCCAAAATATTGTCTAAATCCTCGTGGAACACGGGAATTCTTGAATACCCTTCATTAATAGCGGTTTTAACCACATCGTAAAGGCTTTGATTATCCTCAACGGCCGCGATATCGGTTCTGTGAGTCATAATATCGCCGGCGTTGGTATCGTCAAATTCAAATACATTGCTGATTATTTTTCGCTGAGATATTTCAAGGTCGCCCTCGTCCTCCTCAACTAACTGCTTGATTTCATCCTCGGTTGAGCTTTCTTTTCTAAATAATTTTTTGAAACTGCCACTGCCCATAAAGGCGTATCCCTCCAAAATTTCCAAATGATTACTTATTATATAATAAAATTTTTAGATTGTAAAGTGTAACAATATATGTTATACTGTATTAAAATCCAAATAAGCTTCTTATGAACGGATTTACGGTGGATAAAATGCTTGAACTTATTAACGAACAGAATGTATGGGATAACTTAAAACAAAGCGAAAAGCCCATTGTGTTATACGGTATGGGGCTTGGAGCGGAAAAGATTATGGATACCCTTTCCCAATACGGAGTTCAGGTCAGCGATATTTTCGCCAGCGACGAATTTGTACGCGGCCACTCATTTAGAGGATATCAAGTATTAAAGTATGACGATGTATGCAAAAAATACAATGATTTTAATGTTGTGCTGTGCTTTGCAAGCTATTTAGACAGCGTAATTGAAAGAATTGCGCAGATTAACAGTGAGCATACGGTTTATGCCCCCGATGTTCCGGTTGCCGGCGGCGGACTTTTCAGCCGAGAGTTCATTGCCGAAAATGAGGAAAAATTTGATTTTGTATACAACAATCTTGCTGATGATGAAAGCAAGCGTGTTTATCTTGACATTTTAAATTTTAAGGTGAGCGGTAAAATCGAATATCTGCTTTCCTCTTTTTGTGAAAAAGAGCCGATATACAAAGATATTCTCCGTCTGGGAGAAAATGAAACCATAATTGATTTAGGAGCCTATGACGGTGATACAATTCGTGAATTCTGCAAGGCGACAAACGGCAAATTCAATCACATAACCGCTTTAGAGCCGGATGCAAAAAACTTTAAAAAGCTACTGAATAACACCTGCTCAATTGACAATATTGATTGCCTGAATATGGGAGCTTGGGATTGCCGTGATACTCTTATTTTTTCAACTAAGGCCGGCAGGAATTCCAAGTTGTCTGCTCAGGGCGTAAGCGTAAAGGTAACCGATATTGACAGCTTGAACTTAAAGCCCACTTTTGTTAAGATGGATATTGAAGGCAGCGAATTGAAAGCCCTATGCGGAATGAAAAAAACCGTAAAGGAATTTATGCCCAAGCTTTATGTTTGTGCCTATCACAGAAACGAGGATTTATTCAGCCTTCCAATGAAAATTTGGGAGATGTCAAGAAATTACAAAATATTTTTCAGACATTCAAAATACATACCTGCGTGGGAAAGCAATTTTTACGCAGTTGCCGATGATAAAAAATAAAAGGATATACCCGTATGTTTGTTTTAATCTATGCCGTAATAATTTTTATGGCAACCTTTTTGGGGGCCTTTGTTGGACTTGGCGGCGGAGTAATCATAAAACCAATGCTGGATTTAATAGGCCACGACACAATAGATGTGGTAAATTTCATTTCCGGTTGTGCCGTTTTGAGTATGAGCGTGAGTTCAACAATCCGCCACATTATTGCAAAGTCAAAAATCGACTTTAAGCTTATTATTAACATTTCAATCGGTGCGGTAGCCGGCGGAATTGTCGGTTCAAGGCTTTTTGATCTGTTGCTCACAAAATTTGACAACGATTTACTGAAAGGAATTCAGGGAATTATTCTCGGTATTCTTTTAGTTTTGGCAGTTGCATACATAAATTTTAAAAATGCAAAAAGCTTTTGCATAAAAAATCCCATAGGCATTATACTTGTAGGATTTTCACTGGGCACTATCGCTTCATTTTTAGGCGTTGGAGGCGGACCGATAAACGTGGCGTTTTTGGTTCTCTTTTTCTCAATGACTATGAAAGAAGCGGCGATATACAGCGTTGGAACAATTTTCTTCAGTCAGCTTTCAAAGTTAATTACTATGGGAGTCAGCCATACCATACCAAGTTTTGATATTTTAACGCTGATTGTTGCAATTGCCTGTGCAGTGCTTGGAGGTATTGTTGGTGCAAAGGCCAACAAAAAAGGCAACGAAAAAACAGTAAAGATAATCTTTACCGTTGTAGTTGCCGGAATAGCTATTGTTAATTTTTACAACGGAATAGTTGGAATTGTATAAGGAGGAATTATGTCTAAGAAAAACATTATTTTCTATTTCAGCGACCAGCAAAGATGGGACACTGTTAACGAACAGGTTACCCCTAATCTTATGGCACTGGCTCGCGAGGGTGTAAAATTTGAAAAGAATTTTACATGTCAGCCGGTATGCGGTCCGGCCAGGGCTTGCTTGCAAACAGGCTTATATGCAACCCAATGCGGCTGCTATTGGAACGGTATTCCGCTTCCTAAAACCATTACTCCCCTTGCTCACTATTTTAACGAGGCAGGTTATCAAACAGCTTACATAGGCAAATGGCATTTGGCATCTGACAGACTGCCTCATATCGGTGTTCACTGTGAAAGCACGGCAATTCCAAAGGAAAAGCAGGGAGAATACCAGTATTTCAGGGGTGCCGATATTTTAGAGTTTACATCTCACGGCTACGACGGATATATTTTTGACGGCGACGGCAATAAGCTTGATTTCAAGGGATACAGAGCAGATTGCATTAATGACTATGCTTTGGAATTTCTTGACAACAGAGACAAGGATAAGCCTTTCTTTATGTTCGTAAGTCAGCTTGAGCCGCATCATCAAAACGACCGCCATTGCTACGAGGGCTATAAGGAAACAATTGATGATTACAAGGACTATCCCATTCCCGATGATTTAAGCTTCTTAAAGGGCGACTATAATAAAATGTATCCAGACTATATGTCGGCAATCAACAGGCTTGATTACAATGTGGGCAGATTGGTGGATAAGCTTAAGGAGCTGGGAATATATGACGACACCATAATCATTTACACCAGCGACCACGGCTCACACTTTAAAACAAGAAATCTTGAATACAAGCGTTCTTGCCACGAAAGTGCAACCCATACACCGCTGATTATTAAAGGCGGTGGATTTGAGGGCGGCAAGCTTGACAACAGGCTAACATCCCTTATTGATATGCCGCCTACCCTTTTATCAATGGCAGGAATACCTATTCCTCAAAGCTATATGGGCGTTGACCTTACAAAGCAAATTAACAAGCCGGAGGAAAAACGCGACTGCGTATTTATTCAAATCAGCGAGGCCTCTAATTCCAGAGCCATTAGGACTGACAGATACAAATACGAGATACGCGATATTGCCATTACCGGCTATGCTCATCATAAAGCAAAGGTATATTTTGAAAGCTATCTTTACGATCTGGAAAAGGATCCTATTGAAAAGCACAATCTCGTTAAAGACGAGGCGTATGCCGATGTTAGAAAAGAGCTTAAAAATATGTTAATTGAACAAATGAAGGCGGCCGGTGAAAGCACGCCGATAATAATGCCGGCAATGAAAGTGAGGACAAAATAATGGAGCAAAAGAAATATTTAACCATGAAGGAGCGAATTTGCTTTACCTTAGGTGCATTCGGTCGTTCGGGCATTTACACATTAATGTCAATGTTTACCATTGTATTTTTTCAAAACGGTGCAGGCTTATCAATGAAGCAGGGCACAACAATTATTCTTATAGGCAGAATTTTTGACGCTATTAACGACCCGATGATGGGTATGCTTGTTGACAGAACAAAATCAAGATGGGGCAAAATGAGACCGTATTTACTGTTCTCACCGGTGCCGATAGCAATTACCACCATATTGCTCTTTACCGCCCCATTTGCAGACGGTTCAACAGCGGCGTTCGTTTGGGCGCTTGTAACCTACATTCTTTGGGGTGTTGCATTTACAGTTCAGGACGTTCCGTTCTGGGGCTTGTCAGCAGTAATCACTCCCCTTGAAAACGAAAGAACCTCTTTCATTTCAACTGCAAGACTCGGTTCAACCTTCGGCGGAATACTTCCTGCCCTTCTTGTACCGATTCTTTACCAAAGTAACTTAGGCTATTCAAAGGGTTTCTTTGTATCAGCACTGATTTTCGCATTTTTAGGATGCGGTCTTTCAATTTTGATATTCTTTGTTTCAAAGGAAAGAGTACCCAAGATGGATCACACTCCGTCATTCAAGGAAACCTTTGTTGTACTCGGTAAGGATAAGCTTCTTATCATTGTAATTTTTGCCGCAATTCTCGGCTCAACAATGGTAACTGCAAACCAATGTGCAGACTACATCGGCAACTATTTAATTATTCAAAACTATACCGACTTTTCACAAATATTTAAGGATTGCCTACCCGGTGCCCAAGAAATATTGGTTGATAATGTAGATGCAAAGGCTGCATATAACGGCTTCTGGATTCCTCGCGGAACAATTGTAACCACACTTACAGTTGCAATCGGCGTTGGTATGGTACCTGCCATGGCTATATTCCCAATACTTAGAAAGAAGCTCAGCCTTAAGCAAATTTATATTGGCTCTGCCGCTTTCGGTTTAGTAGTTCATGCTTTATGCTATGTTGTATTTTCTCAAGATGTAACAAACGTAAACATTTACCTTTTATGGGTATTCCTGTTCTTAATGGGACTTCCCCTTGGTATTTACAATGTTATTACCTATGCACTTATTGCCGATGCCGTTGACTATATGGAATGGAAAACCGGCGAGCGCCACGAGGGTGTTTGTTTTTCCTTCCAAACCTTCCTGTCAAAGGTTAATGCGGCAATTGCCACCTTTGTTTTCGGTCAAATCCTTGACACTACAGACTTTAGACCAATCGATAAATCCCTTGTTGACATTGAGGGCAGACAGATTTTCTTTGAGCAATCCGTTGAAACTCAAAAGGCATTATTAGCACTTGTTACCATTGTTCCGGCAGTTGGATTCTTACTTACAATCATTCCAATGCTGTTCAATGATTTTACAGGCAAAACCAAAGAAAAGGCTCAAAAAGAGCTTGAAGAAAGACATGAAAAAGCCATGTCTCAGGAATCAGAAATCTAATTTAGGAGTTAAATTATATGTTTTGTAAAAATTGCGGTGCTTATAACGACGACAACTCGGTATTTTGCACTAAATGCGGAGCGCCAACTAAAGAAAACGCTCAGGCTGAAATCAATGAGACCGTGGCTCAGCCTATAAACGAACAACAGACAGTTGAGCAAGTTTATCAACCGCCTGTTGATACAGGCTACCAACAAACACCGGGATACATTCCTCCCGTTCAGCCTGAACCGCCAAAGAAAAAAGGCGGAAAGAAAGCCCTCAAAGGAATTATTATTGCACTTGTTGTATTAATAGTTTTAGGCATTGTCGGCTTATTCTCATGGACATCTATTGCCAAAGCCGCTGTAGGTGATGTCAGCTTTTATCTTTGGAGGGAGGCTGACAGCATTGTCGAGCTGTTAGACACAGATGTTTTTGAGGATCTTTCTCACACACAAACCTTCGCATCTGACAGTGATGTTAAGGTTAATGTTGAGGGAGACGATTACTCCGGCAATGTTAATATGTCCTATGACAAGGATAAGCACGCTACAACCGCTACCGTAAACATTGAGGTTGAGGGCGAAAAAATTCCTGTTACAATTAATTATTGCGAGGGCAAGCTTTCCTTTGAATGCGAAGATCTTTTAGGCGAAGCTAATGTATACTATGACATTAACGATCTTGAAAGCCTTACTGCAACCACAGGATACGGAGATAATTACGGAGAGGATGTTGATATTCCCAGCCTTGATATTGAGAAAACTATCCTTGATGAAGATGCACGCGAAAAATTAATTGAAAACTTACCGTCAATTATCAAAAAGGCTGAAAAAGAGGCATTAAATGACGGTCAGGTTAAAACAAAGGTTGGATTTGTTAACAAAAAGCCATGCACCGTTGTAACCCTTGAATTGACAGAATCAGATATGGCCGAATTCGTGAAAGCATTGTGGGAAGGCTGTAAGGACAATGACGATGTAATGGATGTCATCATTAACACAGTTATCTATGCATCATATTTTTCATATTATTCAGGCATAAGCTATGATACAGATGATATTATTGATTACTTTGATGAAAGCATTGACGATATGGTTGAATATGCAGATGATGATTACACCTACAATATTTCAATTGCATATTCTATGACAGGCGAAATTGTTAACCGTACAATAGATTTTGAAATAGATTCTGAGAACGATGGAACTCTGTCCATTGACAGTGATTTAAAAGGCAATAACAAAAAACTATCTGTTAAGTTAGATACCGACTATAGTGCTAATTTTTCATTTGACTACAATGTTTCCACAAAGGGCAATAAGCTCAACGGCGAGATTACTTTTGAATCAGGTGATGAAACATATTCCGCCGAGTTAAAGGATATTGGCGTTGACAAATGCAACGGAGTTTATGTTCTTGTAGGCGATCTTGATGTAGCTTACAAATATTCATCTGACACATATCCCGAATCATTTAATTTATCTGTTTCAGGGGAAGCTTCAAGCGACTATGTAATCAGTGCTAAAGCAAATTATGACGGAGAAGAGATGTTCTCAGGCTCTATTAACACCCAGCTTGAAGACAAGGCCGATCTCAGTGATTTCAGCGAGCCAAAGAAGAATGACGATTCAATCACAATAATCGATTTCTTCAGTAACCCTTACGGATACGGCGGGATGTACAGTGATCCGTATGAGGATTACTATGATGATTATGATTATAGTGATTACGACTATAGTGATTACGGCTACTATGACGATTATATGTAAATAACACAAATAAAAAATGAGGAGCAACGCTCCTCATTT
>JBJEPI010000026.1:0-63877 GCA_051881175.1 Eubacterium sp.
AAGTGGAATTCAGGTTAAATAAGCCTTTTTTCATATATAAATAGAAACCCCCATTCAAGCTTTCGCAAGAATGGGGTTTATCTGCAGTCTGAAAGGTTGTTTAAAGCAACCTTTTTCAGTCTATAAAGTTAGTCATAATCCTTTTTTCCTTATCGGGCTTTGGGATATCCTTTCCGGCTTCAAGGCATTTCAGCAGATATGCCATATTTCTGCCGAGAACACGCATTGTTTGCATACCCTCTCCGTCGCGCATAACCTCCTGTGGGGTAAAGCCGTGAACCATGTTCCAGTATTGCGACGACACAACATACATATTTGAAATGGTTAAATATTTCATTAAATCGTCAATGGCACAGGTGGTGCCGGCTCTGCGTGCAGAAACCACCACTGCGCCTGCCTTTAACGCAAAAATCCTGCTTCCGGCGAAGAACGCTCTGTCCATTACAGACAGAATTCTTCCGTTTGCGTGGCCGTAATATACCGGCGAGCCGAGAACTATTCCGTCGCATTGCTCCGCTTTTTCAAGAAAACGGTTTACAATATCGTTATCAAATACACATCTGTTATTTCTTTGTCTTGCACAGCCACCGCAATTTATACAATCGTTAACAGGATCGTTGCCAAGCCACATAATTTCAGTATCCACACTGTTTTCATTAAGAGTTTTTGCAACCTCGCATAAAGCGGTATAGGTGCAACCCTCCTTTTCGGGACTGCCGTTTACCAATAATACCTTCATATTTTACCCCTTAGTATGTAATACAATTTGTTGTAATGTAATTTACATTATAGCTTAAAAGCTTTTCCATTACCTCAACATCATCAATGGTCCAGGCACCCAGGGTTAAGCCCTCTGCCTGTGCCTTTTTGATGAATTCAGCATCGTTTTCATAGTTTTTTTCCTTGTTGCCGTCAAAGTCAATGCCGCAGTTTCCAATGCTCTTTGCAACTGCTATTGCTTCATCGTCAACAACCTTAACAAGATACATTAACGGAGCGTCGGTAACCTTGCGAAGGGCATATAAATTTTCCTCCTGGAAGGAAATATACATAACATCACAGTCGTATTTATCCACAGTTGAAACAATCTCGTCGTAATGCTCAGTGTTGTTTTTGCCCTTAAGTTCAATTACTGCAACCATGCCGTATTGCTCACAACACTTAAGATATTCATCAAGGGTGCATATTTTTAAATTCGGATACTCGTCGATATGATTTCCGTTGTCTGTATTATGCTCCATCAGCTCATCATAAGTGCATTTTTCAATAGACTTTGAAAAATCCATCATACGATAGGTGTTAATATCATGCTGAACAACCCAAACGCCGTCTTTGGTTCTGTAAATATCACACTCTGCGCCCCAATAACCGTTTTCGCCTGCCTTTTCAAATGCAGGGAGAGTGTTTTCCGGCGCCATAGCCCTAAAGCCTCGGTGGGCAATCATCATGGTGTTATCGTTGGTAATATCGGCCGCTGATACAATTTGATAATCAACAACCTTGCAATACCAGTTTAATGCACCGATACCTGCACAAACAACCGCCACTAACAAAAATGCAACTATTGATAATGTTATTACTAATATTTTTTTCTTTTTTGACCATTTTTTCTTTACTGTATTACTCATCATTATCCCCCTGTGCCTTAGGCTCAAATTTTATACGTTGCGATGCGGTTTCCTCAAAAACATTTTCATAGGTCCAGTGACCGTTTATTCCCTTGGCTCTGCATCCAAGCATAAAGTGGAGCTTGGCAATGCCGAAATCAATGCTTTTGTCGGAATAAGGTTCGTCAACAGAGGCGGAAATTTTACCGTTTTCGTATTTAAAATCAACAGGCCGTCTGTTAACCGCCGAGGGACCTGCCTCCACCAGCTTCATGGCATATACATACTCCTCCGGCAGCTTTCGGTCGCAAACGGAAAACATTTTTTGATAGGGCTTGTTTTTCTTGTGAGTTGCCTTATACATTGTTCCCTCAACCAATCCATACCTGTCTTTTGCATAACCAATGGTAATAACGGCATAAAGACGCTTGTCATTGGGAAGATTGATTAATTGATAGGTTTTGTTTTCATTATAGGTTCCCGACACCCAGCAGGTACCCAGCCCATGATAAACGCATTGGAGCACAATGCTCTCTCCGTAATATCCGCAGTCCTCGCGGGCCTTTTGGGTGTTGGGGCCGCATACGGCAATCATACTGAACTTGCCCTTAAATATTTTGAAAACCGGTGTTGCGTCCTCTATGAACATAAAGTCAAGGCCTGCCGTTTCGTTAACGGCGGACACCATATCCTTGATTATCGCCATTACCTCCGGTTCAAGAGGGCGGTTTTTATATTCTCTGCGTGAACGCCGCTTTTCAATGGCTTCAATATACTGTTCGTTTGTCATAATTACAATCCTTTTGCTTTTTATGTATTTATTATATCATTTGAACCAAAAAAAGTATACAATTATTTAAAACTTTAACAGTCTGTAAATATATATCGCAAAAGGCGCTCTGGTTTACAGGGCGCCTGACAATGCTTTTTATTCTGTTCTATATATCAAACCGAACATTGAATTTTTTTATCCAAACATAGGCTTGAAGAATATATGCCAAAACCTGCGGACCTCTCATTAGCTGTCCGTACCAAGGCTCTGACAGCGAATCGGGATTTTCCATAAGCTCTCGAATTGCCACAGGATTAAGCATATCATATAGCGGACAATCCTTATCCTGAAGCACTGCCTCAACCATTTTGCTGACTTCGTTAAGATAAATAGGGTTAAAGGTCTTGGGATAAGGGCTTTTCTTTCTCCAGGTAATGATTTCCGGAAGTTCGTTTTCAAAGGCTTTTCTAAGTATGCCTTTTTCACGATTATTATATGATTTAATGCTCCAAGGCATGTTATAGGCATACTCAACGATTCGATAATCACAAAAAGGAACGCGCACCTCAAGGGAGGATTCCATGCTCATTACATCCTTGCGCACCAAAAGAGTTTGCATAAACCAATTGAGATTAAGCACAAACATTTCACGCATACGCTTTTCAAGGGGGTTGTCACTGTCAAGGGTGTCTGTTTTTTTGACAGTGTCAAGATATGCGCTGTGGGCATACTCCTCGCCATTTGGTAAAAATCCGCTTTTTAGAATACTTCGCCTAACATCGGTTGAACGTGACCAAGGGAAGGTTTCCTCAAATAAAATATCCGTTCGGTGATACCAAGGATATCCGCCGAATATTTCATCGGCACACTCCCCCGAAAGGCAAACGGTAAAGTTTTTCTTTACCTCCCTGCAAAACAGTAAAAGGCTGGAATCAACATCTGTAAAGCCGGGGCAACCCCGTGCTATGGCGGCGTCAATAAGAGCGTTTGCAACCGCCGAATTATTCAGCACAACATTGTGATGGTCGCTGTCTATGTAATCGGCAATCAGATTTATATAATCCGAATCCTTGTTTGGCTGAAAGGCACTTGACTTGAAATACTTGTCGTTATCAACATAATCAACCGAATAGGTGTTTAAAATTTCGCCCTTATCACTGTAATAATCAGAGGCAACCTTGGAAATAATCGATGAGTCAAGGCCTCCGCTTAAAAATGTGCAAAGAGGCACATCCGACACAAGCTGACGCCTAATGGCATCGGTTACCAAAAAATGAGTATGCTCTATTGCCTCCTGTTGACTTTCTTCAAAGGGCTTTGCCTTAAGACTCCAATACTGATTGATTTTAACGCTACCGTTTTGATAATACATATAGCATGCAGGCGGCAGCTCGCTTATGTCCTTAAAAACAGTTTTGCCTATTGTTTTTGCCGGCCCAAGCATAAATATTTCGTTAAGTCCGTCCTCATTGCATACAGGCTCAACACCCTTAACATACAAAAGGCTTTCAAGCCTTGAGGCAAAGGCAAAGGTATCGTTATTGTTGGTATAATAAAGGGGCTTAACACCGATTCTGTCGCGGCATAAAAACAGTTCCCTGCTCTCGCTGTTATAGATTGCATAAGCAAAAATACCGTTTAATCGTTTGGCGCTTTCCTCCCGCCATAGGTGAAAGGCCTTTAGCACAACCTCGGTATCGCAGGCCGTTGAAAAGCTGTAGCCGTAATTTTCAAGCTGTGTTCTAATTTCGTTTGTATTATATAGCTCGCCGTTATAAACAATGGTGTATTTTCCAAATTGCATTGGCTGACTGCCCTTTTCAACATCAATAACGGACAAACGCCTATGTATTAACGCAACATTTTTTTCAATAATCTCACCCTTTGCATCCGGTCCTCGTTGCTTCAAGGAGTTGCTGATTTTCCATATTGACTCCTTTTCATCACGAAGATCAATTCTGTTTGATAGAATTCCTGCTATTCCACACATAAAATCACCTCTGTATCATATTATGCAAAATAAAAAATATGGTACAAAGCAGTAAAAAATAACCAAAATTTCAACTTAAAAAGTAATAAAAAAATTATAAAAAGGTATTGACTATCAAAAAAAGTTATGATATATTATTAAGGCATTGGAGATATGCTGGTGTAGCTCAGTTGGTAGAGCAGCTGATTTGTAATCAGCAGGTCAGGGGTTCGAGTCCGTTCACCAGCTCCAATATGGAAGAGTTCCCGAGTGGCCAAAGGGAACAGACTGTAAATCTGTCGGCAATGCCTTCGGTGGTTCGAATCCACCCTCTTCCACCAACAAAAAACAGATGCCTCACGGTGTCTGTTTTTTTGTTTTGTATAGAATATGCCTGAAGTGGATTCGAACCACAAAACTATTAATGGGACGGCTTGCGAAGCAAGCGAACTCTCGAGCGGAGCTCGAATCCACCCTCTTCCACCAGTTAAAAGACATCATTAAGTTGATGTCTTTTTTCTTTGTCAAAAATAGTAAATGGTGGATTCGAACCACAAAACTATTAATGGGACGGCTTGCGAAGCAAGTCCTTAATTTGCTTGTGGAACAAATTCTAATCCGCAAAAATACAGATTGTGACTTAAGGTCACATGTTCGAATCACGCTATCAGCTCAAAAAAGGAACTGATTGATTAAACCATCAGTTCCTTTTTATGTAAGATATCAAATATATTAATAGAGATTTGCTTTTTTTAATTCTTTTTTTAGTTGTAATAAACATCGTAAATGATTAATCTTTGTTCTTCTGCCTGAAGAAATATAACAATATATTTCGTGATACATTGCGTAAAAAGCAACCTTTAAATCGCAATTATTTGATGTTGGATATTTTGATTTATACATTTCATAAAGCCCAAAGGCGTTTCCGGTTAAGTTTTTTAATTGAAATAAATCATATTCAACATCTGCCCATTTACTTTCAAGCGGATCAATTATTGCAATAGGATTAAACCTGTTATCTGCCATTATATTCATTACATTAAGGTCACCGTGAATCAAACAAGCGTGTTCAACCTTTTCACTGAAAATATAATCAAAGTTATCCCAAGCACGCTCCATTGTTCTTAAAAAATATGGTTCTAATTGACCGTCCTTAACCATTTTTCCGGCTGTTTGCAAAATATCAAATGCATAAGGCTTATAATAATCCAACCATTCATCAAATGTTGGATTTTGAATAGGACCGAACTTTTCATTGGTTTTGGAATGCCAAACATGCATTGCTGATGTAACCTTATCTGCAAATTCACGCTTTTTTGAATCTGACAAAAACAACTTTGAAAAATCCGTAAAACAGTTTTTTCCACTAACATATTCCATACAGATGAAATCAACGGGAGTTATGCCGTCCTTTAGATATGTAAAATACACCTCCGGTATATGAATTATACTATCCTTTGATAATGCTTTTAACTCAAACGCTTCTCGTTCACACATATTATCACATCTGCAAGCTTTCATTACGGCAGTATAAGGTGCTACATCAATATCAACCTTGTAGGCGTATCCAAAAGAGCCACCACCTAAGTATTTAATTGTTCTTACATTACATTTAAATTCTTTTCGGACAACACTAATCGCACTTTGTTTTGCATTCTCAATAGTGATAGGGTTAATTTTTACTTTTTCCATTTTATTTTAGCCCTTGTCTTAAAATTTTAAATGCTTTTGTATATAAGAATTTACAAGAAACAACATTTCGCCACCAGCCAAAATGGTGAGGGGTATATCTGTAATATTTTTCTGCCTCTTGAATTAATGCTAAATAGCCTATGCCCAAAGCGAATCTAATCATTTCTTCCTTGGTGCAATTAACTTTAGCTTTAGCTATCTCATTATATGCATTTAATGATGTAGTTTTCTTATCAAGCATCATTCCGAATTCAAGATTTACAAAATCAAAAATTGCGTCGCCCCATACAGTTCGTTCAGGATCAATAACTATTAATTCTATTTTATCATTTTTCCTTACACAAAGAATGTTACCGTACCACATATCTAAGTTCACCATTGAACAAGGGACAGCTTCTAACAATGCTTTGTATTCGTCAACATATTTAAGCAGCTTTTCACCTCGTCTTGTTTTTCTGCCTGCTCTCTTGGTGTCGTTAATAAGATTTAGAGTCATATTTCTCAACGCAAGATACCAGTTATCATAAAGCTGATTTTGAAGATAACCAAATTCATTGTTTTGTACCTTGTGAAACCTTGCTATAATTCTTGCTATTTCTTCTGTACACCAAATTTTTTCATCGTTGGTTAAATCTGCTTTATTTAATTGTTCTCCTTCTATTCTTTCCATTATGAAATAATCGGAAGGAAAAACAGTGTGAGAAAAATCCTTATAATATACATAAGGCACTTTAACATTTGTATGCGTTCTGATTTGTGCATACCAAAAAACTTCTCCACGCATCATATCTTGCTCATAGGTTAATATTCCCGTTTTATCAAGTGGAGAAACCTTTAAAACATAATTACCCATATCGGTTACAACATCATAGACAGCATTATATTCTCCGTCGCCAAGCTTATCAAAAGATGTAACTTTACCGAGACAGGCAGAATCAAACATATCTTGAACTTGCGAATATGTTAATTCAGGTTTGGTTCTGCTAATCATATAAGCACCTCCCGTTCTTTCAATATAATCATATCGGTATGCAAATCCAAAATATATAATATTTCTTATATTTATATAACAATTCCGTTGATTAATAGGCTATAATATGATATTTTTATATCGGTGATAATTAATGGATAAATATAAAATCAATGTGCTTGATGAAAGCCATATTTTTGACGAAAGAGAAAACGGTGTTATCCATACTCCTTATGAATTAGAAACTGCGTTTTTATCGAGTATTAAAAAAGGCAGCCGTACCGATGTTAAGCTTATGATTAACAATATGGTCGATAGTGGCATAACTATCGGCAAAATGTCAAGTGATAATTTAAGGCAAATAAAATATTGGGCGGTCGCATCTTTTACCCTGATTACCCGTTCGGCAATTCAAGGTGGACTTGACGAAACAACCGCTTATAATTATGCTGATAATTGCATTATGAATATTGATAAAATGACAAAGACAGACGATATAGTTGAATACATAATCCAAAAATGCATTATTCTAACCGATATGGTTGCCGAAAGCAGAGAGAATAGTGTCTATCCCCAACCAATAAGAAAGTGTTTGCACTACATCAATACACACCTTCATGAAAAGTTAGATGTTGTAACATTGGCTAAAGAATGCGGATTGTCAAATGATTATTTATCATATCTATTTAAGAAAAACATGGGAATCAATCTATCAAGATTTATTAGAAACCAAAGGTTACAAGCATCAAAAGAAATGCTTAAGGACAATTATTCTGTGTCAGACATTGCGTATTATCTTGGCTTCTGTTCGGAGAGTTATTTCATATCTTGTTTCAAAAAGGAATTTGGTAAAACTCCAAAACAATTTAGAAATCAAATATTATAATTAAATAATCCCATAGTGGTTACGCCCACTTTATCGATAGTCTAAAACAGCCGTTGAATACTCAACGGCTGTTTGTGTTTATATTGTATTAAAAATCCACCTGGATTGTAGTGCCTACGTCTTCCACGCTGCTGATGGAAATTTCGGCGCCGTGTACCTCTGCAATATGCTTAACGATAGCCAAGCCAAGGCCGGTTCCGCCGGTTTCCTTACTGCGGGATTTGTCAACCCTGAAAAATCTTTCAAATATTCTTGACTGATACTTTTGGGGTATTCCTATTCCCGTATCCGACACAATAATTGAGCGGTTTCGTGTTTTAATTTCAACGCTTCCGTTTTCCTTATTATAACGAATGGCATTGTCAATTAAATTATATACAAGCTCTTCAAGAAGAGAGGTGTTGCCGTTAATGTAGCAATCCTCTGTGTCAAGAGTAATGTTAACATTTTTAGCTCTTGCGTTCATTTCAAGAGATTCGGCACAGCGCTCGGCAATTTGAGCGAGATTAACCTCCTCAAAAGAAATACTTTCAGGCTGAGTCTCTTCAAGCTGGGACAGCTGAATAATGTCTTCTGTCAGGGTTACGAGCCTTAACGCCTGCTTGCGAATGGTATGTGCAAAGGGCTTTATGTCCTCGGGCTTTGCCATTCCGTTTTCTATAAGCTCTGCATATCCGGCAATGGAGGTTAAGGGGGTTTTCAACTCATGTGAAACATTAGCCGTAAATTCCTTTTTTTGCTTGTCCAAAAGCTTCTGCTTTTGCTTATACTCACTGAGAGCGTTAACAAACGGAGTTAACTCCTCAACGGTGTTCTGCTCATCAATACTGTCAAGATTGTTTCCCAGCTCGGTAATGGGCTTAACAATACTTTTGGTAACAGCGACGCTGATTGCCAATGAAAGCAGCATAACCGCAAGGCTTACTATGGCAATGTAAAACAGCGATTGATAAAACACCATATACACACTGTCGCTGGTAACGGCCACTCTAAGCACATTGCCGTTATCAAGCCTTATGGCGTAATAATATGTATTTTGGTCAATGGTTGCAGACTTACGAATTGTTGAGCCCTGCCCGTTATCAATAGCCTCTTTAAATTCAGGGCGGTCTGCATGGCTTTCCATTTTTGTTGCATCCTCCGCGCTGTCAGCCAAAACATTACCGTTTGCATCAATAACGGTTAATCTGGTGTCGTCATTATAACTGTCATTGATAAATGAATAATCATTGCTTGAATTAATCTCGGCTGAAACCAAGGTGGCTATTGACTTTAGATTGCTTTGTGCCTGTTTTTCATAGTAGCTGTGAAATACAAGAACTGTAAGCAGGCTTGTAACAACCACAATGCCCAAACCGAGGGATAAAATTTTTGTAAAGGTTTTATTAACCATTTCAATCTCCTATCTTATATCCAACATTGCGAATGGTTTTAATGCACTCACCGGCCTCGCCAAGCTTTTTTCTAAGGGATTGAATATGAACATCTACCGTTCTGTTACCCTGTTCAAAATCATATCCCCAAATGCTTTCCATAAGCTTATCACGAGTAAGTACTATTCCCTTGTTAATAACAAGGAGCTTTAATATTTCGTACTCCTTATAGGTAAGTTCAACCTCGTTATCATTTACATAAACAATGTGCTTTGCTTCGTTGATGATAATATTCTTATACGCCAAATTATCCGTAACGACTGTTTGAGTTCTGCGAAGCACGGCCTTAACCCGGCTAACCAGCTCCATAACTCCAAAGGGCTTTGTGATATAGTCGTCGGCGCCCATATCCAGTCCCTTAACGGCGTCAATTTCGCTTGTTTTCGCCGTTACCATAATAACGGGTATGTTTTTGTAAAGGGGTGTTGAGCGAAGCTTGCGCAATATGCTTAACCCATCTTCATCGGGAAGCATAATGTCAAGTATTATTAATGCCGGAATATCATTGTCCAAGGCAGTATATAATCCCTTTGCCCTGTCAAATGCGCCCACATTAAAATCACTGTTAATCAACGCATAGCTTTCAAGCTCTTTAATGCTTGAATCATCTTCAACAATGTAAATAAGTTTGTTCATGGCCTTATCCTATCTTATATTTCAATAAATACTCCTCAAACATTTCCATAAATCCCTTATTACTATGGCTCTTTACGCCTTTGAGATAAGTATGGGTTTGGTAGCTTCTGTTAGACAGCTCAATAATACAAACGGCAAGATTTGAACAATGGTCGGCTATTCGTTCAAAGGAATTGATAATATCAAAAAACAGCATTCCGTTTTCGATGGTGCATTCGTTATCTTGCAGCCTCTTTGAGTGCCTTGCCCTAAGCTCCTCTTTCAGGTTGTTAATAACCTGTTCAAGAGGCTCAATCTCCGCCGCAAGCTTTGCATCATCTTTAATAAACGCATCAATAGCCTTTTCGGTTATTTCCTGAACTGCTCGGCTCATTATTTCAAGCTCTCTGTTGGCATCCTGGGTAAAATGCACCTTATTTTGATGCATGCGCCTTTTAATTTTTAAAATGTTGACGCCGTAGTCGCCGATACGCTCGAAATTACTTATGGAATGGCTCAGCTTAGATAGCTTGATAGAATCGTCAATGCTTAAATCCATAGAGCTAATCTTAACAAGATATGTTTCCAGCTCATCCTCGAGCCTATCTAAAGTCTTTTCGTTTTTACTAATCAGCTCATCATTATTATGAGAGTATTTTTTTATCAAGTCAAGACATAAATTAATATTATCTCTTGCAAGCAGTCCCATGGAGTCGCTTTTCTCCTTAACCTTGTCAATGGCATAAGACGGAGTCATAAGAAAGCGTTCATCAACAAGAGTTTCCGGTTCGTCCTCCTTTTTATCCCTGATGATAATGTGGGCAAGTCGTTCAAGCTGTTTACCGAACGGGAACAGAATGATTGTTGAAAAAACATTGAAAACAGTGTGAATTACCGCAATATATGCCGCATTAACGGTATCGTTGATAAACGGCAGTCCCACAATTGCATTAATGCCGTAAAAAAGTATCATTGCAATAATTACGCCGATGGTGTTAAACGCAAGGTGAACCACGGCGGTCCTTTTTGCGTTTTTGCTTGTGCCGATTGATGAAATTATGGCAGTAATGCAGGTGCCGATATTTTGGCCTAATATAATAGGAAATGCAGAGGCAAAGCTGATAGAGCCTGTTACTGCAAGGGCCTGTAAAATACCTACGGAGGCTGATGAGGATTGCACAACCGCCGTCAGCAGTGCTCCGGCAATAACGCCCAAAATTGGGTTGGAGAACATTGTTAAAATGTTTGTAAACTGGGGAACATCCTTAAGAGGCTCAACAGCGCCGCTCATGGTTTCCATTCCAAACATGAGAATTGCAAAGCCTAAAAGAATGGAACCTATATTCCTCTTTTTCTCGTTTTTGCACGCCATATACATTATAATGCCGATTAATGCAAGGGCTGGAGTAAAGGACGATGGTTTAAGCAGGCTGAGAACAAGATTTGTGCTTTGAATATTGGTTAGGGATAATATCCAGCTGGTTATTGTAGTGCCTATGTTAGCACCCATAATAATGCCGATAACCTGATGAAGGCTCATAATTGACGAATTAACAAAACCTACTGCCATAACAGTTACTGCACTGGAAGACTGAATTATGGCAGTAACCCCTGCGCCTAACAGCACACCCTTAATTCTGTTATTTGTCATTTTTTCCAATATGGACTCAAATTTACCGCCACCCAGTTTTTCAAGGGAAGCGCCCATATAGCTCATTCCGAAAAGGAACATAGCTAGTCCACCTAAAAGCGACAATATATTAAAAACGGACATTTCATCACCTCGTGTTAAATATATGTCCCCTTCATTCAGTAAATGTTTAGATTATGTTAAATTTACGTAAAATAGCAAATAGCGCAAATATAACAATTGCCGCCGCCACAATATTTCTAATCAGCACTATTGCGGCGTCCACGGTAGCAGGAAAATGCCGATAAACAAAGTCTTTTATGGGCTTTTTCAGCTTGGTGAAGCCTAAATCCTTATATGTTACTACCCTTGTTTCAAAGGACTTGGTATTATTTTCATCAAGCTCTATAATCCTAACGCCGCGATTTAAACCGTTACCGTATTCGTTAAAGCCTGCACTGGGTGTGAAGCCCATTACAACATTTTTATATTTACCAATAAAGCTGTTTTTATGATCATGCCCAACAAATACGGCAAGCACATCACCCTTTTCGGCTATGGCGTCAAATTCACCGATGTTTTCGTCGGGTATTGAAGGAGGCTCAAGGAAATCTCCCTGTGTTGTTTTTGCAAGGGTGTAAAACTCGTTTTTATGAGTACGGTATGCCCTTATTGATTTTGGGGTAAATCGGTTGACCTTTTCCAATAGATTATAGTATTCGCAAAGAGGTATGTGCTGAAAAAGAACGGACGGAACACCAAGGCTGTCTCTTGTGCTTTTATACCATTCAATTTGCTCCTTGGTAACGGATTCATACCCGCCGCCTTTTTTATCAGTTCCGGAATACATCAAATATAAATTGAACACAACATCATTTTTGTTACTTGAGTAAATTGGAATATTATATGTTCCGGCGCCATAGGCGGTATCGCTGTAAATACAGTTAGGCAGTTTTTTATAGATTTCGTTCATTTGCTCTTCGTTGGAAATGCCTGCCTGACTGTCATGATTGCCAAAGGTCACGGCAAAGGGGATATTTCTTGTTGTTATGGGAGACATAATTTTTCTTATGGTATTAACAACATCCTCTTTGCTTTTATAGGATATTCCATAGCCTTTAATCTGGTCTCCTGTCAGCACAACCAAGTCAGGCTTTTCCTTTTCAAGGGCAGAATTCAAAAGATTGAGGGTATCCGCAGATATATTGGGTGTCTCCTGAATATCCGTTATTTGCATTATTTTGAATTTTTTATTACTGTTAAAGCTTAACATTTTACACCTACATAATATTTTCAAAAATTCTTATACCGTTGTCCATTACGGCCTTTATGCCGTTTGAGTTCGCAGTGCATAGAATTTTTGACTTAGCAATATGCTTTAATTTGAATTTCACATCGGGATATATTTTGCTTTCGTCATTACAAACAACGGAATATTTGGGCATTAAGCTCTTTGCCATATTGACTGAGGTTGAACCCACATATCCGTGATGACCAACCTTAAGCAAGTCCACCTTGCCTACCTTGTGGCTGATTTCTCTTTCTCCGCCGTTTTTGTAATTCATATCACCGGCAAGTAAAGCTTTAATGCCGTTATATTCAACCAGCGTAACGACGCTGTTAACATTCTCGCCGAATTTCAGGCGCGGTGCTTTATAGGTGCCGTTATAGAAAGTGAGCTTCATATCGCCAAAGCTTAAAACAAGCCCATCGAAGCTTTCAACAATAGGCACACCTTTAGCCTCAAGCGCATTTTTCATTTGGTTGTAAACCTCAACATTGTCCCATCTTTTTCGTTCCATAATAAAAATATTTTCCTGATGGTATGGCTTTAAAAAGGCTCTTTTAACCTTTACATTAGGCTGATTGATTATAGTGTCAAAGCCGCCGATATGGTCGGAGTGACAATGGGTTGCAAGAACAAAATCCAAAATTATTTCACCGTTACTGTTTGAACAATGGTCGTTAAGATATCTGCAAACCTCATCCTCATACCCCTTTAGATTAAGCCAAGGCTTGTCTGCAGGAAATTCTGTGTCCTCACCTGCATCTATCATAGCAAAATGATTGTTGCTTTCAAGTATTATACAATCACTGTGACCGGTATTTAAAAAGTGAATTGCATTGCTCATAATAACTCCCTTTCCATATATGCCATAATATTTTCATCATTTGAGCAAATTACCTTATCTGCAAGGGCCTTTAATTCATCGCAGGCATTTGAAACAGCATATTTGGTGTGAGCAACCTCAAATGCAGTAATGTCATTTCTGCTGTCTCCTATAACAATAATATCTTCAAGCCTTACATGCTCAATTTCGCAAAGCTTTTTTAAGCCGGTGCCTTTATTAATTCCGCTTTTCAAAATCTCTAAATTATTAGACATTGATGTAGTTATTTCAAATCCGTAATCCTTTGACATTAAAGCCTCTATGCAAGCCTGTCTTTGATTTTCGTATTTAAAAAACACATCAAACATTTCGATTTTATAGGCGTCATCATACAGCACCGCCTCAAGGTCCTTTACAGGAAATCTTGTTTGCTCCATAACCGGTATAAAGCTTTGGTCGATGTTATAATAATTCAGCATTTCACTGTTAAATTCATCACTGCGCACAATGGGATGGCCGTTTGAGTACAGCTCGATAAAGCAATTATATGAGCATAGGGTTTTAAACACTTCAGCCGCAATGGTTTTATCAATGGGTGAATAATATCTCAGTCCCTTTTCAAAATGCCGTATTCCCGCACCGTTTGAAAAAATATAATATTCAATTCCCTTACATTCACGTACCTCCAAGGGAATTTCATAAAATGTTCTGCCTGTTAGAATTGCTGTTTTAATACCGTTTTCTTCTAATCGTGATATGGCTTCAATATTCTCTTTGCTTATTTGTGATTTGCTGTTTAAAGCAGTACCGTCTAAATCTACTGCCAGTAGCCTGTAATTTGATTTCATTTTTTTATTTGAATTATGTACCTTTCTATTGGGTATGTCCATAGGGTTGGAATGTTTATAATTATGAACTTGGATATTATTTCCGTTAACGGGTTGGAAATGCCCCTTCCTACCATAAAGGAGCCAAACACTCCGCCTATCCAAGAGCTGATTAATATATTAATTACCGCTAAAATAAAGTACAAGGTTGAACTGTATACCGGATTAATATTCGAATGGAATGTAATTTTTCGGTTTATCAAATAGGCCGCTATATATCCAACACCGGTAGAAATAAGGTATGAGAACAAATATCCCTTATATCTTATTCCCAGCAGTGAAAGCAACGCATTTTGCGGCAGTTCAACAGAGCATTGTGATTTAAAAACAAAATAAATCAATATTAGATATGTAACTATATCAAGCGCAGATGTTATTATAACGGTAATGTTAAACTTGATAAATTTCCATAACTCGGGGTGCTTATTCATGTGTCTTTTTCTTTCTGTGAATAACAAATCTGTTCAGCGGATAGGTCCAAATGGTAGGAACGGTCATAACAACAACCTTTGTTATCATTTCAACTACAACATTATCCCATCCGTTATTTTTAACCCATGTGCCGAGAAATGCACCGAACCATGTGTTAAAGGTTATTGTAAATACAACCATTATCACATAAAGAATTGTTGATAAAACCGGATTTGCATCGGCCTTAAATGTAAGCTTTCGGTTCATTATATATGCCGCCGCGTAGCCGATTGTTGCAGAAATAGCATAGGAATACATATATCCCTTATACTCAATTCCCAAAAAATCAAGAACGGCATTATCGGTAACCGGAACCTGGTTCAGTGACTTAAATATAAAATATTGCAGAAACATAAAAACCCCAAGCTCTAATACAGAAGTGCTTGCCCCTGTAAATGAGAACTTAATAAATTTCCATATTTCCCCGTGCTTTTGAGTAAATTTAATTATTTTTTCTTTCATAGCCTTTTCTCTCACCTTTAAATACAAGAACTGTAGATAATGCAACTATTGCTATAAGTATTGCCGCCGTGCACAACAGATAGCCGAAAAAGGCGCATAATCCAAATTTGCCTATGTTCAAATGTACTAATAAACAGCCTATAGCAAATGTAATTATTACTGTAACAATACCGGCTAATTTTTTTATTGTCATATATTTTCACCTCGTATTTAACATTAATACAGAAAAGAAAAGATTTTATTTGCTCTATGTCAAATCCATGTTAAAAATAAAAATCTCCGCAGGCGGGATTAGCCCCTGCCAACGGAGAACATTTTGATTATATATGTTTATCCAAATTGTCCGTTAATATACTCATAGGTTCTTTGATGTGCCGGATTTGAAAACATTTTATCTGTTTTGTCAAACTCAATTACCTCTCCCAGCAAAAAGAATGCGGTTTTATCGGATATTCTCTTGGCCTGACTCATGGAGTGGGTAACAATTACTATGGTATATTTCTTTTTCAGCTCCAGCACCAAATCCTCAATTTTCTTTGTGGAAATCGGATCCAGGGCTGAGGTGGGTTCGTCCATTAAAAGCACCTCGGGATTAACTGCCAAGGCTCTTGCAATGCACAGCCTTTGCTGTTGACCGCCTGACAGGGCCAATGCGCTTTTCTTTAGCTTGTCGCTAACCTCATCCCACAAAAACGCCTGTCTCAAGCTGTTTTCAACAATTGCGTCAAGCTCCTTTTTCTTCTTAATTCCATGAGTTCTGGGGCCGTAGGCAATATTATCATAAATACTCATTGGAAAGGGATTTGGCTTTTGAAACACCATTCCCACCCGTTTTCTTAAATCGTTAACATCCAGAGAATTAATATTCTTTCCGTCAAGCAGTATTTCACCGCTGATTTTACAGCCGTCAACTAAATCGTTCATACGATTTAAGGTTTTAATTACTGTTGATTTACCGCAGCCGCTGGGGCCGATAAAAGCAGTTATTTCGTTTTCATTAATGTCAAGGTCAATGCCCTTTATTGCCTTAAAATCATCATAATAAAGTTCAAGATTTTTGATAACAAATTTACTCATTTTTTATCCTCTTTGCAATAAAGCCCGAAAGTGCATTTATGCCTAAAACAACCAACAGCAAAACAACTGCCGTTGCATAGGCCTCGTTTGTAAAAAGTCCCTCATTTAAAAGACAGTACAGGTGAACTGATAAGGTTCTGGTTGATGACGAAAGGCTTTGTGCGGCATCAGGCACTGTGCCTGCAGTATAAATCAGCGCCGCTGTTTCGCCCACAATTCTGCCTATGGCAAGAATTATTCCCGACAGTATTCCGGGCATTGCACTGGGCAAAATAATAACAAATATTGTCCTAAGCTTTCCTGCTCCCAATCCGTAGGAGCCCTCTCGATAGGTGACGGGTACAGAGAGTATTGCCTCCTCGGTTGTTCTTATAATAAGCGGCAAAACCATAATTGCAAGTGTTATTACGCCTGCCCTTAAGGAATAACCCCACTGCTTTGAAATTACAAAGGCAAGAAATCCAAACAGGCCGTAAACTATTGACGGAATACCTGACAGGGTTTCGTTTGTTACTCGAATAAGTCTAACAAATTTACTGCCCTTTTTTGAATATTCCACCAAAAATACGGCAGAAAAAACACCAACGGGAATTGCTATTAAAAGTGTTAAAAAGGTTAACAGCAATGTGTTGAATATTGACGGAAGCATGCTTTGGTTTTTTGAAGTGTATTTCAGTGAAAACAAATCGGGGCTTAAATTAGGTATGCCCTTAACCAATATGTATCCAATTATAAAAACCACAGATAAAATTGTGATTGCCGCGCACAGCACTATTAATACAGCCGCCGCAAGTGATTTTGGATGATTTAAATATTGCTTAATTTTATTCATAGTCTATCTTCCTTCTTGTCATGGCAGAAAAGCATAGATTTATGATAAGCACAAACACAAACAGTACCACGGCAGTGCCGATTAGGGCGCCCCTGTGCAGGCCTGAGGCGTATGCCATTTCCAAAACTATATTGCCGGTTAATGTTCTAACGCCGGATAGGGGCGAGCTTGGAAGAACAGGCTGATTTCCTATAATCATAATAACCGCCATGGTTTCGCCTATTGCTCTGCCTATTCCAAGAATAACGCCGCTCAATACTCCTGATGACGCGGCAGGTAAAACCGTTTTGAAAATGCTGTGCTCCTTAGTTGCACCAAGGGCAAGAGCGCCCTCATAATATTGGCTTGGCACGGCATTGATTGAGGCCTCCGATGTGTTAATAACAGTGGGCAAAATCATAAGCCCAAGCAGTATTGACGCCGTTAACATTCCCTTGCCGCCGGTACCGGTCAGCTTTTGCATAACCGGTACAACGGCTACCAAGAAGAAAAATCCGTAAACGATTGACGGAACCGACGCAAGCAGGTTAATCATGGGCTTTACAACCTTGTACAGCGGCTTTGGGCAATAGTATGATAAAAACACCGCTGTTAATATACCGATTGGCCCGCCGATGATTATTGCCCCTGCCGTAACATAAATGCTTGATATTATCATTGGAAAAATGCCATATAGATTTTGCTTAGGCTTCCAGCTTTTTCCCAATATGAAATTTTTAAAACCAATTTCTTTGATTGCAGGAATTCCGTTTGAAAATATGAAAACACAAATTGAAATTACTGCCGCTATGGATATGCATGCACACAGCATAAACAGTATGCGCATTCCCTTTTCTGTTAATTTTTTCACTTATTTTATATCATCCCATGATGTGATTTCGCCGGTGTATATTTGCTTAATCTGCTCAGTTGTAATGTTGCTTAAGGAATTTTCATTATTAACGATTACGGCAATACCGTCAAGGGCAATTTTATCTGCCTTAAGAACAGCTGCCTCATCATCCTTTAAATCACGTGATGACATTGCAATATCAACAGCGCCCTCGGTGGCAGATTGAATTCCTGCTGAAGAACCGCTTTCCTGAATTTCAATTTTAACATTCGGATTAAGCTTCTCATACTCATCGGCAAGAACATTCATAAGCGGTGCAACAGAGGTTGAACCGGCAAGTGTTACTGTTCCGCTTGCGTTTGAAGCAGTATAGCTTACATCTGTGTCTATGCTGATATAGCCCTCGCTGTCAATAATACCTGCGGCATCCTTACTCATAATGTAAGCAATGAAATCCTTGGCTGTGTCGCTTAAGTCAGCTTCAATATATGCAATATTAAACGGTCTTTGAAGCAAATATGAGCCGTCCTTAACTGTTTCGGTTGACGGAGCAACGCCGTTAAGAGATAATGCCTTAACATCGCTTGAAAGTGAACCCAGGGATACATAGCCGATAGCCTTGGTGTTTCCGCTTACTGTTGACATCATAACAGATGTTGAGTTTGTAATTTCTGTGGACTCAATTGTAAGGTCGTTTTTGTTTTCATCAACAATTCCAACAAGCTCGGTAAATGCGTCCCTTGTTCCCGAGCCCTCCTCACGGGATATTACACTGATTTCACCCAATGAGGCTGAACCCTCATTATCTTTGTTGTTTTTTGAAGAACAAGCGGCAAATACGCTTGCCACAACTGCAACAGCCGCTACTGTTGCCACAATTGCTTTTGTTGTCTTTTTCATAATAAATCTCCTTTATAGTAAGTTTTATTTATTCCACCTTCGTGGATTGACTAAAGAATAAACCCCCAATGTCAAGATTTAATTTGAGCAATGATAAAATTGTGTAAAGATTAATTTTTTTGAATAACAAAAGGAACAGCCGCTGAAATAAATCAGCGGCCGTCCTTCTAACTACCCTTTATATTAAGTGAAAACCACATAATATCATTTTGAAATTGTTAAAATGGAATACTCGTATGTATCTGCAGAAATGCCGATAAATGAACGAATGATAATATAATCCTTTGCGTTTATATATCCGTCATTGTTTAAATCACAATAATCAAGATATCTTGTATCATCCTTTGATGATGACATTACAATGCTAAACATTTCAAGGTCGTCATCGTTAACAATTCCGTCACGGTTATAATCAACGCCCACAATGGCAATCGGTGTTTCGTAGGCTATATCGCAGTCCTCAACAACAATACCAATTGTTCTTGTAAAGCCATAGGCATATTCAATATTCGCCGTATATGCACCGGTTTCAAGCTGCATTGAGAAATTGCCGTCATCATCGGTTGTTGCAACAGTAACACCGTCAATAACAATATTTGCTCGCCTTAAGGGTGCCTGTTGGGACTTTGACTTGCTTTGATTTGAGTCTACTACAAGTTTACCGCTTACGGTAAATGTGTCGATTTTTGCCTCCTCTAACAAAGGATCGGTGTATTCACAATATGAATTTCCGCAGGCTTTACAGGTGTATTGCTTAACGCCCTTTGTTACATCGGTGGGTGCAATATCTGCAACCAAATAGTAATTGTGCCCTGTAGCCGTTGTGTGTATTTCCTCCAACACCTCGGAACAATATTCGCATACGCCGATTATGTAACCATCGTTTTCGCAATCAGCATCATACACTGTTAAGTATTCGATTTCGCCGTGTCCGTCCTGACAAATATCAACAAATTCTCCGTCCTCCTCAAGCTGTGCGTCACAAACCTCGCCAAAGGCAACGGTGCTTGTGTATAGAGTATATTTTATTCCTTTTTCGGCGGCATACTGATATGCCTTTGAGCCTGTAAGGGTGTGAATTGTCACATTAGGATAAAATGCTCCAAGCCAATTTGCACCAAGGGTTGTAACAGTTCGCCATATAAAGATGTTCTCTAAGCTTTGGCAGGATGAAAAGGCGTATTCTCCAATTGTATTAACCAGCTTTGGAACAACTATATTCCTTAATGAACTGCAACCGTAGAAGGTATACGGTTCAATTTTTGTTATCCAGTTTGGAAGAATAACCGATTGAAGTCTTACACATCCGTCAAAGCAATGACTGCCAATGGTGTTAACAAGGCTGGGGAACTCAACGCTGTAAAGGCTCACACAGCCCTCAAATGCGGAATCCCCTACCTTTTTAAGATTGCTGTTAAGTACTACCCTTTTAAGATTTTTCATATTGTAAAAGGCATATTCCTGAATTTCGGTAACAGAATCAGGCAAGGCTATTTGCATTGCACAGGACTCTTTAAAGGCTTCGCTTCCGATAACCGTTGTGCCGTCCTTAATAATTACTTTGTGAATATTAGGATTTGCAAGAACAAGTGTTTTGTCGTAATAAATGTTTCCCTCGTATGCGTACATGTGTTTGTTTTCTTCACTTACTGTTAGTTTTTCAATATATTTCATATCAGGTAATGTGTAGAAATCGGAAACATTTTTGCCAAAGTGAATTGAAGTTATTTTTGTTTTACTGTCGCTGAAGATATTGTTAAGGCCGCTGAAATCGGGGATTGTAACATCATCGCCTACTACAAGGTCAATGCCCGTGGTACTAAATCCAAGATGATAAAATGTATCGCTCCAACGGGCAGTATTTGAGCTTTCATCATAATTAGTGTTAAGCACCAATGTTGTGCAAAACGGCATATTATAGAACACCTTACTGCCCATATAATCGTTTCCGCCGGATACGGTTATTTTTTTAACTCCAACGCAGTCATAAAACGCCTTGCTTCCAATTCTTGCAATTTGAGAAGGAATATCAATTTCCTCCAAGCCGGAGCAACTGTAAAATGCTTTATCTTCAATTGATGTAACCGAACCGTAATCAATTTCCTTAAGCGATGTACAGTTCTTAAAGCAGCTGTTACTGATATAAGTCATGCTGTTGCTTAATGCGATTTTTACAAGTGAACGACAACCTTCAAAGGCACCGATTCCCACCTTTGTAATTGTATCGGGAATATTTAAAACAGTAAGCTTATCGCAATTCTTAAACGAGCTGCCGCCGATTTCTGTTACGGTGTTTGCGAAATGAACATATTTTGGATTTACCTGTCCAAAGCTTGCATTTGCGATTTGAACTCCTGAGCAAATATAAAGTAAATCAACATCTAAATCCCCAATAGGAGTTCCGTCTTCATTTGTAAAGCTTCCGTCTCCGCCAAGCATAATATAGTTATTTTCATACATATAGAATTTATATTTTGCAAGATTGTATACACCCTCGATATACATTGTTTTTGTGTCTTCAAAATAATACCATTTTGCGGGAATGGATTCTTGAATATATCCTGATTTGTCAGCCTTTTGGCTTTCGCTGAACACAACAAGATTATTATTTTCTGCATATTCAAAGGCTGTGGAACTCAAATCGGCGTCAACAATAATAGCCTGATTGACAATTGCATAGTTTGAGGGTGAATATGCAACATCGTTTTTAATAAGCATTCCGCCGTCATCGTAGCCAAAAGCATTATCGGCTTTATTTTGGGAGTCGGAATAAATGGTGATGCCGTCATTTTCAATTGTTATTTTTACTAATGATAAGCAATTGGAAAATGCTTTTTTGCCAAGGGTAACTACACTCTCGGGGAGCTGAATTTTTGTTAATCCCGAGCTATAGAATGCACCTTCACGGATTTCCTTTACTGTGTTGGGCAAAATAACCATTGTTAAACTTTTGCAATTGGCAAAGGCATATTTTTCTATTTCCGTAAGCACGCTTTTACTTAAATCAATTTTAGTTATGCCTGAACCGTAAAAGGCGTTACTGCCTATGTAATCCAGAGAGCCGTTAATTTTAATGCTTGTTGCCTTGATATTTCTAAAGGCGCTTGAGCCGATTGATGTTAAAGTGCTTGGAAGCGACACATTAACCGTATCCACACCGCTTTCACTGTAAAATACATCATCTGCAATACCTGTAATTCCCTCGCAAATCACTATATTGTTTAATTCCTTGCCTGAAAGGTAATTAACAATGCTGATGCTGTTGCCGTCGGCATTTTTAAAGGTTGATGATAGCATTCCACTGCCCTTAATAAGCAGTCTTTCGGTATTTTCGTCATAAACCCAAGTTCCGTTTTCCCAGGTGCCTTTGTTGGTTGAGGCATAGTCTTCATCGGAATCGGGATAATCGGTCATATCGCTGATTAATGCAAATTCAATACCCATTTTTTCAGCATAATATTTGGCAGATGAATCCTCGTAGCCGTAAATTTTAGAAATGCAACAGGCTGTTGCATCGCTTTCCGATAATGAAAACGGATTTTCGTTAAAATTCACACCGGGAGAATTAACGATAACTGTTTTTAGATTTATATCTCCGCAAAATGCATTTTTGTAAACAGTCCAAACATTTTTAGGTATAGTAAAGCTTGTTAAATTAACACAATTTGCAAATGCAGTTTCACGAATATATTTTAAAGAACTGTTTTTACTGATTTTAACGCTTTCAATTAACGAGCCTTTAAAAGCATAATTTCCAATGGTTGTTACGGCATCGGGAACAGTGATTGATTTTATTCTGCAATCAAGGAATGCTCCCGAAGCGATAGTGTTAAGCTTTTCAGGCAAATCAACCCTGCTGAGGTTTTTGCATTTTGCAAATGCGTATGAAGATATTCCGGGAGAGTCGTTTGTTGTGTTAAACACCGCTTGTGTTATACCTGAATTTTGAAAGGCCATTGAGTAAACTTGGTACACACTGTCCGGTATGGCGGAAAAGGTTGTGTTTTCATCATCCCTAAAGGCAGATTGACCGATAGCGGTTATTTTGTCGGTAAACTCAATATGCTCTAAGTTAGGGCAATTGTTAAAGCCGGAAAGATATGTTGTGTTTTTATTTAACACTACTGTTTTCAGGCTTTCACATCCGCCGAAGGCATAATCACCGATATAGGTAATATTGGTTTTTGTAAAATCCAAATCTGTAATACTGCAGCCGCTAAAGCAAGCATTGTGCAGGCCGGTAAATGCACTGCTTAAAAAATCAATTGAAGTAACATTTTTACAGTCGCAGAAAAATCCCTCGGGAACATACGTAAAGCTTGACGGAAATGCCGCCTGTGATATGTTTGTGCCTTGAGCCGCGTACGCTCCTATTGAGGTAACTGTTTCGGGAATTTCAATTTCGCTTATATTTGTTTTTGCAAATGCACGCTCGCTGATTTTTTCAACTCCCGACGGAATTTGAATTTTTTCAAGCTTTGATTTATAAAACATATTTTTAGGAATAACCGTTACCGAGGCCGGAACAACAAATTCTTTTATATTGCTTGACTCAAAGGCCGACTCGCCGATGGTGGATACCGTATCGGGAAGGGTAATGCTTTCGGCAGCACATCTGTAAAAAGCGCCCTTGCCGATTTCGGTTAATTCACAACCCTCCTCAAAGGTAATGTCCTTAAGATTTTTATAATACATATTGGATATATGGGATTTAAAGCTTTTGGTATTTTTACCGATTACCAAATGCTCAAAATCATCTGTGCAATATTGCTCTCTTGTAACACCGTTGTCGTCAACCTCTGTATACAGTGGCAAACGGGCATTATTAAGCTGGCAGGTAACCATGCCTGTATCCTTGTCATATTCCGTATCGGCATAAGCGTTTTGCGAGCTTTCAATTGCCTCGCCGTCTATGTATACGGTGGAGGTTTCGGCGTCATACGACCAAGTGCAGTATTCATTGCTTCCGCTTACACTTTCACTGCCGTCAAGATTTATTGTGTCAACATACTCATAGCCGCCGTACCAATCAAAATCATCCTGATTATATGCCAATGCCTCTATGGGCAATGAAGATATTATAATCAATACCGAAATAAATATTGCTATGGATTTTTTCATATATTTCATTACTATTCCTCCTCTATAAACTCATATTTTACAGAGTATTGAACCGCAAAGTCCTGTGCGGTGCTGTTTTCATAAACCTGAAGCGTCAATCGTCTGCTTACATAAAAAGCATTTTGGGCAATTTCTGCAGTCAGGCTTTCAATTCTCACATTTCTAAGCTTAGTGGAATAAAAGGCATATTCGCCGATATATTCAACGCTTTGGGGTATAACTATTGAAGCCGAATCATTGCTTCTAAAAGCAGAAGCCTTAATCTGTTTTACTCCGTTTTCAATAACGATTGACATTAAATCAACACCGTTAAAACAGGCCTGGGGAACAATTTCAACACAGGACGGAATTGTTATGCCGGTTATACCCTCGCAATTGTCAAAGGAAGCCACACCTAAAGCTTTAAAGCTTTCGCCTATGTCACCAAACTCTATTGACGCACAGTAAGCAAATGCCGAGTCTCCCACATTTTCCAATTGCGGAATTACATCAAGCTTCATTAACTCGTTTTCGCTGAATGCAAAATCTCCAACATTTTTAATTTTGCCTGCACCGTTAAACACTTTTAAATTTAAGCATGCGTTGAATGCCATATCTCCAACAGCTTCAACCTCGCCCATTAGAGTTACCCGTTCAAGGCTTTGACAGTTGTTACAAAGCCTTTCGGGAATAACAGTAATACCTTCGGGAATGCTTAATTCAGTTAAAGCGGTTGATTCAAAGGCACCGCTTTCTAAGCTTTCCAAAGCATCACTGAACCGAATTGTGCTTAAGCTCTCATCCCCACTAAACGCATTACTGCCGATACTGATTGCATTTGGAGTACTGCAGTTTAACAGGCTTTTACAATTTTCAAAGGCCTGAGGATAAATAAACCTTACTGTTTCAGAGCTGAACGAGGTAATATCGCTGTCTTTAAAAGTCTTTGATGCAACGGCATAAATGTTATTTGAGTCAATTTCATTTACGGAGATATTTCTTTCGCTTCCGTTATATCCCGTAATATATGCGCCGTTGTCATTAAGCAGATAATCCCAATCTCCGTTTTGGCAGATTTTTGACATTCTTGTTGCCTCATCAGGCCTTACTGTAATATTAACCTTAACCGTACAGGCCTTATATGTAACAGACAGGGTGTAATCCGCCGTAACATTCATATCAAGATTTTTTGAATACGAGCATTGGCTAAGAGGTATCTGCTTTTCACTGTTATCACTGTACTGTGCATATATTGTAAGGCCGTCATAGGTTAATTCTTCGCCAAAGATATAGGCAGTTTTAAAATTGTCAAACACTGCTTTTATTCCAATTAGGGTTATCCCCGAGGGCTTTGTGTAAGGGTCCGTAGGTTCGGTAACGATTTGGGTTGTTCCAATCGGTTCCCTTTCGCTAATGTTTTTTTGTGTAGTGCTTTCTTCTTTGCCGGAGGTTTCCTTAAAATGTTTTGTTGTTTGCTCCGTTACTGTACTTTCGTGCCAACGGGAATAGATTTCCTCTGCCTCAGTTGTGGTTTCCGGGGTTGCATTAGCAGTAAAGCTTTCGTTAACAGGAACTAAAATCTCCGTTGTTAAAGTACTGTTTTCATCATTATTCATATAGCTCGAAACGGAGTCTTTAATAGTTTCAATTACATTCACACCTGTAATTGCTTCGACAGCAGCATTAACGGTAAATGTTCCGGATACAATAATTGCCGCAACTATGGCTGCCCTAAATGCAAAATTTAACTGCTTCCAGGATTTACGTTTAGGATTTACTATTTCTTTAATACTTTTGCAGGTTAAAACCAAACGAAGCGCAGGGGCAACACAATCGTCCTTTTGCATTTCGTCAATAGTATTTATGCAATCATCAATTAAATCGCAATCAGGATTTTCCTTTTCCAATTCTTCATCAATCACTTGATTTAAGAACATTATAATATCCTCGTTGGATTTTCCGTCGCTTAAAGCATAATTTAAAGTTTTTTCATTTACCGTGATTTCCATACTAACTGCCTCCTTTCCTAAAATCTATTAAAACGGGTTCGACCAATTCTTTAATACTTGCTCGCAGTCTTGATGTGCGTTTTGCAACAGTAGTTGGCGGTATACCGAGAATTTCGCCAATCTCCTTTAGAGATTTTTTCTCAACGTATTTCATTTGGTATAATTCTTTTTCATTTTCATTCAGCTGCGAGATTAAAATTTCCTTTGCTTTGTCGACATCAAAGTATTTTTCCTCGTTTCTCTCAATTTCGTCTTCAACATATACTGCAACATTTTCCGCTTCATCAAGGCCTTTGGTGCGTGAGGCTTCTTTAAAATACTTTTCCTTTGCCTTAAGCACCATAATGTTTGCCGTTTTGTATAGGAACGCCCTGGGGTTTTCAAACCTTTCGCCGTCTAACAGCTTTCGATAAAACAAACAATATGTATCCTGTACACAATCGGCACAAAGCTCGTTTGCTTCCCCTAAACGGGTATAACAAAATTTTTCAATTGCTTTGCTATACTGTTCAAACGCCAGCTCTAATTGCTCGTCAGCATAAGATTTGCCCATAGCGTCCCCTCCTTTCCTGAAAGTCAAATTTGGCTTTTCACATATTAGTCCGTAAAAATGAGAAAAATGACATAAAAAATTTAATTATTTTTTCGATTATATCATATCGCACAGTAATATGGTATAAAATTATAACCCTTTACATATTTAACCAAATAATTATTGCACTAATTAAAAATATTTGATACAATAAATATTATAAAAAAGTAAAGGGGCTTTGTTATGGATATTAAAACAAAAAAAGAGCTTCAAATATATGCCACTCAAATTAGAATGGGCATTATTGAGGGCACATACAATGCCAAGGCCGGTCATCCGGGCGGCTCACTCTCTATTGCAGAGGTATTGGCATATCTTTATGGCAAAGAAATGAATTATAAGGCTGACCAACCAAGGTGGGAGGATAGGGACAGACTGGTTCTCTCAAAGGGCCATGCCGCACCTGCGCTTTACAGCGCACTTGCATACAAGGGATTTTTCCCTGTGGAGGATTTAAAAACTCTTAGAAAAATTGACTCTTATCTTCAAGGTCACCCAAATATGAACACTGTTCCGGGAATTGATATGAGCACAGGCTCTCTCGGTCAGGGTGTCAGCGTTGCCGCAGGAATGGCTAAGGCCGCAAAGTATATGGGAAAGGAAAACATTAATGTTTACACTATTCTCGGTGACGGCGAAATAGAGGAAGGTCAGGCTTGGGAGGCTATGATGTTTGCAAGCCAATACAACCTTGATAATCTTTGCGTTATTATTGATTCAAACGGCCTGCAAATCGACGGTCCCTGTACCGAGGTAATGAGTGCAGAGCCTATTGATGAAAAGGTAAAGGCATTTGGATTTGAGGTTGTTGTTATTAACGGCAATGACTTTGATGAGCTTGAACTCGCCTTTGAAAAATTCCATCAAACAAAGGGCAAGCCCTTTGCCATCATAATGAAAACCGTTAAGGGATATGGAGTTTCCTATATGGAGAATGCAGTTGATTGGCACGGCAAGGCTCCAAACGCTGAGGAATATGAAATCGCAATGAACGAATTAAATGCAAAAATGGCAGAATTGGAGGCGTAAGGAATGGCAGAGGTAAAGAATATAGCAACTCGTGAAAGCTATGGTAACGCTCTTAAGGAGCTTGCCGCTGAAGGTGCAGATAATCTTGTTGTTCTTGACGCTGACCTTTCAGCAGCAACAAAAACCGGTATTTTCAAAAAAGCATATCCCGACAGACATATTAACTGCGGCATTGCCGAGGCTGATATGATTTGCGTAGCGGCTGGCTTTGCAACTATGGGGCTGATTCCCTTTGCGTCAAGCTTTGCAATGTTTGCAGCCGGCAGAGCATTTGAGCAGGTTAGAAATTCAATTGGTTATCCCCACCTTAATGTTAAAATCGGTGCAACCCACGCCGGCATTTCTGTTGGCGAGGACGGCGCAAGCCACCAATGCTGTGAGGATTTTGCTCTAATGCGTTCCATTCCGGGTATGGTTGTTATTTGCCCGGCTGATGATGTTGAAGCAAAGCAGGCAGTAAAGGCCGCTTACAAGTATAACGGACCTGTTTATTTAAGATTCGGCAGACTTGCAGTGCCTGTTTTCCACAACGACGATTATAAATTTGAAATCGGCAAGGGCGAGGTAATCAAAGAGGGTACAGATGTAACAATTATTGCTAACGGCCTTATGGTTGCCGAGGCTATCGAGGCAGGCAAGAAACTTGAAGCTAAGGGAATTAACGCTGAAATCATCAACATTGCAACAATTAAGCCCCTTGATAAGGAGCTTGTTGTTGCATCGGCAAAGAAAACCGGCAAGGTTATAACCGTTGAGGAACACAGCATTATCGGCGGTTTAGGCGAAGCAGTTTGTTCCGCTCTTGCAGAAGAATGTCCAACACCGGTTAAGAGAATCGGCGTTAACGATGAGTTCGGCCACTCCGGTCCTGCTAAGGATTTGTTAAAGCAATTCGGCCTCAGCGCAGAAAACATTGTTAAGGTTACTGAGGATTTTGTAAAATAATTGCCTTGGAGTTGGTATTATGAAAATTAAGGACGGCTTTGCAAAGCGGGAAATTGCAGGCTCATACATTGTTGTTCCTGTGGGCAATACCATTATGGATTTTAACGGAATGATAACTTTAAATGAGTCGGGTTCGTTTTTTTGGGATTGCTTTAAAGAGGATATTACCATTGACAAGGCAGTTGAAATGGTGACCGCGGAATATGAGGTTGACCGTCAAACTGCAAAAAACGATATTGAAAACTTTGTAAAGCTTTTAAAATCAAACAACTTAATTGATGAATAAAGCATAAAAAAGCCTTTGGGATTAACCCAAAGGCTTTAATGTTGTTTATGTTTACAGCGTAAGCTGTGAATATGAATCTGCAGTAAACTCCGCATACTGACTGAAGGTGTTTTTCTTTTCGGTCAGTTTATTTTTTACAATATATCCAAAGTCCTTACCGTTAATGTAGCCGTCCTGAACATAATCGTTAACCAAAATCGGAATAGGTGTGGACTTATGGTTATTATTTTCCGTGTTTTGAGCGTCTACAGTAATGGTAATGGTTCGGCTGATTGCATTAGGAGCCTTAACCACCACCGTATATGAACCCGGAGCATAGCCAAACACAAATTCGCCGTTTTCATCGGTTGTTGCAACGGTTTGATTGCGAATTTGAAGCTCGGCACCGATTACCGGTTCATCGGTTACCATATCACAAACGCCGCCGCTGACATTGAACATCTGCCCCGATTTAATCGTGACCTCAAAATCATAGCTCACATCCATAACCGTTATAGTCAAGGTGTTGGATGTATATTGCTCCGCCGTAGGTATGTACCAATGCTGAAGCTCCTGATTTTGGGAATAGGTTATTTGATGCCCGTCAACGGTATTGGCACCCATATCCGACGATACGGTTGTGCCGTCCTTATATGTTATGGTTACAACCATATTTTGCAAAATCTTTGAATAGTTATAATAATAATATGCGTTGCCGTCCTTATCCGTGCGCCATTCACCGTCGGTATACCAGGTTAAAAACGCCGTACTGCTTGCAGTTACACTGTCAAGCACCTCATAATCATAGCTTTGATTTGTCAGGCGAACCCGTATAGTGCCGTTTGACTGACTGTTTGCCCAGCCTGCGGTGTAATAATAGGTTGTGCCTGCCTCCAAATGATATGTCAGCCTAAAGGAGGTTGACGTATGGGTATAGGTGGTTGTGCCATAGGTAAATGTGTGGTATTCGTCATTAGAATCGGGATCGCTTGGAGGTGCATACGCTAAGCCATTGTATGTTTTAGACCCGTTTTCATTGGTTGTTAGGGTGTAAAGATACGCCTCGGTTTTGCCTGTACAATAAGCTAAAAATATGTATGTGCCCGAAAGCTCCGGAGTATACGAATACCATGTTACATCTCCAACGCCGTTTATTGACGATGTATAAATAACATCCAAAGCCATGTCCTGATATGTTGTAGCAAAGGCCTTAAAGCCAAGAGCCAGGCTTGAGGCTAAAATTGCTACTACCATAATTATGGATATTAACTTTTTTCTAAGCCTCATTCCTTACTCCCCTCTCTAAAATAAGTGATGCAGTTGCTAATTTGAGTAGGTAAACTCACTTTCTCTTGTATCTGCAAGGCTTGCAAAGGCTGTTCTGTACACGGCCTTTGTATCGGCATCCTTAATCTTAAGAATAGCACCAAAGTCCTTACCGTTAATTATGCCGTCACCGTTCATATCAATTGCAACAACAGCAATTTGAACAGGTGTTGACGAAGCAACAACGGTTACTTGGTTAACAAAGGTACCGTTAACTGTTGCAGAAACAGTATACTGCTGACCTTCAATTAACTGAATTGTTGCAGTTCCGTCGGTTGTTTCATAAACATTGTCATCAACGGTGATTTTTGAATCAACAGAAATCAAGCTGTCTGCATTAAGGCTTTCGTATGCCACTGTGTTAAATGTTACATCAACATACTTTGGAAGTGCAACACCGCTAAGCTCAATAGCGTCAATACCTGTGTTGCCCTTTGTTACAAGCTCAAGCTCGGTTCCGTCAACTGACTCGCCGCCGTTAATGAAAATCTTAATAAACAGCTGCTCTTGGTTATCGCATTCTGCCGGTAAAGCAAAATTGTTATAGGTTTCAACAGTTGAAGATGACGCATCGTTGCTGATTGCACGAACATTTGAATTATCAATGTATGTATAATTCTCTCCGTCTGTTGAATATGCAAGTCCCCAATCGCGAGGTCCGTTGTTTGATGAAAGCTGCTTAACATTAAGTGTTAAGCTATTATAACCTATTGTGCTGGTTTTTACAAGCCAGAAACCGTTTCCGGAAGGATTATCCAAATTCTTGGTTGCCGTAAACGGATTTGCCACCGACCAGGAAACCTTAACGCCGTAGGTGTCAGTATATCCAAGTGTGCCGGCGTCTGTACTGTTAGGATAAATTGAAAGTGTGCCTGCATTTGTGCCGGCAGTATTAGTTAACTCTGTTGAATCGGCATTAATATAGTTTGCAATAGGTGCAGTTGTGCTGTTGTAGTTAAACTTTGTTACCGTTTCACCCTTGTAGTAATAGTTTCTTGTGTTAACAGCCGATCTGTCGTCATCATCTCCGGCCCAAACAGAAACTGTATAAGGTCCTGTAGCATAAGGATTGAAGCCGTCAAGGGTAGAAAGAATTATTCCGGTAGCAGGATATGTTCCCGACAAAACAACCTTACCGTCGGGGTCTGTTACTCTGCACTGCATATTTATGCCGTCGGGGCTTACATAATTGATTGCGCCTGTGCCGAAATAGCTTGTTGTTTTATTGGTATACGGCATTTTGTACTTTCCGTTGCTTTCGCCGCTTACTACAACATTGTTTACATAAAGGTTGCCCTTTGAAACGTTATTCCAAAGCTCTGTCCCGCTATTTGTTTCGTTTTCGGCAGTTACAAGGCGAATATAAAGCTTTGTTAAGTCATTACATTCTGCAGGAAGAGCGGCTGTTACAAACAGGTTTTCAAGCATTGCATTTGCCGCAAGCACAACATTTGACTGAACAGTAACCCAATCTGCTCCGTTTAATGAATATTCAAGGGATACAGATTTAGGTCCCTGTAATGTTGTATAAGCCTGACAGGTGAATGCAATATTTTGATAGCCTGCGGTTGTTACCTCGTAATAAAAGCCGGATTCACTTGTCCATAACGCACCGTCGTCAGGGGATACGCAGAAGGAGCCGTTGGAAGCATTATAAAGCGGTACGTACTGCGAAGCTCCGTCGGTGTAGGCGGTCATTTTTCCGCTTTCGTCATAGGTTCCGCCGTTTGAGAATACCGCACCGTTTGACACATTGTCTGAATAATTATCATAGCAAAAGCTATTAATATTTACACCGCCGTTAGTTACCGTAAATGTAGTTGTTTCGGACTGTATTTCTTCAAACTTGGCATAGGCGGTAATTGTTGCAGTATCACCGATAAGTGATGAGTCATCAAACGGATTGAAAGCAGAGTCGTAAAGCGCAGGCTCGCTGCCGTTAACTGAATAGAATACATCTGCGCCGCCGTTATTATCGGTTATTGTAACCTTTTCGTCGCTGAAAATAGTTGTACTGTCTGTAACTGACGAAGCACCAATGCTTGGAGCTGCAAGAGATTCAATAGTAGCTGTTGAAGCACCCTTAATTGCAATGTTGTTAATTGAAGAATCACCGCTGGTTACACCGATAATCGAATCAATTCCGTTAATTGCAAGGTTTTCGCAGGCTACAACACGAATGTAAATCTTACTCTTGTTGTTACAGAAGATAGGAAGCGAAACATTTTGATATGCTTCCTCCATTGTTTTATTTACAGTAATAGTGTATGTTGTACTGTCCACATCAATATATTCTTCACCGTCCAGCGAATACTGAAGCTTCCAGCTTCTGGGTGCTTTCTTTGTTCCGCCCAGCTTTGCACTGAAGGTTATATCCTCAAATCCGGTGGTGCAAACAGTAGTTTCATAATACGGATATTCACCCCAAGCAAGTCCGTCTGTTTTGCTTGTGCCCATAACAGGAGATTGGTCGGGAGTAACGGTTGTTGAGGTGTTAGCATATAAATCAGCGGTGCCTGACCACTTGATTTTGCTGTTTGTACTTGCATCAACCGAAGCGGTAAGCTGAGCGGTTGAAGCATACTCACCGCTTGTGGCGGTATAGTAGTATTCCGTGCCTGTGGCATCTGCTGTTGTCAGCGCTTCGGGAGCTGTTGAATAGTCATAATCCCAAGCCGCAATTGTTTTTGCATAGTTTTTAGGCTTTTCCTCGGTAGAAATTACACAATCGTTAGAGGTTACACCAACCGTTGCTATATTTGTTCCGTCGCCGGCAACGGTAACGGTTACGGTTTTACCCTTATCCTCTTCGGCAACAATGTAGTAACTTTCATTAGCTCCGCTGATATCAACGCCGTCAACCTTCCATTGGTAGGTAATGAAATCGCTGATGGTGTCACCTGCAGAGTTAGTTACACTTGCGTCTAACAAATCGCCGGCATAAGCCTGACTTGGAATTGAAACTGTTCCGCCAACAACCGAGCCGGAGCCGATTGTAAATGTTGTTGACTTTGTTCCGGTGTAGTAGTTATGGCCTGTTACTGTTATTGTTGCATTTTTTGAAGCGGCAATATTGTTTGAGTACTCAACTGTGTAATCTATGCCCTCAATAAGTGTTGCACCGTTATATGTGAGAGTGAATTCCGGTTCAATCTCACTGCCGGTACAGGTTTGGGTAGGAATTGTTGAGAAGGTTGCGTTTGAAATATCAACCTGCGGAATTTCGCTGTTAATCCAAGTGTTACGGTTTGTGAACCAAGAGTTCATACCTGAAACAATGCCTGCATAATCCCAAGCGTTGCCGCTGTTAAGTGAAAGGCGAAGATTGTCCATAGTGTTTGATTTTGCAACAGTATTTACATAGTATTCTGTTGAATGGAGCACACCGTTTGGATCAACCGCATTACCCAAAAGAATTTCAGTTGCAGGAGAAATTACGCTGTACCAATAGCTTTGAGCCATACCCCAGAAATCAGCACAATTAGTTGCCAAGGCACCGTAGAATGAGAGAGGTGCCTGTGTGTCGCTGGAGTATGTGGTTGTGGAGTCCTTACTTCTCCAACGGTAAATTCTTGTGTTCTTTGTGTACCAACCGGAATGCGAGGTCCAGCTATAACCCCAACGCTCACCGCTTTGGTCATAGCCTATTGAGTTATCCATATCCCAGATAGGGCCTGCATAAAGCATAGTATCAACACTGTCGCTGTCCTTGTAGAAATATGTAGACGAGGTTGACGAGTCCATATTCTTAAAGTATTCCTGAGTCCAGTAATACCTTACTGCAGAATCCGCATCAAGAAGCTCGCTCCATTTTTTGCCCTGATACTGACTTGCAGGCGCAGGGTTTGTAATGCTTTTGGGGCCGTAAGTATATGTTGAAATAGTTGATAATGAAGAACAGTTTGTTGTAGTTGATGAGCTTGGCACCGTTCCGCTATTGTAAACGGCTGAGCCCATCGCATATAGTAAATTATAGCTGTAATCAACCATTTCCTGTGTAGCATAATCACAGTTCTTCATTACCCAACCCTGGCGGTTGTAGGCACAAAAGCCTGCGTTTTCTTCAACCCAACGGTTACTTATTTCAAGCTCATACAAATATCCTCCGGTAATATCCGTCGGATTGGTTAAGCCTGTTGAATATCTTTTTGAAGAAACAGAGTGATCCGGAAGGTTTGTTGTATTCGTTCCGGTGGTATTCGGGTTGTATGTTGTAACTGCCGTGCCTGTTAAATCGGCAGGGGTTACAATTCCTGTTACGGAATCCGTTGTTCCGTTTGCTATTTCAAGGTTTTCATAAGCATCGGTAACATTGATTCTGTTTGATTTTATTTCAACCTTTTCGGCAAGCTGATATGAGCCGTAATACTGTTGATTAACATAAACATCAACAGGCTTGCAATGGGGTTGGTATTTAACGCCGATATAGTCGGCAAAATCATAGGTTAACTGGTTTTTTATAAGAGATGAGTCGTTGTTATTGGCAAGCAAACACCATTTTTTGGCCTTACCCATGCCAAGAAGAGATGTTGAAACCGCCAATTTTACATTGTACGGGTTTTTAGCATTTGTTGTATCCCATGTACCGTTACCGCGGCCTGTCATTTTATCCATAACGCCATCGTAATTTACAACTCCGTTGGCATCAATAACCATAATTGTGCCACCCTCTGACGCACTATGGTCCGAGGATGAGTTAATGGTTGAAATAGAGCCCGAGGTTGTGTCTATATACACAGTACCTACATCACCTGACTTAATTGCAGTTAGGCTGTAATCTGTTGAACCCACTGTAAGGGTATATGATTTTGATGCACCGCCGTCGTTAATATCTGCAAAGGCGTCAGTTGGCTGACCGCTTGTTAAGGTCTTGGTAACGCCGTCAACCGTAACGGACGCAGACGAATCGGTGAACCACACCTTAAGATTTGTACAATCTGCACCTGACGGCAAAAACAGATAGTATTCTGCAGAAGTAGATGTGATGCTGTTTTCGCGTTTGTGAACGCCAACCGCTCCAACCATAGTGGTTTTTGTTCCGGCAGTAAAATCATCAATATCCTGCTGAGTTAATGTGTTTTCGGGGTCTGCCCAAAAATTGAGAAGTGTGCTTTCCAAATTTTGCGGGGTGTCTGCCTTTGCAATTATGGGCATTGCCAACAGGGTGGAAACCACCATTACCATTGCCAAAAACAGCGACAACGGTCTTTTGTAAAAACGATTCTTCATTCTTTTTACCTCTTAAAATTTACATAAATTATCTTGCTATTTTCCCGTGCTTGATACAATTCTGGCCTCGCCGTAATTGCCGCTCCAAACAACATTTGCCGAGCTTGAGTTTGCTGTAACCTTATATGCCGTACCCTTTTTTACCTTTGATGATGAATAAAGATATTTGGTGCAGCTGTTGGAGGAGGTTTTGTTAAGTGCGCTTATTGTGAATATTCCGGGTGTTTTACTTTCATTTGCGGCATTGTCACTGCCTGCGCTTTGCTTAACAATTCTGCCGGTAATACTTGCTTGACCGGAGCCTTTTTGGTCCGACTGGTATTTGCTGTTCAACGAGCTGACCTTTTTGCTCTCGCCCACCGCAATACCGCCGTTTATTCTAAATCCGTCGCCCTTGCCGGAACGAACGCCTTTAGTTCTGCCGTTTTCGCTGTTATTTACACGCCTAACCTTGAAGGAATACTTTGAAAGGGCTATTGCCTTTATGCTTCCTCCGGAAATTTCAATTACATCATCGGCATCAACAGCATCACAGGCCGATGATTTAAAGTTCATTGTTCCTCCGTTAGCATAGAAGGAATCGCAACGAACACAATCTCCGTTTGAATTAATATTTATTGTTCCGCTCTCAACATAAACCTTACTGTATGAGAAAATGCCCTTTGCCGAACCGGAGGTTGCGGCAAGACTTTCGGTGTTTTCGTGCTGAGCCGTTGTCATATTCAGGTTAACGTTTTTTACGGTAATGCTCTTTGTTGAGCAAATACAGTTGTTTGCTTTCCTGCTGTCGCATGTGATTGAACAGCTGCCCCTGCCCTTGATTGTCAGCTTTGACTCGTTATAGATAATTCCCGTGTAACCGTTTGCCGTTGATGTAAATGTGCTGGAGGTTCCCTGTGGGAAAGAAATGCTGACATTGGGTGCCTTCTCGGAATCTGCAACCTCGCTGATTTGGTCATCTGCTTCGGTTCCTGCCGTTGCCTCCGCCTCAATAAAGCTTCTGTCGGTGGTAATACTATCGTCAATTATTTGCAAAACATTACTGCTTTCACTTTTAATATTAACATTCTCAAAGCGAAGATTTGCCTCTTGGTCGTTTTTAAGCTTAACTGTAATTTGACCGTACCACGTGGGAGTTGTGCTTGTGAACAGATAATCGCCCGGCTTATCAATAAGCACCTCGCCTGTAGCAATAGTAACATTTGGCGAATTGCATTTTGCCGTTCTGTTTTTTTGGAGCACAATTTCGATATACTGATCCTGAGCCGATGTAGTATCCTCGTTAGTTGTGGTTTCTTTTTTCTTTGTTGTTGATGCTTTGCCGCTTGAGGTTTCGCTTTTGCTTTCTGCTGCTTCGGTAGCGGTTTCGGTTGTTGTTCCTTTTACTACCTCAGTCACCGGAGCTCCGCTCTCATCGGTTACCACCTCGGTTACAATTTCTCCCGACTCATCGGTAACTGCTTCGCCGTCGGCATCGGTAACCGCCTCGGTCACTGCCACGGTGTTCTCAACATTGCCGGAAAGATTCGATGAGCATGCCGCCAAACCGGAAGCAATCACAGCGCAGGCAATCATAACCGCCAGTATTCTTTTTTGTTTCATTATTATCACCACATCTGTACAAAAACCAAAAGAAAAACCCTATCCCTTGTGGTTTTAAATTTCTGTTAAAAAGCACGAAAAGGAATGCCCGAGCATTCCTTATTGCGTGATATTAATTATTGAAAATGGAAGCTTCTAACTGTTGTAGCTTCGGTTGAAAGCATTATTCTGAGGTTGCCGTTTAACGCTCTCAGGTCATCCATCATAAGTCTTATCTGCTTGTCGTCCTTCAGTGTAACGGCAAAGCTGATTTCAAACAAAGCACCGAAATCAACGCTCTTAACTCTGATCATTCTGTAAGACACACAGTACTTATCGAGAGTTTCGTCAAACGCACCCACATAATTCAGTGTTTCGGGCACAGTGATTTTCAGCTCAAAGCTGTTCTTGTTTTTACCTGCGTAGTTAGTAACATGTAAAATGAGGATAACTGCAAGAATAATTGCTGTTGCCAGCAGTGCGTATTGCCAATAGCCGAGGCCGCAGGCAAGACCCATGGTTACACTCATAAACACAAAGGCAATGTCTTTCGGGTCACCGGGGGCGCTACGAAATCTTACCAATGCAAAGGCACCGGCAAGGCTGAAGGCAGTGGCAACATTATTGCCGATTACAAGTATTACCATTCCTACAATTGGAGCAAGAAGGATAAGTGAAACACAAAAGGCTTGGCTGTATCCCTCTTTACGATGGGTAAGCAGATAAACAAGACTGATAACCAATCCTAAAGCAAGTGCTGTACACACAACTATTGCCACGCTTGCGGCACTTAGGCTGGTGGCCCAAGTAGCGTTATTGATTTCAAACAAAAAATCTTCCATTAATTAATCCTCCGTTAAGTAAAGTAGTCAAAGTCAACAGGGTTGCCGTCAGCATCCTCAAAATGATACTTAAGCAAACGTTCCTGAGCGTCACGCTTATATTTAACGCCGTACTTTGAAAATCCGTGACTGAAAAGCTCGTTCTCCGACAACAGCTTAGTCAGCCATAAGGGCATTGCCCCAAGAATTTTAATTTCCATTATGTAAATATCGTCAGGTAAAAGCAATTCATCCTCATCGCTTTCGCCGAAAACAAAATTACTGCGCCTTGTGTGAACATTCCTGTCAAAGGTCATTCTAAAATTTTTATCCTCCTTGCCGAACAAAGCAAGTCGGTCATACTGAACATAAAGCGCAGGGGCTACCTTGTTGGTTGTTAAGTAATACTTTAACTCCTTTGCAACCTGGTTAGATAAATAATCGTCGCCTAAATCCGGCATAATGCCCTCGTTTACAAAGGGGTCTATTTCCTTGATTTTAAGCTTAATTCTTCGTTTGTTGCCCACGCCCTCGCTTTTTTTCTTTATCTCCATAAAGATTTTATCTTCGGGATCTTTTCTGTCATAATAGGAGCGCAGACGCATTTTTTCCTTGTATTCCTTGCCTGCTGAGTTATCACGAATAACATCATGATTAACAGTGTCGTAATAAATGCTGTAAATTCTGTATTCGTTGCCGTTTAAGCAAAACGGGTCCAAATCCATATATTCAAGTAAAGTGGGCAAAAGTGAATCAAGCTTTTCCTTTGATATGAGATATTTTTTCTCGTATCGCTTAAAGGTTGCTATCGCCGTAAAATCACTTCCCAACAGGTTAATCTCCTATATTATAATATACAGGGCTCACGATGTCATAATACAACACCCTTGCATTTTAGTCAATTGAATTTGTACAAATTCAATGATATGTTAGACAAAAGTTTTATATCTGTTTTTGTTTTCCGCCCTTGAACGGTAAATATGGCTTGTGTGACAGGAAAAAATGTTATAGAATAGGAGTAACCGAAAATTTAGGAGAAGAGTATGAAAAACAGGAAGCGTAGCTCAAAAAACCTAAAAATATCTACAAGAATAGCACTTACCAGCACCTTTGGAATAATTGTTCCTGTTGTAATAGTAATTGCTTTCAGCTCTGTGTTTTTAAGCACAATGGCAAATTATTTTAACTTTGCCACAGTAACCACAAAATCCTATTCTGTTCTTAATCAAATTCAGTGGAGTCAAACCATTTCGTCAATATCAAGCGAGCTTATAAGCGATGATAACAATGAGAAAAAGCATGATGAAATAAAAAAGCTGACAACGCCCCTTGAAGACATAGGAAACAGCGTTTATATTGAAGATAACGGCAATGTGTTCTACGCAACCTCCGACAAAAGTCAAATCCTCAGCGAGGCAAAATCAATAGTTAACTTTGATATAAATGTAAACCAAAACTATTTCGGCGAGGACGGTGTTGTAATTATAAACCATGCCGAAAACGAAAGCTCTAAATATTTGGTAATAATCACCGGCAGGGACTATTCCATTGATGATATTACTTCTGTTTCAAAAACCAAGGGAATTACTTCTATTTTGCAGGGCAAAACCGGCATTGTGCTCATTTCAATTGCGTTGGTGTTCATCATATCAATTATTGTCCTTTCGCTGATAACCTCGCAAACCATTATTCAACCCATAAAAAAGATTTCCATTGGTGCTAATGAAATTGCAAACGGCAATCTTGATTATGTTATTGACTATGACACCACAAATGAGCTTGGTATAATGGTAAAATCCTTCAACCATATGACAAAAATACTCAAGGAATCCCTTGATGAAAAAAATCAAATCGAACGCACAAGAAAGGAAATGATTGCCGGAGTGGCCCATGATTTAAGAACGCCTTTAACCTCGGTTAAGGGATATGTTGAAGGGCTGAAGGACGGAATTGCCAACACACCTGAAAAGCAAAAGCGTTACCTTGATACCATCTATTCCTCCACCTGTGATATGGAAAAGCTTTTAGACGAGCTTTTAACCGTTTCCCGACTTGAGCTTGGCACCATTGATTTGGATTTGGAGCCCATCAACATTAATGACTTTTTGGACGATTGCGCCGATGAAATAAGTCTTACTCTTGAAAAAATCAATTTTGATTTTGAATATAGCAACAGCTGTGAAAAGGGTGTAATTGTTAATCTTGACACAGACAGATTTTCAAGGGTTATTCAAAACATAGTTTCAAACTCAATCAAATATACATCTCCGGAAAGAAAAGGAAAAATCGTTTTGTCTGCACAGAGCTATCAAAAGTCGGTAATTATCAGCTTGGCAGACAATGGAATAGGCCTGGATACGGCAAGTATTCCAAGAATTTTTGAAACCTTTTACAGAGCCGATAAGGCAAGGTCCAATGTTCGGGACGGCTCAGGCATAGGCCTTTCGGTATGCAAACAAATTGTGGAGCTTCACGGAGGCAGAATATGGGCAACCGGCAAGGAAAATGAAGGCTTAACAATATTAATTTCGTTGGAAAGAGAGCTTGGTGATTCAAATGAATAAAAAAGTACTGATTGTTGAAGATGACGCAAATATTTTGCAGCTTGAAACCGATTATCTTGAAGCAAATAATTTTGATGTTGTGGGAGTAAATAACGGCCGTGAAGGATTAAGCTTAGCTCTTTCAGGAGGCTTTAACCTGCTGCTTTTAGACATAATGCTGCCTGAGGTTGACGGCCTGGAAATATGCAAAAAAGTGCGTGAAAACAGCAACGTCCCCATACTTTTAGTCAGTGCAAAGCGTGACGATATTGACAAAATTAAGGGGCTTGGATTCGGTGCAGATGACTATATTGTTAAACCCTTCAGCCCGTCGGAGCTGGTGGCAAGGGTTATTGCCCACATCAACCGTTACGAAAGGTTAACCACCGCTCCCAAAGAGGATTTAAACACCATAATCATCGGCACCCTTAAAATTGACAAGGAAAGCCGAAAGGTCTATGTTAACGATAACGAGGTCAGCTTTACCAACAAGGAATTCGACCTTCTCACCTGTCTTGCGGAAAATCCAAATACTATTTTCAGCAAGGAGGAGCTTTTCGAAAAAATTTGGAAATATGATTCCATGGGCGAAACCTCAACCGTAACCGTTCATGTTAACCGTATTCGTGACAAGCTGTTTGCCATTGACTCAAACTTTAACTATGTTAATACCGTTTGGGGCAAGGGCTATCGTTTCAATAAATAAAAGCAATTAAACGTAAATACTCGCTATGCCGATAGCGGGTATTTTTTGCCGTATAAATTATCCTTGTATTTGATATAATATTGTGATAGAATACCAAAAGTTGACTAAAGTTGGATATTATAGGAGGTTATCTTATGATTCAGGCTAATAATGTTTCCGTTCAATTCAGCGGAAGATCTCTTTTTGAAAGAGTTAATGTTACATTCTCACCCGGTAACTGCTACGGTATTATCGGTGCAAACGGTGCGGGAAAGTCTACCTTTTTAAAGGTTTTAAGCGGTGATTTGGAGCCCTCAAAGGGCGAAATTCATATAACGCCGGGAGAAAGACTTTCCGTTTTAAAGCAGGACCACTTTGCATACGACGAATACGAGGTTGTTCGTACTGTTTTAATGGGTAACCCAAGGCTCATTGAAATTATGGAGGAAAAGGACGTTCTCTACGCTAAAGAGGATTTCAGCGAGGAGGATGGAATAAAGGCAGGTGAGCTTGAGGCGGAATTTGCCGATTTAGATGGCTGGAACGCCGAGGCAGACGCGGAATTCATGCTTAACAAGCTTGGTGTCAGCGACGAATACCACTATTTAAAAATGGCAGAACTGCCATCGGATTTAAAGGTTAAGGTGCTTCTTGCTCAGGCTCTTTACGGCAATCCCGACATTTTGCTTCTTGACGAGCCTACCAATCACCTTGATTTGTCTGCAATCAGTTGGCTTGAAAACTTTCTTTTAGACTTTGAAAACACAGTAATCGTTGTATCCCACGACCGTCACTTTTTGAACAAGGTTTGCACGCACATTTGCGATGTTGATTACGGCAAAATCACTCTTTACACCGGTAACTACGATTTCTGGTACGAATACACTCAAATGCGTCAGCGACAGGCTCGTGACCAAAATAAAAAGAACGAGCAAAAGATTAAGGAATTGCAGGATTTCATTAACCGTTTTTCTGCAAATGCCGCTAAATCCAAGCAGGCTACCAGCCGTAAAAAGCAGCTTGACGCACTTGAAATGATTGAAATGCCCGTATCCTCACGCCGTTTTCCCTATGTTGACTTTAAGCCTGACAGAGAGTGCGGTAACGACCTTCTTCGTGTTGACCATCTTTCAAAAACCATTGGCGACCGAAAGGTGCTTGACGATATTTCTTTCGTTATTCATCCAAGAGAAAAGGTTGCCTTTGTTGGCTCCGATGTTGTGGCAAAAACAACCCTTTTCAAAATAATTATGGGCGAAATGGAGCCTGACGAGGGTAGCTATAAATGGGGCGTAACCACATCACAAAGCTATTTTCCCTCTGACAACAGTGCTTATTTTGACGGTGTAGATCTTACCCTGGTTGACTGGCTGAGGCAATATTCCACAGAACAGTTAGAGGCTGATATCCGCGGCTGGCTTGGCAGAATGCTTTTCAGCGGTGACGAGGCGCTGAAAATGGCAAATGTGCTGTCCGGAGGCGAGCGTGTAAGGTGTATGCTTTGCAAAATGATGCTCAGCGGTGCAAATGTTCTTATTTTTGACGAACCCACAAACCACCTTGATCTTGAGTCGATTGCCGCACTTAATAACGGCTTGATACGTTACCCCGAAACAGTGCTGTTTACCTCTCACGACCACCAATTTGTTCAAACGGTTGCCGACAGAATTATCGAAATAAGCGGCAACAAATTTGTTGACCGTAAAGGCTCATACGATGAATTCCTTTCGGTATTCGACGAGGAACAGCTTAGAAAATACTAATAGATGTGAAAAAGGCAGTTCGTTTTGAACTGCCTTTCTCAATATCCGTATTATCTATATTATTTCCCCAAATATGTAATATCCGTATAAAACATTAACAACAATGGCAACAATGGAGCCTATTATTGCAATTGCAAAGCGAACTATGCTGATTGTAATTGCGGCATTAGCATATTTTTTAGCAGTATTCGCATCGGGAAGATTGGGAAATGTCGCCATAGCGGATTTATATTTGTTTTTTGCAATTATTCCCAAAACCAATCCTATGATTGCCGAGGCTGTCAGCGAAAGAATTAAAGCAATCAAGCCCATAGTTTTGGCACTTGATATTTCTTCCTTTGCCGCTGATATTTTCAAAGCAACAGCGGGATCATAGCCGTAAAAATTGTTTCTTGATTGGTAAATAGGATAGCCGCACTGTGCGCAATTACAGCTACCTTCAGGGTTATTAAAGCCACAATTAGAGCATACCATAATTATTCCCCTTATTTTTTGTAAAACGTTTCAGCACAAGGTCTCAATTAATATTGAGGCGGATATTGCTGATATTGATCAGCCTGCTGATACTGATCGGGTTGCTGAGGCTGAGGATTGTATTGAGGCTGCTGCTGAGGAATGTACTGAGGCTGTTGCGGTGCAGCATACTGTGGCTGCTGAGGATTGCTATAAACATTATTTATAGCAGCATTCATATTGATGCTGTTCATAAATATTTCCATGTTCTTTTCCTTGGTTTTGTTTGAAATAGTAAACCAGTCGATAATTGTTAAAATTCCGCAGCAACCGCCGGTTAACAACTTTAATACACCCATTCCGGTGTCGCCGATATAAAATCTGTCAACGCCGAGACCGCCGAGACAAATTGAAAGAATGAGCGAAATTGTGGGATCCTTATAGCTTGCAGAAGATATTGCCATATACTGATCGTCAGGCATATTTACAAGCTGCTGTGTAAGAACCGGAATTTGCTCAGGCTTAAAATTCTTTTGGTTTGCCGATAAAAACATTTGAACATTTTGTTGATTCATAAATATTTCTCCCCTAAATTAAAATGAATTGCGAAATCAAGACAAATCGTTTATATCTACTTTAAACAAACGATAGTTTTCAACCTTATATCTCACAAAACAATAATATCATAGGTTATACAAAATTGCAAGAATAAACAAAAAAGTGTTAAATGCACTAAAAATGCCCCCTTTAGCCGAGCAAATAATTACCTTGATTTAATGAATAATAAATAGTATAATAATATGACAATAAAAATGGAGTAGTGTGCGTATATGAAAATGAAAATTTCGCCATCTATTTTGGCAAGTGATTATGCAAATTTGGAAAGCGAGCTTAAAAGAATAGAAAGCTCTGATTTAATACATGTTGATGTTATGGACGGCCACTTTGTGCCTAACATTTCAATAGGCTCTCCTGTTGTTGCATCAATCAAAAGGGTTTGCAATGTTCCCTTTGATGTTCATTTGATGATAAGCAATCCCATTGATTATGTGGAGGATTTTGCTAATGCCGGCGCTGATATAATTTGTTTTCATGCCGAAAGCAACAGCGACATTGCCGAAACAATAGACAAAATTGTTTCTCTCGGGAAAAAGCCTGCGTTGGCAATAAAGCCAAACACCCCCATTGATGTTGTCTTGCCCCATATTGACAGACTGGAAATGGTGCTTGTAATGACTGTTGAGCCGGGCTTCGGCGGTCAAAGCTTTATGGAAAGCACTATGCCTAAAATTAAAGCTCTAAGAGAGATTAACAAAGATATCGACATTGAGGTTGACGGCGGCATAAACAGCGAAACCGTAAAAATCGCCGCAAGGGCAGGCGCCAATGTGTTTGTTGCCGGCTCAGCTGTATTCAAAAGCGAAAATCCTGCCGAAACAATCTCTCAGTTAAGAGCAAACGCCATATCAGTTACCAAGAGTGATAATTAATGAAAAACAAAAAGAAAAAAGGCTTTTATAACAATAAAGGCCGTGACCGAAAGTGGACCGAGGATCCGGTGGGCAGACCTATTGCCTTTGCCGATAAATATGAGCATCCCGAAGCAAATGACAGCCTAAACAACGAATCGGTAAAAAGGCGTACATTTCAAATTAAGGAAGAAAAGAAAAAGAAAAGACTTAACCGATTTATTTCCGTAATTATTTGTATTGGGTTGGTCTGCGTTGGCTACACGGGAATGCAGGTGCATATTAACCGCCATACAACTCCCTTAAACAATCACAACAGATACCAAGCTGCCGAAGAGGGCAATATGTCCGGCGTCAGCCTTGAAATTCAATCTTTAAAGATTGAAAGCATTGGCCTTGACGGCTCGGTTATGCTGTCATCGGTTATAAGCGAGGTTGAAGAACTTGGATTTACAAGCGTTACCTTTGATGCAAAACGAAGCGACGGCTCAATTGGATACACCTCTAATTTGGCCTCTGTTGACACCTTTAACGCCGTTTCTGCCCCTGCCACTGATTTAAAGGGCTCGGCGAACCGGCTTTTAGAAAATGATATTCTGCCGGTGGCAAGGATTTGCTGTTACAGGGATAATGTTGTTCCTTTAGTTACCACCGACGCAACAATAATGACAGAAACAGGGGTGTACACCGACAAGGACGGCAACACCTACTTAAACCCAAACAGCACAACCACCTACAATTACTTAAAGGACATTATTACCGAGTGTTATGACAACGGTATTACCGTCTTTGTTCTGTACGGCTGTGATTTGCCCGATGAAATAAGTGATAGCTACAATGACGGTTTCCAAGCGCTGGCAAGTAAGCTGAATGCAGACCTGGAAAACAATGTTAGGCTGTATGAGGCCGTGGATATTGAAATAAACGAAGCTAATCAAGAGGATTACCAAAGCACTGAAGAAGTCAGCGATTATGACAATGAAAACGAAGAGGACACCTCCTCTGCCGACTCATATTTGGCCGGAATAGAAAAGCCGAGTGTTAATCAGGTTTATTACGTAAAAAGTGAAATTGACCGAAGCGAAACCATTACCGCACTGGCTGACAGTGGCATTACAAGTTATATTTTAGAGGACTGAATCTATGAAAAAGGCTTTTGCATTTTTAATTGCTTTAGTAATTTTAACAGCGTCAACCCATACCCTTGCACTTGCATCTGCGGGCAATGCCGAGGAGGTACCGGTTTTAACATCTGTTACCTTTAAAAACGCAAAAATAGACGGTGAATTCAATGCCAATACTAACAGCTATTCGCTGATTTTAGATGATCCGGACATTTCCCCAATTATAGCAAGCTATGAACCGGAGGGATTGAAGGTAACGGCAGTATATAATTACGATGAAACACATCATCCAACGGGCATCACCGTTACCGCGTCAAGGGATAACTCAATACAGTACAGTACATATTTCTTCAGCTATGCAAATCTAAACACATATCAAATCAACTCAAATAATTTGATAAGCTCAATCAGCTGTGATTACTGTGAGCTTTCACCGCAGGTAAACGACAAAGATACCGAATATACTCTTTATGTTCCGTCTGATTTAACAACAATTGAGCTTTCTGTTGTTGCAAAGGATATTAATGCTTATTGCACCTACGGCGGAAAAATCTCCTGCACCAAGGGGCAGGAATTAACTATTCCCATTACCGTTACCGCATCGAACGGTGAGCAAAGGCAGTACAGGGTTAATGTTGAAAGGCTGGAAAAAAATATTGAGCAGGTTAAGGCCGAAATGGCCGACCCTGATTTTAAATCGTTGATTGACGGCGAAAAAATATATCAAAAAAACGGCTTTAAGGTGGGTGTGATTGCCGCAATAGTCGGCATAATACTAATAGTCACCTTTGTTAAAATCACAAAGAAAATAACCATTAAGGTAAGCGACGATGACGAAACCTCGTTCTATCAGCTCCAAGAAAACGGGGACGAATCGGAACAGGAAGAGTAATAAACAAATTTTAATTAACTGAGAAAGGTGGGTGATATTCGTGGAAATGGATGAAATCATCGAACAAATCGAAGCGTTATACCGTAAAAGGGAGTTATCCAAAATAAAACAGACGCTTGCCGATATGAACCCTGCGGATATTGCGGCACTTTTCGAGGAATTTCCAAATAACCAAAGGCTGCTGTTCTTTAGACTTTTGTCAAAGGAGGAGGCCGCTGACACCTTTGTTGAGCTGGATGTTGATACTCAGGAAGCACTTATTCATGCCTTTTCCGATAACGAGCTTAAGGAAGTGCTTGACGAGCTGTACCTTGATGATGCCGTTGACGTTATTGAGGAAATGCCTGCAACCGTTGTAAAGCGTATTTTAATGAATACCGACAATGAAACAAGGCGTTCAATCAACGCTTTGTTAAAATATCCCGAGGATTCAGCCGGCTCTATTATGACTCCGGAGTTTGTGGATCTTAAAAAGGATATGACCGTTGAGGACGCATTTAAGCGCATTCGCCGAACAGGTGTTGATAAGGAAACTGTTTATACCTGTTATGTTACCGACGAATCCCGCCATCTTTTGGGCGTAACCACGGTTAAAGAGCTTTTGCTTCACGACTATGAGGATATTATCGAGGAGTTTATGGAAACTAACGTTATCTATATTAACACCCTTGATGACCAGGAGGTTGCGGCGCAACAGTTTGATAAGTATAATTTCCTTGCCTTGCCGGTTGTTGATATGGAGGAGCGTTTAGTAGGTATCATCACCATTGATGACGCTATGGACGTTATGCAGGAGGAGAACACCGAGGATATCCAAAAGATGAACGCGATGCTCCCCACCGATAAAACCTATTTAAAAACCACTGTTAAGGAAACCTGGAAGAGCCGTTTCCCATGGCTGTTACTGCTTATGGTGTCCGCCACTTTTACCGGCTCAATTATAACGGCTTTTGAGAATAAATTAGCCACATTAACCATTCTAACTGCCTTTATACCAATGCTTATGGATACCGGCGGTAACTCCGGCGGTCAGGCAAGTGTAACCGTCATTCGTGCCATGAGTCTTGGAGAGGTTGCATTTAAGGATTACTTTAAGGTGGTTTGGAAGGAACTGCGAGTTGGCTTTTTCTGCGGTATATCCCTTGCAGTAGTTAATTTTGCTAAAATCTGGCTTGTAGACAGAATGTTATTTAACAACACGGAAATCACATTTTTTGTTGACCTGGCAATTTGTTTAACCTTAATTGTTGAAATAATCTTTGCAAAATTCATAGGCTGTACCCTGCCCATGCTGGCAAAACGAATCGGCTTTGACCCGGCAGTAATGTCAAGCCCGTTTATTACAACAATTGTTGACGCAATTTCACTTCTTGTTTTCTTTGCAATTTCAACAGCCGTAATTCCGCAATTACATTAAAATTATTAAACGAGAGCTATGAACCTCAAAGGTTCGCAGCTCTCGTTTTTTTGGCAGGTTCGGATTGCTCTACCATTTTAAATTATGAAGTTGTCCCTTTTGCGACAGCTCAGGATAGTCCCATTGCCTCAACACCTCATAAGTGCCGATTGCCACTGCGTTGGAAAGGTTAAGGCTCCTGATTATTCCTCTCATTGGTAGCCTTACACAACGGTCGTGATTAGCCTTTAAAAGCTCCTCGGGAAGCCCCTTGGTTTCCTTGCCGAAAACCAAAAAGCAGTTGTTTGGATATTCAATATCACTGTGTGCCTGCTCCGCCTTTGTAGTGAAATAATAAAACTCTGCGCCCTTGTTTTTTTCAAAAAACTCCTCACTTGAGTCATAGTATGTAATATCCAGCTTGTCCCAATAATCAAGGCCTGCTCGCCTAACCTGCTTGTCGGTTATCACAAATCCCATAGGACCCACAAGATGAAGCCTTGCACCGGTAGCGGCACAGGTTCTTGCAATATTGCCGGTGTTTTGCGGGATTTCCGGCTCGATTAATGCAATATTAAGCGAGTATTCCATTTATATAAACCTCTTTTAATTCCAAATTTTCGTCAACAACTATCAAGTCGGCACATTTTCCAACGGCTATGGAGCCGATTTCACTATCCATTCCAATTACCCTTGCCGGATTGATAGTGCAGGATTTTAATGCGGTTTTGAAATCAATTCCAAAGCTGATAAGATTTTTTAATTCATCAAAAATATTTGTAATTGATGCGGCAATGGTGCCGTCGGCAAGCCTTGCAACCTTATAGCCGTTCTTTACATAAGTCATTTGGCCGCCAAGCTCAAATTCACCGCAGCCAAGACCTGCCCCGCGCATTGAGTCGCTTATAACGCATGCTCTGTCCTCGCCCAGGATATCGAAGGTGTTGCGCAATACGGCAGGGCAAATATGCTCGCCGTCGCATATAAGCTCACAGGTTATATTATCATTATCCAATGCGGTTCCCACAACGCCTGCCTCTCTGTGGGTCATGGGTGTCATTGCATTATAAAGGTGGGTTATATGCCTTGCACCAAGGTCAATTGCTTTTTGGCACTGCTTTGAGTCGGCACAGGTGTGTCCAATTGAAACCACAGCTTTGTTTGAAACATACTTAATAAAGTTTTCACTGTCAAAAGCTTCGGGCGCAATGGTTATAAGCTTTACCAATCCCTTTGAGGCATTGAAAATTTTATCAAAATCCTCAACGCTTCCACCCACAACATAATCACCGTTTTGGGCACCCTTTTTGTCCTTGGCGATAAACGGACCTTCTAAATTAATTCCCGCAATTTTTGCACCTTGTACGGTTGCGTTTGCAATTTCGCCTGCAATATTGCAAAGCCTGTCAACGGGCAAGGTCATAGTGGTTGGGCAGAATGATGTAATACCCCTTTTTGCAAGATAGGTGCTTATTTCATTTAGCGCTTTAGTGTCGCCGTCGCTGGCGTCACCGCCGTTGCCCCCATGAATATGTATATCAATAAGACCGGGCAAAATAATTTTTCCTGTCATATCAATACCGTCTTCGTTAAAATATCCTATCTCTGCGATTTTTCCGTTTTCAATTTTAATGTCGTCCAATTCTTTCTCAAAAAGCTCATTGAAAAAGGTACAATTCTTAAGTATCATTACTGATTTTCCTTTACAATTCTAAATGCAAGCTCCTGAAGTTGTTCAAAATGCTCGTAGCTGCTGATTTCCTTACGAAGAGCCGCTCCACCTCGCATACCCTTAGTGTAATATGCCGCATGATGCCTTGCCTCGCGCATGGCGGTATATTCGCCCTTGTATTCAATTATTTTCTCAATATGGTGCAGCATGGTAACCATTTTTTGAGTAACGGTTGGCGGCGGCAAAACCCTGCACTCATCAAGATATGCGTTTATTTGGCCGAACACCCAAGGGTTTCCCAGGGCACCTCTGCCAATCATAACGGCGTCGCAACCGGTTTTTTCAAGCATAATTGCCGCCGATTGCTGGTCCACCACGTCTCCGTTACCGATAACAGGTATGGAAACCGCTTTTTTCACATCTTTAATAATATTGTAATCCACCTTGCCGGAGTACATTTGCGTTCTGGTTCTGCCGTGAACGGCAATAGCCGAGGCACCTGCTTTTTCCATAAGCTCTGCCATTTGAACGGCATTTACATTTTCCTCGTCCCAGCCCTTACGAATTTTAACAGTTACCGGAATATCAACTGCGTTAACCACTGCCTTAGTAATTTCAAATGCAAGCTCGGGCTTTTTTAAAAGGCTTGCACCTCCGCCGTTCATGGCAACCTTAGGTGCCGGACATCCCATATTAATATCAATAACCTCGGGTGAATAATCAAGGCATTTTACTGCCGCCCTTGCCATTATTTCGGGATCGTCCCCGAAAATTTGGACTGCCGCAGGATGCTCGTTTCCAAGAGTTAAAAGCTCGCCGCTTTTTCTGTCCCCCAAGGTCAATCCCTTAGATGACACCATTTCGCTGACGGTATATGCCGCTCCGTGCTGAACACAAAGCTCCCGAAAGGCTCTGTCGGCTATGCCTGCCATTGGCGCCAAAAAGGCTATGTGACTGAATTCTATATTACCAATATTCATACCAAATACCTCAAATGCTATAATATCACAATATAATGTATAAATCAAATATCTTAAAAATTTGACTTATAAAATCAGCGGTGCTATTATATATTCATTGAATTGAGAGGTAAAAAACTATGGACAATATGATTAATACAGAATTTAAAAGAAAGCTTCCCGTTCCCAAGGAGATTAAGGAGCAATATCCTTTATCTGCCGAGGCAACAAAAATAAAAGAGCAAAAGGATTTAGAGCTGGCAAAGGTATTCACTGGTGAAAGTGATAAATTTGTGCTTATCATAGGCCCCTGCTCGGCGGACAGAGCCGATTCCGTTTTGGACTATATCAACCGTCTTTCACTTGTTCAAAAAGAGGTTGAGGATAAAATTATAATTGTTCCCAGAATTTATACCGGAAAGCCGAGGACAACCGGTGCCGGCTATAAGGGCATGCTTCATCAGCCTGAGCCTGACAAAAAGCCCGATATGCTTGAGGGCATTATTGCAATTCGTAATTTACACAAGGACGCCATTGAGCAATCAGGCCTTATTTGTGCCGACGAAATGCTCTATCCCGAAAACGAAAGATACTTAAGCGACCTTTTGTCGTACATTGCAATCGGTGCCCGTTCCGTTGAAAATCAGGAGCACAGGCTTGTTTCATCGGCAGTTAACATTCCTGTTGGTATGAAAAATCCAACCAGCGGCGATTTTTCCATTATGCTCAATGCCATTAAAGCCGCTCAAGGGGACCACACCTTCCTTTACAGAGGCTGGGAGGTTGAGTCAAAGGGTAATCCTTTGGCACACGCTATTTTGCGTGGCAGTGTTAACAAGCACGGCATTAACCACGCCAACTATCATTACGAGGATTTAATCACCCTGCATGATATGTACTGCTGCGGCGGCTTTGAAAACCCTGCGGTTATAGTGGATACTAACCATTCCAACTCCGGCAAGAAATATCTTGAGCAGGTTAGAATTGCAAACGAGGTATTACATTCAATGCGCCACAGCAATGATGTTAAAAAAATGGTTAAGGGCTTTATGATTGAGTCATATATTGAGGACGGCTGTCAAAAGGTGGAGGACGGCGTTTACGGCAAATCCATAACCGACCCATGCCTTGGCTGGGAAAAATCAAAAGAGCTTATTTTCACCATTGCCGAACAGCTTTGATTTGACTTAATAACTTTTGGATTGACAAAATTTTACTGAATTTGTATAATTGAGCTATAATTAAAAAAGGAGAAATAATTATGTTTTGTAACAAATGCGGAGCTCAGCTCCCTGACGGCACCCAATTCTGCAATGTTTGCGGTGCGTCTCAAGTTCAACCCACACAAACCGGATATGAACAGCCTGTTCAACCTGCATACGGACAACCTGTTCAACCAACATACGAACAGCCTGCATATAATCCGCAGGTTCCGCCTCAGTACCCAACACCTCCTATGCCGCCACAGAATAACGGCGGTAAAAACAAAAATGTTATTGTTATAGCAATTATAGCTGTAATTGCCGTAATCGCAATTGTTGTTGGCGTTCTTTTCGGCACCGGTGTAATCGGCGGCAAGGATAATGATAAGGACGACGATGACGATAAGACCTCAAAGTCCGATGAAAAGAAGGATGACGAGGATAAGGAGGACACCACCGAGCCTGACACAATGCCTCCAACAACCGAGACTCCGACCGAACCACCCACCGAGGCAGAAATAACAACCCTCAGCTGCACCTTGATAAGCACCTTTGCGGATTCAACCGTTGCAGATTTATATCCTTCAAGCTTTTCAATCGATGAAGACGGAAACGCCGTCTTCGACGGTGATATGATTTCTTATACCGACGATGATATCGATACCTTTACATTTTATGATTCAAGCGACGGATCAGAGATTTCATATAAGTACACAATTAATGAAGCAGATTTGACTATTACCTTAAAGCTTGACAGTGCTGTTATAGACGGCGAAAGCTATACAATAGATGATTTAGAATACGCATACGGCTCTGAAATTGAAAGTGCAACATATTCAGTAACCGCATATTAAAAATCACATAATATAACCCCCCACTGAAAATCGAAAATCAGTGGGGGTTATTGTTTATAATATCAACTTACGGCTTGGAATAGGCTGTATTGCCTGTTGCGTCCACAGTTGCGGCGGCAACATTAATCAGTGCCGCGGAGCAGTTAAAGGCATATTTGCCTGCTCTGATTGTAATATTACCTGAAAGGGCGGTAATACCTGTGTTTCCCTCAAGCTGAATACCGTCGCCCAAGGTGCTGTTAAGCACCATAACGGTGTCAACATCGTCTGTGCCTGCCTCAAGGGCATAAATTTCCATATTCTTGCAACGAATACAGTCATCGGCCGATGTAATTGTAATTGTTGCATTGGCACCTATTTTAATGTTGTAAAAGCTTGTGGTAGTGGTTGCAATTCCGTTAACGTCTGTTGTAACAATACTTCTTGTATCAATTCCTCTGTTGCTGGAGGTGATATTAAGATTAATGTTTTTAATATTAATCTTGCCCTCACTTGAAATAGAGGTTGACGAGGTTCTCACAGTCAGCGAGCCATGACCTTTGAGAGTAAGCTCGCAATTATTTTCAATAGCGTTACCCGATGTTGTGGCTGTTAAGAAGTTTTCACTGCCGGAAACCGCTGAAACGGAAACCTCAGGAGTAATGGCGTTACCCAAAGTGTCAACCGCGGTTGACTTGTTCTTTATGTCAATACAATCCATTGAATCGTTGGTAATGGTTACGCCGTTAAGTCTAACCTCAACATCTCTGTCAGCGTTAACATCAATTGTTAAATTCTCGGCCTCGCCGATAATTTCGTATGAAACGGTTAAATCTGTTGGTGTTAAATCAAGCTTATCGTTAATTTCCGTTGAATTGGTTGATGATTTTCCAAAAACTGCGGCAGACGGAACGCTGACTGTTTCATTGGTTAAATCAATATAGCAGGTGTAATCCGTTTTAATTCCCTCACACCTTGTGCAGGTGTAGCTTCTAAAGCCGTTTTCGTCCGTGCTGTACTCGGCAGGATAATCGTGGCCTAAAGCCGCAACGGTATCCGTTATTGTTGCCGTATCTATATTGCCGCATATTGTGCAAACATTGGCCGTATATCCGTCGGTGGTACAGGTAGGCTCCACAGTTTTTGACACATAATTATGGTCTGTTCCGGTTGCCGGGACAAAATCGTGCTTTGAGGATTCGTCAATATATCCGCAATCAACGCAAACATTATATGTATAGCCTTCCTCGGTGCAATTTGGAGCTTTATACTCCTCACGATAAGCGGCATGAGGTGCAGGCTCGGTATAATCTGCAACATAGCTTTCATTACAGTTTTTACAGGTATATGTAGTATATCCCCTTGAAGAACAGGTTGCAGGTGTTACCACCGATGAATATTCGTGTTTCTTTTTCTTTGACTCATACTGTTCGCCGCAGATAGTACAGGTGTAAAGGGTATATTCCTCATAAACCTTATCTGCCGGCATTTTCTTTGCAGTGTAACTGTGAGCAGTGGTATCCTTGGCAACCACCTCGGAATACTTTTTGCCGCAATATGAACAAATATTGGTTCTAACACCGGTTTGAGCACAGGTGGGCTTTTTAGTCATTGTCCAGGAGGTGCTTGGGGAGTGTGCCGTCTTTTTATAAACCACAGAGGAAAACGCACCGTAATAATATTTTGAGCCAACCTTTTTATAAGCTCTGACTTTATAATATCTGGTTGCGCCGGCTGATAGCTTTTTAACCGTAAAGCTGTTGGCGGTGGTTGAGGTTAACTTTTTGTATGTACCTGTTTTGGAGGTCGTGTAATAAATTTGGTAACCGGAAACATTGCTTGCCTTAGTCCAGCTAAGCTTAACCGTCGAACAGGTGGCCGACGCCTTTAATCCGCTTACCTTGGCAGGTACCGCTCTTTTGTAAACAATAGAACTGATAGCGGTTTTGGAGCCGCTGATAGCCTTAACCTTAAAATAATATATTTTGCCGCAGGTTAAACCGGTGCTGCTGTATGAGGTTGAGGTAGTGGTTTTAATCGCCTTATACCCACTATTCTTTTTGGTGGAGCGATAAACGGTATATTTTGACGCTCCGCTTACCTTTTTCCAGCTGACCTTAATGGTTGTAGGTGCGGTATTAGTGAGAGTTACCACAGGCTTTGCAAGTGAAGCGGCATAGGCCTCCACTGCAGGAATGGAAATCACTGCAGAAATCAGCATAACCAATGATAAAAGAATTGATAATAATTTTTTCGGTGCCTTTGTTACTGTCATAGCATCACATCCTAAAATTTGTAAATACATTATAGTTTGTGTTCGTATAATATGTCAAATAAAATGTATGATTTTTTGTCAATCCGTGAATTCTGTAGGTCTTTGTTTTCAAATTACTGCTCTATGATTTTAATATAACAAAACTTTTAACAATTGACAAGTAAATATTTAATTGTTATACTATTTATGAATTATTATTTGTGATTATGTTGTTAAAATATTAAAGCAGGTGAAATTATGGAGAAGAATAAGGTTAATCTTAGAATTTGCGGAAACAGTTACTCTATTTTAACAGAGGACGAGCCCGAATATGTTGAGGAGCTTGGCGAGCTTATTGACAAGGAAATGAAATCAATCGGTCAGGAGATTCCCTCGCTTTCAATGGCACAGTGTGCGGTTCTTGTTGCCCTTGACCAGGCAGACGCCTGCAAAAAGGCTACTGCTTCTGCCGATAATCTCAGAGCTCAAATTAAGGATTATCTTGAAGACAGTGCAAGGGCCAGAATGGAGGTTGATGTTGCTCGCCGTGAGATTGAGCGACTCAATCGGGAAATCAGTAATCTCAGGACCAAGCTGGCAGAAAGATAATTTTATGAAATAGGAGCGACTAACTCTGGTCGCTCCTTTTATTTGGTGTTTTTATGAATTTGGAAATTTTAGCCCCCGCAGGCAATATGCAAATGCTGATTGCCGCCGTTCGTTGCGGAGCAAATGCCGTTTATTTGGGTACAAAGGACTTAAATGCTCGCAGGAACGCAGAAAACTTTGATTTTGAACAGCTTTTCGAGGCTGTAAAATACTGTCATCAACGCAATGTTAAAGTGTATGTTACGGCTAACACCTTAGTAAGCGACGACGAACTGAGCAGAGCCTATGAAACCGTACGGTCTGCACTGGAGTGCAATGTTGACGGCTTTATTGTGCAGGATTTGGGCCTTGCAAAGGTAATTCGTGAGCATTTTCCCCAGGCGAGATTGCACGCGTCAACCCAATGCAGTGCTAACAGTCCTGCCGGCTTTAAGGCATTGGAGGACTTGGGCTTTTGCCGTGCAGTAATCCCCAGAGAAATGAGTCTTGAGGAAATTAAGGAAATCCGCCAAAGCACAGCTATGGAGCTGGAAATATTTGTGCACGGCGCCCTATGCATGTGCGTTTCGGGGCAATGCTATTTGTCGGCAATGCTTGGTGGCAGGAGCGGAAACCGCGGTCTTTGCGCTCAGCCCTGCCGCTTAAGCTTCAGCGCCGATAATTCCGGAAGCTGTGACCTTTCATTAAAGGATTTATCGCTTATCGGCAAAATAAAGGAAATCGAAAGCGCCGGTGTAATCAGCCTAAAAATAGAGGGAAGAATGAAACGGCCCGAATATGTTGCCGCGGCGGTTACTGCCTGCAAAAAGGCAATTGACGGAAACTATTCTCCCAATGATGAAAAAATACTGAAATCAGTATTTTCGCGCAGTGGTTTTACAGACGGATATTTTACGGGAATACGGCAGAATATGTTTGGAACACGCCAAAAAGATGACGTTGTGGCGGCAAAGGATGTTTTAAAGGAGTTGTCCCACCTTTATGACAACGAGAATCCATTGGTTGGCGTTGATTTTGAATTATCATTCAAGGCAAATCAACCGATAGTGTTAAAGGCGAGCTGTGGAGAAAAATCCGTTACAATTACAGGGCCGGTGCCGGAAGCCGCTATTAACAAGCCTCTTACGGCCGAGATGTTGGAGCAGAGGCTTTCAAGGCTTGGCGGCACAGGATATTATTTAAACAGTGCAAAGGTTGATATTGACCAAGGTCTTATTATTTCCGCCGGCGAGATTAACGGTTTAAAGCGCCGTGCTGTTGAGGAGCTTGGAAAACAGGAAAGGAAATCAGTGGTATGCGAACCGCTAAAGCCGATTGTTCACGCTGAGAAAAGCGGAACACCATACTGCACGGCAAGATTTTTAAATCCCGCTTCAATTCCCGACAAACATCCCTTCAAACGAATTTTTATTCCCATTTGGAGCAGTGATGATGATTTCATTGACAACCGTGCCGGCGTTGAAATACCCCGTGGACTTTTCGGCATGGAGGACAAGCTTAAATCAAGGCTTGTTCATCTAAAAGAAATCGGGGTTAAAAATGCCCTTTGCGGAAATTTGGGTGCATACAAAACAGCCCGGGAGCTGGGATTTAACGCCTTTGGCGATTTTGGACTGAATGTGTTTAACAGTGTTACTGCAAGCCTGTTTAGCTCGCCCATTCTGTCCTTTGAGTTAACTGCCGAAAAAGCAAACGGGATAAATTCGCCTGATACAGGCATTATTGCTTACGGCAAATTGCCGCTGATGATTAGCAGAAACTGCCCTGTTAAAAACCGAATCGGTTGTGATAAATGCCAAAAAAACGGCAAATTAACCGACCGTAAGGGGTATAAATTTAAAATAAATTGCTCACCATATCCTTGTGTGGAGCTTTTGAACCCTCTTCCCCTTTATCTCGGTGACAGACTAAATGAAATCAAAACCGATTTTATCCACTTTTATTTTACCGACGAAACAAAAAACGAGGTTGAAGAAATAATTGCCCTGTATAAAACAGGCGGAAAATGCCACAAAAAATATACACGAGGACTGTATTACAGAGGAGTATTATAATGATTATCCTTGCATCTCAAAGCCCACGCAGGCGTGAGCTTTTAAAGTACATAACACCCGATTTTAAGACCGCTTCGCCGAATGTTGACGAAACCCTGCCGGAGGGCATTTCCCCCGCCGAAGCTGTTTTGTATTTATCAAAAATAAAGGCTGAGCCATTTAAAAATCAAGACGATATTGTTATCGGCGCCGATACGGTGGTTAGCTGCGGAAATAAAATTTTGGGCAAGCCCGAAAGTAAAGAGGAGGCACGAAAAATGCTTCGCCGTCTCAGCTCGGCTGAACACAGCGTTTTCACAGGCGTTACCATTATGAAAGGCGATTTAACCAAATCTTTTTTCGTGGAAACAAAGGTAAAATTTAATGAATTAACCGACAGCGAAATTGACGCTTACGTGGAAACGGGAGAGCCCATGGACAAGGCAGGCGCCTACGGTATTCAGGGCAAAGGCTCCCTTTTGGTTGAAAAAATTGACGGAGACTATTTTAACGTTGTGGGACTGCCTGTAAGCAGACTTAATCAAGAGTTAAAGGCATTTTTGTAATTATTACAAATTAGTTACAATTTACAAGTCCGTAAAACACAGAAATTTTGTTTAAATCGACGATTTAAGGGCAAAATCGTTGTAATTTTACTTTTCTTATGATATAGTGTATCTAAGGTAAATTGGCGAAATTCTAACTATCTTACCTGAAAGGAGATTCTTATGGCAGCAGATTTACATTGCCACACCAAGTTAAGCGACGGTTCAGTCGGTATTGAAGATTTAATTGTTATAGCACAAAAAAGCGGCATTGACACTATTGCCATAACGGATCACGATTGTATAGCAGGTACGGTTAGAGGACAGGTAATAGGCAAAAGATACGGTGTTACCGTTATTCCTGCAGTTGAGCTTTCATCCTTTGATAACGAAGCCGGCAAGCAGGTGCATATTTTATCATATCTTGCAGACGCACCCGACAGGCTTGAGGGTATTTGCAAGCGTACATCGGTTGCACGCAAAAGAGCAGGTCAAATAATGATGCTAAAGGTTGCGGCTCGCTTCCCCATTACCAGTGAATTTATAATTTCACACGCCAGCGGCTCAACAAACCTTTACAAGCAACACATTATGCATGCACTTATGGATGCCGGATATACAGATAAGATTTTCGGCTCACTTTTCACCGCTTTGTTCGACCGCAGCAGTGAAAGCAATGTGCTTGCACCTACAAAATATCCAACGGTGCAGGAGGCTATTGACGAAATTCACGGCGCAGGCGGTATCGCTGTTCTTGCACACCCCGGCAAATTTGATAATTTTGATGAAATTGACAAGTATGTTGAAATGGGGCTTGACGGTGTTGAGGTTTGGTGCCCTGAAAATTCAGCTGAGCAGGTTGAACAGCTTCAGGCCGATTGCAAAAAGAAAAAGCTTTTGATGACAGGCGGCTCAAACTTCCACGGTATTTACGGCAGCAGTGCTGTAACCATCGGTGCATATTCAACACCTAAGGACCACCTTGACAAGCTTATGGGCTACAAGGCAAAAAAGAAAAGAGCCCAAAGAAAAGCGGAAAAGGAAGCCGCTGCCAACGAAACTGCATAAAATATGTTTTCATTACCCCTTGACTTTTGTCAGGGGGTATGTTATATAGTAAGTGTACTAATTGAATTAATACAGTTAGTACACTGTTAAAAACTATGAAAGGAGATATTATGTTCAGTATAGACGCAAAAAACCATGAGCCTATTTATTTGCAAATTGAAAAGCAAATATTAAAGCTGATTCAGCATGGGGTGTATCCTGCAAACTGTCCTCTGCCCTCGGTGAGAGCCATGGCCTGTGACCTTGGCATAAATCCAAACACAGTTGCAAGGGCCTATAAGGAGTTGGAATCGCAAAATGTAATTTACACCATTGTGGGCAAGGGTGTGTTTGTCAGCGACAATAACAAGGGCTACATAAAATCTCTTGCTTTAGACGAGGTGAAAAAAATAATTTCCAACGCAAAAAGCTCAGGTATAACAAAAAATGAAATTATTGATTTGATAAACAAAGAGTGGGGGGAAGAAAATGATTGAAATAAATAATGTAACAAAATATTTCGGCGACACAAAGGCGCTGGATAAAATATCGCTGAAAATTGAGGAGGGTTCAATTTTCGGACTTGTGGGCTCAAACGGCGCAGGCAAATCAACGCTTCTTCGTATTTTGTCGGGAGTGTTTGAAGCCGACGGCGGTCAGGTGTTAATTGACGGTCAGGAGCCCTTTGAAAACCCCGGCATTAAATCACAGATTTCCTTTGTAAGCGATTATCCTTATTTTTACTCGGGGGCAACCATTGAAAGCACAGCCGATTATTATAGGTCTGTATATTCAAATTGGGACGAAAACAGATATAATCAGCTTATAGCCACATTTCCCATTAAGCCCAATCAAAAAATTGCGGCAATGAGTAAGGGCATGCAAAGGCAAAGCGCCATTATACTTGCACTGTCTACCAATCCAAAATACATTCTGTTTGATGAAATTTTTGACGGCCTTGACCCGGTTGTCAGGGAGCTTGTTAAAAAAATTCTTATTTCTTATGTTGACCAAACAAAGGCAACCGTGGTAATTGCAAGCCATAATTTAAGGGAGCTTGAGGGCTTTTGCGACCACCTTGGCATGCTTCACCTTGGCGGAATATTGCTTGAAAAGAATATTGACGGCGACGCAATAGGCTTATATCACTATCAGTTTGTTATGGAGGACGATGACTTTAACGAAATCAGGCAAAGACTGAATATTGTTAAAGAATCAAAGCAGGGTAAAATGATTGGAATTACCGTTAAGGGAAGCTTTGATGAAATTGATTCAATAATAAAGGGCAAAAACCCTGTATATATTGAATCGTTGCCGTTAACCCTTGAGGAAGTATTTATCAGCGAAATGGAGGTGGCTGGTTATGACATCAACCAAATCAGCTTATAAAAGCAATTTTTTAAATGTTTTTAAAAAGACATTTAGGCAAAGATTGGTAAATATTATATTTATTTTAGCGGTTTCCGTTTTGGCGCCGATACTGTTTTTCGGCTATGAAGTATTAAGCATATTTGACGATTACGGAAAATACAACGAAACCGAAAATGTGTTAATACTTTTAGGCTTTATGGTTATTGCCTGCGGCTTTTTCAGCCTCTCGATTGCGCCGAAAATGTTTAAGGAAATTTACAAAAAGCAATCCTGCGATTTGTTTTTTTCACTGCCCATTAAAAGAAAGGATTATTTCTTTGCAAAATACACTCTCGGTGCATTGGTAAACATTGCGGCATTTGTCCTGTCGGGCTGTGTTTCGGTGTTGCTGTTTTCAACTGCATCAACCGAAAAATTAACCTACTTTATTGATTACGGCACATTAATTCAAACAGGCCTTGCCATGCTTCTTGCATTGCTTGCAACATATACATCATTTGTTATGTGTGCCGTAATTGCAGGAAAAAGAATTCACTATATCTTTTTGTCAATTATATGCCTGCTCTTTACAGGAAATTTTATTAACGGATTTGTTGCACCGTTAAACTATATTTGGGGTTATCAAGGGGATCAATATCTGGTGTCCGCTTTAAGTCCCATTTATAATGTTATTTATGCCTTTTCTTTGCATAAAAATATATTCGGCCTGTGCATAATTTCCGTAATAGAAATTATCGGCATGCTGATTTTGGGGTATATTTCGTTTAAAAAGCGCAAGGCCGAGGTGGCAGAAATGAATATCAGCGGCAATGTTACCCCATACATCATACTCGCTGTGTTTACAACATCGGTATTTATGGCATACAGCTCAATAGGAAACTTTTTTACAGCCGTAATAGCCGGTGTTATACTTTCAGGTTTGCTTGGCATGGCCTTTAGCGGATTGTTTTACAAAAAGGTGTACACAAAGAAAACCGGCACAACCGTTATTGCGGTTTGCCTTGCATGTACAATTTTTCTATCTGCCGTATATTTACCAAGCCATAATGGATATGTTAAAAAAATACCGTCGGCTGACGAGATTGAAAGCATTGAACTGTGTGAGAATGAAGCCGCTGATATAAGTGTCGGTCTTTTAGGATCAATTGCGCCTCAACTTTCAAATTATTATTACGACGATTATTACTATTATTATGATGAATACCCACCAATAAAGGTTGAAAGTGAGGAAGGCATTAAAGCTATTCTTGAACTGCATGAAAAACTTGTTGACGATGAAACCATAAAAAATTCAAAAAATATAAACACATTTACTCTCTTTCAGGCTATTACCGATGATTATTATTACGGCAACGCATATAGTTGTCAGCTTAAATACACCCTGAAAAACGGTAAAACAATGGTTCGTAGCTATTGCGTAAAGAATGAATGTATCCTTGACGAAATAGTTAATGTTTTCAAAACCGAAGAGGCGTTTAATCAATTAATACCTTTCAGTATCAGCCCTGACAATATGCTTTATGTAGTATTGGAAGATAATGATTATTCGTATGACGGCGGAACGGTAATTGACAGCGAAGCTTTCTTGGAGGCATATAGAAAAGATTTGCTGGCAATGGATAACAAGAAAGCCTTTATTAATGAAATCAATTGCAACTACAAAATTTCGTCGGGAGATTATTCGTCGGAAGATTATTTAAATGAATTAGGCGGAATTACCGTTTACTATATAAGGGATAACGCCAGCGACAGCATTAGAAGAGAACTGAAAGGAAAACGCCTTGATGAAATTGTTGATTATGCTTACGGTGATGAGTATTATATGGACTATTATGATTATGATTATTATTACGACTACGATACAAGTCACAATTACGAGCTTTGTGAAGCAATTGGATCGGATTACATTTATTATACCAAAGAATTTAAAAATGTTATTGATTTAGTCAGCAAATACGAAAACGAGGCTAAAGCTTAAGCGGTTTTCTAAACACTCCCCCTTGGTGTAAAATTACACCAAGGGGGATTTTATATGTCAAAAACTGTAATTTTTGTTGACAAAGGGGCGATTTATGGGTTTTAATTTAAATACAATAATTTTTAATTTCACAATTTGGTTTATGGAAGTGATATAGTTGTTGATAGCGTTTTTAGATCTGCTGGATACAGAAGAGGAAAAAAGCAAATTTCAGGAATTGTACTATAAGTATGACAATTTGCTGATGTGGATTGCTATGCAAAAGCTACACAACTCTCATTGGGCAGAAGAATCCGTGCAGGACGCTTGGTTTTACATTGCAAAAAATTTTGATAAAATCAAAGGCATTGATTCTTCACAAACTAAAGGCTATCTTGCAACCGTTGCTGAGGGCTTTGCTATTTCAAAATTCAGAAAGGAATCTAAAATCGTTAAGCTTAAAGACATGGAAAACACCGATTTAACCGGCATTTATGACGATTCCTTTGACACATTCAGCGCATCTGATTTGAAAATAGCAATGGACAGCTTAAACGATGAATATAAAAACCTTTTGTATTTAACCTATGTTTACGGCTACACCAGCTTTGAAATCAGCGAAATTTACGGAATTAAACCGGCAAATGTAAGAAAAAGAATTCAATTTGCAAAGGAAGAAATAAGAAATTATTTTAAGGAAGAATCGCATGAATAATTTTACTAAAGCGTGCTTTTTGCTTAACGAGGAATGGGTTAACTCCTTCCCCGATGAAATTGAGCAATTTCAGCACAGCAGGGCTTACACAAAAAACATTAATCGGCTTTTCAGCAAAATGCGAAATGACAAATATCACCCATTAACAAAGGGCACCTTGCGAGCCTTGATTATCGCGGCAATTATCATTTCGCTGGCTGTCACGGCAGTGGCGTTGCCCCAAAGCAGAAAATATATTATTGAAAAATTCACAGACCACTCAACCTATACCGTGGCAGATGATGCTAAGGCAAATATTGTAACCGACCTAAC
>JBJEPI010000027.1:0-1186 GCA_051881175.1 Eubacterium sp.
AACAACATAGTTGAGATATGATTCTCACTGCTACGCACAGCACCTCTTATTGATGATTCCAATCGTGGTGTGATAATGTTGTTAGTGATTTCAGTATCGTTGCTTGCGATTAAATAATTAATTGCCAGTTCGACTAAATCACTTCGGCTTTTCACATCAAATCGTTCAATGTTCGAATCACATATTTCAAGTGTTTTTTCGGTAAGATATATACCGATTCTTTTTTTACTCATAATGGTCTCCTTTCTGGTAGCTCAGATTTGGAATACTCCTTTTTTCCCTTAAACAGTGAATTATTTCTAATTATTGTCTAAATTGTCGCAGAGTTAGAACAGTATGTTGAAAAAAGGAATACTCTTAAAAATTCCCGAACGGCACTGCCGGTCGGTGTTTATCAGAGTGTCCCGCTTCAATGCGGGATACTCTTTTATCCTGCATCTTTTTCCACCCTCTGTTTTTTGCCTACTTTTTGCTCACAAGAGGGTGGAATTGGGCTTATTTCTCGGTTTCGTATACTTTCCCTGTTTACACTTGAAAGTCTCAATTTGGGCTTTCTGTTTTGTCAACGGGTGGTTTCTTAGGCGCAGAGCTTCTTGTGTTTGCCACAGGCTTTTTCACAGGTGCCGTATCTGATTTCTTTTCAAAAAAATCTCTCACGGCGGGAGGAACGAGTTTGTTGTAAAGATTATCGATTGCCTTACACAGCTCCTCATTGATATCTACACCCTTACCTTTTAAGTACACATTTAAGGTTTCGAGTTTTTCGTCATCGTATTGAATTGTAATATTAGTTTTCTTCAATGTTCATATCCTCCTCCGGTGTAACACCGTATTTTGAAAAATCATATTCACTTTTCGAAGTGTAGTTTGCTTTTTCTGATACCTCATCGTCAGAACAACTTTGCTTGTTCATTTTTTCAATGCAGCAATTCAAAAAATTAGCAGAGCGTAACTGACAATCCTGAATGGTAGAATTTTCTAAATCGCAATGAGTGAAGACTGCCATTTGAAGATTGCAATTAGTAAAATATGAATTTGCAAGATTGCTTTCTTCAATTGTTGCGTGTTCAAAATTACAGTTCTCAAACACACAGTCTTTCATGTTTGCAAAATTCAGTTCAGTATTCCTGAAATTACAATTAACAAAATATGAGTTTTCAAATTCTGCACTGTTAAGATTCCAACC
>JBJEPI010000027.1:1286-2940 GCA_051881175.1 Eubacterium sp.
TTTTCAATCTCATCTCGATTTAGATTCATTATGCCGTGTGAGTTATCATCTTGAATTTTTACAATCAAACCGTTAACCGAATCAGTCATATGTTCAACAAATTTTTGAAGTGTTTTTGATTTGATTTCATTTTCATTACTCATCATATACACACCCTTTCAAATAATGGAACAAGTAAATTTGAGGTAAAATGTTTTCGGTGTATTTAACATTGCCTACACGGATGGCGAACTGACTGAAATCCAAACAGCAATTTGAAATTTTTGTGTTTGCGTTTGGCATATTTGTAATGTTGCAGTCATCGATACAACAGTATGAGAAGTCGCAGTTTTCTATTTCACAATTTGATTTGTCAAAGTGGGAATGATAGAAACTTGAATATTGAAATTTTGAGCTTTCAATATTGCAATGTTCAAATTCGGCATTGAGAAAATCACTTCCTGTAAAATCAGATTCATAAAAGTTGCATCCAACAAATTTTGCACCGCGAAAGTTACTGCCATTCATAAAGGCACTAAAGAAATCGCAATCAATAAATGTGCAGTTTTCAAATATTGCACCGCAAAAATATTTGTCTGAAAAATCAATTCCTTTTATAGTCTGATTTATAAATTCAGCCTGAATGCCACCTTCAACATCAAACAGCCAAAGCAGGTGTAATTTGTAAATGTCAATTACTTCATCGTTATTCATAGCGTATACCGTGCCTTGCTTTTTCAATACGATGACAGAGTGGGATATCCGAAATGTTTTCAACATTTTCAAGTTTAAGAAGCTGTTCGCGGTTTTCTTCAATGTATTCCATTATTGAATCAGCCACATCACAGCGTTCGTCAAAGGTCAACTCGTGACCGTATGCAAATTCAACAACTGCAAGTAGGTTCTGAAGGCTTTCATCATTTTGAGAATAGATACGGCATCTGTATCCGCCGCATTCCTTAACGATTCCTTCATGGTCCTTTCTGTATATGTCGTTTGCAAAATCTTTTTGAATAATAAATCCTTTGTATCTCATATAAATTCCTCCGTTAATAAAAATTGACAGCCACATTTTATTGTGGCTGCCGCAATGTGTTTATTATGAATGCTCTATTGTTTCAAGATTATCATCCTGAATGTCGGCAATAGACTCATTCATTTCTGCTTTCAAACTTTCCGCTATGTCTTCGTTTAGAAAACCATAATAGCCTTCCGGTCTTTGAGATATTCCGTACTTTGAATATTCTCTGTCCACATCGGTTTTAACATCTTTCAATGTCTTATCCGACATTCCGCCCTTAAAGTATTTCCATTCGTTATCTTTTGTAAAGACATAGCAGTAAGCCATTACTCGTGCGTTTCTTTGTAAATACTCCATTGGCAAATCAACTGCCCCGGTATTCTTTTCGCCTCTGTCCCTACCGTATGCAACAGTTACACCTTCCTGTCGCATATCATAGTCAAATGAGTGAGGCTTTGAAGGATCCGGATTTAATTTGCTCGTTAGGAAAGACAAGTCCCCAAGATTTAATAACTCATCAACCTTTTCGGGAGTATTGTAACAATCCAAAAGTAACGCACCGTTATATGTTAGATATCCATCCATGTGGCAGTAGATTGTGCGATATGTATCGTCATCAATCTGCCGAGCTATAAAGCTTCTTGTGCTCATAAT
>JBJEPI010000028.1:0-2879 GCA_051881175.1 Eubacterium sp.
ATACCCATTATTACCAAATTCAAGTATTATCTTGCATTTTGATAAAAAATTTTGTGTTGATTTATTAGGAATAATAATATATAATAAAAAATGGTATGCATCGGGCATTTTACGGTAATGCCCAAAGGCTTCGAAAAATAATAACGAGAGAGGTAATTACAATGGATGCATTAAACAAAAAGACTATTGAGGATATTGAGGTTAAGGGCAAAAGAGTTCTTGCTCGTTGCGATTTTAATGTTCCCCTTAAGGACGGCGAAATCACAAACGATAAGAGAATTGTTGCGGCTCTTCCAACAATTAAGTATTTAATGGATAACGGTGCAAAGGTTATTCTTTGCTCACATCTCGGCAGACCAAAGGGAGAGTACAAGCCTGAATTTTCCCTTGCTCCGGTAGCAAAGAAGCTTTCAGAGTATCTCGGTGTTGAGGTTAAGCTTGCAGAGGATCCTGAGGTTGTTGGCGAAAATGCCAAGGCTATGGCCGCTGAGCTTAAGGACGGCGAGGTTATGCTTCTTGAAAACGTTCGTTACAGAAAAGAGGAGACAAAGAACGAGGAGAATTTCTCAAAGGAGCTTGCTTCTCTTGCAGATATTTTTGTTAACGACGCATTCGGTACAGCACACAGAGCTCACTGCTCAACAACAGGCGTTGCATCATATCTTCCTGCAGTTTGCGGTTATCTTATCCAAAAGGAAATTAAGTTTATGGGCGGTGCTCTTGCAGAGCCGCAAAGACCGCTTGTTGCTATTCTCGGCGGTGCAAAGGTTTCCGATAAAATCGGCGTAATTTCAAATCTTATCGAAAAGTGCGATACAATCATCATCGGCGGCGGTATGGCTTATACATTTATGAAATATCTCGGCCACTCAATCGGCACATCTCTTCTTGAAGAGGATTGGGTTGAGAAGGCAGGCCAAATGATGGCTGACGCTGAGGCAAAGGGCGTAAAGTTCCTTATTCCTGTTGATAACAAGGTTGGTAAGGAGTATGACGAAAATACCGAGGCTATGATTGTTAATTCAGACGAAATTCCCGACGGTTGGATGGGACTTGATATCGGTCCAAAGTCACAGGAGCTTTTTGTTGAGGCAATTAAGGGCGCAGGCACTGTAATTTGGAACGGTCCTATGGGCGTTTCAGAGTGGGAAAACTTTGCCGCAGGCACAATTGCAGTTGCTAACGCAGTTGCTGAGTCAGGCGCTATTTCAATTATCGGCGGCGGCGATTCCGTAGCAGCAGTTACAAAGCTTGGCTTTGCAGACAAAATGAGCCATATCTCAACAGGCGGCGGCGCATCACTTGAGTTCCTTGAGGGTAAGGAGCTTCCGGGTATTGCCGCTCTTCAGGATAAAGATTAATTCAAGGAGAATTTTAAAATGAAAAAGGATTTAAGAAAAGCAGTTATTGCCGGTAACTGGAAAATGAATAAAACTCCGGCTGAAACAACTGAGCTTATCAATGCTATGAAGCCACTTGTTGCCGACGCTGATTGCGAGGTTGTACTTTGCGTTCCTTTTGTTGATATTCCTGCCGCAGTAGAGGCTGCAAAGGGTTCAAACATTAAAATCGGCGCAGAAAATGTTCATTTTAAGGACAATGGCGCTTTCACAGGCGAGGTTGCCGCTGATATGCTCCTTGAGCTTGGCGTTGAATATGTAGTTATCGGCCACAGCGAAAGAAGAACATATTTCGGCGAAACAGACCAAACTGTTAACCTTCGTACTCTTAAGGCTCTCGAAAAGGGACTTAAGCCAATCGTTTGCGTTGGTGAAACCCTTGAGCAAAGAGAGCTTGGATATACAGAGACATTGTTAAAGTTCCAAACAAAGATGGCTCTTACAAATGTTACTGCCGACCAGCTTAAGAATGTTATCATTGCTTACGAGCCTGTATGGGCTATCGGCACAGGCGTAACTGCTACTGCTGACCAGGCTGATGAGGGCAACGGCTTTGTTCGTGCCGCTATTGCCGAGGCTTACGGTGCAGACGCCGCTGAAACTGTTACAATTCAGTACGGTGGTTCAATGAACGCTAAAAATGCTGATGAGCTTGTTGCTAAGGTTAATGTTGACGGCGGTCTTATCGGCGGCGCATCACTTAAGGCAGAGGATTTCTCAATCATCGTTAAAGCTGCTTCAAAATAAACTGTTTATTAAGGCTCCCTTTTGGGAGCCTAATTGTTAGATATAGGAGACTGAATAATGAAAAAAACTAATGTTCTTTGCATTATGGACGGCTTTGGCCACAATCCGTCGGATTACGGTAACGCTGTTGCCGCGGCAAAAAAGCCAAATCTTGATATGCTTATGGAAAAATATCCCTACACTTATATCGGCGCTTCGGGACTTAACGTTGGTCTTCCCGACGGTCAAATGGGCAACTCCGAGGTTGGCCACACAAATATGGGTGCCGGCAGAGTTGTATATCAGGAGCTTACAAGAATTACAAAGTCCATTGAGGACGGTGATTTCTTTGAGAACGAGGCATTAAGAGCCGCAGTTCAAAATGCAATTGATAATAATTCCTCACTTCACCTTATGGGACTTATGTCAAACGGCGGCGTTCACTCACACAACACCCACATTTGGGCAATTGTTGAGCTGGCAAAAAGAATGGGACTTGATAGGGTATATCTTCACTGTATAATGGACGGCCGTGATGTTCCTCCAACCTCAGGCAAGGATTTTGTTGCCGAGGCAATCGAAAAAATGAACGAAATCGGCGTTGGCAAGGTTGCTACCGTAGTGGGCAGATACTACGCTATGGACAGAGATAATAACTGGGACAGAGTTAAAAAGGCATATAACGCCCTTGTTTTCGGCGAGGGTATTCAAGCCTCTGATCCTGTTGAGGCAATTAAGGCTTCCTACGAGACA
>JBJEPI010000029.1:0-8766 GCA_051881175.1 Eubacterium sp.
ATCGGGGTGTAGCGCAGGTGGTAGCGCACCAGACTGGGGGTCTGGGGGTCGCAAGTTCAAGTCTTGTCACTCCGACCAACAAAAAACCGAACGCAACGTTTTAACGTTACGTTCGGTTTTTTTATATGTTGTTTGGTTTCAGCCACAGCCTTAGCAGTTAAAAAGTTATTTGTTTAATCTTTTTGCAATTTGAATTAGCAGGTTTAAGTCTTCCTTTTTCATATTTTTAGTTTCATTTTTAAGTTCTTCCTGAATTAAGATTTCGCTTGAATCGGTATTAAAAAAATCGGCGGGAGTTATGCCGAAATACTCACAGATATAGAGAAATTCCGGAATGGACGGTAAGGCTCTGCCGGAAGATATACTTTGAATATAACTTTTACTATGTCCTAAATCCAAGCTCATTTTGTATTCAGAGACATTTTTTTGAATACGAAGCTCGGTTATTCTTTGCCTTATAAAATTTTCGTCCACAGCAATCACTCCTTTATTTTAGTGTACACTAATTTAAGCGGTAATAATAACGCTAAAATTAGTAATTATACTTGAATTATAATAATTTAAATAGTATAATTAGGTTGTCCAAGCGCTAATATTTCAGCAAAGAGGAGGATTTAATTATGGAACGCGTAAATTATGATGAAAATTTAAAAACTCAGGAAAAGAAAAAGATTTTTAGTAATCAAAAGCTTATAGGAATAATAACCGCTGTGATTGCAGTTGCTTTTATTGCATTGATTATTCTAATTGATTGTGTTGTCCTTCCAAATCAGGCGGCACAAAAAATGAGTGATGCGTTTGAATCAAAAGAGGGAGCAAATGTTTATAATGTATTTACTGAGTATTGCGGGGATGATCGCTTTTCGTATGATGAGTTATCGAGAACCGGTAAATATGTATTTTTGGAATTTGAAGATTGTATTTTGAATGCAAAAAATGAATTAAACAGCCAGAGCAAGGATACAGATATTAACGAGTATCTGTTGGATTCAATGGGCTATATTATTTTGCCGCAGGAGTATTCGGCAATATCTACAATTGCGAAATATAACAATGAACTTAATTCTGTTATTTCGGATTATTATGAGCTTTATGCTTCAAAAATATCATATATTAAAGGAGTTGAGCAATTTAATTCTAATGATTTCGGCGGTGCAGCAAATTCATTTTCAAATGTTATTGAAGACGATAGTTGGTACAATGATGCACAGGATAAAATGACAGAAAGTCAAAGTAAGCTGCTTGAAAATAAAATAGCATTAATTGAAAAATATATCGACAGCGGTGAATATGATTCCGCTCAGTGGGAAATAGACAACCTTAGAAACGAAAAATTGACCGACGATATTATCGAAAAACTCAATGACTATGAAACAAAGATTTATGAGGCCAAGCTTGATAAAATTGATGAATATGTAAACAACGGTGATTTAGAGGGGGCTAATGAATATATTGCATCTTTAGGTGATGGCTTATCGGGTGATGCACAGGCAAGGTTGGACAGTGCAATTAAAAACAAAGCAAGCGATTATATAGCAAAGGCCGATGAGGCACTGAAAAGCGGTGAGCGTCAGGGTGCATACGATATGGCGGTAATGGCACAAAATCTCTGTCCGGACGATGACGAAATCAGCAAAAAGGTGGAATATTTTAAAGAATACTTGCCGTTTGAATTATATTTAGAAGATAATACATTGCTAGTTAAAAATTATGTAACCTTCGGTATGGGAGGAATTGGATTAAAAGGTAAAAGTTATGAAGCAAATGATTCATCAACACAAAAAAATTGTATAAATGTAGTAAGCTATGATGAAGAATTAATGGCATATTGTCAATATAATTTGAATAAAAAGTACGATACAATATCAGGAAAAGGTTTCATCCCCAAAGAAGCAAAGAATCATAGTCAAAGAGGATATTTTGTAATATATGGTGATGGAAAGAAACTCTATACTTCCAAAACCTTTAAGCCGGCATTATTGCCTTTTGAATTTAGTGTTGATGTAAGTGGCGTAGATATTTTGAAAATTGAGTTTTATAATGATAAAGACGCGTATTGTAACTATGGTATTTCAAATTTTGTGGCTACAAAGAATTTGCCGAAATAAAAACTTTTGTGAGGAGATAGCATGAAGCGAAAATCTATTATTATTTTACTAACTGCCATTTGTTTTATGTTTACAGCTTGCGGCGGTTATACTTACACTGAAAGCAGGAATGATGACGCAGACACCGATGAATCCTATAATGATACTTATGAAGAAACACAGGTTACAAGAGGATATGTTGATGTTTCGGCTGAACTTACTGCAATTCAAAATGCAGATTCTCTTGTTTGGGGTATTCCTGAAGATTCGGTAGTAACCTTCGGTGCATATGAGCAGGACGGTAATTTATTTAACGGTCCCGAACCTATAGAATGGTATGTAATCAACAATGATAATGATGTTGCCTCTCTATATAGCGTTTATTGTTTAGATTGTCGTCCTTATCACAACGACTCATTAAATTTGGATACAGTTAATTGGAGCAACTGTTCTCTTAAGGATTGGCTCAATAATGATTTTTATAACGAGGCGTTCAACGAGGAGGAAAAGCAATATGTGGCTTTAAATGCAGTAACTGGTGAGAGGACAACCGACATTGATGAATCAACAGCAGCCTATGTACAACTCCCGAATGCCGGAAATGTAGCCCTAAGCTTTTGGACACATGAAAATATGATTGCAGAATTTACCGAATATGCCAAGAGCAAATATAATTCTTCAGAACCATACAGTTATTGGACAAGAGAATTGTCGGAAAAAACAGGTCCGGGATACGGAACAGTTATAGATTCGGTTGGTGAAATACACGGCAGTTCATATTATTGGACTGCAAGTAATCAGCTGAAAGACGGCGTGCCAATGACTGACAGCTACGGCGTTAGGCCAATGATAATGGTTAAGCTTTTAAATAACTGATGATTGAGGCGATTGATAAACTTGGAAATTCAAATACAGGATATTATTAAAAACATAAGGAAAAATTTCATTAAAGACTCATTGCATATTTTATTGAGACTCGCAATAAGGTTGGTTTTTTTAACACTTTTTGCAGGTTTAACAATAAAGGGAATAATAGATGATGGCATAAAATCAGATATGCTTTATTCCATTGTGGGAATTATTGTTTCAATAGTTTTACTGATTGCTGTTGTCATTAATTTGTGGGCATTAATCGAAAATGTCATGTATGCTGAAAACCCGCAAAAGTATAAATTATTTACTGATTTTCCCAACATTGAAGCTGTATTTAAGGAAATAAGCGAAAATAATTTATATAATGATGATTGGATTAGCATTTCAAACAGATATTTGCTGGATAAAAAGGATTATCGCCAATTAGTTAAAATTAATGAAATCTTAGCAGCATATATTCAATATGAAAAGGTACGCGGTACAGCACATAGAGATACATATTTTTTGAGGATATACGACATATACGGTGATGAGCTTGTAATAAGATACGGTTTGTATGGAGATTCACAAAGCAAAGCTATGGCTGAAAATGCGTTACGAATTATCAAAATGTTGAATTCAAATGCAAAAATCGGATACAGTAATGACATTTTTGATTATGTAAGTAAAAATAAAGTCGAAAGAGACTGAAAAAACGATTTTATTATTTGTTCAGTATAAAATTACAAAAATGCGAGCAGGCAAAAAGCCTGCTCGTTAGTTTATTATTAAAAAAATTCTGTTACAAAGCGAGATTGTAACAGAATTTTTTACTATATGTTTTTGTTTATTTAAGGGGTTCAACGTCAAATGAATATACAAGGGGAGAGGTATATCCAAATTTAATTTGATGCTCCTTTGACGGAATAGGACCACAGCTTCCAGAGCCTGTGCCCCTTACAAATCCGTCAATTGCGGCAAAGGTGGTTTCGGTATCGGGCAGATCCTCAATATGCTTTGCCTTTTTCAGTTGATTAAGTGTAAAATGGTTTGCATTGAAATTGAAGGCATTATCAACAGCAGTGAACTTAAATCCTGTACCGTTTTCACCTTTAATAATGCTGTATTTTACATCGCCCCTGTTACCTGAATCCTGTGGCTTTATGTATTTGTGAGCCATTTTACCGACAGTTGTTTCATAAAGGCCTACAGGTGAGTGCTCCTTGAAATCGGAGTAATTTTCCACAGGGCCTCTGCCGTAATATTCAATGGTTTCAAAGCTTTCGGGTAATTCGCAATGTACTCCAAAACGGGGAAGCTGGTCGGTAAGCGGTATGATTTTCTTTAAAGAAACGCTGATTCTCATTTTTCCGGTTTTTTCAAAGAAATAGTTTACCTCAGCTCTTGCAAGAACAAAAAGTCCTCTTGTGACAAAATCGTAAACCGTGCTTACGCATTTTTTACCCTTCACATTTTTAACATTACATGAAATAAGCTTTGCCTTTGAACAATCAAGGCCGATAATTTTCCAGAAAATAACCATATATTGGTCGTTATCAAGTCTGCCTCTGTAAATATGAGGAACAAAACCGCTCATTTTATCAAGAGGATTTGTATTTAAATATTCGTTACCGTCAAGGTTGTAGCTTACAAGTCCCTTGCCTTTTTCAAAAACAGCCTTTCCGTTATCAAATAATACATTGATAGCGTTAGAGCTTTCGTTTATTTCTGCTGAGCCGTTAAGGCCTTCTGCCTTAATTTGGGCAAGTGAAACGATAACCTGTTCAACGGCAATTTCTCGGCCTGAATTTTTATCTGTATAAGTGAAGTTTACAAAAATATCCTTGTCTTTCTCAGAAAGAATATTTGAATTTATTTGAACCTTTTTCTTGGTTTGAGGGTTAATTACGGATGAAATACTGCCTGTTTGGGCAATTTTACCGTTACTGATTATTTCGTAGGAAATATCAATGTCGGAGGTGTCCTTAAAGCACCGTGTGTTTCTTAATTCAAAGGTGCAATCCCCAAGATATTCGGCTCGGATAGGTCTGTAGCAAACCTTCATTTCAAGTGCGCCGCTTGAAGGTCTGCGGTCGGGATAAAACAAGCCGTCAACACAGAAATTACCGTCATGTATCGGCTCGTTATGGTCGCCGCCGTAGGTCCACTTATATTTTGCATTTTCATCGTATACGCTGTGGTCTGCCCACTCCCATATACAACCGCCCATAAACTGATTTGAAGAATAGAAAAGCTGCATGTATTCTTCAAGTCCGCCCGGGCCGTTGCCCATAGCGTGAGCGTATTCACATTGGAAAAACGGCTTGCCCTTGTATTTGCTTCCGGCTGTGCCCTTTAATATCTTGCGCATTAAATCAGGGGTGCCGTACATTCTTGAAACAACATCATAAGCCCAGCGCTTACTGCGTATAGCGCCCTCATAATGAACTGGAATTTCAGGGTTAACGCTCTTTAGGAAGTCATAGCAAACATCCTGACATTTATATCCTCCTGACTCGTTACCCAAGCTCCACATTGTAACCGACGGATGGTTTTTATCTCGCTGGTACATTCTCTTAACTCTGTCAAGATAATGAGTAGCCCACCTGGTGTCGTTACTTAATCTGTTAGGATTATAGGTGCTGTAAGGAACGGCATAAAAGCCGTGAGTCTCAATGTCTGCTTCATCAACGGTATAAAGTCCGTACATATCACACATGGTTAAAAATACCGGATCCGGAGGATAGTGAGAGGTACGAACGGCATTACAGTTGTACTCCTTCATAAGCTTGATATCAAGCTCCAAATCCTCAAGAGAAACCGCATAGCCCTTTGTCATGTGGGTATCGTGGTGATTAACGCCAAGCATTTTTATTGGCTTACCGTTAAATAAGAATACCTCGCCGTCAATTTTAACATCCTTAAAGCCAATGTATGTGCGTATTGCTTCTAAAACATTTTCATTATCTTTAAGGATAATCTTTATTTCATAAACCTCAGGGGTTTCCGCACTCCATTCATTAACCGAAAGAGATGTAACCTCGGCTTCATCATTGCCGTTTAATGTAACAGTAAAAAGACTGTCGCAACTGATTTCCACTGAAGCTGTTTCGGAAAAACTGCCGTCAACACTTATTTTCAAATCATAGGTCCCGTCGGTATTTTTCTTGGAACGCATAAGAAAGTCGTTAATATAGCTTTCCTGCTGATTAATAATATAAACATCGCGGAAAATTCCGTTTTCTCTAAACATATCCTGGCATTCAAGATATGTGCCGTTGCTCCATTTGTAGTTAACAACAACTATTTCGTTTTCGCCCTCGCTGACAAATTCGGTAATGTCAAATTCCGCAGTATTGTGCGAGCCCTCCGAATATCCAACATATTTTCCGTTAATATAAAGGGAAAATGCTCCGGCAACGCCTAAAAACGAAATTACTCTACGAGAGCATTTTGTTAAATTGACGCTTTTTCTGTAAACACCTACAGCCACATCTTCGGGAATATGCGGAGGTCTCTTTGGGAAAGGATAACGGGTGTTTATGTATGCAATTTGGTCATAACCGTTTCTCTGCCAGGTTGAGGGAACATTAAGCTTTTTGAAATCAGCCGTATCTGTATCAAAGCTGTTGGCAAGCTTGCTGAGCCTGTCAAAATACAAAAAGTCCCATTCTCCGCTTAGCAAAACAATTCTGTCAGAGCAATAACGCTCGTTTTTATAGTCGGTTTTTTCAAGCTCATTTTCATTTGAAAAAGGAATAAAATAGCTTCTTGCAGGCAATTTATTTTCCTCGAAAACACTGAAATCGGCATGAATTTTTTTGTTAATATTATACTTCATACATTCCTCTTCTTTCTGTGAAAAACGAAGCTTTCACCTTTGTTGATTTTCACCGTATTATCGTTAATTTTTAACGTGTAGCAATCGCCGTTTTCAAGTGAAATATCAAAAGTTTCACCTAAAAGCATAATGTTGCACACATCAATTTTGTTCCATTTTGAAGGAAGATTGGGCTTCAGTTCAAAGGAATCAAAGCCGTTAGGTCTGTAACCCAGAATTCCCTCAATAATAATCCTTAAATACAGGGCGCTTTCAGCGGAAAGCTGTGCCGAGTTTCCTTCGGGATAAGCCTCCACAGGATAGGGAACATGAAAGCCAAGGAGCCTTTCCTCTGTATAGCTTGATAAAACCTCGCAGGCTTTGTCGGCTTCTCCTGCATAAAAAAGTCCTTTTATAGTATATAAAGCCGAGCGGTCCCAATAGGTTTTGTCTCCGCTTCTGGTGAGAAAGCCTCCGTTGCTGTAAAGCTTATTTGAAAGCAGGGCGTTTATTGTGCCCTCTTTTCTTTCAAAAATTCCAACGGTTAGGGGAAGACATATCCATGAACGAAGGTGCGCCTCCTCGTTACAGTATTTGTAGGTTTTAAAGCCCTCAACATCAGCGCCAAAGTATTTTTCAATACCGATTTCTATTTTTTTCGACAGCGACAAAAATTTATCTGCTTCCTTTTCATCACCTAAATCTCTAAACAGATAGCTTAATGAAACAAAAGCGTCATAGGTTATACAGGAAACCGACAAATTTGCTCTGCCGCTTTCAAATCGGTTTTCAAGCTCATCGCTGTCACTTTTAACGATAAAATCATCGGTAATGTTTTTTATTACATATTCAGCGGCTTTTTTTATGTATGGTAAAAATTCATTGGCACGCTTGCGGTCGCCTGTGCTTAAAAGGAAACGGGTTAAGCCGTAGAGATACATAGATGTATCACCTCTATCGCCGGCACCGTTCCATAGTCCGTCGCCGCAGGCAATTATGCTTGTGGGTATGGCCTTGTCAGGCGAAACAAGCTTGGAATAAAGCTTGTAGCAATTAATGCTTTGTTCGATTCCGGCGTCGTATCCCAAATAAGCAAATAGGGGATTGGCGTATTCGCATTGATCGTTAGTCCAAAGAGCGCCGTAAAAATTTCCGCCTCCGGGAGCATGCATTAATCCGTTTTTGGTATTAAAAATACTTTCGCCGGCTCTTATTTTACAAAAATCAACCATGCTGTTAATTTTTGAATTCGGCGTTGTAATTTTAAGCCGTCTGTTGGAATTTGCTATAAACTGCTTTCTTTTTTCAACCTGCTCATCAGCAATTTTCAGAGACAATTTTTCAGCAGCGTAAACGGCGGTAAGAGTAACCCTTTCCTTAGGTGATAAGGACAAATGAGAGGTTTTACTCAAAACAGCACCGCATTCCGTAAAAACGTCGGTATAAAGCAGTTGTTCGCTGTCATCAGCAAGAAAGCATTTGCTTATGACTCTTAGAGGCTTTTTGTTTTCTATTTTAACCCTTTGATGCGTTTCCCCGTTGTTGACAAGGGTTATTTTTTCTATCAGTGCTTTTTTATCAAAAGCCGGAGAAAATTCATGAATAATACTGATATCACCGCTTTGCTCGGTAATTTTAAGTATACCGTTAAAGCTAATGTCACTGACAGACTTATTCTTACCGTAAACGGTTACACCGATGTTTTTAAAGTGGTTGGTAAGACTTCCTCTTGTTTCATTTGGTATTACCCTAATTTGAGGAAACACACAAAAGATATACATTTTTAACCCATAATTTCGGTCTACACGGTAGCTGATTATTGAAGACATTTCAAATCCCGTCATTTCAATGTGATTGAAATGGGGAAGATAAGCTTCGCTTGGCGAATATTTTACACCATCTTCGGTTAAGTCATAAAATCTTTTGCCTGAATTCTTTTGGCTGAATTTTGCCCAACACGGAAATATCAGCGGTTTTTTATAAATCAGCTTCATATTAAAGTTCCTT
>JBJEPI010000029.1:8866-62148 GCA_051881175.1 Eubacterium sp.
CCAACACGGAAATATCAGCGGTTTTTTATAAATCAGCTTCATATTAAAGTTCCTTTCATATTAAAGTTCCTTATCAATAGCTATTTCAAATGAGAACTTAGCATTTTCCTCGTACCAAAGGGGGAAATTTGTTCCCCATACATTGTCATAGAGTACATAAGATAAGCCATCTGCCTGAACACTTTCAATCTTATTGTCATATTCAAGTATTTTACCTTGGCCCACCGAAACGAGGGGCGAATGTCGGTTGATAATTTCAAATGAGCAGGATTCATTATCAACTACGCATTTTTCCACAGCGTGAAGATTCCTTCCGCCCATTGGAACAACACTTTTATAATCAACCTTGCTGCCGATCTTTACCAAAGAAAGCTCCTTGTAGCTTGGATAAAGATGAAGGAATATAGCCTCGGTTGTTCGGTTTGCATCCTTTTCAAACCAAAGCACATCAAAACTGAGTCCTGTATCGCTTAGGGTATAAACAACCTGAACTGCTCTCGGTGCACCGGCACCGTCACAAACAGAGGCATCACATTTCAAATTAACTAAAATTTTTATGCCATCTGCTTCATTAGATACACAGGCATCGGTCATTTTGTAATAAAAGCGTCCCTGGGGATATTTTCCGTCGGCATATTTCAAAAGCGGTCTGCCGAAATCAGGATAACCCCAAACCTTGTTTATTTCAAAGTTGCGGCAATAATGAGTGAACCAAAAATCATAATCCTCGTGGGTGTAAGAACGGTATTCCAAAAGCGGCTTATTGTTTTTGCGAATTATGTCCTTACCGTTATAGGTTAAACCTCCTATGCCGCCGAATTCGTTAAGCTTCAGCTCAAAACCGTTAAATGTAACAGTATTTTCAAATGGGCTTTCATTGTTAACGGTAACAGGATTTGCAGGTCTTAATTTAAGTAAAGCCTGCTGTGCCTGTTCTTTGTGCTGTGGAGAAAGGCAGTTTACACTGTTTGTAATATAGCTGCGTTGCTCATTCCAGCTTTTTTCAATTATACTGTATGAGCTTTTAAATCTCGTTTTATTAATAATGTTAAGTATGTTGTAGGGAAAATCCCTAAAAGGATGCTTAATTATTATCTTATCTCTTTTTCTGGCTTTTTGAAAATCAGCCTTAGGATAATTTTCGTAATCGGCAAAATACGTTTTAGTGTCCATACCGCAGGTATGCTCGGCAACACAAAGGAGATTATCGGTAAAGCCTATATATTCCTTTGAGCCTTTTTCCATAGTGCCGTCGCTAAGCCACTGACGCTTAAGGCTCATAAGCTCTCTTAATGCGGCTGACTTGTAAACGTCTGAGGCACTGCCGTGTATCCAAGTGTCACCGATTTCGTTTTCAATAACGGGAAGCTTATCTCTTACCTTCCATATAACCTCTGCAAAATCATCAAGAGTGCCTGCTGTTACTTGGTAATCGGGGAACTCATCTCTGATTTTTGAGAGCTTACTCAACACCTTTTCAGGAGACGGTGCACCGTGATTATCCAAGGTGTGGTCAAAGTAGAGAACCTCCTCCACCAAATCACTTTTAAAGGCTCCGCCGTAATCACCTGAATAGACAACAACTACCTCGGCATCGCCGCATTTCCATAAAAAGCATTCCGGCACCTCAGGAACGGCAGAAACACCGTTTACACCAATGTGAAGAAGTTTTATGCCATGCTTTGCAAGAAGGGGAACAACGGACACTGTGTGCCCCGGAACATCTGTCATTTTTGCAGAAATTGTTTTCCTGCCACGTATTTGGTCAATGCTTTCTACAATTGAAAGTCCGTAATCAAATGTATCCTCATCCAATAATTCCGAATGGGTTGTAAATGGCAGACCGTGGGGGACAATATCTCCCCTTATTAAAGCATTTTCAAGACTTTCCTTTTGAGCGGCTGTTGAATTTTCAAGAGCTTCCTTAATTATCCATGAGCCGGTGGTCCATATAAAGGATTTTTTATTCTCTGTATTAACCGTTTGCGCAAGCTCGATTGCCTGAGGAATGAAACAGTCAATATATTTCTTCCTTATGGTTTGAGCATAATCCGTAAAGCCTAAGTCTAAATGAGTTTTAGATACAACAATAACCTTTTTCATACTTTCACCGTTAAATCAGTTAATTACTACACAGTTTTCGCTTTCTGCACCCCAGCTGTCAACTGCATAGATTTCGTATGTGTGCTTTCCGCCGTCAGTACTGAGCTCTAATTCAACCTTATCGCTCATAACCTCAAGTCCGTTATAAAAATCACTGAAGAAGAGTTTTTCATCCTTGCCGTCAATAACAACCTTGTATGTATGAACAAAATCGTCATCCTCTCCGGCGTTAAATGAAAGAGTTACTTTATCGCCGTTTATGTTGGCAGTTCCGGTGGTATCGGTTATAACAGGAGCAGTATTTAAAGCCTTTCTGCTTTCAAAGGCATATTTACCGTCATTTGTATAAGGCAGTGGAAGGCTCCATAATTCATCTGCCTTTTCTTCATGCCCTAAATTGTTTTCAGCAAAGTTGATACGATGAATATCAATACTGCTGTCTGTGAACTCCATAATGTAACCCATTGGTGTGGCGTCTGCATTAGGAGGAATGGTGCCGTTCTCCTTACCGGTTTCTAGCTCGGTGTAGGAGAGGGATTGGGTTTGAATAACTGTGTAATCACCCTGCCATATTGTTCGCTCATCCAGCACAGAATAATGAGAATGGCCACCGAAAAGAACAACGTTTGGATATTTTTCTAAAACGTCGTTAAGGGTTTTATCACCCCACTCATCACTGCCGTAGCAGGTATCCTTTGGTTGATTATGTGTCATAACAAAGATGGGCTTTCCCTCTGAGTCTGCACTTGCTTTTTTAAGCTCTCTGTCAAGCCATCTTGATGTCAGTCCGTAACCGGCAGACATACTGCCGCAGTTAGGAGAAGCACCTATAAAGTGATAGCCGTTAACAACATAGTGAGTCCATGGTGAAGTACCCATAACCTCTTTAAACGCTTTAATATGATTAATTGCGGTTTTTGCATCCTTATTCCAAAAATCATGATTACCCATAATTGTTTGAATAATAGGTCTGTTTTCCCCAAAAACCTCGTCAATGGTGTTTTCGTAGGTTTCAAAGGCAAAGTAAGTACCCAAATCACCGATGTCTCCGGCAAATAAAATCATATCTACATTGTTATCCTTCATAACCGTTAAGGCATTTCTAAGATGCTCAACATATTTATCGTCGGATTTCAATGCTTCTTCTGTAGGAGGAAGCTGTGTATCGGATATAACTCCAACCTTAAAGGTTGAATTGTCAGTGTTAAATTCTTCAATTTCGGTTTTGCCGATAACTATTCTATCTGCAAAGCAATATAAAACTGCGGCAAGCAGACACAATATAAGAATGATGGAAATAATAATAACCATAATTTTTTTAACCTTACTCATTAACAACGCCTTCCTGCTCAGCGAGCTTGTTCAGTTCTTCAATTTCGCGTCTTTCCTTTTCCTCACGGAATGCCTTTAACTTTCCTTCCTGTGCCTTTTCGTCGAACTTGTAGAAGAACATAGGAATTGTTTGAAGCAAAAGTCCTATAGCACCAAGTGCTGTGAGCATAAAGAATATAACATTAAGAAGAGTTGTATAGTTAACATCTCCTATAACGGTTGCCTGTGTTGTGCTTTGAATAAGCGGTCTTGCAAGATTATCGGTAAGCTTTGTCATAAGCTCTGCGTTATAGCCAAACCTGTCAACAACATTAAGCATTACTACATTGAATATTGCATAAGAGATTTTACCCACAAGGCTTCTAAATGAGAATACTGTACCCTCAAGTCTCTTACCTGTTTTCATTTCAAGATCATCAACAACATCGGAGAACATTGCAATGAGAAGTACGGTCATAATTCCTACAGGGAAATTAGTGAAGAATCTCAAAATTGTGTAAACAACTGCGCCTGCAACGGTATTGTAAGGAACAACCCAAATACCGATTATGAAGCAAAGAATGTCTGCAACAATACCAAACAGTGAAACGCCTATCCAGAGTGTTTTCTTATCCATCTTCTTAAGGAATACGGGAACAAGTGCCATTGAAAGCATATATGAAGCACCACTGCCAAGTTGAAGCAACGGTGTCAGCAAGCCTTCGCTTGTAAGTTGAATTTTTAAGCCGAAGGTGTTGTAAATCCAACTGCACAAATCATCAATAGGTATAACTCCGGCGCAGTTCCACTTTGCAAAATACGGCAAAAACATTGCGCCGAGATTAACAAGTGACGAGAAGAAGGCGGCAATTACAAGACAAACAAATTTTTTGTCCCTGAATACAACCTTGAGCCCGTCAATATATTTATCCTTTCTTGGAGGAATATAAACCTTTTCCTTGATACCGAAGAAGGAAATGAACATTGGAATGGCAGCCATAACGCCAAAAATAATTGCAGCTCCGAAATAACCCTGCTTTTGGTTATCTCTGCCCCAGAAGCCTGCTACGGTAAAGAAAAGTACAGACGGCAATACAGTACCCAGTGAGCCGATGATATTGCTGAAGGATACAGCCTTAACACGCTTTTTATCCTCAGGGAAAACCAATGGGGTTAAGCCCTGATAAGGGATATCAAGTGCAGTATAAACCGTGTAGTAAAGAATGTATGCAACTATTGCATATATAAAGTTACCTCTCTGTCCAAAATTAACAGGAGCAAAAAGAAGGGCCGTTACAATAATAACAGGTCCGCTCATCCATAATATGTACGGACGGCATTTTCCCCATTTTGTATGGGTTTTGTCAACAATCATACCCATAAGAGGGTCGTTAATAGCGTCCCATACCTTTGTTGCCGAAAGGACAATACTTGTCATAGCAAGGGAAAGTCCAAGCACATCGGTAAAGTACATGTTAAGCGCTGTACCTATTAAGGTGTAAAGCGTACTTGTACCAAAGGGGAGCAAAGAGAACATAATTATCTCTTTTGTGGTTTTGTCTTTAAGTGAAATTTTCATTGGTTTACCTCCGCTCTTTTAAAGTAGCCATATTTATTTACCAACGATATTAATCCCGAGGTTATATCGCCGATATAATTTTCGCTGATTTCATATTTCGGTATTGCATATTTTGGAATCCCTTTCGTCGCAATACTGAATATTTTTTCAAAGTTGTTTTGCCTTTTCGATTTGTAAAGCACCACAATTTCCGGATTTATAAATACTATGGCGTTTCGCAGTATTTTTGCAGGATACGAAGCCCCCATAACGTTTTTGTTTAAATCGTTTATAAATCCAACCTCGCCGGCAAAGCCTGTATTGCCTACCAGCAAATGGCCGTTTGCCATACCTGCCATACCTATACCGTTGTGGCCGAACTGCATGGTGGTTATGTTTTTTAAACTGTTATGTTTGCCCATGCTCACTCCAAGAACAGTAAGCTTCATATCGTTTTGAACAACCGCATTTATTCGGTATTTTCTTTCGAGTTCGTTTTTAATGTCAAAATTATTTAGATTTTGATTATAATGCCAATCAAGAATTACTCCGTCCTTCACCACACAGGGCAGGGACAGGCATACTGTGCCTATGGGATATTCATTAACGGCATTACTTATGTTTTGACAAATTGAGTCAAAAAAATCGGCCATTTCAAATTGTTGGGAATACTCCTTAACACATTCCAATTTGAAATTGTGGATTTTTATGATTAGGTAGTTATTATCAACAATAATGAAAATAAAATGCTGATAATTCTCATTTATAACATATTGCTTTGCTTTTCTGCCGCCGGTAGAATCAGCAATATCGCCCTGAAGAATCATGCCAAATTCCATTGCCTGAAAAACACATCTTTTTACGGTGGTCAAGCCGCCCTCTGTGTTTTGGGTGAGTTCGGATAAACTGCAGGCGCCTTTGTCTCTTAAAACCTGCAATATGTCGGCTAAATTTTTGTTTCTAATATTTTTTAAGGCTTCCTGTTCATACACAAAAGCATACCTCCCATATACTTATAGCACGGGGTGTCATAAGTCATTATACCATACTATTTCATATTGTCAATTAAAATAGTTATTCTGTGCATTTTGAATATGCGGTTGTTTTTTTAATAAATTTATGATATAATTTTTACTATGAAGAGTGCAACCATGCAGTTGACAGATTTTTTTCTAATACGAGGATGCTTATGGATAAGAAATTGAAAATAAGCGATAATTTGGCTAATACTAAGGCGAGATCGCCCTATTGGGACAATATTAAGGGCGTTTTAATTATTTTAGTTGTGTTTGCCCACTGCTTATATTCGTTGCAAGGTTCAACGGTAAACAATTTAATAGTTGATGCAATATACTATTTTCACATGCCGGCATTTGTGTTTGTGTCCGGCTTTTTCAGTAAAAGCGAAAGATGCCGTTCAAGAAATGCCGTTTTACAGCTGCTGATAGCTTATTTCCTGTTTATGCTGCCGTTTTTGCTGTATAACACCTATTTGGGAAAGCAACCGAGAATTATTAATGCGTACTATTCTGCATGGTATTTGATGGCCTTGGTCATTTGGCGGCTTATTACCCCTTATCTTGCAAAGTTTAAGGGAATTATGCCTGCTATAATTATCTTTTCGATACTGGTCGGATTTTGGGGTACCATTAACGGAGAATCGGCATTATCTATTAACAAGGTGGTTACTTTTTGGCCTTATTTTATGGCAGGATATCTGTTAAAGGCTGAAACTGTTGACAATAAGATAAAAGCCGTAAAAACACCCATTAGATTGTCAGCAGGCATTGTAGCTGTGGCAGGTGCGGCTTTGATTGAAGCGGTATCCTACAAAGCCCTTCACATTACCGACAGGGATTTGTTGCCTAACAAGTATTCGGGATTCGGCCTTGAAGACCCTGCTTCCAGAATTGCCATTATGGCAGTTTCCGCATTGATGATAGCGGCATTTTTATTCCTTTCGGTTGACAGAAAAATTCCTATCATTACAATGGCCGGTAAAAACTCGCTGACTATATATCTGTTCCACAGAATATTCACCATGATTTATTCAAATCGCGTTGAGGATTTACGGGCAAGGTGGCAAATTTTAGGTGCAGTATTATGCACATTGCTTATTGTGCTGGTGTTTGGAAACAATTTCGTTTCCAAGTATGTTAATATGTTTATCAAGAATTGTGCCGATTCCGTTTCGTTCTTACCTAACAGTAACGAAAAGAAAAACAAGGTTTATCGAATAATTCTTTTAACGCTTTTAGCAATAGCATTTATTGCCCCCATTTGTGCCGGATTTATTCGTAATTAGCAACAAAGAGTATTAAAGACGAGGTGCTTATATATGTTTGAAAAATTATTTAAAGGCCATTCGAAAAAAGAGAATACCCCTCCTGTTGAGGAGAAAAACGAGAAAAAAACAACCGAAGAAACACCTAAGAAGGAAAGCAACTTAGAAAAATATTCAAAAAAGGTTGTTGCCGCCACGGGCTGGGCCGAGCAGGAAGCAAAGGAAAAAATGAAGAAGGCAAAATCCGAATTCGGTATTAGATATAAGGATTATGCTAACCTTAAGTTTTACAATATCCCTGAAGAGAAACAAAAAGAGCAATATGAAATTATTATTCGAAAAAGGGAAATGGATAAGAAAAAATGCATTGACAATACTGTTGAGGTCACCGGCTGGGACAGAGAATACGCCGAAGCTCAAATAAAACTCGCAAAGAAGCTGACCGGTACAACCTATAGGCACTATACCCTGTTTAAGCTTTATCAGGTTCCCGAGGATGAATTGGTAGATGCTTACAATGAACGTCTTGCAAAAAGAAAGCAGGATAGGCAGGTTAAGCGAGAGCATTATATTGAGCAGGTTATGAATTCCTCCGGTTGGGACAGAGCGCTTGTTGTTGAAAAAATGAAAAAGGCGTGGAAAGAGGTTGGCGCTTCTGCGGAAATGTTTGCCGTTTATAAGTTCTGGGAGGTGCCTGAGGAGGAATGGTGCACCTATTTCACAAAGGGCGACGTTAACGCTTTGCGCGACAAATACAACAAAGATCAAGACATAATTAAGCTGTTTATGAACAAGGATTTATTCTGCAATAAATTTGATAAATTTATGGGCAGACCTTGGTGCATCAGCGAGAATTTAACCTATGATGTTTTTTGTGAAAAATTCGGTAAGATAGGAAAGGTTATTTACAAACCGACAACCCGATCCGGCGGAAAGGGAATAGAGGTTTTCGATTTTGATGACAGCAATATTAAGGAAACCTATGAAAAAATCAAGGCTCTTCCCGATGGATTAATTGAGGGCTTTTTTAAGCAGCATCCCGATATGCAGAAATTTTCGCTGAAATCGGTTAACACAATTCGTGTTGGAACAATTGTAACCTATGATGATATTCCCGATGTAGAAAAGGGAAAGGTTAATATTGTTTACGCCGGCTTAAGAATGGGTTGCGGTGAAAAATATGTTGACAACCTTCATTCAGGAGGAATTATGACTGATATTGACCTGGATACCGGAGTTATTGTAACCGACGGAGTTGATTTTGATAATAATGTTTATACCGAGCATCCCGATACCGGAGAAAAGATAAAAGGATTTAAAATCCCTTATTTTGACAAGCTTAAAGAAATGATAGCGGAAGCCGCCGCAGGTATTGAAGGCTATTATGGCTGGGATGTTGCTATCGGCGAAAACGGCCCTGTTATAATAGAGGTTAATACCAACGCCGGTCCAACTGCCTTACAGGCACCTTATGTTCCCCTTAAAAAGGGTATGAGATACAGAATTGAAAAATATTTGTAAAACAAAAAAGAGGTAAGCATTGCTTACCTCTTTGCTGTTGTTATTAGCCAAAGTATCTCTTGAGAAGACCTTCGAAAGCCTTGCCGTGTCTTGCCTCATCTCTTGCCATTTCATGAACTGTGTCATGAATAGCGTCAAGGCCTTGCTCCTTAGCCTTCTTAGCAAGCTCAAACTTGCCCATTGTTGCGCCGTTTTCAGCAGCAACTCTCATTTCAAGATTTTTCTTTGTTGAGTCAGTTACAACCTCGCCGAGAAGCTCAGCAAACTTTGCAGCATGCTCTGCCTCTTCATAAGCTGCCTTTTCCCAATAAAGACCGATTTCAGGATAGCCCTCACGATGAGCTACTCTTGCCATTGCAAGATACATTCCAACCTCTGAGCATTCGCCGTTGAAGTTTTCACGAAGACCTTGAATGATTTCAGGATCAACGCCCTGTGCAACGCCCACAATATGCTCAGCAGCCCAAGTCATCTCAGCGTTATCCTCTCTTACTGCCATCTTTGCCTTACAAATAGGGCAAATATCGATTGGCTCGTCACTTTCGTATCCGCATACCGGACAATAATACTTTTTTTGCATTTTTTTATCTCCTTTAAAAATTATTTGCAATTTGGGCATAAGCCACTGTAATAAACATCTCGTTTGCTGATGGTAAAACCGTCAAGCTGACTTGAAACGATATTTTCAACCTTAAAGTCAAAAATTTTTTTACATTTTTTGCAAGCAAGATGACCGTGAAGCGATGTATCAGCGTCATATCTAACTCGCTGATCATCAATGCTTATTTTGACAATCAAGCCTTGCTCCGCAAGCGCCTGCAGTGAGTTATAAACCGTTGTTTTTGAAAACGACGGATGCATTTGAATTACACTTTTATATATTTCGTCGGCATCCGGATGGGTTCGATTTTCACAAAGATATTTATAAACCGCTATTCGCTGTGGAGTTGCTCTGAAATGATTATCTTTAAAAAGCTTTGTAATCTCTATCTCATTCAAGTCACCACCGCCTTGTAAAGATTATTAAATTGTAATGATTACAATTTATATTATACATATTTTTTCCCCATTGTCAATAGTATATTTTGGTTTTTTTGTTTCATAATATTTTATCACTTTATATTTGTTGACGATTGTGTTATTATAATAATTGTAATAAATAATTAGGAGTGGTTATATGAACTCTAATAATGTTAAACCATTTGGAATGAGGGACAAAATAGGCTATATGTTCGGAGATATGGGCTGTAATTTTTCTTTTCAGCTGGTATCGAGTTATATGTATCTATTTTATACACAGTGTATCGGCTTAAGTGCGGCTAACTGGGCATGGATTATTGTTGTATCAAAGGTTTGGGACGCAATAAACGATATTCTTATCGGTAATATGGTGGACCGTAAGCGTATCGGAACAAAGAGCAAATTTATGCCTTGGATTGCTATTGGCTCTGTGGCACTTGTTGTAACATCAATTATGATTTTTACACCTGTAACAGGTTTTTCACAGATTGGAAAAATCATTTGGTGTCTTGTTTCGTATTGTCTTTGGTCAGTTGCCTACACCTTGATTAATGTTCCCTACGGTTCACTTCACTCTGTAATTACAGATGACCCAAAGCAACGCACAACTCTTTCAACATTTAGAAGCATAGGTGCATCTCTTCCTGCAGTCTGTGTTATGATTTTACCTAAGATTGTATATAAGGACAATGTGCTTGATGCAAACATACTTTTTGTTGTAGCTGTTATTTTCTCTGTGGTAGCATTTTTTGTATTCTTTGCAATGCGTAAAATGGTAACTGAAAGAGTAGTTCGTGAGGATATAGTTCAGGAAAAGGTTAACTACCTTTCAACTATTAAGTCGTTTTTTACAAACCGTGCTATGGTTGCTATTACTATTGCAACAGTTGCAGTAGTTGTTTTCTACAACTCTACAATGTCTGTAAATAATCTTGTGTTCCAGTTCTATTTTAAGGATGCCAGCAAGTCGACTCTTGCAATGATTGCATCATATTTGCCTTTGGTTTTATTTATGCCGTTTGCATCAAGTATAGTTGCAAAAATCGGCAAGAAAAAGCTTATTGTTGTTTCCGGTATTGTAAGTGTTATTTCCGGTATTCTTATGCTCTTCCTGCCTATTACTCCGGATATGAAGGGTATTGTTATTTATGTAATTGGCCTTATGTTTGTAAACACAGGCTGCTGTGTATTCCAAATTATTGTTTGGGCAATTATTGCAGATTGTATCGAAATGAGTTATCGTAAAAAGGGTATTCGTGAAGAGGCTTCTCTTTATGCCCTATACTCCTTCTTCCGCAAGTTATCACAGGGTATCGGCTCTGCCATTGTTGCTCTTGCTCTTAGTGCAGTCGGTTATGTTGAAACTGCATCAACTCAGACAGCACAGGCTTCTGCAAATATAAAGACTCTTTATATAGTATTCCTTGTAATCGGACTTGGTGTAATGACTCTTTCAATGTGGTTTATTTATAATATCGACTACAAGCAGGAGCAGGAATTTGGAAAATCTGCAAATGAAAATGCTGAATAATATATTAATTAACATAGTGAGGTAAAATTATGCGTATTGTAAAAAACATTAATGAAGGATGGCTTTTTTCCAAGGATGCAAATGCTGTTCCGTCAACACTCCCACAGGATTGGGAAAAATTAAATCTTCCTTACACCTGGAACGGTAAAGACGGTCAGGACGGCGGAAACGACTACTATCGCGGAGTAGGCTATTTTGCAAAGTCCCTTGCAAAAAGCGATATTCCTGATGGCGAAGAGCTTTGGCTTCAGCTTGATGGTGTAAACTCAACGGGTAAGGTTTATTTCAACGGAAAAGAGCTTGTAACTCATCACGGAGGATACTCAACCTTTAGAGTAAGACTTGAGGATATTAAGGACAGCAATCTTCTTGTTGTAACTGCCGATAATTCTCCTAACGACAGGGTTTATCCTCAGCAGGCAGACTTTACATTTTACGGCGGAATATATAGAGATGTTAAGCTTATTTCCGTTGACAGTGTGCATTTTGATTTGGACTACTATGGTGCTCCGGGAATTATGGTTACACCCACAGTTAAGGGCGACAGTGCAGAAATTGAAATGAAGGCATTTCACGTTGCAGATAAAGCCCAAACCAAATTTGAAATTATTGACGAAAACGGCGTTGTTGCCACTGAAACGGTGGACGGTAAAAATCCTGTTTCATGCGTAAGCCTGGATAATCCGCACCTTTGGAACGGAACCTTGGATCCGTATCTTTATACATTAAAGGCAACTCTATTGGTTGACGGTGAGGCAGTTGACGAAATTTCAACTCGTTTCGGTATCCGTTCATTTGAATTTGATCCTAACAAGGGCTTTATCTTAAACGGTAAGGAATATCCTCTTCGCGGTGTTTCGCGACACCAGGACAGGCCTGAAATAGGTAACGCGCTTAAATATGAACATCATAGAGAAGATATTGATTTGATTTGCGAAATGGGTGCAAATACAGTAAGGCTTGCACACTATCAGCACAATCAGGATTTTTACGATTTGTGCGACGAGAGAGGCTTGGTAGTATGGGCGGAAATTCCGTATATATCACGCCACATGCCAAACGGCTTTGAGAATACAAAATCGCAAATGACCGAGCTTATTGCTCAATGCTACAACCACCCTTCAATTGTGACATGGGGACTTTCAAATGAGATAACAATGGCAGGGGCAAGCGATAAGAGCTTAATTGATAATCACAAAATGCTTAACGATTTGGCACACAGCCTTGATAAAACAAGGCCTACCACCCTTGCGGTTATTACCATGTGCAGTCCCGACGAGGAATATGTGCATATAAGCGATATTGTTTCCTACAACCATTACTTTGGCTGGTACGGCGGCAATGTTTCAATGTATGGACCTTGGTTTGACGATTTTCATAAAAAATATCCAAACACTGCTATCGGTATCAGCGAATACGGTTGCGAGGCGCTTAACTGGCACACTTCAACACCTGAGCAGGGTGATTATACAGAGGAATACCAGGCCTACTATCATGAGGAACTGATAAAGCAGATTATGGACAGACCGTATCTGTGGGCTACCCATGTTTGGAATATGTTTGATTTTGCCGCCGACGCTCGCAGTGAGGGCGGTGAAAACGGTATGAACCATAAGGGCTTAGTTACCTTTGACAGAAAATATAAGAAGGACAGCTTTTATGCGTATAAGGCATGGCTCAGCAATGAACCTGTACTCCATATCTGTTCAAAGAGATATGTTGACAGGGTAGAGGATGTAACAAAGGTTACGGTTTATTCCAATCAAGATGAGGTTGAGCTTTTTGCCAATGGCGAGAGTATCGGTAAGCAGAAAAAAGGTAAGTATCCCTTCTTTTATTTCAATGTTAACAATGCAGGAAAGACGGAGCTTAAGGCAGTTGCCGGTGAGCTTGAGGATACTGCTGTTATCAACAAGGTGGACAAACCGAATCCCGACTATATTATGCAGGAGGAGGGCTCGGTTATCAACTGGTTTGAAATCGACACTCCGCCGGGATATTTGTCAATTAACGACACCCTTGGGGATATTATGGCTACCTTTAGAGGCAAGCTTGTGCTTTTGAGTATGATTCCTATGCTGAAAAATGCTCTTTCCGGCGGTGGCGACAAGGATAAAAAGAAAAAGTCATCGGGTGCGTCCGTTGCCGGCTTTAAGATTAATAAAACCATGATTGAAATGGCAAAGGGCTTTGTATTAAGACGTGCCTTATCAATGCTTGGCGGTAATTTTACCAAAGAACAAATATTGGGCATCAACAAGAAGCTGAACAAAATTAAAAAGAAAAGCAAATAGAGAAAACCTCCGGACTTAGGTATAAGCTCCGGAGGTTTTTATATGTATTATTTATCAAAAAAGTTTGCATATTGCAGCATACTGCTCATGCTTTTAGTTTCATTTTGACCGACTATAATGTGATCGTTCAAATGAATATGCATTGTGCGAAGCATATTCAGCACCTCAATAGTAAAGTTAACATCTTCTGCCGATGGATTGGAACCGGCATTAGGATGATTATGGGCAATGATAACATTTTGTGCATTATCCTTTACCACACATTCAGCAACCTTTTTAGGGTCTACTGTGGCACTGCACTCATCACCCTCGGCTAAAATATTGGCTTTGATAATGCTTTGCCTGTCATCAAGGGTTATTAAAACAAGCCGTTCAACAGTTAAGTCGTGAAGCATGGAGTGAACATACTCTTTAGCTTCGTTAGAATTAGAAATTCTTTTAATATCATTGTTGCCAAGTGTGTTTGAAATATCACCGATTAGTTTGATTAGAACTGCCGCGCTTTCACCGATTCCGTTAAATTGAGTCAGCTCATCAATATCGGCATTTAAAACATTATTAAGCGAGCCGAACTTTTTTATCATTTCAAAGGCAATGGGCTTAACATCTTTTCGCGGGATTGCATAAAACAAAATCAACTCAAGGATATGATGCTCCGGCATATTTTTAATTGATGACGCAAGGTATGCTTTGCGAGCTCTGTCCCTGTGCCCATCCTGTAGCTTATCGGCCAAGTTATCACTCCTTAAAAGAATTTGTTACTGCTTTTGTCGTATTGAAAGCCCACATCACCAAGCTTTTTTTCAAGCTCTGCCTTATCAAGTCCCATATCCTCGCACATTAAGTCAAGTGATGAGTAATAATCGCGAAGCTTGGTATTTACAACGCTTAAAAGCATAAAGGGATCATTGGGTAGATTCATAAAATCACCTCATAACAATTCTAACATAACATTTGAGTTTATTCAATCAAAAAAATGGGGTGTCAATGGCACCCCAAGTTATTTTTTTATTACTTAGCCATTTCAGCTCTTGCTTCCTTAATTCTTTGAACAAAGAGCTTACCGGTTTCTGTTATTTTATCATAATCACCTGTCTTAGCCCCTGCAATCAGTGACGAGCCGGCACCGCAGGCAATGGCACCTGCTTTAATCCATTCTTTAACATTATCAACATCAACTCCGCCTGAAGGCATCATTACTGCATTTGGAATAGGTCCGTGAATATCCTTAATGAATCTTGGGCCGGCAATATCGCCCGGAAATACCTTAAGAACATCGGCACCGCACTCCATTGCGGCAACAGCCTCGGTAGGGGTATAAATGCCCGGCATTGAAGGAACACCGTATCTGTTACAGCATTTAACTGTTTCGGGATCAAAGTAAGGAGCAACAATGTACTCTGCACCTGCAAGGATAGCTATTCTTGCAGTAGCGGCGTCCATAACCGTACCTGCTCCAATGATAATTTCACCGCTGTTGTATTTTGCTCTCATTGCTTCAATAAGCTTGTCAGCGTGGGGAACGGTGAAGGTAAGCTCAATAGCGGCAACACCGCCTGCAATACAGGCGTCTGTGATTTTTTCAGCCTCTTCAACAGATGTTGCACGAACTACGGCAACAATGCCAACCTCTTGAATTTTAGCGAGGGTTTCAATTTTGTTTGACATAATATTTTCTCCTATTAACCAATAAAATAATTTATTTGTTTATCTTTGAACACGGGCGCCTGCTCCGTTTACCTTAGCTTCAACCTCTTTAAGAGAAGCCATTGAGGTATCGCCGGGTGTTGTCATTGCAAGTGCGCCGTGAACAACACCGTAGTTTACTGCCTTTTGAGCGTCCTCATAGGTCATAAGACCGTAAATAAGACCTGAAGCAAAGCTATCGCCGCCGCCTACACGGTCAAGAATTTCAAGACCGGGATATTCAAGGGAGTTATAGATTTTTCCGTCAGCCCAGCAAATCGCTTTCCAATCATTAACGGTTGCGGTTTTTACTGTTCTAAGGGTTGTAGCAATAACCTTGAAATTTGGATAAGCCTTTGTAACGGTTTCAATCATTTTATAATAACCGTCCATATTAAGCTCTTTAAGGTCAGCGTCATTGCCCTCGACCTCAAAGCCGAGAGAGGCCGTGAAGTCCTCTTCATTACCAATCATTACATCAACATATTTGGCAATTTCCCTATTAACCTCCTGAGCCTTTGCCTGACCGCCGATGCCCTTCCAAAGTGAGGGACGGTAGTTAAGGTCGTATGAGACGATAGTGCCGTATTCCTTTGCCTTTTTTACGGCGGCAATTACTGTTTCGGCGGCAGTTTCGGAAAGAGCCGCATAAATTCCGCCGGTGTGAAGCCATCTAACACCAAGAGTGCCGAAAATATAATCCCAATCAATATCGCTTGGTTTAAGCTGTGAAGCGGCGGTATTACCTCTGTCGGATGCACCCACAGCGCCGCGGATACCAAAACCGCGCTCTGTAAAGTTAATGCCGTTTCTTACAGTTCTGCCAATGCCGTCATAAGGCATCCACTTAATAAGCGATGTGTCAACTCCGCCCTGAAGAATTAAATCCTCCATAAGATAGCCGATTTCGTTTTCGGCAAAGGCGGTTATAACAGAGGTTTTGAGGCCAAAGCATCTGCGAAGACCGCGGGCAACATTGTATTCGCCGCCGCCCTCCCAAGCTCTAAATGAGCGAGCGGTTTTAATTCTGCCCTCACCGGGATCAAGTCTAAGCATAATTTCGCCGAGAGAAACCTCATCAAACATACATTCCTCTTTCGGTCTAAGATTAAGATTCATAATTGCGCCCTCCTATATTAAAAATTGAAATATTTAATTGCATTATTGTAGCAGATACCCCGGACGATTTCCTTTACTATTTCTTCGTCATAGGCGTACCAGCCGTCTTCAATCCATCTTCCCAGCAGGCGGCACATAATTCGTCTAAAATACTCATGCCTGCCGTAAGAGGTAAACGAACGGGAATCTGTTTCCATGCCCACAAACTTTCCCAAAACTCCAAGATTGCCCAAGGCCTTCATTTGGTTTGTCATACCGTCCATGGTGTCAAGGAACCACCAAGCAGGGCCGAATTGAATTTTCGACTCCGCCTCAGTGCCTTGGAAATTACCGAGCATTGTTGCGAGAACGGTGTTATCCTTATCGTTAAGATTAAACAATATCGTTTTTGGAAGCACACCTCTAACATCGAGAGCGTCCATAAACCGAGAAAGATTTTCTGCTATTTCGCAATCGCCAACCGAGTCAAAGCCCACATCCGGGCCGAGCTTGTTGAAAAGCCTTGTTGAGTTATTACGCATTGCGCCGATGTGAATTTCCATAGCCCAATCAAGCTGATGATACCTTTCACCGAGAGCTAACAGAACAGGAGTTCTGTAGATATCACCCTCAGCCTGTGAAACAGGCTCGTCCCTCATTGCCTTTTGGAATACTGCTTCGATTTCATCATCGCCTGCAGGCTTAAACGGAACATAATCGAAGGCTTGGTCGGATATTTTACAGCCAACCTCATTGAAATAATCAACACGGTTAAGCAGTGCGGTAATAACATCCTTATAGGAATTAATTTCAACATTTGCGGCTTTACCCAAAGCTTTGATATAATCACTAAATCCGCTCAAATGAATGTTTAGTGCTTTATCAGGTCTAAAGCTTGGCAAAACCTTGCAGTCAAAATCCTTTTTCTCACTTAACAGCTTGTGGTATTCGAGGGAGTCAATAGGATCATCGGTGGTGCACACAACCTTAACATTTGATTTTGTTATAAGTGTTTGAGGCCTGAAATCACCCTCGGCTATTACTTTGTTGGCTTTTTCATAAATTTCCTCTGCGGTTTTTCCGTTCAGCGGTGTATCAATGCCAAAATATCTTTGAAGCTCAATATGAGCCCAGTGATACAGAGGATTGCCGATACAGTACTGTAAAGCCTCGCCGAATTTTATGAATTTTTCCTTTGGAGTTGCATCTCCCGTACAGTATTTTTCATCAATGCCGCAGCTACGCATTGCACGCCATTTGTAATGGTCGCCGCTGAGCCAAAGCTGTGATATGTTTGACGGCTGCTGATTTTCATAAATTTCTTTTGGACTTAAATGACAATGATAGTCGCAAATGGGCATTTTTTCGGCAAAATCGTGAAAAAGCTTTTTTGCGGTAGGAGTGTCAAGCAAAAAGTCCCTATCCATAAAATTATTCATAGGAAAGCTCCTTCTAATATTTCTGTTATATTATATACTCTATTATGTGCCATTTCAATATTAAGATTAGTATTTTAAATAAAAAAATGAATAAAAAATCGGGTGAAAAACACCCGATTTTTGTAGTTTATAATATTCGTTTCAATATTGCGGCACCGTATTGCTTTAACCAGCTGTTTGCTCTGTAATAATCAGGATAAGTCTTGAGTAAATGCGAGTAAAACGCCTTGGAGTGATTCATTTCCAGTCGGTGGCAAAGCTCATGCACAACAACGCTGTCAATTACCTCCTTAGGCGTTAGCATAAGCAGGCAGTTAAAATTCAAATTTCCCTTACTGCTGCAGCTTCCCCAACGGGTTTTTTGGTGCCTTATTGTGATTTTGCCGTAATCAACGCCTATGATTTTTGAAAAATGCTCAACCCTTTGAGGAATGTACGATTTTGCCAAGTCCGTAAGTTCCTTTATTTCTCTTTCGGTTAACGGCGGGGGTGCATTATCCTCCAACGCTTCTAGACGGGATAAATGCTTTTCTATCCAAGACTGTTTTTCCGCGATATATCCTTCAATTTGTTTATCGCTCATAAACATTGGCGCACGTGCAATTATTCTTAAATCAGGTGTGATTTGAATACCCAGAGTTTTTCTGTTTGTTCGTATTATTTCAATTTGGTGTCCGTTAATTTTCATAAATCAAGCATAGCATTACAAAGATAAAAAGTCAATTGCTCTGTCTTTTTTGCCTAGGCAATAAATAGCAATCCAAACCGTGGTTTAAATTGGCTGATTTGCCCTTACTCTGCGTTAAAAATACTCGGAATACATAAAGTATTCCTGCGTTTTTGTGCCTTGATTAAGAACAAATCAGCACAATTTAAACTCTTCGACCAAAAATGCTTGCAGTAAAGATGAATTTTGGATTTTGAGATGGAAGCCTTGCTGACGCAAGGCGACAGCGAAAAGTTCAAAAGTCGCTTTAATTCTGCATTTTTGGCAGGTTCGGATTACTCTTTATTGCCTATCAAAATAATGCTGTAAATACAAATAAAAATCTTTAACATTTTCGTTATCAAGGCTTTGCCTGTTACAGCTGACAACGATATCACGACTGCATTTTGGATTTGATATCTCCAAAAGCTTAACGTTATCGTTATTTATATGCCCCCATGTGAATTCAGGCCAAAAGCCTATGCCTAAATTTGCACCAATCATATTTTTAACGGCAGTTGGACTGTCGCTTTCAAAAATAATACGGGGTGTTATACCGCCCTGACGGCAAAACCTGTCGCATATATATCTAAATTGCTTTGAACCCAAAAGACTTATAAAGCCTTCGTCGGCAACCTGATTTAAAGGAATAACCTTTTTGCCTTTAAACTTGTTTTTAGGAACTGCTAAAAATATTTTTTCCGGGCATATAAATTGGTGCAAATTATTGTCGACAGGGGATTTGTTCGGCATTTTTGTGGTTATTTCAATATCAAATATATCACTCTCTGCATTTTGAACCAATTGAAAATTAATGTCTGTATGATTGCTTTTATATTCAATTATGGCATCGGTTATAACAGTTGAGGCGGCTAAAACATTAATATGTATCGTTTTATTGTTTAGCTTTGCCATTTTTTCGAGAGTAATCGGAAGCTCGTCAAGCCTGTCTATAATCGGTTGCAGCTGGGATTTAAGATATTCGCCGTATTCTGTCAGTTCAATGTTTCTGCCCTTTGCCTGAAACAGCTTTACGCCAAGCTCGCTCTCCAATCTGTGAATTGATTGGGATAATGCAGGCTGAGCAATGTGCAGCCTTTCAGCGCTTTGGGTTATGTGCTGTGAAGAGGCAACCTCTAAAAAATACCTAATTTGAGTAATTTCCATAATAATCACCAATCATAATATAAAAGTTATGAATAACGAATTTATTATATATTAGACATAATGAATTGTCAAATGTATAATGTTTTTAGTTTTTGGAAAGAGGTGATTTTATGGCAGAGGCATTAGAGGCGGCAATGCTTGTTTGCTTCGGCTTTTCTTGGCCGATGAATTTGGTTAAAAATATTAAGGCGAAAACCGCCAAATCAATGAGCTTAAAATTTATTTTGCTTATTATTGCAGGCTACATTGCAGGTATTTCTGCAAAGCTTATTAATCATAAGTTTAACTATGTATTAGTGGTATATATCATTAATTTGGTGATAGTTTCGCTTAACATTGTTGTATATTTTGTTAACAGAAAAAAGGACCGTCAGTATAGCACTCAATCCAAATAAACAAGAGATTAAATGCAAAAAAGCCAAGATTTGGGACACCCCTTCTCTTGGCTTTTTGTTATTGGTTATTTATTCTTTCTTTAACTGTTTTGAAGTTTCCGTTTTGTACATCTTTTCCGGCATTTTTAATTGCGGCTCTAAGGCTGGGCATAACGCTTTCAAAATCCTTTTGGGTTTTTTCGTCAAAGCTTTCGGCTATTACTTTTCCGTCTTTAACGGTATCAATAATATCGTCTTTTATATCGAGCAAGCCAACCGCTTTTCCGCCGTCAATTACTTTAGTTAAAACTGTATCAAATGCTTTGCTTTGCTCCGGACTTAAATTGCTGACTAAATTATACATCATAAGGTCATTAACCTTGCCTAATGGGCTTAAATCATTTTCAATTTTAAGCTTGTCGCCGTTGAATTGCCAAGTGCTTAAATCATGCTGGAGCGGGCCGGAAATACGCTTGCTTCGTACTACTGTGTAATCGTCGTCATGGCAAAGCATCATTCCTATTAATGAGGACTGAGGAACAAAATGCCTGTATTTAGGAAGCATTTCTTTATATGCGTCAGTGGACAAATAGTCATAGCTTTGAAATCCCGGACCGTCGTTATTATATAACCTTACGATTCTGTCGCGAACCTCTTTTTTGCAGAAAAGCGCTCCGTATTGGGCGACATATCCGCCCTTGGAATGGCCGCAAACAATAATATCGCCCTTGAATTTTTCAGCAACAGCCTCTAAATATTCCGTAGCCAGCTTATGTGACGGGATTGACTCTTTAAACAAGATGTCAAAATCCTCTTTCCAGCCAACAAGTGTATCGTCTGTGCCCCTAAACATTACTACAATGGTGCCGTCGGGCAATAAAAATGTTGCCGCGTTAAACTGAACGGCAGGCTCTTGGCCGAAAACATCGGTAGCACCCACAACCTTCATTTGAGCATAACGCTTTTTCGAAGCCATGTTCATGGTTTGAACGCTGATATCCTTTGTCAAGATTAAGCCCACGGGCTGATGCTTGTTGCCGCGAAGTGCAAAAAGCTTGTTGCATACCTCGTCAAAGGGCATAGGCTGGTCATCAAGACTGGAGGATACCACCTTTTCAATGGGCATATAGTACATATAACACATTGCTACATTATCGGCATCTGTGAATCCTTTAGCGGTAAATGTTGTATCACCGTAATTTTTAATGTAATCCTTTAGATAGCTCATGTTAATTCCCTCTCACATTTATTACCAACATATTAGCACAATTTTTTTTGTGTTTCAATGTATACTTTTGCAACTATATATAAATTAGTCTTGATTTTTTAATCCATGATAGTATAATATTATTTGTAATCAATTTGTAATATTTTAAAAACTTTTGTAATTAATTTGGAAACGTATATGGGAAAGTTTAAGAAAACAGTAGCGATTTTTTTGATAATATTGACCGCTCTAACTCCTGTCAGCTTTGTTGCTCAGGCAAAAAGCGTTTCGGCATCGACCGCTATATCAAAGGTTATTTCCGTTGCCGAAAACGAGGTGGGTTACCAAGGCAGCAGTTCATATTCAAAATACGGGGAATGGTACGGCTATCAGGGCGGTTGGTGCACCACCTTTGTTCTTTGGTGCTTTAATAAAGCGGGCGAGTCATTGGGAATCAAGCTCTATGGTACAATTGTGCCAAACGGCGGCAACTGCAATTCTATGATTAGTTGGTATCAAAACAAGGGCAGATACCACACTCGAAGCTCAGGATATACCCCCAAAAAAGGAGATTTGATTTTCTTTGATTGGAGCGGTAACGGCTCATCTCAACATGTGGGAATTGTTAAAAGCATATCAGGCAGTACCGTTTACACAATTGAGGGTAACTGCTCAGGTGCTGTTAAGGAACGTACATACACAACAAGCGGTTCAAAGCCGTATAACAATGTCAGCTCCATAATGGGATACGGATCTCCCGATTGGAGCTCTGTTACAAGCGGCGGCACCCAGCAAACCACAAAGAAGCCGAGCACTACAAAATCAACCACTAAAAGCAACACTACTAAGAAACCCACTGCAAAGGCTTCAACCGAAAAACAGAATACAACAACCACGACTGCCCAAACAACCACAACTCAGGCTGAAACAACCACCGAACAGCCGGTGTTAATGGCTAAAAGCATGACCTTGTATGCCGCTACAAATGAATTACAGATAGGTGACTGCGTTCAGCTGGATTATTCAATTGAACCCACAGGTGCCAGCGCTGTTGTAGGGTATTTTTGCGATGAGGAAAATATTATTGAACTGTCTCAGGGCGGCTTGATTAAGGCAACCGGCGAGGGAGTTGCAACGGTTGTGGTATGTGCCAATGATGAAATATACAGACAATTGGATTTCACCGTAACACAGGCAACAGGAGATGTCACCCATCAGTATACCAACAGAATAGTTGTTCAGGGAGCAACCACAGAGGCGGTTAGTATTAACAAAAGCACAAATCAGCTGTTGAATGATTGGGGCATAAATATTGAAAAGCTTGCTGCGCATAAGAATGATTATATTATCCCTGTTGGAATTATCGGTGCAACGGCATTTGTATCAATTATGATTTTGTCAGTAAAGGCTATTCGCAGAAGAATTGATAAGAAACGACAAAGCAATCATGACGATGCTGTAAATGATGATAAAAATTAGTATAAAACCGGCAACAAACACATTGAACAATCAGCACAAATAGTGTACAATAAAATTGTGTATAATAGACTATAAGCAATATGCATTTACAAGTAGGTGGGATACTATGGCTAAAGCTAATATTGACGACAATGAGCGCGTGTATAAGGATAATCGCTTTACTGCGTTTTTAAAAAAGTGCATAATTGCTTTGATGGACTTTTGTCTTTTCTGCTTAACAAATGTGGCTATATGCTACCTTACAAATGATGGACATTTGGTATCCACTCTTTACAGCAGGATTGCATTTTCATATTTTCATTTCTTTTTGGTTGGTGGGCTTGCAGTTTTCATTAACTATTTAATGGGAATGTATCGAAGCGTGTGGAAATTTGCAGGTAATGACGAAACGGTCAGAGGTACAATCTCTGCGGCAATACAGACATCGGCACTGTTTTTTATTGACCGAGTAATTTTTCACAGAATAATGGGCTATCAGGGAAAGTTGGCCTGGTATGCCTATGTAATCTGCTTTGTGTTTTTATGGTTTTGCATTATTATACCGAGGGTTGGATTTAGGATTGCCAAGCAATATACAACATCGATACTCAGCAGTAATTCAAAAGCGGCAAGAATAATGATTGTCGGCGCCGGTTTTATGGGTAACTTTGTTATTGACGCCCTGGCTAACGACGGATTTGTTGCAGGAAAACCTGTTGTTGCGGTTGACGATAATCCTGCCAAGTACAGGAAAAACATTAACGGTGTTAAGGTTGTGGGAAAATGCAATCAAATTCCTCAGCTTGCCGAAAAATACAAAATTGACCAAATTGTTATTTGTATGCCTTCGGCATCAAAGGAACGTCAAAAGGAAGTTATTAACCTTGCCATGCAAACAAAGGCAACGGTTAAAATCAGTCCTTCCGTCAGCGAAATGATGGAGGGCGGTAAAAGAAAAATCCGTAATGTTGATATTTCGGACCTTTTGTCACGCCCGGAGGTTACCCTTGATAAAAAGGTTTGCCGTTACCTTGTGGGCAAAACTGTTTTGGTTACCGGCGGAGGCGGTTCAATCGGTTCGGAAATTTGCAAGCAGGTGGCAAGATACAATCCAAATGCGATTGTGATTTTTGATATATATGAAAATTGTGCCTTTGAGCTTGCAAATGAGTTAAATGATAAATATCAGGGCGAAATTGACATTCAGGTTCGTATCGGCTCGGTGCGTGATGTTGACAGACTTCGTGAGGTGTTTGAGCAATTCAAGCCCGATGTAATATTTCATGCCGCTGCTCACAAGCATGTTCCTTTAATGGAGGACAGTCCCTGCGAAGCCGTTAAAAATAACGTGTTCGGTACATATAATGTTGCTGTTCTCGCTGATGAATTTAAGGTGCCTAAAATGGTAATTCTATCAACGGATAAAGCGGTTAACCCGACAAATGTTATGGGTTGCACCAAACGGATTACCGAGATTATTGTTCAGCAAATGAATGTGAAATCTCAAAACACAGAATATGCGGCCGTAAGATTCGGCAATGTTCTCGGCTCACACGGCTCTGTTATTCCGATATTTAAAAAGCAAATTGAGGCAGGAGGACCGGTCAAGGTTACTCATCCCGATATTACAAGATATTTTATGACAATTCCTGAGGCCGCGCAGCTGGTGTGCCAGGCAGGTGGCTTGGCAAAGGGCGGCGAGGTTTTTGTTCTCGATATGGGCGAGCCTGTTAAGATTATGGATCTTGCCAAAAATTTAATTAGACTTTCAGGATTTTCCGTTGAGGAAATCGGCATTGAAATTATGGGACTTCGCCCCGGCGAAAAGCTATATGAGGAATTGGCTATGGACAGCGAAATGGCAACTCGCCAAAGAACTGCCAATGAAAAGATTTTCGTTAATCAGCCGATGAATATTGACGAAGAAAATTTTGATAATATGTTAGAGGCATTAAGGAATATTAACGATGATAATGTTAGGAATGTACTCAAGCAGTATGTGCCCGGCTATCATCCAAAAGAAAACTAATGAAGAAAAGTAATTATTCACTAACCTATCCAAAAATTGTAGCTGTGGGCTTTGCATTGCTGATACTGTTAGGCTCTGCACTGCTTATGCTGCCTATAAGCTCAAAGCAAGGCGGGGTGTCATATATTGACGCCCTGTTTACTGCTACCTCGGCAACCTGTATTACAGGCTTGGTACCTTTTGACACATTTACTAATTGGAGTGTTTTCGGTCAATTGGTGATAATTTGTCTTATTCAAGTTGGCGGCTTGGGATTTATTACAATGCTTTCGGTTGTGGTAAATCTGTTGAAAAAGAAAATGAGTCTTAAGCAAAAAATGCTTTTAAAGGAAGGCATCGGTTCTTTAAATCTGGGTGATGTTAAGGAATTGGTTAAAGCTGTGCTCATATTCACTGCCGCCTGCGAGATTACGGGTGCTGTAATACTTTCAACAAGATTTATACCCCTTGCAGGTGTAAGGCGGGGAATATATATGGCGCTTTTCACCAGCATATCGGCATTTTGTAACGCCGGATTTGATTTGATGGGTATGTTTTCGCCATCATCTTCCCTTATGACAGTAAATGATGACCCTGTTGTCATTTTAACCGTTTCGGCATTAATAGTTTTCGGCGGACTTGGCTTTATAGTATGGCAGGATATGAAGCACTGCAAATTCAAGATTAAAAGCTTTTCCGTTCATACAAAGCTGGTTTTAATTTCCACTGCTTTGCTTGTATCGGTTGGTGCTGTACTGTTTTTTGCATTTGAATACAACAATACTCTCAGCAATATGAATTTCACAACAAAGGCAATGAATGCTTTGTTTTGCAGTATAACACCCCGTACTGCAGGCTTTAACAGCGTTGATACAGGAGCGCTTACATCGCAATCTAAAATGCTCACCGTTATTCTAATGTTCATTGGCGGTTCAAGCGGCTCTACTGCCGGCGGTGTTAAAACCACTACAATTGCCGTTTTGATTTTGTGTGTAATATCCACCACACGAAACAAGGAAAGCGTTGATATTTTCGACAGGAGAATTACTCTTGATACGGTAAAAAGCGCGGTTTCCGTTGTGTGCATTAATTTTATGGAAATTCTGGCAGGAGTCATTTTGATATCGTTTATCCAAAACGAATTTTCGCTTATAGATATTATATTTGAGTGTGCCTCTGCCATGGGCACCGTGGGAATGTCCACAGGTATTACGCCGGATTTAAATGCCGCGTCAAAAATTGTAATTATTGTGTTAATGTATATTGGAAGACTTACAAGCGTTATTTTTGCTCTGTCATTTGTGGCGGCAAAACCAAAAATTACAACCCAAAAGCCCAAGGGCAGGGTTATGGTCGGATAGGAGATAAAAAATGAAAACAGTTCTTATTATCGGTGCCGGAAAATTCGGCGCACATCTTGCAATGAATCTATGCGATATGGGCAATGAGGTTATGCTTGTTGATAAAAGCGAAAAGCTGATTGATGAGTATTCCTATCGCGTTACTACGGCGGAAATAGGTGATTACACCATAAAAAGCAATCTTGAGGCGCTGGGCGTTGAAGATTACGACTATGTCTTTGTTTGCATAGGTGATTTTCAGGACAGTCTTATGATTGTTGACAGCCTAAAGGAGCTTGGCGCCCAAAATATTATTGCTAAGGCGTCATCTGAGGTTCACGAAAGATTTTTACTTAAAAACGGTGCAGATAAGGCCATATATCCCGAACGTGATATTGCCTATGATACTGCGGTTACCTATTCAAACAGAAAAATCTTTGACTTTATTAAGCTGAGTGACGACGCCGGAATTTACGAAATTGAAGCACCCGACGCTTGGTGCGGAAGAAGCTTAATCAGCTTAGATGTTCGTAAAATCCATAATGTTACCGTTATTGCATCTAAGGATGCGTACAATAACGTATCGGCAATAAATTCAGCAGATTATGTTTTTTCAAAAAACCAACACATTATTGTAATGGGTACAGCGAAGGACATAAGAAAGCTGGCAAAGGATTAATAATTTTTTGTAATATTTCGGCACAAATCGGGTTTCCGTTTTGTGCCGTTTTTTATGTCTAAAAAATTTTTTAAAAAACATAGAAAAAAGTTATTGACATATGTCGAAAACTATGTATAATATAATCGATGCACGGATAAATATAAAATTTTTGGAGGTTTTTATGGCTAGACCAAAGAAAATGAGATGCATTTGTGAATATCCCAAAAGCATGGGATTTCGACCCTTTGGTGACTATGCCGACACCGTTTCTCTTTCCTTTGATGAATATGAGGCTTTTAGACTTATTGATAAGCTGAAATTCAGCCAAGAGGAATGCGCAAGGCAAATGGCGGTAGCCAGGTCAACAGTAGCTTCAATTTACGAAAGTGCCAGAACTAAAATTGCCGATGCGGTAATTAACGGTAAGGCCTTGGAAATTCACGGCGGCGATGTTCAGCTTTGTCCCAATCACTCAACCTGCTGCGGCAGATGCGGTCAAAGGGATTGCGACAGCTGCGGCCATTGTGAGCAAATGCATAAGCTGCAGGCTCAAAGGGCAAATAAATAATAGGTAATAATGAATGTAATATAAGATATTTTAAGGAGGATAATTATGAAAAACGAAGCATGGAGAGGTTTTAATCAAGGCGTTTGGTGTGATGAAATTAACGTTTCAAATTTCATCAAAATGAACTATACAGCCTATGACGGCGACGAATCATTCCTTGAAGGCCCAACTGAGAGAACCAATAAGGAAATGAAAAGAGTTAAGGAGCTGCTTATTGCGGAAAATGAAAAAGGCGGCGTGCTTGATGTTGATACTGAGAGAGTTTTATCAATTTTATCCCATGACGCAGGATATGTTGTTGACAAGGATACAGACCTTATAGTAGGTCTTCAAACAGACGCACCGCTTAAGAGAGGCGTGTCTCCCTTTGCCGGATTTAGAAATGCAGTTCAGGCTTGTAACGCTTACGGCTATGAGCTTTCAGACAAAATTAAAGACGAGTTCACATACAGAACCACCCATAACACCGGTGTATTCCGTGCGTATACCGATACAATGAAGCTTGCCCGTCACGCAGGTATTCTCACAGGCTTGCCTGACGCTTATGCACGCGGCAGAATTATCGGCGATTACAGAAGAGTTGCACTTTACGGTATGGATTACCTTATTGAGCAAAAGAAGCTTGATAAGAAAAAGGTTGGCGAAAAGGAGGTTCTTGACGAGGAAACAATTCATCTTCTTGAGGATCTTTCAAAGCAGCTTGACTTTATGAACCAGCTTAAGGGCCTTGCTCTTCGTTACGGCTATGACATTTCAAAGCCTGCTACAAACGCAAGAGAGGCTATTCAATGGCTGTATTTTGGCTATCTTGGTGCAATCAAGGAGCAAAACGGCGCGGCTAACTCAATCGGCAGAATTGCTGAATTTATGGATATTTATATTGAAAGAGACCTTAACGAAGGCGTTCTCACCGAGTCCCAGGCTCAGGAGCTTATTGACGACCTTGTAATTAAGCTTCGTTTGGTTCGTCACCTTAGAACACCTGAGTATAACGACCTTTTTGCAGGTGATCCTGTTTGGGTAACGGTTGCACTTGCCGGTGTAACAGGAGAGGGCAAGCACATGGTTTCAAAAACCAGCTTCCGTATTCTTCAAACTCTCTACAATCTCGGTTCATCAGCTGAGCCAAACATTACCGTTCTTTGGTCAGAGCATCTTCCTCAAGGCTTTAAGAATTTCTGTGCAAAGGTTTCTATTGATACAGATTCAATCCAATATGAGAACGACGATGTAATGAGAAGAATGTATGGCGATGACTATGCAATTGCCTGCTGTGTATCAGCAATGAAAATGGGCAAGCAAATGCAATTCTTCGGTGCCCGTTGCAACCTTGCAAAAATCCTTCTTATGGCTCTTAACGGCGGTAAGGATGAAAACGAGGGTGTTCAAATTGCTCCCGAGGGAGAGGTTTTTGCCGAAGAGGTTCTCGATTACGACAAGGTATATAACGCTTACAAAAAGTACCTTTCATGGATGGCAAGACTCTATGTTAACACAATGAACATCATTCACTATATGCATGATAAATATGCTTATGAAAGACTTATGATGTCACTCCACGACACAGATGTTGAAAGACTTATGGCCTTCGGTGTATCGGGCTTCTCGGTTGCCATTGACTCACTTTCAGCAATTAAGTATGCCAAGGTAACTCCTATTAAGGACGAGCGCGGTATCATCACTGACTTTGATATAAAGGGAAGCTTTCCTAAATACGGTAACGATGATGACAGAGCAGACCTTATCGGTAAAGACTTAATTGAGTATTTCTATAAGGAGCTTTGCAAGACTCCTGCTTACCGCGGTGCAAAGCACACACTTTCAATTCTTACAATTACATCAAATGTAATGTATGGCAGAAAGACAGGCTCAACTCCTGACGGAAGAAAGGCCGGCGAGCCGTTTGCACCGGGTGCCAACCCAATGCACGGCAGAGATGCAGAGGGTGCTCTTGCTTCTCTCAATTCTGTTGCAAAGCTTAACTATGCATGCTGTCAGGACGGTATTTCAAATACCTTCTCAATTACTCCTGACGCACTTGGTAAGGATGAAGACGACAGAGTAGAGCATCTTACAACAATGCTTGACGGCTATTTTGAGCAGGATGCACATCACCTTAATGTAAATGTTCTTAACAGAGAAAAGCTTATTGCCGCTATGGAGGATCCAACCCTTTATCCTTCACTTACAATCCGTGTCAGCGGCTATGCAGTAAACTTTAACAAGCTTACCCGTGACAAGCAGGAAGAGGTAATTGCCCGTACCTTCCACCACTCAATGTAATTTAATGCACTGATTTAAGCCCTATCACCGATAGGGCTTTTGTTTTTGCTGACTTTGGCTAATATATACAAAAAACAAGGTATAATTTAGTGGTAATATCCGTTGAAAAATTAATGGCTTTAGTGTAAAATTAAAGAAAAAGGAGTTGTTTTAATGAGCAATATTTATACTATTACAAGTCCAAGAAATGACAGAGTTTTTATTCATGTTATGGCCGGTCATTTTATATCGTCAAGTAATCACATTAATTATTACATAGGTACATCCGATGTGAAGCATAATCACGAGGTATCGGTTGATACCGCAATGCTTTTAGCCGAGTATTACAACACAAACGATATTAATGTTGATACTGTACTTTGCTTATATGAAACACAAACCCTCGGTGCTTATCTCGCACATGAGCTTGCAAGGCCGAATATGCTTAACCCAAATCCCGACCAAAGTGTGTTTATTGTGGGCTCGGAGTATGACGCGGCGGGAAATTTGATTTTCCGTGATAATTTAAGAAGAATGATTCAGGATAAAAATGTACTTGTGCTGATTTCGTGTATTACCTCGGGCAGAACCGTTGAGCGGGCTATGGAGAGCGTTCAGTATTACGGCGGCAACGTTGTGGGCATATCAAGTGTTTTCAGTGCAAAGCAGGAAATTGGGGGAATAAAGGTTAACACCATCTTCACCACCGATGATATCCCGGGTTACACATCATACCCTGCACATAGTTGTCCTCTTTGCCAACAGGGACAGCCGGTTGATGCAATCTCAAACGGCTACGGTTACTCAAAGCTATAAATGTTTATCAATCGCTGACGGTTTTTACTGTCAGCGATATTTTTTTCATAAATCACAAAATCCTTTGAACCATTTTAGTTTTTCACTTGTCTAAAAAATGGAAAATAAAAGCGAGAGGACATTTTTATGAAAAAAGTAATTAGCATTGTTTTATGCATTGCAGTTATGATTGGTGCAATGCAATCGGTTACAAATGTTGCCTTTGCCGAAGAAGGTAATTCAAACAACAAATATAGCAGTATTTATCAGCTTGAAGAAGATTTTTTAACCATGGGATCGTTTTCGTCGGAAGACGGAGGAATTCCCGACAGCGAGCTTGAAACCGTAACGGGCACATACAATTGTGTTATTTCATCAACTCCACTGTACCTGCCCTATGGCAGTGTCTTTGATTTTGATTACGATAATTCGATTTATCAAAACTTTTCCATTAGAATTTACAGGTGCGACAAAAACGGAAAAAACAACGAGGAAATTACCTCCTCATATTTTAAACCGTCAAACGAAGCATTGGGGGATGACGGCAATTATTCGCCTGTAAGCTTTGTATGCAATGAAGAAAACGGAATGTGGATTAACATTAGAATCATACCTTGGAGCAGGGAATATAATAAGGAAGATGTGAAACGTTTTAATTCATATATTAATGTTTACGACTTAACCGAAATCTATGCCCCTGTTTTTGATAACTCCACCATTACCCAATGCTGGAGCAACACTGCAAATTATGAGGCCTGGCCAAACAACAGTATGATTTATAACACTTCCAACAAACTATATTATGCCTTTTATTCACCCCAATCCGGGCACATGATTTACGACGGCGGAATAGCATACCGAACCTCCGCCGACCTTACTGAGTGGAGTGATATCAGAGTTGTGTCTCCTGCTACGGAGGAGGGAATTGTTGTAACCGGCGCGGACTATTGTGAAAACGGAGATATTTTGATTTATTGTGCCGAAGGAATACTATCAGATAACAGCTATGGCTTTTTCCTAAGGAGCAGTGATAACGGAGAAAGCTGGAAAAGAGAGGATATTGTTTTAGACAATGAAAATGCCACGGATACGGGAGTAAGATTTCAGCGTGGTGAGGTTTTAAGCGACGGTAGACTGATAAGCAGTTATTTTTATGAGAGCAACAGTAATATTAACAAAATTTGTATAAGTGATGACAACGGAAAAAGCTGGAAAAGCGCCGACTTTACCTCGACCTCGGTTGCCAACGGCGAGTTTCATTTTCAACTTTTAAATAACGGATGCATATTGTGTGTTGAAAGAACAACAGACGGCATTTATGCTACAATCAGCACCGATAACGGTAAAAGCTTTACTACTGAAAAGAAAATTCCAATCAGTGTTGGCTCAGGCCTATGCTCCAAAACACCCACAGAAATTTTATATAACGAAAAGACTGATGATATTGAAATTTATTGGATAGACAGATACGCTACCGGCGGCCTATGCTGCTCATACTCAACAGGTAAGGCCTTAAGTGATTGGATATCCGGGGATAACGAATATGTGGGATTTAGCACAAAGGTTGCCGCCCTTGGCGTAAACGGAAACAACGATCAGGGCTATCCGGAAATATTTGTTTTAGAGGACGGTACAGTTAGGTGCTTTTTTTACCAAAAGGCCATTGACGGCGAAAATCAAACAAGCTTTTATTATATTGACGGCAAAATAGAGCATTATCAAACATATCAGGTTCAGGAAAATGTAATTCCCTCAACCTGTACAACTCAGGGAGAATGTGACCTTGTAACTCGTTGCAGTGATTGCAATAAGGAAGTGTACAGAGAGCATATTAATCTTGCCAAGGCTCAGCATAACTTAGTGAATAGCATTATGCCTGCAACAACCACTTCAAACGGATTTACCATTCATTCGTGCAGTGACTGCGGATACACCTATATCAGTGATTATACCCAATCAATTGCAAGCGTAGCTTTATCCCGAACTCAGTACACCTATTCGGGTAAAATCTTTAAGCCTGTTGTAACTGTAAAGGATTCTGCAGGAAAAACACTTAAAAATAATGTTGATTACAGCCTTGTTTATTCCAATAACAAGCAGGTTGGCACTGTAAAGGTAAAGGTTATTTTTAAGGGTGCATATTCCGGTTCCGTAACCAAGGAATTTAAAATTGTTCCAAAATCCACATCTGTTTCAAGGGTTGTTGCCACTAAAAAAGGCTTTAAAATGGTTTGGAAAAAGCAGGCAAGTGAAACAACAGGCTATCAAATAAGATACAGCACATCTTCAGCCATGACAAATCCCAGGGCGGTAAATATTGAAAGCAGTTCAAAAACCAATACCGCTGTTACAGGGTTAAAGGCTAACAAAAAATACTATATTCAAATAAGAACATATAAGATAGTAAACGGTAAAAGATATTGCTCCGGCTGGAGTAAGGCACAGGCCGTTACAACGAAATAATAGGTTAAGTCTTGACAAATTTTTTTAATTTGTTATAATATGCTTACTGAAAATTAAACAGTACCCAATAAAGACTGTGAAGCAGAAAAAGATTTTTTATTTTCATTTCAGCGAGTTGGCGTTTGGTGCGAGCCAATATAAAATAATTAATGCATAGCTCTCTGCAGAGTTGTTACCCTGAATAGAAATTAATAGGGGTAAACGTTTAACCCCGTTATCGGTTGAGGCATTGATTGATGCTAAAGGGCAGCTTGACCTGCTGCCGAAGTAGGGTGGTACCGCGTGTTATTTACGCCCCTATACTTTGTGTGTAGGGGCTTTTTTATGTCCCTGCGAAATTGAAAGGAGACGTTTTTATGAATAAGGGTTACGAAAAATACACACCGTTCAAGCCAATTAACATTCCTGACAGAACCTGGCCTGACAAAACAATTACAAAAGCTCCCATTTGGTGCTCTGTTGACTTAAGAGATGGTAACCAGGCTCTTGTTGACCCCATGAATCTTCAGGAAAAATTAGAGCTTTTCAGCACTCTTGTTAATATCGGCGTTAAGGAAATCGAGGTTGGCTTCCCATCTGCCAGCGAAACAGAATATGAAATTCTCCGCACACTTATTGACGGAAATTATATTCCCGATGATGTTACAATTCAGGTGCTTGTTCAGGCAAGAGAGCATTTGATTAAAAAGACCTTTGAGGCAATCAAGGGTGCAAAAAATGTTATAGTTCATTTTTATAATTCCACATCTACCCTTCAGCGTAAGGTAGTTTTCAACACCGATATGCAGGGAGTTATTGACATTGCAGTAAACGGTGCAAAGCTTATCTATGAGCTTACCGAGGAGCAGAAAAAGACAAATCCCGAAACCAACATTCGTTTTGAATACAGCCCTGAAAGCTTTACAGGTACTGAAATGGATAACGCAGTTGAGATTTGCAGGTGTGTTATGGAGGAGCTTCATATCACAAAGGAAAATCCCATTATTCTTAATCTTCCGTCAACTGTTGAAGGCTCAACTCCTAACGGATATGCTGACCAGATTGAATATTTCTGCCGTCATTTGCCAAACCGTGATGCCGCTATAATTTCTCTTCATCCTCATAATGACAGAGGCGAGGGTGTTGCTGCAGCAGAGCTTGCACTTATGGCAGGTGCAGACAGAGTTGAGGGAACACTTTTCGGTAACGGTGAAAGAACAGGTAATGTTGACATTGTTACATTAGCTCTTAATATGTGGACTCAGGGAGTTGATCCTGAGCTTGATTTCAGCGATATAAATAAAATCAAAGAAGTTTACGAAAGAACTACAAAAATGAAGGTTCCGCCACGTCATCCATACGCAGGCGAGCTTGTATTTACTGCATTTTCAGGCTCTCATCAGGATGCTATCAACAAGGGCAAAATGTATATGGAAAGGACTCACTCTGATTTGTGGGAAATCCCATATCTTCCTATCGACCCTGCTGACGTAGGAAGAGAATATGAGCCGATTATCCGTATCAATTCTCAGAGCGGTAAGGGTGGTACTGCATTTATCCTTGCCAACGACTACGGTATCAAAATGCCTAAGGCTATGCATCCCGAATTCGGTGCAGTTGTGCAGAAGGCATGTGACGAAAAGGGTAAGGAGCTTCAGGCTAACGAGGTATTCGATTTATTCCAGAAGGAATACAGAAATGTATGCGGTCCTTACAGATTAGTAAATTATAAGATTGCCGAGGAAAAGAACGAGGAGGATTACCTCACTTCAGTTCACTTTACAGGTACTCTTAAATATAAGGACAACGAGCCTGTTTCTATTGAAGGCTATGGTAACGGTCCTGTTGCTGCATTTTGTGATGCAATGAATAAAACCGTACTTAAGGAATATGACTTTGTTGACTATGATGAGCACGCTATTTCTGTTGGCTCTGACTCAAAGGCTATCAGCTATATTCACCTTAAGACACCAAAGGGCAAGAGCATTTTCGGTATCGGCGTAAGCCATAACATCGGCTATGCTTGTATGAAAGGCATTATATGTGCTATCAACCGTGACCAGCCGGATACTATGCGTGATGACACAATGCCGGGTATATTTGATGTTTGCTGATAGGAGGAATAAGAATGAACAAATACAATATTACAGTATTAAAGGGCGACGGAATCGGCCCTGAAATTGTTGATGAATGTATCAAGGTGCTGGACAGAGCAGGGGAAAATTTCGGTTTTTCCTTTGACTACAACTATCAGCTTTTAGGCGGCTGTGCCATTGACGAGACAGGGGTGCCTTATCCAAAGGAAACTGCCCAAGCCTGCAAGGCAAGCGACGCTGTGCTTTTGGGTGCAGTAGGCGGCCCTAAGTGGGACAGTCAGCCAGGCAACAACAGACCGGAAAAGGGACTGCTTGCAATTCGCGAGGATTTGGGACTTTTTGCAAATCTTCGTCCTGCAAAGATTTTTGCACCCCTTAAATCCGCTTCTCCTATCAAGGAAGAAATTATCGGCGACGGACTTGATATTCTTATTGTTCGCGAGCTTACAGGCGGTATATATTTCGGCGATAGGGGAACTTACGAGGAAAACGGCGTTGTCGGTGCTTATGATACCGAAAGATACACCTATCCTGAAATTAAGCGAATTGTTAAGGCGGGATTTGAATATGCTATGAAGCGTGATAAAAGGCTTACCTGCGTTGACAAGGCAAATGTTCTTGACTCCTCAAGGCTTTGGAGAAAGGTTATGGAGGAAACCAAGGCCGATTATCCCGAGGTTGAGGTTAGCTATATGTATGTTGATAACTGTGCTATGCAGCTTGTTCGTAATCCAAATCAGTTTGACACAATTGTAACCTCAAATATTTTCGGTGATATTCTGTCCGATGAGGCTTCAATGATTTCCGGCTCAATCGGTATGCTTGCATCTGCCTCACTTGCAGAGGGTACATTCGGCCTTTATGAGCCTATCCATGGCTCTGCTCCCGATATTGCAGGTCAGGGAAAGGCAAATCCTCTTGCAACAATTCTTTCGGGCGCTATGATGCTACGCTACACCTTTGGCGAAATAGAGGCTGCAGACGCTATTGAGGCCGCTGTAGATACTGCTCTTACAAAGGCTCGTACTCCCGATATTTATGAGGAAGGCTTTGAGGCGGTAAACACAAGTCAAATGGGCGACCTTGTTGCTTCACTTGTGTAATTAATGAAAATTAAAAACGCTCTTGCTATTTTTTGCAGGAGCGTTTATTATTGTGTTATAATACTAAGGGAGGCGAAATAATGGCAAACATACATTCCTTTGAGTCACTTGCCGCTCTTGACGGCGTTGGAATTAGATATGACATATTCTTTACAGGCTGTCCTTTAAGATGCGCCTATTGCCATAATCCCGATACTTGGCATAAATCTTCAATTGATATGACCGCTGATGAGGTATTTAAAAAGGCGAAACGCTTTAAGCCTTACTTTAAAAAAGGCGGCGGCGTTACCTTTTCAGGGGGTGAGCCGCTTTTAAATGCCGAATTTATTAATGAGCTTGCACCAATGCTGAAAAGCGAGGGAATTGGATACTGTATTGATACCTCGGGCAGTGTAGCATTAACAGATGATGTTAAAATGGCAATTGATAATGCAGACATGGTTATTTTGGATATTAAGTTCTGTGATGCCGAGAAATATAAAAAATATACCAAGGGCGAGCTTAATTTGTTTGTAAAAATAGGCGACTATTGTACTCAAAAGGGCAAAAGGCTTTGGCTTCGCACGGTTGTAATACCGGGAATTAATGATACCGAAGGGGATATGGACGAATATGCAAAATTCGTAAAACGTTTTAAATTTGAAAAATACGAGCTTTTAGGCTTTCATACAATGGGATTTTTTAAGTACGAAAATCTTGGAATTGAAAATCCTCTCAAAAACACCAAGCCTCTTGATAATAAGGTGTTGGAGCATCTTCAGGAATACCTTGATAAAAAACTAAAATAAAACGGTATGCATTGCATACCGTTTTTGTCTTTAGAAATTGTCAAGCAGACTCTTATAGAATTCACAATAATCCCCGCGATTTTCGGCAGTGAATGCCATAGCCTCTCTGGGGTGACGGTTTAATTGTCCGGTCATCATATATTGTAAATCATAACCCCAAACAACACCGCTGTTTTTTAAAGGAATCATATATTTTTCAATAAATGTAAGCAAGCTGTAAAGACTGTATTTCGGGTTCTTTAAAAATCCAAGCAAAAGCTCCATTGCACAGTTGCCGGCACCTCTGCCCATACCCATTGCTGTTGCATCAAGGTATGAAACGCCGTAGCTCATTGTTTCAATGGTGTTTGCAAATGCAAGATTTTGGTTGTTGTGAGCGTGGAAGCCTGCTTTTTTACCGGCCTTTTCTGCAAATTTAACATATTTTTCAGCAAGATTGCTTGCTGTTTCGGGATATAGCGAGCCGTAGCTGTCAACAAGATAAATGATATCAACGCTTGACTCGCAAAGCATTTCAAGAGCATCCTCAACCTGATCGGTATTTGCCTGTGAAATAGCCATAATGTTGCAGCTGGTTTCATAGCCAAGGTCATGAAAATAATTAATCATTTCAATTGCCGCAGGAATTTGGTGAATATAGCAAGCAACTCTAACAAGGTCAATAACACTTTCGCTTTTTGGCAAAAAGTCGGTTTTAAAATCAGTTCTGCCAACATCTGCCATAACTGCTATTTTCATATCACTTACATTATCGCCGACTATTGAACGAATATCCTCCTCGTCGCAGAATTTCCACTTGCCGAATTCGCTGGGATTAAAAAGCTCCTTGCTTGCTTTGTAGCCGAATTCCATATAGTCAACGCCGCTTTTGATGTTTGTTTTATAAAGCTCTCTGACAAACTCGTCTGAAAATTCAAAATTGTTACATAATCCGCCGTCGCGAATTGTTGCATCTAACACCTTAATGTCGTCACGAACGGACATTAGGTTACCCTTTCTTGATGCCATAATAATACCTCTCTTCTAACTAATTTATAGGCTTACTCAAAGTACTTTAGCACTTTAAAGCTTTTAAGCGACAAAGCGATTATAACACTATTGGAATCATTTGTCAACACTTTTTTATATATAATTTTATAACATTATATATAGTAAACCCCGAGTGCGGTTTCACACTCGGGGAATAAAGCTTAATTATTTTTTCTTTGTTTTGGCAACAACCTTTGCGGCCTTTGCTTTTTTCTTTGCAGCCTCTTTAGCGGCTTGCTCGGCTTTTTCAGCCTCTTCGGCAAGCTTTGCAGGAGAACCGCAGCACTTTTTATACTTTAAGCCACTTCCGCATGGACAAGGATCGTTAGGACCAACCTTCTTTTCCTTGCGAATTGTAACCTGCTTTGCGTTTGACTCCTCACTACTGCTTGACGATGTAGCAGTAACCTTTGCAACAGCCTTTCTTTGAACATCGGCCTTATGGCGAGGCATAAGGGTTAACATCATCTTAACTGTATCCTCGCGGATGCAATCGGTAAGCTCGTTGAACATATCATAGGATTCGCCACGATAAGCAACTACAGGATCACGCTGAGCGTAAGCACGAAGGTGAATTCCTTTCTTGAGTTCCTCCATAGCGTCGATATGATCCATCCAATATGTGTCAACATTTCTAAGAAGAATCATTCTTTCAAACTCTTGGAACATTTCATCGCCGAGAGTTTCTCTCTTGTCATTGAGTCTCTTATGGCCTCTGCCCTGAAGCTCTTCGGTAACATCGGATACAGTCATATCCTCAAGGTCGTTGAAATCATCATCTGTTGCAATAAGCCAGCTCTTGAACTTTTCTTTAAGGCCTTCAACATTCCAATCATCCTTGCTTTCGCCTGAAAGATAATTTTCAACATTTTCTTTAATGTTTTGATCCAGCATCTTAAAGATGGTGTCTGTAATATCAAGTCCGTCAAGAACCTGGTTACGTTGCTCGTAGATAAGCTCTCTTTGACGATTCATAACATCATCATATTGGAGAGTGTGCTTACGAATACCGAAGTTCTTGCCTTCAACCTTCTTTTGTGCGCTTTCGATAGTTCTTGTTATAAGCTTTGAGGTGATATCCATATCCTCATCGTCAGAAAGCTTGCCCATAACAGTTTGCAATCTGTCACCGCCGAAGAGTCTCATCAAATCGTCTTCAAGTGAAAGGAAGAATTGGCTTACACCCGGATCACCCTGACGACCTGAACGACCTCTTAACTGGTTATCAATACGTCTTGCATCGTGACGCTCTGTACCAAGGATGAAAAGACCGCCGGCTTCGCGAACCCTGTCAGCCTCTTCCTTAATTTCTTCCTTGTATTTTGCTTCAAGCTCAATGAAAGTCTTTCTTGCGTTGAGGATTTCCTCATCATCTGTCTCGCCGAAGCCTGTAGCCTCTGCAATAAGCTCGTTTGTGAATGACATTTTCTTCATTTGAGCCTTGGCAAGGAACTCGGCATTACCGCCAAGCATAATATCTGTACCACGGCCGGCCATGTTGGTTGCGATTGTAACGGCACCGAATTTACCTGCCTGTGCAACAATTTCAGCTTCCTTTTCGTGGTTCTTAGCATTAAGTACATTGTGCTTAATGCCCTCTTTCTTAAGGAGCTTTGAAAGGTGCTCTGACTTTTCAATGCTTACTGTACCCACAAGAACAGGTTGTCCCTTTTCGTTGCACTCCTTAATTTGCTTGATAACATTATGATATTTTCCGTTTTCGGTTTGGAAAATTACATCAGGTCTGTCTTCACGAATAAGCGGCTTGTTAGTTGGAATTTCAACTACATCAAGCTTATAGATTTCGTCAAACTCGTCAGCCTCGGTTGCGGCAGTACCTGTCATACCTGAAAGCTTTTTGTAAAGGCGGAAATAGTTTTGGAAGGTAATTGTTGCAAGAGTTTTGCTTTCATGCTCAACCTTAACATTTTCCTTAGCCTCAAGAGCCTGATGAAGACCTTCATTATATCTACGGCCTTCCATAATACGGCCTGTGAACTCGTCAACGATTTTAACCTGACCGTCTTTAACAACGTAGTCAATATCTCTTGTCATAACACCGTGAGCCTTAATCGCCTGGTCAATATGGTGAAGAAGGGTGGTGTTTTCAATATCCATAAGGTTTTCAACGGCAAAGAATTTTTCAGCCTTTTCAATACCGCTCTTAAGGAGAGTAGCGGTTTTAGCCTTTTCATCTACAACGTAATCGCCGTCGTAATTTTCTTCGGTATCCTCTTTATCATCGGTTTTAGCAACTTTAACCATTTTAAGCTGCTTTGCAAATACATTAGCCTGACGATAAAGGTCTGTTGATTGGTCGCCCTTACCGCTGATGATAAGGGGAGTACGGGCCTCATCAATAAGGATTGAGTCAACCTCGTCCACGATAGCGAAAATGTGACCTCTCTGTACCTTTTGCTCCTTGTACTGAACCATGTTATCACGAAGATAATCAAAGCCCATTTCATTGTTGGTACCGTATGTAATGTCACACTTATAGGCCTCCTGGCGCTCGGCGTTGCTCTTTTCATGAATGATAAGACCAACCGATAAACCGAGGAAACGATAAAGCTTGCCCATCCACTCGGAGTCACGCTTTGCAAGGTAATCGTTAACTGTTACAATGTGAACACCTTCCCCTGTAAGAGCGTTAAGGTAAGCAGGGAGTGTAGCAACAAGTGTTTTACCTTCACCGGTTTTCATTTCTGCTATTCTGCCTTGGTGGAGAATGATACCACCGATAAGCTGAACATCAAAGTGTCTCATACCGAGAACACGGTCTGCCGCCTCACGGCACACAGCAAATGCCTCGGGAAGAATATCCTCAAGGGTTTCTCCCTCTGCAAGTCTGTCTTTAAAGATTTGGGTTTGAGAAGCAAGCTCCTTGTCATCCATTTCCTTATAGGTTTCTTCAAGACTGTTAATCTTGTCGATAGTTTTACGAAGCTTTTTAACTTCTTTTTTGGAGTAGTCTCCAAAGATAGCGGTTACAAATTTATTTGCCATATTTTCACCTCATAGGATAATTTACGCTTTTACTATATTAACACAAAAGATATCCGTTGTCAATTTATATATTTTATATATAAAACAATTATTTTGCGGCTTTAACCTATTGCGTCCTTTACTGCAGTTAATGCCCTGCCGGATACGGCGGCCTCTGCATCCTCGTCAAAGGTGAGCTTTAAGTATTCCTCGCCTTGTGTAATTGTTAATGTTACCTCCACAGGCTCCTCAATCATTTCCGCAGAATCAATCTTTTCCTCAAGCTCAGCAAGAGATTTGTCAAGGAAAGCCTCGTCATCCAGCTTTGAAATCAAATTCATTTTGCCGTCAGCCAAAAGGCCGTAGGTAAAATCGGATGCGGCGGTATAGAGATATTTGTTGGTAACCGAAACAGTAACGGTTTTTGCCTGTAAATCAATATTGACAATCTCCATGGAAAGATTGGCAAAAATGTCCTTTCCAAGCTGAGAAAACTGTTCGTGATTTTTTGCAAATGACATAATATATTCAAGAGTTTCACTGCTTACACAGGCGTCGAAAACGTCCGTATCAAAATCCTTTAAGCCCTTTTCTATTGCTTCAACGGTTGCAGTAACGTTTTCTGCCGTCATTTCGTTTGTAAGACCGTTTAATGTTTCGCTTTTGTTCGGCTTCTTGGAACAAGCCGCAAATGAAATTGCAAGCGCCGCGCAAAGCATTATACAACCAATGCTTCTCACAAATCTTTTCATAATATTAACTCCTTTGCCGTCAAAAATAATATGGACTATCTTTTTAATTATATATATCACGCCGTTTTTTTTCAACATAATTATTTATTTTTGCAAAAAAATTGCTTTTTTGTTCTTTATATGGTATAATGCCGTAGGTTATACCACTTTATATTGATTTAACTAATTGAATTTATCTATACATTAAAGCAAATGTGTTTGAAATAGGGATGAATATGAAAGAGTTTATTAGAAAATATTTCGGCCCCACCAAATGGAAAAGGCTTTTTGATATAATAGTTTCATTTTTTGCGTTGATATTACTGTCACCGTTGTTTTTAGTGATATGCACTATCAATTTTTTTACTCCGGATTGCAAGGTTTTCTTTAGTCATGAAAGACGGGGAAGGCGTGGAAAGCCGTTTAAAATATACAAATTTCAAACCATGAAAAACAGCACCCCAAACTGTGCTACAAACGAGCTTGAAAACCCTGAGCAATATATTACAAGGTTTGGAAAGATTCTTAGAAAGACAAGCCTTGATGAGTTGCCGCAGCTATGGAACATATTAAAAGGCGATATGAGCTTTGTTGGACCACGACCGCTTATTTCAAGTGAAATACGCGCACACAGATTAAGGCTTGAATACGGTGTTTATCGCTTTAGACCGGGATTAACCGGATGGGCGCAGATAAACGGCCGAGATGATATTTCCATTATGAAAAAAATGAAGCTGGATAAGGAATATTGCGACAACTGGAGCATAGGCTTAGATTTGAAGATATTATTCAAATCCGTTGAGGTTTGCATTAAACAGGAAGGCTTCCACGAGGGCAAAATTCACAGAAGATAAACTATACTACACTACATTTTTTGGAGCATATAATTATGGAGAGAAATTTTATCGACGGATACACCGAATGGCAGACAAATCCGGAAATTGTGGCAGTAAACAAACTGCCCCAGCACGCAACTCTTATGCCTTACGAAAATTATGATCAGGCACTTAAGGCAAACAGATACGAATCCGGAAAATGCAAGCTGTTAAACGGAAAATGGAAGTTTAAGCTTTACAAAAACTATGCATATCGTCCATCGGATTTTGCACAGCCTCTTTATGATTCTCATAATTGGGACAGCGTGATTGTTCCCGGCTCATGGCAAATGCAGGGCTATGACCAAGCACAGTATTGTAATGTTCGCTATCCCTGGGAGGGTTCGGAGGATATTTGCCCTCCAAATGCCCCTACAAAGCACAATCCGGTTGGATGCTATATTAAACGATTTCATGTTAGTCAGGCAGTGCTTTCAAAGCGTGTTGTTCTGTGCTTTGAGGGTGTTGAGTCTGCCTTTTATCTGTATGTCAACGGAGAGAGAATCGGTTACAGTGAATCAACCTTTAATCGCAGTGAATTTGACATTACAAAATATCTTGTTGAGGGCTCAAACGTTATAGGCGTTGAGGTTTATCGCTGGTGCACCGGAAGCTGGCTTGAATGTCAGGATATGTGGCGCCTGGGCGGTATTTTCAGAGATGTGTATATCTATACCACGGAAAAGGAATATATCCGTGATTTTACAATAAACGCAGAGCCTGATTCAATGCTCCATGACGGATATCTTGATGTGGTTTTAAAAACAAACGGCGCCTATGAAGGACTGAGCATAGACATGAGCGTTGTTGACGCTGACGGTACCGTTGTTGCTCTTGACAGCCAATACGCTAATGAAGACCATATCACAAAAATGAAGTCTATTATCACAAATGTTAAGCCTTGGAGCGCAGAAGCTCCAAACCTGTACACTGTGGTATTTACTCTTAAGAATAACGGTGTTCCGATTGAGTACATATCAGCAAAAATCGGCTTTAGAACCGTTGAAATTAAGGACGGAATTATCCGTATTAACGGAAAAAGAGTAGTCTTTAAAGGCACTAACAGGCATGAATTTGACTGCCGTACCGGTCGCTATATCAGCGAGGAGGTAATGCGTCAGGATATTGAAATTATGAAGCGCAACAATATAAACGCAGTTCGTACATCTCATTATCCAAATTGCCCCAGATGGTATGAGCTTTGCGACGAATACGGCTTGTACGTCATTGATGAAAATAATATGGAAACCCATGGCACAGGCTGGTCCCAGATTATTGGTTGCCCACAGCTTCCGGCCTCAAGACCTGAGTGGGAAAATGCCTGTATGGAGCGTATTAAGGCTCTTTATCAACGGGATAAAAACCATACCTGTGTTGTTGCTTGGTCATTGGGCAACGAGTCCCTTGGCGGTGAGACACCAAAGAAAATGTACAAATGGCTTAAGGAACAGGATAAGTCACGATTTGTTCATTTTGAATGTCACAGAGCTCCGGATGAAAGAGATCTTTCCGATGTTCAGTCAAAGATGTATTACAAGCCTTGGGAGTGCGAGGAATATGCCCTTTCAGGCAGAGATACAAGACCTTTTATTCTTTGCGAATATACCCACGCAATGGGCAATTCCTGCGGTTCAACAGATGAGTACACGGCACTTTGGGATAAGTATGCCTGCCTGCAGGGGGGCTTTGTATGGGATTGGGTTGACCAAAGCATTATGACCACCGACGAAAACGGCGTTGAGTATCTTGCATACGGCGGTGATTTTGGCGAAAACCCCCACGACGGTCATTTTTGCGGCAACGGCTTACTGTTTGGCGACAGAGCCGAAACACCAAAGCTTGCCGAGATAAAAAGGCTGTATCAAAATGTTGATTTCAAGGCTATCGACGCAGAACGCGGTGTTATTGAAATCAAAAACAAATTTTTGTTTACAAATCTTAACAAATACGAGCTTTACTGGTGCCAATGCTCCGACAAGGGCATCTTTAGGGACGGCGTAATTACCGTTGATGCTGAGCCCTTTGAAAAAGCCGTAATTGATTTAGAGCTGGGTAAGGTTTCAAACACAGAGTGCTATCTTAATCTTGAGCTTCGGGAGAGAGAGGATACCCCTTGGTGCAAGGCAGGTCATATTGTTGCCGAGGAACAGTTTATAATCAATGAGTTTGAAAATGTTTATGACGAGCTTGAGGAAGAACAGCAACTTTTAATTGACGATACCTATGGCTCGTTACGAATTGTCAGCGATGACGTTAATGTTAGATTTGAAAGAAGAGAGCGTAACCAGCTTTATTCAATTAAGGTTGGGGGCGAGGAGCTTTTGCAACAGCCGATGCGCCTTAATTTCTGGAGAGCTTTAACCGATAACGACAGAGGAAGCAGAGCCGGAAGCCGACTTGGATGCTGGAGAGACGCCGGCGATACTCCGGGTATTTTCAACAACACCAAATGGTCAATTGAGAATTACAAAATTCTTGATGACGGCAAAAAGGTTGTTGTAACAAGCGGAGCAACCGTTTGCACTCAGCCGGAGTCAAAGGCACAGGTAATTTATACCATTACATCAAAGGGAATTGAAATTGATATGCAGTTTTTCCCTGATGACAGCCTGCCGGAAATTCCTGAGGTAAGTCTGTTGTTTGAGCTTTCAAAGGATTTTGAAAATGTAACATATCTTGGAAACGGCCCCGATGAAAACTATATTGACCGTTGCAACGGCACAAAGGTAGGCCTTTACAACACCACAGTTAACGATATGTGGGTTGATTATCTTAAACCCCAGGAATGCGGAAACAGAATCGGCGTTAGATATGCAACAATTGTGGGTGAAAAGAAAATATTCAGCATTGTTGCAGAGCCTGTTATGGAGCTTAATGTTTGTCACTATTTGCCCAAGGAAATAGAAAACGCTTGGCATAAAAAAGAACTGCCGGAATATGATAAAACAGTTGTTCGCTGTATTGCCCGTCAGCAGGGTGTAGGCGGCTATGACAGCTGGGGCGCTCACTGTAACGACAAGTATAAAAACAGAACGGATAAAACCTATCGCTTAAAGTTCCAAATCAGGTTTTAATGGGTTAAAAATCCACATATCTCCACTGTTTGTCTATTTGATAATTTTCACTTGACAAATTCGTATATTAGTATTATATTTAATTACACAAATTTAGTTTGAGGCCATATGCCAATTGATGAGAGGAAAAAATATGTCTATTAAAGAAACAGTGCTGTCTTTTGCAGTTAAAGAGGCTGTAAAATTCGCCAGAAAAGATTTTGATAAAAACGCACCAAAGATTCTCAATATTGTTGAAAAGGCTGATGTTAAAAGAGTAAACCGTTCCACCTATGCCGGTTTGCATAAGGTTATGGACGATCCTAATAATAACTGGATGAAATTTATTAAGAGCCTTGTAATGGATACAGATGAGGAGGTTCTTAATAAGCTTATCCCGCCGCTTATGAACATTGCCATTAACAGCTATTCCATTCGTATGGCAAGCATTGAGAAATACGGATGTAATGTTCCTTGGGCCATTCTTATGGATCCAACAGCCGCATGCAACCTTAAGTGTAAGGGCTGTTGGGCTGCCGAGTACGGTCATGAAAGCTCACTTTTATACGATGATCTTGCAAGAATCATCAGGCAAGGTAAAGAGCTTGGAACATATATGTATCTTTACACCGGCGGTGAGCCAACAATAAGAAGGGCTGACTTAATGCGTCTTTGCCGTGAAAATCCGGATTGTGCATTCCTCAGCTTCACAAACGGTACCCTTATTGATGACAGCTTTGCTGATGAAATCAAAGAGGTTGGTAATTTCTATCCTGCATTCTCAATTGAGGGATATGAAGAGGAAAATGATTTCCGCCGAGGAGAGGGTACATTCCAAAAATGCACTGCCGCAATGAAGCGTCTTAGAGACAGAGGTGTTCCGTTCGGTGCTTCACTTTGCTATACAAGTAAGAATACCGAAGTACTCGCTTCTGACGAGTATATGGATTGGCTTATTGAACAGGGTGTAAAATTTGCTTGGTTCTTTACCTATATGCCAACAGGAAACGGTGCAGTAACGGAGCTTATGGTTTCACCTGAGCAAAGAGCGCTTATGTACAAAAAAATGCACGAGTGGAGAAAGACAAAGGCAATATTTGCTCTTGATTTCTGGAATGACGGTGAGTATGTTCAGGGCTGTATTGCCGGCGGCCGTCACTATTTCCACATTAACTCAAACGGTGATTGCGAGCCTTGTGCTTTTGTTCACTATTCAAATGTTAATATTAAGGAACATTCAGTTCTTGAGGCTCTTCAAAGCCCGTTGTTTATGGCTTACAAGAAAAATCAGCCATTCAATAACAATATGCTCCGTCCATGTCCTGTTCTTGACAATCCGGGTGCTATCAGCAAAATGGTAGCCGAAACCGGTGCATATTCAACTGAGATGCAGCATCCCGAGTCTGCAAACGCTTTGTTTGATAAGACAATTGATGCGGCAAAGGCCTGGAAGGTTAAGGCTGACGAACTGTTTGATCGTAACGAATATCTTGCTAAGCACGTTAAGGACGAGAATATGTACAATTACGAGAAAACAGACGAGGAAAGAGATTTTAACGAGTTTGAAAAGACTGAAGAATGATTAATATTTTGATTTGAGGGGGCATACCTGTTTGGTATGCCCTTTGTATGCATTTTACAGATAATAAAACAGGAGGACTTATGAACACAAGTCTATTGGTAGTAATGGTTATTTTGGTGGCATTTTCTGCGTTTTTTTCTTCGGCAGAAACGGCTTTTTCATCCTTAAACCGCGTTAAGCTAAAGGCCATGGAAAATGACACTAATTCAAACAGAATAGAAAGAGCTTTGAGCCTTTCTGCCGATTATGATATGGTGTTATCAACCATACTTATAGGAAATAATATAGTAAACATAGCCTCAACCTCCATTGCAACCTTATTTTTTACCGGAATTTTAGGGGACAACAGTGACCTTGGTGCCACTGTTTCAACAATAGTAATGACAATTGTGGTTCTGATTTTCGGCGAAATTACTCCAAAAACCATAGCCAAGGAAAAGGCAGAGAGCTATGCGGTAATCATTGCTCCCATTGTAAAGTTTTTTGTGTTTGTATTCTATCCTTTAAATCTTGTTTTCAGGGGTTGGAAGCAGGTTTTAAACAAGCTTTTCGGCTTGGGAAAGTTTGATACCGTTACGGAAGAAGAACTGAAAACCTATGTTGACGAGGCTCATACAGGCGGAGAAATTGACGAAAACGAAAGCGAGCTTATCCGCTCGTCAATTGAGTTTGACGATGTATATATCAGCGACATATTAACGCCGAGAGTTGATGTTGAAGCCGTTGAAAAGTATTGGAAGCTAAGCGATATTGAAAAGATATTTAAGGAATCAAGATATTCCCGTTTACCCGTATATATAGGTGATATTGACCATATTGTGGGAATTATTCACTATCAGGATTTTGAAGAGATATATAAGCGTGGCTTAAAATCATTGAGAACCATTATTAAGCCTGCTCCGACAGTAAGCCCGGATGCAAAAATCTCAAGGGTGCTTAGAATATTGCAAAAAAGTAAAACCCACCTTGCCGTTGTTGTTGACGAATTCGGCGGAACCGAGGGAATTGTAACCCTTGAGGACATTATTGAAGAGCTTGTGGGCGAGATTTGGGATGAGCATGACGAGGTTCAAATTGATATTGAGCAAACAGGCGACAATGAATACTTAGTAGACGGCTCTGCGTCAATTGATAAGCTTTTTGAATATTTTGATATTCCCGAAAATGAAAATTCAGAGATTACAACCGTAAACGGTTGGGTTATGGAAAATACCGATAAAATTCCCGAAATCGGCGATAGCTTTGAATATGACAGATTGTCGGTAACAGTTGAAAGCGTGGACGGAAAACGTGCCGACAAAATAAAAATCGTTTATAACAATATTGAGGAAGAAGAAAATGTTTAATGCATTCAAAAGAGGAAAAATAGAATATATAATCGCCGGCCTCGGCAATCCCGGAAGCAGATATGCCAACACAAGGCATAACGCAGGCTTTATGGCAATGGATATGCTGGCTAAGCGTGAGGGATTTGAAATTAAAAAGCTAAAGTTTCATTCTTTGATTGCCGACGAAATTGTTGACGGAAAGCGTTGCCTTTTAATGAAGCCTCAAACAATGATGAATAATTCCGGCGAGGCAATTTACGAGGCCGCCTGCTACTATAATATTCCCGATGAAAATATCATAATTATTTATGATGACATAAGTCTTGATGTCGGCAAAACCCGTGTTCGCAGAAAGGGCAGTGCCGGAGGACATAACGGTATTAAAAGCATAATTAACTGCCTTGGATCGGAAAATTTTCCAAGGGTTAAGATTGGTGTCGGAAAAAAGCCAAACGCAAATTACGATTTAGTTGATTGGGTGCTGGGTGAGTTTCCAAAGGAGCAAAAGGATGATTTATCCTCGGCTCTTGAAAATGCCGTTAAAGCCGCAGGTCTGATTGCTAATGATGAAATAGATAAGGCTATGAATTTATACAACAGCTGACAGGGATAATATGAGTTGCTTTTCAAAGATATATGAACAGAGCAAGGAGTATATGGAGCTTTGTAACGGTATTGACAGCCTAAACTCTCCTGTGGGAGCGGTGGGACTACCGGATATTAACAAGGTTCATACAATTCATTCCTTGTGCGAAAAATTTAATAAAAAAGCATTTGTAATTGTGCCTGATGAGGCAAGTGCGGTACGCTTTTATGAAAACCTTTCTCAATTCCAGAAGGGTGTTTTGTTGTACCCAAAAAGAGAGTTTACCTTCTTAGAGGTTGAAGGAATCAGCCGTGAATACGAGCAAATCAGGCTGGGTGTTTTGTCAAAAATCATCAGCGGTGATTACAGTGCCGTGGTTATGTCCGTCGCCGCGGCATGTCAGCTTACCATGCCACCCGAGGCATTAAAGGATCGAAGCTTTAAAATCTCTGCCGGCGACGAAATAAGCTTGGAAAACATCACAGAACGCTTGGTTAAGGCAGGATACTATCGCTTTGATCAGGTTGAGGGTACAAGTCAGTTTGCAGTTCGCGGAGGCTTGATTGATATTTTTTCTCCCGGCAGTGACGAGCCTGTAAGAATCGAGCTTTGGGGCGATACAGTTGATTCAATTACAAGCTTTGACATTGCTACCCAGCGACGAAGCGATATGGTTGACGAAATACAAATTATACCGGCAACAGAGGTTTTGTTTAACTCAAAAAGTGAGCAGGCTGAAAAAATTGACGCCCTTGCCTCAACCCTAAAAGGCAAGGCTATTAAGGCAAGAGAAAAGCTTTATGACGACAGCGAAAAGCTAAAACAGGGCATTGGCCTGCGTTGCAATGATAAATATTTACCCCTTGCATATAATTCAAAGGGTATTTTTGACTATGTTCAGGATATACTGTTTGTGTGCGAAAGCTCAAAGGTTAAGGAAAGACTTAACAATCAGCTTAAGCTTATGAACGAGGAAACAAAATGGCTTTTAGATGACGGCAGTCTTTGCAAGGGCATTGACAAATTTATGCTGAATTTTGATGAGCTGTGCAGTCAGTATGAAAGCAATAATGCCATTTATCTTGATTCGTTGCCAAGGGGAAGCTTTGATACTCCTGTTCGCTCCCTTACTAATTTTGTTTGCCAAAGCTTTAACGCTTGGAGCGGGACACTGACTCAGCTTAAGGAAGAGCTTTTTCCCCTTTTGAAAACGGGATACAGCGTTGTTATTATGGCAGGTACGGCAAGGGCAGGCAGAGCACTTGCCAATGATATTTGCGATATGGGATATGACGCTGTGTTTTGTGAAAAAAGGCCGTCAGCGCTAATAAAGGGCAAGGTTACGGTTTTAACGGGAACCTTATCAGCAGGATTTCAGTTAAGCAGCTGCAAGCTTGCAGTAATGACTCATACCAAGCTTGAACAAACCAAGAAAAAACACAAAAGGTCCTCATCAAAGGACGCAATTCATTCTCTTGACGAGCTTACGGTGGGGGATTATATAGTTCACAACGTTCATGGCATAGGCATTTTTGAGGGCATTCACGCTCTTGATATTAACGATGTTCATAAGGATTATATCAAAATCAGTTATGCCAAGGGCGACACGCTTTATGTTCCCGTTACACAGCTTGATTTGGTTTCAAAATATATCGGCCCTCATGATGATACAAGCCGAGTAAAAATAAGCCGTCTTGGTTCGGGGGATTGGCAAAGAGCAAAGGCAAAGGTTCGGGCAAGTGTTCAGGATATGGCAAAGGAGCTTATTGCACTTTATGCAAAGCGTATGAGCACTCAGGGTTATGCTTTTAGCGAGGATACCGACCTTCAGCGGGATTTTGAACTTAGGTTTGAATATGAGGAAACGGAGGATCAGCTTCGTTGCGCCGATGAAATTAAAGGCGATATGGAAAAAAGCGCTCCAATGGATAGGCTCTTGTGCGGTGATGTCGGATTCGGCAAAACAGAGGTTGCCTTAAGAGCCTGCTTTAAGTGTATAGGGGACGGCAAGCAATGTGCAATTTTAGTTCCAACCACCGTGCTTGCAATGCAGCATTTTCAAACGGCCGTAAAGCGCATGGAGGCATATCCCGTTAGAATAGAAATGCTTTCAAGATTTGTGTCTCCCACAAAGCAAAAGCAGGTGCTCGGGGACTTAGCCGACGGAAAGGTTGACCTTTTAATAGGCACCCATCGTATTATCAGCAAGGATATCAAATTCAAGGATTTAGGTCTTCTTGTGGTTGATGAGGAGCAACGCTTCGGTGTTGCCCAAAAGGAAAAAATTAAAGAAAAATTCCCAAGAGTTGATGTTTTAACTCTTTCGGCTACACCTATTCCCCGTACATTAAATATGGCAATGAGCGGAATTCGCGATATGTCGTTGCTTGAAGAAGCTCCCGGCGACAGAAGACCGGTTCAAACCTATGTTTTGGAATACGATTTCGGTATTTTGGTTGAGGCCATGGAAAAGGAGCTTGCCAGAGGAGGTCAGTGCTATTATCTTCACAATAATATTGACACAATAGACCATGTGGCTGTTCAAATTAAAAAAGCTATTCCGGAGGCAACCGTAGGCGTTGCTCACGGAAGAATGAGTGAAGAACAGCTATCCGAGGTTTGGCAAAAGCTTATTTCAGGTGAAATAGATATTCTTGTTTGCACAACAATTATTGAAACAGGCGTTGACGTTTCAAATGTTAACACATTAATCATTGAAAATGCCGATAAAATGGGCCTGGCTCAATTGCACCAAATAAGAGGCAGAGTGGGCCGTTCCTCCCGTAGAGGGTATGCATATTTTACCTTTGTTAGGGGCAAGGAGCTGTCGGAGATTGCAACAAAGCGGCTTGAAGCTATTAGAGAATATACCGAGTTCGGTTCAGGCTTTAAAATTGCAATGCGTGATTTGGAAATTCGCGGCGCAGGTTCGCTTTTGGGAAACCGTCAGCACGGTCACATGGAGACTGTGGGTTATGATATGTATTTAAAGCTTCTTGACGAGGCTGTTCAGGAGGAAAAGGGCGAACGCAAGCCTGAAGAGCGAGACAGGGAATGTCTTATTGACCTACCTGTTGACGCAAGTATTCCAAACGAATATATTTCATCTACACCTGTTAGACTTTCAATGTATAAAACCATTGCCAATATTCGCTCCGATGCTGACGCAAATGATGTTTACGATGAGCTTACCGACCGTTTCGGCGTTCCTCCGGCACCGGTATACGGACTTGTTGAGATTGCATTAATGCGAAATACTGCCATGAATCTCGGCATTACCGAAATTAAACAAAGGGGCACGGCGGTTAATTTCTATCTTGATGATGTTAAGGTTGAATATTTAGTTGCCCTGAATTCAAATATGCGGGGCAGATCAAAGCTGAGCACAGGTAAAAAATCATTTATTTCCGTTCAAATTTTAAACGGAAATGCAATTGATACCGTTCGTGAAACCCTTGAACTTTTACAACAATCAATAACAAATGAATAAAACTAAACACCTCGGTGCATAATAAGTACCGAGGTGTTCTTTATGTCTTCAAAATCAAATAAAAACGAAAACAAAAATATTAAGGCGCTGTTTTCCGTGTTGTGCCTTTGCATAATTGCTTTAGGACTTATAGTTTATTTTTCAACCAATACAAGTGCTGAAAACGATACGGTAAATGAGGCCACAACAATTAACGAAACCACAACTCAGGTAAACCGTGCGGTAACTGTTAAGGAAACCCAACCGACTACTAAGGCTGCCACCACAATTCAACAGTCTACCACAAAAAAGCAGGAAGACACTACTATGCAGCAGGGAGAAAATAATACTCCGTACAAAAGCTTTTACAAATATCCCCTTACCGAAGCAGTGGAAAAGGGATACAGCGAGGAGCTTGTGTATGATGAAACAATGGGCGACTATCGTGCCCATGCGGCGGTTGACTTCTCCGGCGAAGCAGGCGACGAGGTTGTGGCAATTAACGATGGCTTGGTTTTAAATGTTTATACCGACAATATGTATGGAAATGTGGTTGAAATTGACCACGGCGGAAAGCTGGTTGTTAAATATTGCGGCTTGGACAGCGTATCTGTTAAAAAGGGAAGCTATGTTAATATCGGCAACAAAATCGGCACCCTTGGCAAAATTTCCGTGGAATCAAGCCAGGGAACCCATCTTCATTTAGAAGCAAAGCTTGACGGAAAAACAATCAATCCCCTTGACGCAATGGGTAAAATAGAATAATTGTAAGGGGCTGTAAAAAAACAGCCGAAATGAAAATCCGGGATTCACGATAAAGTGAG